>NZ_QDFT01000107.1 GCF_003075375.1 Microbacterium testaceum | reverse complement strand
TCCCTGTCCSCGTCGGCGCCGGTTGCGTCGACGGGGACAGGGATGTCGGATGCCGCAGGGCCGACCCCGTCGGCGTCGCGCAGGTCCGTGGAGCGGGACGCCGCGACCGCGGCGTCGGCGAGGGTGTCGTCAGGCGACGGCGCCACGGGCGACCAGCTCCCGCGCCAGCCGCAGGTAGGCCTGGGCGGCGGCGTGCTCGGGCGCGAACTCCGTGATCGGCATGCCCGACACCGAGGCATCCGGGAACTTGACCGTGCGACCGATGACCGTCTCGAGCACATCGTCGCCGAACGCCTCGACCACGCGCTCGAGCACCTCGCGCGAGTGCAGCGTGCGGGGGTCGTACATCGTGGCGAGAACACCGTCGAGCTCGATCGCGGGGTTGAGGCGGTCGCGGACCTTGTCGATCGTCTCGACCAGCAGCGCGACACCGCGCAGCGCGAAGAACTCGCACTCGAGCGGGATGAGCACGCCGTGCGCCGCGGTGAGCGCGTTGACGGTGAGCAGCCCGAGCGACGGCTGGCAGTCGACCAGGATGACGTCGTAATCCGCTGCGACCTTGCGCAGCACGCGCGCGAGGATCGTCTCG
>NZ_QDFT01000106.1 GCF_003075375.1 Microbacterium testaceum | reverse complement strand
CTCACACCATCCGCGTCGAGCCAGCGCACGGCATCGCCCAGTCTGTCTCTGAGTTCGAGGTCTTCGAGCAGGCGCCGATGGAGAAAACTCTTGGTCGCTTCCTCGATGGTTTGCTTTGGTTCACCAGCCATGGTGTCCTCCTTTGTCGATGCGACCGAATATCAGCGCGGCGGCGTAGCTGACAGCACCAGCACGAACGCCTCTCACCCACAGGCACACCCGTTCGCACCCCGCAATGCCGCGAGGCTGCGGCCTGCGGTGCGGCGTCTTGGTAAAGCCCCCGCCTCGAGTGGTCGAGGCCCCCTCAGCAGGTTGCACGCGAAGTAGCTGTATGCGTTGAGCGGACCCGAGCGAATCGTGCAAGAATGCTTCGTCGCGGCTCCGAGGCTGCCCTTAGCAAAGAGGAAGGCGCATGCCGTTTCACAGCAAAGCTACGTTGGAGCATTGGGTAACGGAGTTCGTAGACGCCCGCAATGCTGGCGAAGAGATCCGAGTCGTCGTCCAGGACGGCTCTGATGGTGACGATACCGGCCTGGTGGTCATGCCGATGGAGCATCTTCCGAACAGCGTGTGGATAGAACCTTGCGATTCGGGCGACGAGCTCAGCTGGCACGTACTGATCGAACCGGGCGCAGAGACACTGAACTTGACGAGCTTCGAGTTGAATGCGCTAACCCATGACCTGCAGGTGGCGGCCGAGCTGTGCGCATTTCTACACGAAAGGTCGCTTGGTCATTACGAGCCCCAACCCGAGCCAGACGGAACGCCTGAGGCTGCTACGGCCGACTGACTGGCACACCGAGGCTCGTCGAGGCAACCAGCCCGTTGGGCCTTACATCGTCGGCCGGTCCGCCTCGCAC
>NZ_QDFT01000105.1 GCF_003075375.1 Microbacterium testaceum | reverse complement strand
CCCGTCTGCAAGCGCGGTCAGGGCAACGGCCTTGCTGAACTGATCTATTAACACCGCGGCCGCTGCCACTATGCAGGCGATGGCGAACGGTCGCGTTTTTTCAGCGGTCACTCTCTTGGCTCCTCCGGAGATGGCGGGTTCGCCGCGCCGTGATGAGGAGCATGACGAACGCGCTGCCGAGAATGAGCGCCACTACGGAAAGTCCCATTACGGGGGCGGTCTCGCCGCCACCGGTGGGCACTCCGCGACCGTCCGCGCGGGGGGTCGCGGTGAAGTGAGGGTGGGTCTGATGGGCGGGCGATGGAGTCTCGGAGCTCGCGACGGTGGCCTTTAAGGTGGCCGAGCTCAGCGCGGTCGCAACGACGGCAGCGGTTGGTGTGGCGGGTCCTGCAACGATGAAGGCGGCGCTAAGAGCGACGGTGGTGCACAGCACCAACAGGACTTTCGATACCTGATGGCGAAATGTGGATGCGAGGAAGAGTTTCATTGATCTTTCAGGGTCGGGCGTGGATGAGACGGGCAATACGAGTCGCGTCCGCCCACGCCCCGGGGAGGGTGTTGGCTTTGGCGTGGCTGTGGGTGGGAATTCCGGCGACGAACAGACCAGGAAGCGCCGTCGAGGTGCGGATGCGTCGCTGAGGTTGCGGGAAAGTGGGTAGCCACTCGTCGCCCGCTTCGTACCCGGTGGCGAAGATGACTGACTGGTACGTCTGCCTGGACCCGTCTGAGAAGGTGAACTCGTCTCCGCGAWCTCCTGTTGTCTCGGTCTGGATGTGAACCCCTTTGCCAC
>NZ_QDFT01000104.1 GCF_003075375.1 Microbacterium testaceum | reverse complement strand
TGTCCGGTGGAAGCCGCTGAAAAAAGAAAAAACAGCTAGTCCCGTGGCCGCTGAGTGAGGGTGCGGGCGCTCGGCGTCCGCCTCTCTCTCCTCCGGTTGCTTCCCTCTTGGCTCGGCTTCGCCGAGCATCAGGAGAACAGCCCGGTTAAATACTTGCGCTGGAGCAAGAGAGCGTGTTGAAGCAGCCCCGTGGTCTTCATAAAGCTTGCCGCAGTTGACCGAAGCATCCCCATGGTGCCCCGAGCTGCACTCGTTCAGGAGTCAAGGAGCTGTGTGCCGGTGATCTCTGGGGCTGGTTACTCAGTCCACAGTGCACCGGCACACAGTGACGCAGCACTCCGGTTCGAGGCAGCGGGAGGGGTGGTCAGTTGTAGATATGGGGACGGCTCCCCAGGATATGCGGGTGGTTAGTTCACTCCAGTACTGGCTAAAGCTTCCGGCAACTGCGGTGACAGGGTGCGCTGTCGCCTCACGTTGGCGAGTCCCACGGAGTGGGCCGGGTCGCTTCGGCTGTTCGAGGCCGCCACGGAATGCGGGTATCCCACACCTCATTCCAAGCTCATTCACCATTCGGTTCCGCGTCTCAATACCATCTACATTCCACCCACATTCCTGGTTTCGATATTCCTTGCCGCAACCGCTGGTAGCTGACAGCTACTAGCACGACAAGGAGACGAACATGGATTTCAGCAAGGTCAAACTGCCCGAACCGGCGTCAAAACCGGCCTTTGACGCGCAACTCGACGACCTCATCGGCGGCGATGACACGGGAGTAGAGCATCACAACCCGATGCTGGA
>NZ_QDFT01000103.1 GCF_003075375.1 Microbacterium testaceum | reverse complement strand
GAGTAGCCCTTCTACCTTGCGCTGAGTCCCTACGACTGCCGCCGGGACGCCATTTCGCATCGCGAGGATTGCGAGGTGCATACGGGCCGTGAGAACCGCATCAGCATTTGACACGATGTGCGAGACCTCATCAGGGAGGAGGAGCTCTTCTACGAGGCGAAAATTATCACGTGCGCCCACTCGTTGGGCCAAGCTGCGGCACGCGACCAGGTCGTCGTCCGAAGTGCGGATCACGTGAGGGAGAATTAAGACCCTCACGCCTCCGTCGAGCATATTCGCGACAACCTCATAGAATGCGTCGAGGAGTGCCGCGTTCTTCAGCAAGAGACCGCTGCAGTTGACCACCAACGTTGAAGTGGAAGCTCCTCGATACGCTAACCACTCTGAGTACTCCGTAACTGCCGGCCTATTCGGAACCGCAAATACTAGGTCAGACCCCAACTCCGCCGACGGAATCTGACTGTGAAGCCGCATGTAGGACACGGGATCTCGAACGATGAGGCGCGAATGCAGAGACGCACGACGGAGAGCCCACGTCGCCGTTGGATCAGCCTGCCCGTTCCAGGAGAATCCCGTGATCGTGGCCTTCTTCCCCATAATGGTCGCGACGTTCACAAGCGAGCTCCGGCACACCGTCTCGCGTGGGTCGTAACCGCCATCCATGATGTCTGCGCCGACCACATAAAATGCCACAGCGGGCGCAAGCACCTGCATGAACCGCTTCAGGAGCTGAGGCCGTTTGAATAGGCCGGCTCCGCCGGTAAGCCCCGGGACCTCCACGTAAACGATGCTTCGATGCTCGACGTAGACCTTTCTAAAACTTCTAGCTGATTCTACTAGCACTACGATCCTGCGATAAGGAACGTTCTCACACAGACTTTGCAGCATCGCCTGATCGCCAATGTTGCCATCACCAGCGGTCGGCAACACCACGGCCAGATCACCGTCGGTAACCGACGAAGAGCGCCATCTTTTCGCACGCACAC
>NZ_QDFT01000102.1 GCF_003075375.1 Microbacterium testaceum | reverse complement strand
CCCTTAAGCTTGATCCTGACACGTAGCGTTGCGATCTCGCGCTTTGATCAAGATGTCTGCCAAGCTCGCCTCATGAGCGAACCCGCTGAGCGAGACCCCAAAGCACTGATCCAGGCTGGTTTGAAGAAGGCGCTCACTGCTCAATACCCCGTCGCCCAGTCCACAGTGGCTCGGCTACGTCGCGTGCATCCTGACAAGACACCGACCGAGATGGTCGCGCACCTGAATGCCTACTACCTGAACACTGTCACCGTGACTGGTGCAGGCACGGGTGCGGCCGCCATCGTTCCGAACTTCGCTGTCCAGCTACCGGTTACGCTCGTTGACCTCCTGACCTTCCTCGAGGCTTCGGTGCTTTATGCACTCACGGTGGCAGAGGTGTACGGCGTCGATCTGGAGGATCACGAGCGGCGACAGCTGCTGGTTACGGCTGTTTTGGTGGGCGACAGCACCGCCACTAGCGTGCTCCGACCGCTCCTTGGCCGAACCGTTCCGCATTGGGGTAAGCGCATCGTCAAAGCGATCCCGATGTCTGTCGTGAACGCGGCGAACAACGTGCTCGGTCCGCGCTTCATCACCAAATGGGGAACGAAGCAGGGTGTTCTAGTGCTTGGAAAGCAGATTCCGCTCGCAATCGGAGTGGTTGTGGGCGCTGGTGGCAACCGGACCTTCGCATGGCTCACCACCAAAGCTGCTCGCAAGATCCTTGGACCGCCTCCGGCGGAGTGGCCCAATGAAGACGAGGCCGCCTCCGACGGGTCCGAAAGCTAGCCGGTGCTGTCCGGTGGAAGCCGCTGAAAAAAGAAAAAACAGCTAGTCCCGTGGCCGCTGAGTGAGGGTGCGGGCGCTCGGCGTCCGCCTCTCTCTCCTCCGGTTGCTTCCCTCTTGGCTCGGCTTCGCCGAGCATCAGGAGAACAGCCCGGTTAAATACTTGCGCTGGAGCAAGAGAGCGTGTTGA
>NZ_QDFT01000101.1 GCF_003075375.1 Microbacterium testaceum | reverse complement strand
AGGCGTCGGAGCGCACCCGGAGTTGATGCACGTCGTAGGTGATTCGCGGGGCTGTGTGCAGTTGCTTCATGCGCGAGCGGGCGGCGCGCTGCGTACCAATATGCACCCTCGCGTCGTCCCGCTGTGCCTGCTCCAGCCATCTGGTGCGCTTCGTCGCATGGTGCCAGAAGGACTCCAGCACGAACTCACGGATGCCCTCCACCACTTCGGACCGTGCCTCAGCCATTGCTCACACCGCTGGAAGCCGACCGATCCGCAGCGGAGCGGAAGGGGCTGGCGAAATCACCGGTCACCTTGGACTTAGGTAGCGCGCGCTTAGTGCGGCGCTCAACGCGGTGCTGGTCGCGCTTGTCTACGCTCATCAGGATTGGTACGTCATCGAGGTTCAGCGGCAGAATGACGTGCTGCGCTGCGGCTTTCCCAAGCTTCTCCAACGCTTTCAGCATCACCCGCTCAATGCTCTCGTCGGGCACCAGCCACACAACGCGGTGATACATGCCGCCTCTCTTGCTGTAGGCGTCGAAGATTCGCACATAGTCGGAAACCTTCTTGTACGTGAGCTCCACTTCCACCGCCGTGTTCACGTTCAGTCGGTCCTGATTGGCTAGGCGACTCACCACCAAGTCGGGAAGGTGCGAGCCGCCGTGCTCGACGGACGATTCGGGACCGGATTCGCCGCGATAGTTACGCTCGACGGGCGGGTGAGCAGGCACCCACAGCATGGGAGCGCTGATGAACGCTTCCTCCCACGTGCCGCGCCCTTCGGTTACTCGCTGCCGATACGCAGCGGCGACCTTATTGGCCTCAACGAGTCGGTCTTCGTGTCTCGACCCGTCTCGCAGCGGGCCAGTCAGTGCTTCCCACGACGTCTTCATGGTCCATTCGCTGATGAGTTGCGCGGGGGCGACTGGGGAAGAGCCCTCTTCACCGAACCGCAGGTCGTAGTAGCCGCCGCGGAGCAACTGGGCGCGGACGTGAGCGAGTGCGAGAGTGTGTGCCACATTGTGCAGTGAGATGTCACCGGGGCCGACGTAGGGGAAAGCGTCGGCCTCATTGGTCCGGCCTTTTGTCCAGCGTGCCTCGAAGCCATTTGCGCGCAGCGTGCGTAGCCCGAGCTTTGTCACCGTCCACACCTGGCCAACCCCAACAACCCGCTGAGCGCGGACCAGGCCGCCGTTCTCCAACCGCCGAAGCCGTTTGTAGGCGGCCTCTACACGCTTCCATCCACGTGCAACCTGCACGCTCTCCGCCTTGATGAGCCGTGCGCTGGCAACAGTCCAAATCACTTCCAGGTCGATGGTCGTCAACCATCCAAAGCTGTAGGCATCCTTCTTCTTGCGACCGGGAAGCAACTCTCCGTTGGCCGCGCGAGTATCGAGCGCGGCAGTCTCCTCAGGGGTGCGGTCACGCTTCCACGGCTGATCCGGCGTGCTAGTAGCTGCAACCTCCTGGCCATCATGCGATACC
>NZ_QDFT01000100.1 GCF_003075375.1 Microbacterium testaceum | reverse complement strand
TCTCACCCTTTCGCACTTGGCTCGAGAGACGGAGACCAAGTGGGGTTACCTCAGGTCCATTGTCCAGAGACAGATCGACGACTATACAGCAATCCGGCGCCTCAAGCGTGACGGGACATATCGCGCAATCTGGGCGCCGATGCCAAGCCTCATGCATGTGCAACGCTGGATCCTCAGCAACGTGCTTAGCGGCCTGAAGTTTCATGATGCCGCCTACGCCTATCGCCGCGGACGCTGCATACGGGATTGCGCAGAACAGCACATCGGGGCGCGCTGGCTTCTCAAGATGGACTTGCACAACTTCTTCGGAACGATCGAGGAGGCACGAGTCTACGGCGCGTTACGCGGGATGGGATACCCGGCGTTGTTAGCTTTTGAGATGGCGAGAATCTGCACAAAACCCCTCTGGCTCGATGCGGATAAACGCTGGCTCGAAGGGCGCGGCGTCGACGCGTACGGATCCCCACTCCGTGGCGTGCTTCCGCAAGGAGCTCCGACCAGCGGCGCGCTGGCGAACGCGGTGGCGTTCAGTATGGACGCGATGCTCAGGAGGCTCGCCGACAGCAACGGATTGAGTTACACGCGATACTCGGACGACCTCACCTTCTCGTCATCCGGGCCGTTCGAGCGGGCTTCGATTGTCAAACTGGTGACTGAAGTCGAGCGAGCAATCTCGCTGGCGGGTTTCGTTGTCCACCGGAAGAAGACACGCGTGGTCCCGCCCGGGGCGCGCAAGATCGTGCTGGGGCTGATGCTGACTGAGCGTGAGGTCCGCCTTGTCCCGGAGTTTCGAAGTCGGCTGGACAACCACATTCGCTGCGTGGACAAGTACGGTCCCGCCGGGCACGCGGCCGCTCGCCGCTTTGACTCGGCGCTATCCATGATCAACTACGTCGATGGCTGCCTGGCGTTCGCGCTTGACATCGAACCGGAATGGACCGCTGATCGAAATCAGCGGTGGCTCGATGCGCTCTACCGCCACGGCCACCCCGTCAATCGCGACGGGTAGGGTGCCACGGCCAGATGCTTTTGCTTGGTGCCCTACATCTCGCGGGTCAGCTTCACGGTCAACCGATCTGACGTTGCGGTGAGCCTGTCCGCGAACTGCATCACGGTCCGCCTAGGTCAAGGTATGCCTCAACTCGACCTGCAGTGACGGCCTCACTGAGGCGGCTGGTSGCCGATGTTSCTGTCTCGACCGCAGCGCGGGTCTCACAGTCGACACAGCGAATGGTGTTCGGGCCGCGCTCGCAGACGGCGTCCAC
>NZ_QDFT01000099.1 GCF_003075375.1 Microbacterium testaceum | reverse complement strand
CCTGCCTCTAGGGGCAACGCGTAGCGGCGCAGGTCCGCAGTCTCGCAGCGAGAAGCCGCCCGACGTGATTCGCCTACGTCGGGCGGCTTTTCGTCGTGAACGACGGCCTGAGCGCAAATCAGGCCATGGCGGTATTCCCACGGTAGATATCACCCTCGACGTGGGTCAGTACTTCACCCGTCTTCGAGGTGGCTACCCACACATACGTGCCTTCGCGGTAGTCAATGCTCCATCCGGCAGTGTGTATGGCCTCTGCAAGCGTTTCGTCAGCACCGCCCGGAAAGAATGCAATGCCGCTGCTCGGCGGCTCGAACGCATCCAGTACTGCTTTGATCCCGTCTATTGATTGCGGCTTCTCTTCCGCAATGCGTTTGAGGGTGCGGTCGTAAAGGTCCCAATAAGCTTTCATGGTGGCATGTTGACGGGCCGAGGGTGAGAGTGCAACGAGGCACCGCCATTGGCGACCTTTTGCCGCTAGGCTCAGGTTGCGGCCGCGGGGTTCGCCGCTGTGCTTTCTGGCTGCCAAGCAACCCGTTTGGGGGAAGACGTTGAACGAACTGGAAGGTCTAGAGCGGCCGACGCGGACTCCATCTGCTGCGCTTATCGCTCTACAGAAGCACATCGAGGCCGCGGGGTTGGAGGTGAAACCTGTTGGGGCCTCTACTCAGTGGCGACGTCTCCAGGTCATGTTCCCAAATGGGCGTTCGCATAGACGCTCCTTTATCTGGGAGCAAGATGTTGACGCCGTCGCCGACTTGGACTTCAGCGCGATCGCTTTCCTTGGGTCTTACGATGCTTTCGTCAACCGAACGACTGGAGTCATCGAGGCAGCTTTGGACTTTCCGAGCGGACGGCCCTTTAGTGCTGGACCTCGTCGAATGCAGGAGATTTTGACGGCAGCTGACTTGGAAAGCGGTACCGGTGGCCCAAGCCTGAACCGTGATGGAGCATTCGTGGTGTCGCGTGGTGCTCGCAGTCTCGAGATTTCGTCTCCCTCCGAAACGGCGAAAGCTATATTGGGGCCGCGACTTCGCTCCCTCTCCCTCAAGCTAAAAGGGTTTGAGGCGCACCAGCATGACGAAGCTATGGCCGTTCTTGATAGGCACGGACAGAGCTTCTTGTTCGATCTTGATGTGCGGTACAACCTGGGCTTCACCTTAGGCCGCAAGCGGTCTTCAGTGCAATTACGTCCGGCAGATCCCGTGAAACGCGCTCCCGCCTTTCCTCGCAACGGATACGCCCTCGAAGCTCTCGCGCTGTATCAATACGGCAGGCAGGCGGCGGGGTTGCCGCTACTCGAGTTTCTTGCCTACTATCAGGCGGTCGAGTTCTTTTTCCCATCTTTTGCGCACGCTGAAACAGCCTCTCGTATCCGTGCACACATCTTGCATCCTCGTTTCGAGGCCGATGATGACAAGCAGGTTGCTGC
>NZ_QDFT01000098.1 GCF_003075375.1 Microbacterium testaceum | reverse complement strand
GTACGTCCCGCAGACCGACACCTTCATCGAGAAGGACAGCTCGATCAACGCCGAGGTGGAGCGTCTGCGGCACTCGACCACGAATTCCCTGCTGTCGCGGCGCGACGTCGTCGTCGTATCCACGGTGTCCTGCATCTACGGCCTCGGTGCGCCCGAGGAGTACCTGCGCGCCATGGTCGCTCTGCAGGTGGGGGAGCGGTATGACCGCGACGCCCTCATCCGCAAGTTCATCTCGATGCAGTACAACCGCAACGACGTCGACTTCTCGCGCGGCAACTTCCGCGTGCGGGGCGACACGATCGAGATCATCCCCGTGTACGAGGAGTACGCGATCCGCATCGAGATGTTCGGTGACGAGATCGAGGCGCTGTACACGCTGCACCCGCTCACGGGCGACGTGATCCAGAAGATGGACTCCGT
Source organism: Microbacterium testaceum (assembly GCF_003075375.1). GTDB lineage: Bacteria > Actinomycetota > Actinomycetes > Actinomycetales > Microbacteriaceae > Microbacterium > Microbacterium testaceum_E. The sequence continues at coordinate 1,911 of NZ_QDFT01000098.1, read as the reverse complement.
TCCGATCTTCCCCGCTTCGCACTACGTCGCCGGCACCGACACCGTCCACCGTGCGATCGGGACGATCGAGCACGAACTCGAGGAGCGCTTGAAGGAGTTCGAGTCGCAGGGCAAGCTGCTCGAGGCGCAGCGCCTGCGCATGCGCACCACCTTCGACCTCGAGATGCTGCAGCAGCTCGGGTTCTGCTCGGGGATCGAGAACTACTCCCGCCACATGGACGGCCGCGTCGCCGGGGAGCCCCCGCACACCCTGCTCGACTTCTTCCCCGACGACTTCCTGCTCGTGATCGACGAGTCGCACGTCACCGTGCCGCAGATCGGGGCGATGTACGAGGGCGACGCCTCGCGCAAGCGCACCCTCGTGGAGCACGGTTTCCGACTGCCGAGCGCGATGGACAACCGCCCTCTGCGGTGGGACGAGTTCAAGGAGCGCGTCGGGCAGACGGTCTACCTCTCGGCCACGCCGGGCCGGTACGAGATGGGCATCGCCGACGGGGTGGTCGAGCAGATCATCCGCCCCACCGGTCTCGTCGATCCCGAGATCATCGTCAAGCCCTCGAAGGGGCAGATCGACGACCTGCTCGAAGAGATCCGCGTCCGCGTCGAGCGGGACGAGCGCGTGCTCGTGACCACCCTGACGAAGAAGATGGCGGAAGAGCTCACCGACTTCCTCGGCGAGCACGGGGTCCGCGTCCGCTACCTGCACTCCGACGTCGACACCCTGCGACGCGTCGAACTGCTCACCGAGCTGCGCGCGGGCGTGTACGACGTGCTCGTCGGCATCAACCTGCTGCGCGAGGGCCTCGACCTGCCCGAGGTCTCGCTGGTCGCGATCCTCGACGCCGACAAAGAAGGGTTCCTGCGCAGCGGCACCTCTCTCATCCAGACGATCGGTCGCGCCGCCCGAAACGTGTCGGGCGAGGTGCACATGTACGCCGACAAGATCACGGACTCGATGCGCAACGCGATCGACGAGACCGAGCGCCGCCGCGAGAAGCAGATCGCGTACAACACGGAGCACGGGATCGATCCGCAGCCCCTGCGCAAGAAGATCGCCGATATCACCGAGGTCCTGGCGCGAGAGGCGACCGACACGAAGAAGCTCCTGGCACGCAACGACAAGGCGGGCAAGGGCAAGTCGCCGACACCGCAGCTGCGCCGCACGGGCATCGCGGCCGAGGGTGCCGATCAGCTCGAGTCGACGATCGCCGACCTGACGCAGCAGATGCTGGCCGCGGCCGGCGAGTTGAAGTTCGAGCTCGCGGGGCGACTTCGCGACGAGGTCCAGGACCTCAAGAAGGAGCTGCGCGCGATGGAACGCGCCGGGCACGCCTGAGCCGGGCATCGGGGCGGCCGCGCCCGCCTCGGATGCGGCGCCGACCTCGTCGCCGGCGTCAAGTGCCGGCGTCAGGTGCCGGCGTCAGGTGCCGGCGTCAGGTGCCGGCGTCAGGGGCAGTGCAGGAGCGGTTTCGGGCCCGAGCGGTCGACGCCGTGAGCCGACATCGGGTGGCCGCACAGGGGGCACGGTCGCTCGGTGCGCACCGGCTCGGGCGTCGTCTCGTAGGGGCCCACCGACGCGGGGCCGGCGACGCGGATCAGACGGGTGTTCAGGTACTGGTACCACCCACCGGCCTCGCGGACGCGCTCGCGCAGAGGCGGGCGGTCGGCATCCTTTCGTGTCATGATCATTAGTGTACTAACTAATTGCGGAGGGATGCCGTGGACGACCCGTTGAAGCTGGAGAACCAGGTGTGCTTCGCCCTGGTCACGGCCGCACGCAATGTGGTGTCGATCTACCGGCCGGTGCTCGAACCGCTCGGATTGACCCACCCGCAGTACCTGGTGATGCTGGCGCTGTGGGAGAGCGCGCCGCGCTCACTCGGGGCGCTCTCCCACAGCGCCAGCATCACC
>NZ_QDFT01000097.1 GCF_003075375.1 Microbacterium testaceum | reverse complement strand
ATTTGAGCCACCGTGGACGAGGCACTGATTCACTCGCCATTTCCGTGAACCGATACGATCAGCAGATGCCTATCCAGAAGCAAGAAGTTTTTCTTGAGAAGTTCAATCCCGCTCCCGTTCTCCCTTACAACTTGCGTATCGAGGACTTCCAGCTTGCGATGCGCGACGCATACGATTTTTTCTTCGACATCAACACCAACCTGCGGGACCGAAATCTTCGCCGCTTCGAGGACATGTCGAGGCCAGCCATGTTGTCGGGAATGATTTCCGACCTGATGACAGACGCGCTCGCCACCCACGCCCGTTCACTTGTCACCAACGGCTACCACAACGGGCATCCGGACCTTCTCGTGGAGGGGCGTTATGCCCACAATAAGGTGCAGTCAGGTGAACACGGCATCGAGGTGAAGACCACCAACAAGGCCGGTGGCGTGGTCGACACGCACGGCGCACGTAATCAGTGGATGTGTGTATTTGTGTACAAAGCTGACCGCACGACGGAACCCGCGGACGATCGGGCTCCCCTGAAGTTCACCGAAATCTATCTCGCGCAGGTAGAAGCTGATGACTTCCGCTTGAATCGCCGGTTGACGGAGACCGGCACCCGTACCGCGTCGCTGGATAAGTACGGCGCACAAAAGCTGCGGCAAGGGTGGATTTACCTCGACAAGCCCGCGCCTAAGCCTCGGACCTCACGCGCAAAGAAGCAAGCCTAGGAATAGCCTCGGACGCGAGCTTGGCATAGTCCAGGTCAAGCTCAACGCCCACCGCGTCATAGCCCAACGCCGCCGCCGCGGCGAGCGTGGAGCCGGAGCCTGCGAATGGGTCGAGCACAGTACCTGTACCCATTGGAAGAACCGCCCGAACCACCTGTCGAAGGAATGCTTGGGGCTTGAGGGACGGATGGTTAGCGAGCGCACGCTCCTTCGCATGGGTCGGGGCCGACTTGATCACGTCACCGAAGGGCTGATCCTCGGAGATGCGGCGCAGGCCCCCCGTTCCCCACTTGCGCAGGTTGGCGGCGACCGTGGTCACCATTGGTTTGCGGAAGAGCAGCCAGGGCTCCCAGTTAGATCGCGGCATGACGGAGATGTCGGGGAACTCCTCATGAGCATTCTTAGGCCGGTCGCCCCCACGCATGGTTGTGACGAGACGCACTATCTCGCCGCGCCGCTCCAGGCCGGCCTTGCCGAGGCTGTACGAGACGAGGTGGCTGACCAGGGGGTTGGCTGCAACCACCACGTGTGCACCGGGCACCAGCTTTGGAAGCAACCGCTCGCCGAGCGTGGTGAAAAAGCGCTCGAGCTGGTCGAGCTCGGGCGCGGTCAGCGTGGTGAAGCGCGGCAAAGGTGAACGCTTGTTGCCGTCGAAGCTGGGAGGTATGCGCCATGTACCGCCTTTGCCAGCTCGCAGCTTTGCGAGCTGCATGGGCGTGTACTCGACTAGGCCGTAGGGCGGGTCCGTCACACAGGCGTGCAAGCTGTTGTCCGGTTGAGCGCTCAGCCAGTCGAGAGAGTCGGCGTGAAACAGCTTCGCGGTCTTGTGCGAAAAGAACGGCGTCGGCGCTTCGTCGCGGTCTACACCAGCCAACTCAGGCATTCTGCAGCCGGTAGATACCGTGCCCGAGGCGCTCGAACTGTGCCGGGGTGTTTATGTTCAAGTAGGAGCGCACGGACGAGGCTGCGACCTCCTGACCGATGTATTCCTCGACCGCCGCGTGGATGTCGCGCACCTTCGCGCCATCCACACCCTGCGCTCGCAAGTAGCGGACGATGGCATCACGGACTGCGCCCGGCTTCAACGACATGATCGCTCCCTCATAAGACGTCTAGACGTCATTGTACGTCAACCGAGCGGTGGCCGCTGGCTCGCGGAGAGACTACGTTGTACCTCCGACACCGCGGGTGCGGAGGTTCCCACCATCGCCAGCCACCTTGCTTCCGACAGCGCAAGTCAGCGCGGACCAATAAGGACCGCTTCAACATGATC
>NZ_QDFT01000096.1 GCF_003075375.1 Microbacterium testaceum | reverse complement strand
GTTCAGGGTGACCCAGTCCATGGGCGCGATCGGGACGAGTGCCGACAACTCACTGGCCGAAAGCTTCAATGCCGCGCTCAAACGCGAGCTTCTCGAGGGCCGGGCAGCGTTCCCGGACCAGGCGACCGCCTACCGGGCCGTGTTCCGGTGGGCCCACCGCTACAACACCCGCAGGCGCCACTCCGCGATCGGCAACATCACCCCGAACACCTACGAAGCCGCCTACGCGGCGACCGCGTCCGCTACCCTCGCGGAAGCGGCATAACCGAACCGACACCGTGTCCACGATCGAGGGTCAAGGCCCTAGGGGTCGAGGTCCCCGAGGATCAGTAGCGCTAACTGTCTGATCTTCACGAGGACCTCGACGTGCTTCACCCTACTTCGGGGTGCGCTTCCGCGCGCTCTGCCGCTGATCCGTGTTCCCGCTGCGACGTTCTGCTGGGTCTTCCCGATGTCCATGTCGAGCGCGTCGACCGTCGCGACGGGCTGCTGGTGGTGACGGTCTCGACGCCAGCGGCGCCGACCGGCTGCCCCTCGTGTGGGGTCGTCGCGACCGGCCGCGGACGCCGTCGACGGGTGCTTCATGATGTGCCCGCGACGACGCGGGTGCGGATCGTATGGCGGCAGCGGGTCTGGCGGTGCGACGAGGTGGGATGCGCGCGGCGGACGTTCGTGGAGCAGCTCCCGGGTCTGGTCGCCCGGCGCGGGTCGATCACCACGCGCGCCGTCGGCTGGGCGATCGGGCAGCTGCGCCGCGAGCACGCCACCGTGCACGGTATCGCCCGTCAGCTCGGCACGTCGTGGAAGACGGTGTGGCGCGCTGTCGAGCCTGAGTTGGAGCGGCTCGCGGCCGACGAGTCCCGATTCGAGAACGTCACCACGCTCGGTGTCGATGAGCACATCTGGCATCACGTCGACCCCCGCAAGCGCGGTCCGAAGGAGCTTACCGGGATGGTCGATCTGAGCCGCGACGCGGACGGGAAGACGCGGGCCAGGCTGCTCGACCTGGTGCCGGGCCGCTCCGGGAAGGCCTACGCGTCCTGGCTCGCCGAACGCGGCGAAGCGTTCCGGCAGAACGTGAAAGTCGCGGCTCTTGACCCGTTCGCCGGCTACAAGACCGCGATCGACGACCAGCTCGAAGACGCCACGGCCGTGCTGGACGCATTCCACGTCGTCAAGCTCGGCACCGCCGCCGTCGACGAGGTCCGCCGCCGCGTCCAGCAGGACACCCTCGGGCATCGCGGTCGGACCGGCGACCCGCTCTACGGGATCCAGACCATCCTCCGCGCCGGCGCCGAGAACCTCACCGAGAAGCAGCGGACCAGGCTCGCGGCAGCGATCGAGGCCGACCCCGCGCACGACGAGGTGTTCGTCGCATGGCAGTGCGCCCAGCAACTGCGTTCCGCCTACCACCAGAAGGACCTCGCCGAGGGCCGCCAGATCGCGGAGAAGGTCGTCGACACATTCCACACCTGCCCGATCCCCGAGATCGCCCGCCTCGGCCGCACCCTCCGCCGCTGGCGAGCCGCGTTCCTGGCCTACTTCACGACCGGACGATCATCGAACGGCGGCACTGAGGCCGTGAACGGGATCATCGAGCTGCACCGCCGCCTCGCCCGCGGCTTCCGCAACCGCGACAACTACCGGCTCCGCATGCTCCTCGCCGCCGGCGGACTCACCCCATGACCCCCACCGAATGTCCGAAGAGCCAGTTGCCGGCACCGGGGGAGAGGGGCCCAGCGCTAGGGCGTGTTGATCAAGAAGGTGCGGGGTGGCCAGCCGCCGCGAGTTGCGCGGGAGAATGGGCGTGTGAAGATCCAGGTGCTGCATATCGAGGATTGCCCGAATTGGCAGGAGGCGGGCGATCGAGTACGGCTGGTGCTCGACTCGATCGGACGGGGCGATGTTCCGGTGGAGTTCGTGTTGATCCGCACCGAGGCTGAGGCGGTGAGCTCTGGTTTCGCGGGCTCGCCCACGATTCTTCTGGACGGTCAGGA
>NZ_QDFT01000095.1 GCF_003075375.1 Microbacterium testaceum | reverse complement strand
CGGCACCGCCACGCCACCGCTCGCGGTCGTCCCGGAGCCGAGCTTGTCGACCCACTCCTTCAACGCCCCGCGAGAGATGCCGAGATCGACCGCGATGCCCTCGAGCGTTGCGCCCGGCGTCGATTCGTACAGGTCCACCGCCCGCCGCCGGAACTCGTCGGTGTAGTTCTTCCTTGCCATCCTTGGATTCTCGCTTCCCCAGCGTTCGTGCTGGAATCAGCGTGTCCAAGATCAGGGGGCAGGCCCCAATCAGTGCGCTGTTGTCACTGGGAATCAGTCCCAGAACTCCCGGACCTCGTCCGCGATGCGAACGCCCTGATCGTAGCCCGCTTTCGCCGCTGCGGGGGAAGCGTCCGGATCGAGCGGGTTCTCGCCGATCGCTTCTTTCGATGTCTCATCCAATGAAATAGTCTTCACTTGGCTCGAATCACCGATATCCTTGACATCAGAGTTCTCTGGAAGCTTCATTACCTCAAGAACAAGAACTTTGCCGTAGCCCTCCGCCACGTCGGTGTTGGTCCCGGAACGGACGCTACCATCGTAGAAACGGTTTCCACCTATGGTCACGGCCGGCCACACCACGGGGATCGCACAGCTCGCAGCCACCGCATCCACGAGATTCACACCGGAGTTCTTATCAAGAACCTTGAACTCACCCGTATCGGCCTGAATCGTTGTCACCCGGACGAGCTGCTCTGGCCATTCGTGCGATTCCAGCCGGGCCTCGATGATGGCGCGGCGCTCCGCCTCCGGAACACGGTCCTTCTCCAGCGACATTGCACCAATGGACTTGCGCGCTTTAACCGGGTCCGGCTCCGCACTGAGTTCTTGGCCGATCCTGCCAAGCAAGCTACCCATGTCCACATCAATAGCCGGCCCGGGAGCGCCCGTCCCTTCGATCTGATCCTTATACAACTTCTCCAAAGGCGTGGTAAAGACCTGCGCGGCAACCGTTGCCCCGGCAGAACTCCCGACAACGAGGTCCGCAGTGCTCACCACGTCAACACCCTTGCTGGCCAGTCCAGCGAGCAGCCCGGTCTCCCAAGCGATACCCACAACACCGCCACCCCCGAGGACCAGTGCCTTGTCCGTGTTTTCACTCATCGTTGAGCCCCTTCCAGTTGTTCACCGAACCACTTATGTAGCTCACGGTATCAGATCCCTGGCGCGAGCCCCAGATCCGGTAAAAGTCGGACTGCTTCCCTTCACGACATCGCCTCGCCGACGCCCACCTTCATGGCCGTCGTGCGGCGGATGGTCATCAGCCAACGTTCTCTGCCGAATTGCACCGCCTGACAGGCGATGCAAGCTATCTGCTCGGATGAGAGCGCGTCAACGCGCGACGGCTGGCCCTGGCGAAAATGATCCGTGGCGACGAAAACCGGCCGCACGACGACAACGAGATCACCAAGCAACTCGAAGTCATTCGAGACTTCCGGTTGGGCTACGTCTCGGTCGACTGGGTCTCTCGGCCTGTGGCTGCTTACGGGCCTGCCGCACTGCCTCGACGGCGACGTACGGGAAGGTGGGGCGCCCGTCGTTCAGAAGGCGGGGCTCTTAGGACCGGTCGCGAAGCCGCCGCGACCTCGCCCCTCTAAATCATGGGGAGGTTCTGGGAAACATCAGGCGTCAAGTCGCATCGACGCCTGGCCTGTTGTTCTAACGCGGCGGGCCCGGTATTACCGAGCTGACTCGCCTCGGACTTTCCTTCGCCCAGCATCAGCGCAACCTGCCGCTAACGGCACAGCGCGCGTAGTTCAAGTCATCTGCCCCGATGAACCTTCGGGGGCCTGCCCCCTGATCTTGGACACGCTGATTCCAGCACGAACGCTGGGGAAGCGAGAATCCAAGGATGGCAAGGAAGAACTACACCGACGAGTTCCGGCGGCGGGCGGTGGACCTGTACGAATCGACGCCGGGCGCAACGCTCGAGGGCATCGCGGTCGATCTCGGCATCTCTCGCGGGGCGTTGAAGGAGTGGGTCGACAAGCTCGGCTCCGGGACGACCGCGAGCGGTGGCGTGGCGGTGCCGG
>NZ_QDFT01000094.1 GCF_003075375.1 Microbacterium testaceum | reverse complement strand
GATCGAACCGGGCAGAGACACTGAACTTGACGAGCTTCGAGTTGAATGCGCTAACCCATGACCTGCAGGTGGCGGCCGAGCTGTGCGCATTTCTACACGAAAGGTCGCTTGGTCATTACGAGCCCCAACCCGAGCCAGACGGAACGCCTGAGGCTGCTACGGCCGACTGACTGGCACACCGAGGCTCGTCGAGGCAACCAGCCCGTTGGGCCTTACATCGTCSGCCGGTCCGCCTCGCACCGGGAGCGCTGAGAGGAAACGGTCCGTACCCATCCGTCGGCCCGGCCCCTCCGAATATGACGTGCGTGACCTCCTCGTTCCGCGCCCCTTGCACTCGAGGAGGTCACGCCTCGGCATCGCCATTGCGTTCTACGTGATGCGATGACTGGGACCTCTCGCGGCGGCAGAGGACCAGGATGCTCGCTTTCTCGGCGAGTCTCGCCCGCTGTAGCTGACGGCACCAGCGCGAGCGGTCCCCATCCACAGGCACACGCACTCGCACCCTGTGATGCCGCGAGGCTGCGGCCTGCGGTGGCGCTCCATAGGAAAGCCCCCGCCTCGGGTGGTCGAGGCGGGGGCGGATGTGGGCGAGGACTAGTCGAGTTCCCTGCGGGCGGCCATCTGGAGGAGTTCGGGAATCGACAGCCCCGATTCATCGAACGGCTGCTTGAACTTCTTGAGGTACTTAAGCTTCAGGGCTTCGATCATCTCTGGGTCGAGTGCACGGGCGGCCTTTCGTTCCCGAGCCTCCTCCTGCCTCACCTCTCTTGGCTTTGCGCGATCTACAAACTGGCCGCGGTGCGGGCCGCGCGCAACGCCACCCCCTGCCACGTCCTTTACCTTGGCCGTACCCGCCCGTAGCTGCCGGTCGTTCTCCTGACCAAAGCTGTTAGCAGTGGGGTTCGACAGCCCGAGCAGGACGGCCTCGTGCTTCCAAATGTGATTGTGGCCGTTGCCCTGTCCCGCCTTGGCGTGCGCTGCCTCATGCTGAATCGTGGAGATGATCGCGTCGCGGTCAGCGGTGCGCAGGTGATTGCGCTGAAGCAGGATGGTCTTCGCGCCGTAGTCAGCGGCACCGAGAGTCCCGTCCTTGCCGTTTACGGTGTCCTGCACCTGCACGCGCCATTCGCTCAGCCCGGCATTACGTAGGTAGTTCGCAGCGATGGTTCCGTACTTAGTCTCTCGTTGCTCAGCCTCCGAAAGCGGTGCGCCGGTGCGGGGATCGGTTGTGCGGGGTTTGGCGCGGTCAACTGCGGCTTCGAGCGCTCTGTCCACTTTGTCGCGGTTGGCACGAAGCAGCCACATCTGCGACACCTCGAAGCTCTCAGCCTCGCCGGTCCACTTGTTGGTGCGGATGGTTACCGACTCGCGGTGGCTGGTGGTCAGCTTCACGGCGGTGCGAGACAGCCCAACGTTGTTGAGCCATTGGCGGAGTTTGGCCAGCACGTCGCTCGGCTTGTAGCGCTCCTCGGCGGGGGCGTAGGGGGTGCGAGACGGCAGCGGCTTGAACAGTTGATCAGCCTGCACATCCTCGTAGGCCTGACGCGCGTCCTGTGGCGATGAGTAGTGATCTGCTTCGCCCCCGCGGGGGCAGGCGTTGACAGTGGCCTTGCACGGTGCTGGATTGCCAGCCTCGCTGATGTGGAACTTCGCCATGGTGATGTGTCCTCCTTATAGTGACGGGAGGAATATCAGCCGGAATCGGTAGCTCAGCACTTCTCCCGTGTGCGGGGATGCACACGGGAGAGGCGGGGGGAGGTCAGGAGAGCTTGATCTGTCGGACCTCCTCATCGGGCTTCGGAGCGGCGCGACTGCGGAGCAGGTCGGAGAGGTCTTCATCACTCTCGGGGTCGTCGGGGAGGCTGAAGGTGCGCGCACCCCCGCTTCTGAACTTTTCGAGGGCGCGTATTGCACGCTCGCCCTGTTCTTTGCGACTAGTCATGGTTCTGTACTCCTTTGGTTGTCCGCGACTGCCATTCAGTGCGGGTGGTTTCATTGCGTCGGCGCTCCTCCTCCAGCCATTGCAGTTCGAGGCGGTCGGCGCGCTGTTCCGGGTGAAGCAGCACCCATGCCCATTTCTCGGGCTCGTCGACGCGGAACGACATGACACCGCGAGCCGTGGTGATGCGAGCCTCCACCTCGCTTTGTCCCCGCACCAGGCGCGCCTTGCAGCCCATGAGGTTGCCGTGCCCCACCACGAGGCGGGCGGGATCGTGTTGGTAGTGCTCTACGAAGCAGGCCTCGGCGTAGGGGAAGTCGCTGTAGGTCGAGGTAGGCGGGAGGTTGCGCTGGATCATCGCTTCCTCACCGCCATAGCCACCGCGACAGCGGAAAGGAGCATTGCAGCGTAGGCCAGTGGTGCGAGCATGAGTGCGAGGCTGCCGACAGCTAGCGCAAGCGCTCCTAGTCCCACCCCGATGGGTGCGAATGAGGCACGACGGCGCGCGGTCATGC
>NZ_QDFT01000093.1 GCF_003075375.1 Microbacterium testaceum | reverse complement strand
TACCGCTCCTCGACGATCCGCAGCGCCMGCCGCGTATGCGCCAAGAGGACGGCTCCAAGGGGGAACATGGCGGTGCCCATGCGCCCAGTCAACCAGCGCGGGCGGCGGCGAGGGTCGCCGGGGCGGGATTSGCCGGACCTTCCCGACGCGGCGCGCGTGCGCGCGGGCTAGGRCTCGCCGTCGCGCAGGCTCTCGTGGACGCGATGCAGATCCATCAGCAGCGATCCGACGAGGACCCAGTGCAGGGGAGAGGGCGTCTGGATCTGCAGGGGACGGGTGAGGGCGGGTTCGGCGTCGACCACGCGCTCGGGCCCCGCGTCGAGCGCGAACGCGAGACGGACGTCGTGGGCGGCGCGATGCAGCTGCTCCGCGATCGCCCGGACGGCGGGCTCGTCGACGATCGAGCTCTCGTAGCCGTCGTAGACCGCGCGCGTCATGCCGACGGTCTGGGTCACGACGGGACTGAAACGGTCGAGCAGCTCGCCCATCTCGGCCAGTTCGGCGCGGTGCCGCCCGCTGCGCGGGTTGAGCGCCAGCGAGTCGGCGCCGTCGCGGATGGCGTCGGACGCGGCATCCCGGACCGGACGGAGCAGCCGCGCCTCGATCAACAGGCCCTCGAGCGAAGCGGGCGTCTGGGGCGTCTCGAGGGCGTCGGCCAGCCGCTCGAGGGCGCCGGCGAGCTCGCGGCCCAGCACGTCGACCTTGTCGCGGGCCGCGGGCACGAGCACGGGTGGGACGAGCACCGCGTTGACGACGATGCCGATCGCCGCGCCGATGAGGGTCTCGAGCACGCGGTCGAGCGCGTAGTTGGGGGTCGCGGTGCCCAGGGCCAGCACGAGGAGCGCGCTGATGGCGATCTGGTTGGTCGCGCCCGGCGAGATGCGCGCGGCCCACGCCACGGCCAGCGCGACGCCCGCCGACAGCAGCGCCACCCACGGCTGCGAGCCGAAGACGAGGCCCAGCGCCGCGGCGATGACGACGCCCAGGATGACGCCGACGCTGCGCTCGACCGCGCGCGTGAACGACTGGTTGATGCTCGGCTGGACGACCAGCAGCGCGGCGATCGCGGCGAAGATCGGCGGCGGACCCTGCACCAGCCACCCCGCGACCAGCCAGGCGGCGATGATCGCGAGAGCGGACTTGGCCACCTGCAGCAGGGGGACGCGCCGCGGGGCGCGCACGTTCAGGCTGCCGCGCACCGTCCGCAGATCGGGCAGACGCACCATCACGCGCTCCGGTCGACGATGTCGGCGGCGTGGTCGGCGACCCACTCCATGAGGGGGAGGACGCGCTGCATGAGATCGCGTCCGAGCGGCGACAGGGCGTATTCGACGCGCGGGGGCACCTCGGGGTACGCGGTGCGCCGGACCAGGCCGTCGGCCTCGAGGGTCTTCAGGGTGCTGGCGAGCATCTTCTCGCTGATGCCGGCGACGTTGCGGCGCAGCACCCCCCATCGCTGCGTCCCGTCCGACAGGGCGAGGAGCACCAGGATGCCCCACTTGCCCATCACGTGGTCGAGGACCGTCCGTGTCGGACACCCGTCGGTGAAGATCTGGGGATCGCGACCGCGCAGATCGGCAAGACTGACGCTCATGTGAGTACCTAACCAGAAAGTGGGTACCGGCATTCCGGAATGCGCCGAACGGTGTCGGGTTGGAACGGGCGTACCCACGAAAGGAACACTCCCATGACTCTCCTCGTCACCGCCGCCACCGGCCACCTCGGCCGTCTCGTCGTCTCCGCCCTGCTCGAGCGCGGGACAGCCGCGTCCGACATCGTCGCGGGCGTCCGTACCCCTGCCAAAGCCGCCGACCTCGCCGATCGCGGCGTGCGCGTCGTCGAGCTCGACTACTCCCGGCCCGAGACCCTCGCTCCGGCCCTGACGGGCGTCGACCGCGTCCTGCTCATCTCGGGCACCGACGCCGATCGCGTCGCCGGGCACCGCAACGTCGTGGCGGCGGTCGCGGAGGCGGGCGTCGAGCGCCTGGTCTACACCAGCGCGCCGCGCGTCGACGAGATCGACTACGCGCTCGGCGCCGACCACCTGGCGACCGAGCAGGCGATCGCCGCCTCGGGGGTCTCGGCGACGATCCTCCGCCACAACTGGTACACCGAGAACTACCTCGACGCGGTCGCGCGTGCGGCCGAGACGGGCGAGATCGTCGCGGCCGCCGGCGACGCGCGCGTCGCGAGCGCGAGCCGTCGCGACTACGCCGAGGCCGCGGCGGTGGCCCTGACCACCGACGACCTGGCCGGTCGGACGATCGAGGTCGGCGGCGACGTGGCCTGGACCTACGACGAGCTCGCCGCCGCGGCGGGCGAGGTGCTGGGCCGCCCGGTGACCTACACCGCGGTGACCGTCGACCAGCTGGCGGCGGGCCTCGAGGCGGCGGGACTGGATGCCGGGACGGCGGCGTTCGTCGCCGGCATCGACGACGCGATCGCCCGCGGGGCGCTCTCGCAGACGGACGGCGCCCTGGCCCGCATCATCGGCCGCCCGACGACCCCGCTGATCGACGGGCTGCGCGAGGGGCTCGCCTCGCGCTGACCCGCGGCGGATCGCCGCGACGCGTCGCCCGCTTCGACGCGTCGCGGCGATCACGCTCGGCCGTCAGACCGCGGCTCGGGCGGTCAGCCGGCGCTGACGCATCGCGAGGAAGAGGGGGAGCGTGAACGCGAAGGCCGTCAGGCCCGACAGCACCACGTACACCCATGCGAAGCGCATGCCGAGACGTCGGCCCTCGACGAGGATGAAGATGCTGCCCGCGATCGCCACGACCAGCAGGTCCACGGTGATGGACGACACCGCGGGACCGCTCGAGACGAGGTCGCCGATGAAGTCGCGCATCTGCACGATCGCGAAGGCGTTGAAGATCCACGTGCCCACGAGTCCGGCGACGGACAGGACGAGGTACGCCACGGCGGTCGGTGTCCAGTGGCGTCGGAGCTCGCTCATGAGCCGATCCTGCCCGGCCCCCGATGTCGGAGGAGGGGGCTAGCGTCGCACCATGGATGCCACCACCGCGACACGCATGCTCGACGACCGCGCGCGCGAGGTCGAGGCGCGCCTGGCCCGGTTGCGCGAGGACGACGACAGCCTGCGCCACGACCGGGCCGACGCGACCGCCGACGACGAGCACGATCCCGAGGGGTCGACGCTCTCGGGGGAGTGGGCGCAGGTCGACGCGCTGCGCCGCGGGGCCGAGGCGGAGCGCGACGAGATCCGCGCCGCGCGCGAGCGCGTGGCATCCGGTGT
>NZ_QDFT01000092.1 GCF_003075375.1 Microbacterium testaceum | reverse complement strand
GTCAGCGCCTCGCGCTTGCTGAAGGTGAAGCGGATCGTCTCGCGCCCGTCGGCGGAACACCCCGCGAGCAGACCCGCCCCGAGCACTCCCACCGCGGCCGCGGCGACCCACCGTCTTACCGCCCTGGTCTTCGTCGACACCTGGTTCCTCCTCCGCCGCACTGCGAATATGTTGTATCGGCGACTAAATCTAGTCGCCAAATCAATGTCGTGCAGGCAGTATTGCATCGGACCGCACAGTGGTCAAGAGTCGCCCGCACCCGTGACCGAGGAGGTCGGAACGTGCCGATGGATGCCACGACGACACCGTCTCTGCGCCGGCACAGCCTCGACGCGGTCCTGCGTCTGGCGTGGTCGACCGACGCCTTCACCGCCAGCGACGTCATCGCCGGGGTGGGACTGACCCGCTCCACCGCGATCGACGTGCTCGACGAGCTGACCCAGCGCGGCCTGCTGAACGAGATGCCGAACGCGCGCGCCGTCGGCGAGTACTCCAAGGGGCGTCCGGCGCGACGCTTCGGCTTCCGCGCCGACGCCGGGGTCGTGGTCGGCGTCGATGCCGGTCGCGGACACATCACCGCCGCCGTCGCCGACCTGCGCGGTGACGTGCTCGCGACATCGCGCCTGACCGTCGACCCCGAGCGCGACTCGCCGGACCGACGGCGACGGGCCGCGGAGACGACCGTGTCCGCCACCCTCACGCGCGCGCAGCGCACCCGCGACGACATCGTCGCGATGTGCGTGGGCGTCCCCGCGCCCGTGGATCGGGACGGCCGCTCCCCCGTGCACTACGACCGGTTCTGGGAGCGCATGAACCCCGGTTTCGTCGACAGCTTCGCGGCGTGGTCCCCCATCGTCCGCGTCGAGAACGACGCGTCATTGGCCGCGATCGCCGAACGCGCGCGGGGCGCGGCCGTCGGCTGCGACGATTTCGTCGCCCTGCTCGCCGGTGAACGCTTCGGCGCGGGCATCCACCTCGACGGGCGCCTGCTGCGCGGCAAGCACGGCGGAGCGGGAGAGACCGTGGCGTTCGACCGTGTGGACGGCGTCGGAAGCGCCGAGGGGCTCGCGCCCCGGTGCGTCGCCGCCGCTCATGCCGCCCGCGCCGCCGGGACGCTGCCCCCCGACAGCCCGCTGCGCCGTCTCGCTCCCGAAGAGGTGGATGCCAAGACCGTGCTCGATCTGGCTGCGGCGGGCGACGAGGGCGCCCTCGCCGTCGCGCGCGAGGTGGGGCCCGCCCTGGCCGGCGTCGTAGGCATGTTCGGCAGCCTCTTCGACGTGGACCGCGTGATCGTCTCGGGGGCCATCGCCGCCGGAGCCGCCCCCATCATCGCGGCAGCCCGGGACGCCCTCCCCCGCGCACTCGACCTTCCGGCACCCGCCATCGCGGCGTCGACGCTCGGCGCCGACATCGTCTCGATCGGCGCGGTCGCCGCCGCCGTCGACGCGGCGCGCGAGAGGGCGCTCGACCTCCCGGCCTTCGGCCTGCCCGCCGAGCGCTCGCGGGCCTGACCCGCGTCCGCCTCCGCGGCAAGCCCCGCTCGAGCCGGCCCGGCTGCGGATACCGTCGAGGTGTCCGGGCCGACCCCCGGGCGCAGGAGGATCCATGCCCGCGTGGCCCGAACACGTCATGTGGTGGCACGTCTACCCGCTCGGCTTCGTCGGCGCGCCCATCCGCGACGGCGTCGACCCGGATGCCGAGGTCGTGCACCGCCTCGATCGGCTCGAGGCGTGGCTGGATCACGTCATCGGGCTCGGCCTGAACGGCCTGCTCCTGGGGCCGGTTTTCGCCTCCGAGACCCACGGCTACGACACCGTGGACCATTTCCGCATCGACCCCCGGCTCGGGGACGACGGCGACATCGACCGCCTGCTCGCCGCGGCGCGCCAGCGCGGCATCCGCGTGCTCTTCGACGGCGTGTTCAACCACGTGGGCCGCGCTCACCCCGCCTTCCGCTCGACGACCGACAAGACCTCGCCGCTGATCCGCGGCCGCTGGATCGACGGGCGTTTCGAGGCCGACGTCTTCGAGGGCCACGACGCCCTCGTCGCCCTGGACCATTCGTCGCCCGCGGTCGCGGATCTGGTGGTCGACATCATGTGCCACTGGCTCGAGCGCGGCATCGACGGGTGGAGATTGGATGCCGCCTACGCGGTGCCGACCGCGTTCTGGGCCGAGGTGCTCCCCCGCGTGCGCGAGCGCTTCGGCGACGCGTGGTTCCTCGGCGAGGTGATCCACGGCGATGCCGCGGACATCGTGCAGAGCTCGACGATGGACGCCCTGACGCAGTACGAGCTGTGGCAGGGCATCTGGCACGGCATCTCGGACGCGAACCTGTTCGAGCTGAGCCACGCGATCGAGCGGCACGATGAACTGCTCGCGACCTTCGCCCCGCAGACGTTCGTCGGCAATCACGACGTCACCCGCATCGCCTCCGCGGTCGGCCCCGACCTGGTACCGCACGCCTTGGCGGTGCTGTTCACGGTCGCCGGCACGCCCTCGGTCTACGCGGGCGACGAATTCGGGTGGACCGCTGTGAAGGAGGAGCGCGAAGGCGGCGATGACGCGGTGCGGCCGGAGTTCCCGGCATCCCCCGCCCAGGTCGACGACGTCGACGAGGCGATCCTCGAGGCGCACCGCGCGCTGATCGCCCTGCGCCGCCGCAAGGCGTGGCTGTGGCGTGCCCACACCGACGTGATCGAGGTCGCGAACACCGCGATCGCCCTGCGCACCGCCATCGGCGACGACGCCGTGGTGGTCGCCCTGAACATCGGCGACGACCCGGTGACGCTTCCGGCCGCCGACGCCCGCGAGCGCGTCGCGGGCGACGGGAACCTGGTCGACGGGCGCG
Source organism: Microbacterium testaceum (assembly GCF_003075375.1). GTDB lineage: Bacteria > Actinomycetota > Actinomycetes > Actinomycetales > Microbacteriaceae > Microbacterium > Microbacterium testaceum_E. Next base: position 156 of record NZ_QDFT01000092.1, on the reverse strand, counting down.
TCGAGCTCGGGCCGCGCGGGTGGGCGGTGTTCGAGGCCTGAGCCGGTGAGCCCCGGTCGATGTCGACGGGCTCGACGGCTCCGCGCGCTCCGGCCCCTGAGCCGCGACGTCAGCCGCCCGCGCGGAGCCGTCGAGCCCGTCGACATCGACCGGGGC
>NZ_QDFT01000091.1 GCF_003075375.1 Microbacterium testaceum | reverse complement strand
GTCGACGCGCGTCGAGTACCGCGCCCTGGACTCCGCGGCCAACCCGTACCTGTCGTACGCGCTCATGCTCGCCGCCGGCCTGAAGGGCATCGAAGAGGAGTACGAGCTGCCCGCCGAGGCCGAGGACAACGTGTGGTCGCTCAGCGACTCCGAGCGTCGCGCCCTCGGGTACGCGCCGCTGCCCGCGAGCCTCGACCACGCCCTCGAGTACCTCGAGGAGTCCGAGCTGGTCGCCGAGACCCTGGGCGAGACGGTCTTCAAGTACGTGCTGCTCAACAAGCGTCGCGAGTGGCAGCAGTACCGTGCCCAGGTGACGCCGTTCGAGCTGGCGAGCAACCTCGAAGCACTCTGACGGCCGACCGATGACCTCGGGCGACCGCTCCACCGCGCTCACCGCCCTCGCCCGCACCGGCTTCTCGCGCCTCACCGAAGCAGACACCCTGCTCGGTGAGCTCGAGGAGTCGGTCGGCGTCGGTCGAGCGGATGCCATGCAGCTCGCGCAGCGCGTGGCCGACCCCGATCGCGCGCTCTTCGCCGTCCTGCAGGTCGCCCGCCGGGATCCGGCCGCGGTCCGTGCGGCGGCGGCCGACGCCGGAGCGTGGCGTGCCCTGTGGGACGTCGTGGGCGCCTCCGACGGCTTCGCCGAGTTCTACCTGCGTCATCCCGACGAACTCGTCCACCTCTCGGGCGCGGGACTCACGCTGCCCGACGAGCCGACCATGCGCGCCGAACTGCTCGACTCCGTCGGCGACGTCGAGGGTTTCGCGACGGACTCCTCGGATGCCGCATGGGTCGCGCTGCGCGTGCGGTACCGGCGCCTGCTGGCCCGCATCGCCGCGTACGACCTCGGCCAGGACGACCCGGCGGCGGCGATCGACGTCGTCTCGGCCTCGCTCGCCGATCTGGCCGGAGCGGCCCTCGAGGCCTCGCTGAGCGTCGCGCGCTCGCGCGTGGCATCCCCGGGACCGGGAACGTTCCCGCGCGAGCAGGTCGCAGCGACGCGATTCGCCATCATCGCGATGGGCAAGACCGGGGCTCGCGAGCTCAACTACGTCAGCGACGTCGACGTGATCTTCGTCGGTGGGTCGGCGGACGAAGAGGTCGTCTCCGAGGCCCGCGCGATCGACATCGGCACCCGCCTCGCGGTGCAGACGATGCGGGGGATCTCGGGCGTCGAGATCGAGCCGCCCCTCTGGGAGGTCGACCCCAACCTGCGTCCCGAGGGAAAGCAGGGGGCGCTGGTGCGCAGTCTCGCCTCGCACCGCCAGTACTACGACCGGTGGGCGAAGAGCTGGGAGTTCCAGGCTCTGCTCAAGGCGCGGGCGATCGCGGGAGATGCGACGCTCGGCGCCGAGTACGTCGCGGCCGTCCAGCCGCTCGTCTGGCACAGCGCGGCACGCGAGAACTTCGTCGAGGGCGTGCAGCGCATGCGCGAGCGCGTCACCGATCACATCCCCGCGTCCGAGGTGAACCGTCAGCTCAAGCTCGGGCCCGGCGGCATCCGAGATGTCGAGTTCACCGTGCAGCTGCTCCAGCTCGTGCACGGGCTGAGCGACGAGCGCATCCGGCAGCGCGGCACACTCGAGGCGCTCGACGCGCTGGTCGCCGAGGGCTACATCGGCCGATCCGAGGCCGAGGCCTTCGCGCGCGACTACCGGCTCCTGCGTCTGCTCGAGCACCGCCTGCAGCTGCGCGGGCTGCGTCGCACGGCGCTGCTGCCCGAGAAGGACGACGACCTGCGCGTGCTCGCGCGAGCGTCGCGTCTGGCGGATTCGGCATCCGGAGTCCAGGCGGTGTGGGAGGGCATCAAGCGCGAGGTCCGCGACATCCACGTGCGCCTGTTCTACCGCCCGCTGCTCTCGGCCGTCGCGGCGCTGCCCGAGGGCGAGCGGACCCTGTCCACCGCTCAGGCGCGCGACCGACTCGCGGCCATCGGCTTCCGCGATCCGGCGGGGGCGCTGCGGCACATCGCCGCGCTCACGAGCGGCCTGAGCCGCAAGGCGTCGATCCAGCGCCACCTCATGCCCGTGATGATCCGGTGGTTCGCGGACGGTGTCGATCCCGACTACGGGCTGCTGGTGTTCCGCCGCATCAGCGAGCGACTGGGCAACACCCCGTGGTTCCTGCGGATGCTGCGCGACTCGGCGGGGGCGGCCGAGAGCCTGACCCGCGTGCTGTCCGGCTCGCGTTACATCGGCGAGCTGATGGAATGGATCCCCGAATCCGTCGCGTGGCTCGACGACGATGCGCTGCTGCGGCCGCGTTCCGGCAAGGCGCTCGAGGACGAGGCGCGCGCAATCCAGACGCGCTGGGACGACATCGACGACGCGATGCGCTCGGTGCGCGCGCTGCGCCGTCGCGAGATGCTGCGCGTCGCCATGGCGGCGGTCCTGGGCACCGTGTCGCTCGAGGAGCTCTCGGACGCTCTGACGACCATCACCGAGGTCACGATCCAGGCGACGCTGCGGGCCGTGCGTCGCGTCGTGGTTCCGCCCGAGGACGACGACCTCGACTTCGCGGTCATCGCGATGGGCCGGTTCGGCGGCCGCGAGATCGGCTTCGGCTCGGATGCCGACGTGATGTACGTCTATCGCGCCAACGGCCTCGACCCGCAGCGCGCGAGCCACCTCGCCCTCAAGCTCGTCGCGGGGCTGCGCGAGCAGTCCGAGGACCACCGCCTGCCGCTCGACCTCGACGCCGAGCTGCGCCCCGAGGGACGCAGCGGGCCCCTCGCGCGTTCGCTCGACGCCTACGCGGAGTACTACCGGCGCTGGTCGCTGTCGTGGGAGGCGCAGGCTCTCCTGCGCGCCCGCGGGGTCGCGGGAAGCGTCAAGCTCATCCGCGCGTTCCTGGAGCTCGCCGACGAGGTGCGCTACCCCGTCTCGGCCGACCAAAACGGCCTGCGCGAGATCCGCCGCATCAAGGCGCGCGTCGAGAACGAGCGTCTGCCGCAGGGCGCCGATCCCGCCCGACACCTCAAGCTCGGCCCCGGCTCGCTCAGCGACGTCGAGTGGCTGGTGCAGCTGCTGCAGTTGCAGCACGCACGGCAGGTGCCGGCGATGCGCACGACGTCGACGCTGGGGGCTCTGGATGCCGCGGCCGAGGCCGGACTGATCGAGCACGACGCGGCCGACAAGCTCGCGGCCGCCTGGCACCTGGCGAGTCGCCTGCGCTCGGCGAACACG
>NZ_QDFT01000090.1 GCF_003075375.1 Microbacterium testaceum | reverse complement strand
CTCAAGCACTACCTGACCGATGTTGCCGAGTGCGCCTGTGGCCAGACAATGCGCGCTCGCACGGTGAACAGCCGGGGCAAGAAGACGCTCTACTACCAGTGCCATGACGCCGGGGTGGTCAAGGATAAGACGCACACCGCCATTCATGCGGGCAAGCTAGAGGCCTATGTCGAGGCGAAGCTTTACGGCTTCATGAGCGGTAAGTGGTTCGCGCCCAAGGGTACCGGCTCCACAGTCCGTGCTCTCCGGGCCGAGGTGGCAGAGCTAGAGAGTGAGCGGGACAGCCTCACGGACGCGCTGACCATCAAGGGCGTGAACCGCGCCAAGATCACCACGGCCTTGGCCGCTGTAGATCACAAGCGCCGGAACATCGACGCCCAGCTAGAGAAGGCCCTGTCGGATGACTTCGCCGCCGAGTGGTTGGAAGACCTCATGAAGGCCGGTGAGGATAGCTACGAGAGCGCCGATGGATTCAAGAAGTGGTTCGATGCTCTAGACCCCGAAAAGCGCCGCGCATTGGTGCGGGGCAACGTCACTATCCAGGTCGGAAAGGGTCAAGGTCTGGGGCGGGTAAGCGTAGACATACGCTAGTGTCTGTCTTATGGCACGCAAGGAACGCACCGTCTACGACATCACCGATGACCTCACTGGAGAGGCGGTCGATGAGAAGGACGCTCAGGAAATCTTCTTCTCCTACGCCGGGACCGACTACAAGATCGACCTGGGTAAGGCGAACGCCAAGAAGCTGGATGACTTCCTGGCTCCCTACATCGACGCAGCTACCCGAGTGGCGGGCCGCACCGCCGCTAAGTCGGGCGGGAAGACTGAGCCGAGCAAGGAAGAGCGTAACGCCATGCGGACCTGGGCACAGGCGAACGGGTACACGGTGTCTGACCGCGGTCGGATCAGCCAGGAAATCCAGAAGGCTTACCGCGACGCCAACAATTCTTGACCTAGACAATTCGAAAAAGCCCCGGTCAGACCCCCGTAGCGGTCTGGCCGGGGTTTCTGTTTGTCTGGGTACACGGAAGGCCCATGACAGAGGGTGCCATGGGCCTTCCGGACCAACTCCATAGTGTTACGGAAGCGGGGGTTCTTCGCCGCACACGTCCAGAATCTCGGCGGCTAGTTCCTCCGGGGTGACCTCTTCTTTCAAGGCCGTGTGATGATCCTCGATAGCCCATCCGCAGACGGTCCACGCCGCATGTACCTTGCTTGCGTCAGGCTCCGGGGTATAGGACCGGCACCCGGTCAAGAGGACCAGGGACATAGCCACCAGGGCCACCATGCGCTTCATTCGGGAACCTTAACATCAGCGTGGACCTCGCGGTACCGCGCAAGCTTCTTCGTGAGCCAGGACGGCTGGACGCCTAGCTGGGCCTCCACCGCCTGGATACGTTCCTCTAGCTCTGCCTGATAGATGCGGTGAGCTTCGATGAAGTCAGCCGTGATCTTCTGCATTTGTTCGGGGGTCACGCCAGCACCGCCTCAGCCTGAGTCGAGAGCGAGTACACCGGGCGGGTCTTACTGTCCGACTTCGTGATGAGTTCGTCACGTAGCCAGTGCTCCACCTCACGGCCCAGGCGCTTACCTTCTCCGGTACGCATGTCGCCTTCGATGCCGCACGCATCGCGTAGCTGGCTGGCCGACTGGGGGCCGGTCTGGAGGGCCTTGAGGCACTTTTCCCAGTAGGGCGACATCGGGCGCTTGCCGCCGTTGTTCACCACGATTGCGGACTTGCCGACCGACTGGAGCGCGAAGCCGTGCCACGCGAACGCCGCGCCGTCCTTCTGCTTGCCGCCGTCATCGTTCTGGGTGCTCAGGCTGAATCCATCCTCACCCTTCTCACCCACCGGGATAGCCATAATCACGGTGTCTGAGTTGTCGCGCTTCGAGGTAGCTCCACGGACCTTTCCACCGTTTACCGGCGTGTGGTCGAGCACCAGAACCGTGGTGCCCTCGCGAGCGTCACGGATGGACTTGATAGCGCGGAAGGTCAGCGCCACCTCCGCGTTGTTGTTCTCATTGTCCAGGTAGGCAAGCTGGCTCAGGGTGTCCAGGATGACCAGCGAGTAGTCACCGTCCGCCACCATGGTTGCCAGTGTCTCGACGGACACCGGGTCCTTGAGGTTCACGCCCTGGGTCACGTAGGCGATGCCGTCAGCGGGCACCTGGAGCGTGGGGTGTGCCTCATCCCAGGCGCGGGTACGGTCACCGAACGCGGCGGCACCTTCACCCACGACATACAGCGTCTTGCCCTGCTGAGTCTTCTTGCCGAAGAACGGACCACCCGACGCCATAGCGCGTGCGATGCCCAGCGCCAGGAAGGACTTACCCAGGCCTCCAGGCCCAGCCAACATGCAGATGGTGGACTCCTGGATCAGCCCCTCTACGAGCCACTGAGGGCTAGGGAGGTTCTGGATATCGTTCTCCGACATCACCACGAACGGCAGGACCTCACGGCGCGCAGTCTCCACGGCCTCACGAGCCTTGGCGCGGCGCACCTCCGAGCCGACCGCCTCAATCATCTTGCCGACCGGATGTGACTCCTGGTCCTTCGGGTCCAGTGCCATGAACGCGGCCATGTCCACTGTGTCGAGCTTGACATCGATTGTCTGGGCGAGGTCGGCCCAGTTGTAGAGGGCGCTCACTTGGCCACCTCCACACGGGTGTTGTAGCTCATGCCCGTAAGGATGGTGTGACCGCCCAGGGTCACGCCCTGAGGGCCGGTCCAGGTGTCCAGGTATTCGTCATAGACGAACAGTGCCCCATCGATCAGGAGGCGCTTCTGGAGGCCGTAGACCGGGTGGTACTTCGATGCTCGTTCCATTGCTTCTGCCAGCGGGTCTCCCACCCGCGCGGCTAGGTGCTCTGGTGAGT
>NZ_QDFT01000089.1 GCF_003075375.1 Microbacterium testaceum | reverse complement strand
ACTATTCATCGATCCACGGCATGCCTCGGTCGAACAAATCAAAGCTCAACTGCAGGATATCTTTTCAGGGCAATACACTGCGGCGCTCGTGAATGCGCTTCCATTATTGCGCGCAGCGGCGATGCGGAACTTTTGAGTTCACACCTGTTCGCGCGCCGTCTTGAGTGTCAATCGCAGTCGTGCGTGACTGTCGCTCCTGGTTCGCGCTGTTGCGCGACGCCGTTACGTCGCGGAAACGTCCATGAGCTATATTTAGTAGGTTGGCATAGGGGGGTCGCGGCTGGCTCGAGAGCGCGGCACGCGACGGACGGGATTGATATGAGCGAGACGACCATCGTCGGACGCATTGCGAGCTTGCTCCCGCAGCGGCTGCAGGACGCGATGTATGTGGCGCGCATGCGAATGAGAATTCGGTCGGAGTTTGCTGCCGACCGTCGGCGCTACGCACGATACGCCGCGCCCAACGACTGGGTCGTTCTGTCAGCTATGGACCCGCGTCAAATTGAAGGACAGGCAACAAAAGATTACCATCGCGTTGAAAAGGGACTCACCCTGCCCAACCCCGCTCGCCCGTTTGGGCGCGCGGTGCATTCGCGGTTGAATCAAGTTTTGCCGGCCCTAGCCTCTCAGCCTTTGGTGTCAAGCCACGTAAGTACCGCCGTGGCAGCGCTGTCCCAGTGGAATGCGGGTGGCGAAGTAGCTGAGGACATAGCGCCGCTGCGTAGAGAATCGGCTGCGCTCGGCGCCGATGTCCTGCAGGAATTTTTCGAATCTCGTCGGAGCGTCCGTGACTTCGACGGAGCTCGCGATGTGCCTGAAGACATTCTGCTGAAAGCTGCGGAGTTGGCCGGGCACTCACCTTCGGTCTGTAACCGCCAGGGATGGAGCTTGATTTTCGCGACCGGGGAAGCCACGAGACGAATGCTCGGTCACCAGAACGGGAACCGAGGCTTCGGTGAAACAGTCCCCGTTGTGGCGCTGATCTCAATGGATACGCGACTTTTCGCGGGGTCCGAGGAGCGTAATCAAGCTTGGATTGATGGTGGTTTGTTCGCTATGACCCTAGTTTGGGCGCTCCACGGTCTCGGTTTGGACTCCTGCATGCTCAATCTGTCATTGACGAATGAGCAAGCAGATCAGCTGCGCAGTCACGCGGAGCTAGGCGAGTACGACCTACCCATTGCGATGGTGGCGATTGGATACGGGGCAGAGGGTCATAGGGTTGCTCGGTCTCCTCGAAGGCCAGTCGAGCAAATAGTGGAATTCCGTCACTAGAGTGGCAGCTCAACTTCCCGTAGCAATATTGGGTCTGGTGCTAGCATTTTTTGTAGCACTCATTTCGTACGGGCTAGGCCGTAGATTCGGAGCAACGTGGATCTTGATGGGCGGCATCATCTTGTCGCTTGTTCTTTTTCCGCGGACGATCCTGGGGTCTAGTCCGTTCGACACGGGCAGGTCAGGTATATCAGGCTACGAACCTCGACTGATGACGTATACGGTCGCTATTATCTTGGTCGTCTTGGTGGCGGTTGTCTCGCGTTCTATTCGCACGTCGGCTCTACTTATTGCGCCAGCATGCATTTTTCTGACATTGTGGTCGCAGTTTATTTGGAGGGGGACAACCCAGGAGTTAGCTGGCTCGTTACACCTGTTTGTCGCGTTGCTCGGCTGGGTCGCTGGAATCTATTTATCCCGCCTCACGTCGCATCGACGTGAGCTGCGGGCCCTTCTCGTTCTGATACTTCTCGCAACAGCATTTCAGCTGCTTGTTGTAATCGTGCAAACTGCGGGGGTTCCTATATTTCCGCAGTCGGCGGGCTCAGCCATTTACGAGGGTGGCAGGGCGAACGGAACCTTTGGGCACCCATCCACTCTTGGTAAGATATTGCTACTGACGAGTGCGGTTGTACTGCCCTCGACCGTTTCAAAGCAGCGCAGTATTAGGAATATGTCCTGGTGGATCCTGGGCCTCGCTGTGCCCGCTACTGTCCTAACTGAGAGTCGCGCGAACGCGTTGTCGCTGGGCATATTGCTCGTGGGATGGGTGGTCCTGCTTCCCACTTCTCAGAATTTGGGAAAGAAGATCACTATTGTTGCCGGACTCGGCCTCGTTGTGTTCCTGTCGGCCGGAATCTGGGCGGAGCGAATCGCGACGGGTGAGGACGGTACATTCCGCGCTCATTTTACCGAGGTCGCTCTTGCGAGCATATCTCTTATGCCTTGGTCGGGAACGGGGCCGAACAGCTACGTAGAGGTTGCGGGTAGACTCGACGCTTTGACAGCCAGTGGCTGGCCTGTGCACAATTCATTTTTGCTTGCCGCAGCTGAGTTGGGTATTGCGGGGGCTGTGGCTCTCTTTCTCCCGATGATTGCGCTTGCACTCAGATCGGCAATCCGAGTTCTAGCGCTCCGGCCTTCGCCAAGTGATAAAGCTGCGATTGTGATGACAATCGCAATTCTGCCTATAGCGTTGACCGGGTGGGGAATGATGAGCGACACTTTGCCGTTGTGGTACTTCGCAGCCGGTTATCTTTGGGGTGCGCCCGTCGCCGCCTTGCCGAAGGATCAAGGTGGTTTATCGCTGGGCGCCAGCAAACGACTACATCAACCCGTGGAGTAGTGCGCGGGCCCTAGGTGCGCACGCACGACTTGATCTGCGGCTTTATGCTGTTGCAGGTGTAGGCGGGTACCGGACCACGTGGCACCCGTCGCCGCCTGGGGCGTCGTTGACCGGGAGCGAGCATTGGGGTGGACGGCCTCCATCTCGCTCGAAGAGGGCATGGAGCGCACGGTCGCCTGGTATCGCGACCACGTCGACACCATCCGCGAGTAGATGTACCGACACGTTGTGCTGTTCCGGGTCCGTGACGACGTCACGGACCCGAACGTGTCTCGAGCGATCGACCTGCTGCGCGGGCTCGGCGACCAGCCGGGAGTGACCGCGTGGGACATCGCCCTGTCGCTCGACACGCGAAAAGGACGCGTCATCGTCGAGGACGGGACGTTCGCCGACGCCGCGGCCTTCGCCGCCTGGCGCGTAAGCGCAGACCACGTGCGCGTCGCGGAGCACGTGGCATCCCTCGCCGACTGGATCGTGGGGGACTGGGAACGCTCATAGCCCGCTCAGAGACGACCGCCGCTGTCAAGAGCCATCCGTCTGAGCGCCGGTGGTCCAGGCTGACCCCACAGTGGAACGTTCAACGGCCATGGGGGCCGGCACCAACGGAGGACGGCGTTCGGGGGCAGGGGCACCTCGCGACGCCCTCAGCGGCGCGCCTGCCGACGTGTCCACCCCCGCGGGCGTCGCCCGTCTGCTTCGCGAGCAGTACGACCTCGACCTGACCGSCCTCGAACCGCTCGAGGC
>NZ_QDFT01000088.1 GCF_003075375.1 Microbacterium testaceum | reverse complement strand
GCGACGGCCTCGCCCACGTCGCCGTCGCGGCGCACGGCGGCGATGAGCGTGATCGAGGCGACCGTCCCCATGACCTCGGCCGTGACCGTGACGGCCGGGCTCACGAGCGGGCCTGGTCGAGGGCGGACTGCAGCGAGGTGCGGTACCCGGTGCTGGTGTAGGTGGCACCCGAGACCATGTCGACCTGCGCGCTCTGCGCCGTCATCGTCTGCTGCACCAGGATCGGCAGCGCGCGCGAGTTGATCTGCTGGTCGCGCCCGCTCTCGGAGGGGTACTGCGGGACCTGCACGTCGGTGATGGTCCCGCCCGACACCGTGATGCGCACCTGGACGGGACCGTAGCGGGTGTTCGCCGCCTGGCCCGTCCAGGTTCCGTCGGCGAGGCCGCTCGACGACGAGGGCGTGGCGGACGGCACCGCCGGCGCGGCCGACGCCGAGGACGACGCTGCGGACGACGGAGAGGGCGAGGCGGATGCCGACGGGGTGCCCGTCGTCGGGGCCGCGACCGCGGCACCGCCCGCCGTCGGGGCGTCGGCGAGCGCACTCGCGGGTTCGGGCTCGAGCGAGGTGCGGTAGCTGAACAGCAGCACGAGTCCGGTGACGGTGGCCATCAGGGCGTAGACGATTCTCTTCATCGGGTGCTCCTCAGACGGTGAAGGCTTCGAGGTGGATGCGCTCGGCGGGGACCCCGGCGCGGCGCAGGTCGGCGCGGACGGCGGCCATCCACGGGGGCGGACCGCACAGGAACACGTCGGTGTCGGCGGGGCGCGGCGTCACGTAACGGATGAGGTCGGGACCCGTCCACTCCGCGTGCGAGAGCGGCAGCCACGGTGACGCGGTCCGCGCCCGCGGTCCGAGGAGCGCCGCGTGGCGCAGGCCCCGCTCGCGCACGAGACGGGTGATCGCGTCCGTACGCAGGGCGTCGGCCTCGGCGTGGTCGCGCACGAGCAGCGTCGCTTCCTCCGGCGCCCATTCGGCATCCTCGAGCACCGACACGAGGGGGGCGACCCCCGCCCCGGCCCCGATCATCAGCAGGTGTCCGCCGCGGCGCTCGTCGGCGGTCATCGTGCCGTAGGGACCCTCGATCAGCACGCGCGTGCCGGGACGCAACGCGGCGAGGCGGTGCGTGCCGTCGCCCACGATCCGGGCCGAGATGACGAGCTCTCCCCCGGCCGGGTCGGCGGCGAGCGAGAACGGGTGCCCGCGGGTCCAGCCCGGCCCGTCGAGGAACCGCCACACGAAGAACTGCCCCCCGCGCGCGTGCAGCCTCTCGAGCCGTCGCCCGGTCATGCGGACCGAGACGCCGCTGCGCCCGTCGGGCACGACGGCGCTCACACGGATGCCGTGCCGCAGCGACCTCGCCAGCGGCATCCCCAGCCGGAAGACGAGCACCGCGGCCACGGTCGCGCCCCACATCGCCCACCAGTACGTCGTGGCGGCCGGGGAGGAGACGAAGTCGGCACCCGTCCACAGCATGTGCGGGATGGCGAGACCCACGCCCAGATAGCCGTAGAGGTGCAGCAAATGCCACGACTCGTACCGCAGACGCCGCCGAGCCTTGCGCACCGAGGTGACGACGACCATCAGCAGCAGGCCGGTGCCCGCGGTCGCCAACAGCATGCCGGGGTAGTCCCAGACGAACTCCCACACCTGCACGACCGGATTCGCACCCGCGTCGATCGCGTAGCCGAGGACCTGCAGGACGATGTGAGCGATGAACAGGGCGAAGGACCAGAACCCGACGATCCGGTGCATGCGGGTGATGCCGTCGCGCCCGAACCCCCGCTCGAACAGCGGCACGCGCGCCATGAGCAGCACTTGATAGAAGAGCAGGTTCGCGGATGCCAGCCCCGCGGCGCGGCCGAGGGCGTTGAGCGTATCCGCTCCCCCGGCCCGCAGCGCCTGTGCTTCACCGCCGGCGAGCCACACGGCCACGACGACCAGGCTCGTGGCCCAGACCACGACGATCGCGGCGAGGTTCCACAGGGGCCGGGTCGAGGTGACGCGGCGCGGCACGCGACGCGCGCCGCGGTGGACGAGGGGCGGTTCGGCGAGGGCGGGGGCTGCGGTCATGCGCTCAGCGTGCCCGCGCGCCCCCTAGACGACTCCAAGAAAAGGCGGTGCCGGGCCAACGCATAGCGAATGCCGAGCGGGAACCTGGGCGGCGCTGCCCCACACCCGGGGCCCGAGCGACCGCCCCGGGTCAGTCGTCCAGGCCCACGAGGGCCGCGCTCCGCTCCCACAGCACCTTCGACACCGCCGGATCGTCGGCCAGGCGGTTGGTCTTGGCGGGCTTGTTGTTGGCGTAGAAACCGCCCGGCTGCCAGTCGACGCCCGGCTTGCCCAGCGCGAGCCAGGTCAGGCGCGCCCCGCCCACCGAGGTCGAGGTCATGAGCTGCTGCGCGAGCGGACCGCCGTACAGGAACTTCCACGGCCCGTTGCTCGAGGAGCCGAAGTTCGAGGCGATCACACCGGGGTGGAAGGCGACCGCCGACAGCCCCTCGTCGCCGAACCGGCGGTGGAGCTCCTTGGTGAACAGGACGTTGGCGAGCTTGGCGTTGCCGTACGCCGCCGTCGACGAGTACCGACGCTCGCCCTGCAGGTCGTCGAGATCGAACCGCGGGAAGAGCTTCGCCGCGGCGCTCGAGGTCTGGATGACCGAGGCCCCCGAGGCGAGCAGCCGCTCGCGCAGCAGGTTGGTGAGCAGGAACGGGGCGAGGTGGTTGACCTGGAAGGTCGTCTCGTACCCGTCCGCGGTCAGAGTGCGCTCGCCGAACACGCCGCCGGCGTTGTTGGCCAGCACGTCGATGCGCGGGTACTTCTCGAGCAGGGATGCCGCGAGCTCGCGCACCTGCGACAGGTCGCTGAAGTCGGCGACGAAGGAGTCCACCCCGAGGGTGCGCGCGACGCGCGCCGTCTTGTCGGGGTTGCGACCGACCACCACCACCTCTTCGCCCAGCTGGGCGAGCTGCTTCGCGGATGCGGCGCCGATGCCGTCGCTGGCGCCGGTGATGACGATGGTGCGGGTCATGGAAACCTCCAGGTCGAGTACCCCCACGCTAATCGCGCCGTCCGACACCGCGGCGGGGGTTGCCCCCGGCATCCCGGACTCCCCCGAACTCACAGGCCGCTCCCAGCCCCGCGGGACCAAAACGGGGCGGACCGACGTTCTCTTCTGTGACGGCCGCCACAGGTCGTCATGACGAGAGGACACCAACCGTGAGCACGGAGTACCGGAAGACGTCGCAGGCCCTCAGCCGCCTGACGGACCGCCAGTTCGCCGTCACGCAGGACGACGCGACCGAGCCGCCGTTCCGCAACGAGTACTGGGACAACCACGAGGACGGCATCTACGTCGACGTCGTGTCGGGGCAGCCCCTGTTCAGCTCGACCGACAAGTTCGAGAGCGGCTCGGGCTGGCCGAGCTTCACCAAGCCCATCGACGACGCCGCCGTCGTCGAGAAGAAGGACCGGACCCTGTGGATGACGCGCACCGAGGTGCGCTCGTCGGGCGCCGACAGCCACCTGGGTCACGTCTTCGACGACGGCCCCCGCCAGGCCGGCGGACTGAGATACTGCATGAACTCGGCCGCGCTGCGCTTCGTGCCGGTCGCCGACCTCGAGTTCGAGGGCTACGGCGCCTTCCTCGCGCTGTTCCGCGAGAGCCGGGCCTCATGAACCTCTTCTCCCTCTTCACCCGTGACCGCAAAAGGAGCGACACCATGACCAGCGGACCTTCCGACACCGGCGAGATCACCCGCCGTCCCGGCACCGAGACCGCCGTCCTCGCGGGCGGCTGCTTCTGGGGTGTCGAGGACCTGATCCGCCGCCAGCCCGGCGTGCTC
>NZ_QDFT01000087.1 GCF_003075375.1 Microbacterium testaceum | reverse complement strand
CGTGCATACCGCGTGAAGTTCGTCGACCATGTCGTCGTTGATCGCGTTTCGCACGTCAGGACGGTTCAGTTCGACGTGAAGCCGGTCCGCGCCCTCGCGGAGTATCAGAGTGGTCACCGTCCCAGCCTCCCATCACCGATCAATGCGCGTCCAATACCCGATCCACGTACATCTGATGCGCCATCGTCATCAATCTGGACCGGGATCAGTATTGGACGAACTCGGCCACGGCGCGACAGGCTGAGAGGGCAGTACCGCGCCAGACGACCGCCGATCTGGGCGGGCGTGGCCCGTGAGACGCACGACAGCAATGAAGCGAGGAGACCACGATGGGTGCATACCGGACCATCAACCCAGCCACCGGTCAGACGGTCGCCGAGTACGCCGTGATCGGCGATGCGGACGTGGCCGACATCGTCGCCCGCTCGCACACGGCCTACCGCAAGTACCGGGAGCTGCCGCTCGCCGAACGGACGGGGATCCTGGCACGCGCGGCGCAGCTGCACCGGGACCGCATTGATGAACTGAGCGCGCTGCTGACACTCGAGGTCGGCAAACCCGTCACGCAGGCCCGCGGGGAAGTCGAGCTGGTCGCCTCGATCTACCAGTACTACGCCGACCACGCCGAAGCGTTCCTCGCCGACGAGACCCTCGACATCGTCGGCGGAGGGGAAGCGCTCGTCCGCACCGAGCCGATCGGGCCGCTGTTGGGGATCATGCCGTGGAACTTCCCCTACTACCAGGTGGCCCGGTTTGTCGCCCCCAACCTCGCACTGGGCAACACGATCATCCTCAAACACGCCCGCAACTGCCCGCAGTCCGCCCTCGCCATCGAACGCGTGCTCCACGACGCCGCGCTTCCAGCCGACGCGTACATCAACGCGTTCGTAGACAGCCGCCAGATTGCCGGCATCATCGCCGACCCGCGCGTGCAAGGGGTGTCGCTGACCGGCTCCGAGAAGGCGGGCTCGGCTGTCGGCGAGGTGGCCGGCAGGCACATGAAAAAGGTCGTCCTCGAGCTGGGCGGCTCGGACCCGTTCATCGTCCTAGAGGATGCTGACGTCGACGCGGCCGTGGCAGCCGGCGTACGCGGCCGCATCGCCAACGGCGGCCAGGCGTGCACGGCATCCAAGCGGTTCATTGTCGTGGATGCCGTCTACGACGAGTTCTCTCGGAAGTTCATCGACGCGATCACGAAGATCATCCCCGACGACCCCACGGACCCCGACACGTTCCTCGGCCCGTTGGCGTCCGCGGATGCCGGAGATGAGCTCGAGGAGCTCGTCGAGGACGCGGTCGCCAAGGGCGCCACCCTGCACATCGCCCCCGGTGCACGCCGAGAGGGCGCCTTCTACCCGCCCAGCGTGCTCACCGGGGTCACCCCGCTGATGCGAGCCTACGAGGAGGAGCTGTTCGGACCGACCGCGGTCGTGTACCGGGTGCCCTCCCCGCAGGCCGCGGTCGCCCTGGCCAACGAGTCGCCCTTCGGGCTGTCCAGCAGCGTCTTCACGCAGGATCCTCTGGCAGCCGCGCAGATCGCCCGCGAACTGGAGGTCGGGATGGTGTGGATCAACAGCACCAGCCGCAGCGCACCGGACCTCCCCTTCGGCGGCGTGAAGCGCTCCGGCGTCGGACGCGAACTCGCCCGGTACGGCATGGACGAGTTCGCGAACAAGAAGCTCATCCGAACCCCCGCCTGATATCCCCGTGTAACGCCTCCGCCGCGCCGAGTACGCAACTGCGAATCCAGGCCTCCCTGGTCGGCAGGCGGGGGCGCTGTTTTCAGGAGATCAGGGTGTTCTGCCCGTCGAAACCGTACGCGCGCAGTTTCCGGTACAGCGTCGTGCGCCCGATACCGAGGATCTCCGCTGCACGCGAACGGTTTCCGTCCGCCTCCCGCAGCGCCGCATCGATCGCCCGGTACTCGGATGCGGCGATGCCGCGCAGCTGGCGGGCACGTGTGCGCATCTCGGCGGGCAGAAGGTCGACGTCCAGGACGGTGCCGCCGGGACGCTGCACCACCATCGCGGCAATCAGAACCCGCAGCTCCGAGGCGCCACCACGCCAATCCCACCGGGAAAGCGCCTGCAGCACAGCAGGACTCAGTGTCACCGAGTACTCCTGAGCGAGTCTCACAGCCAGGCCGATGACACGGTCTGGGTCATCGCGCAGCGCAGGGAGATCGAGCCGCGGCCCTTGGCGGCCCAGGAAATCGACGACGACGCCAGTCAGGTCGTCTGCGACACAGAACACCACCCGGGCGGACCGGACGGGATCTGCCGCGCCAGCCAATTGCTGCAGGACCGGGAAGTCAACGTCGGTCAAAGACTCGACGCTGCAGACGACCACCGATGTACCTGTGCTCAGCGCCTGCACCGCCGTGGCCACGGCCCCCGGTTCCCGAAATGCCGGGGCGCCGATGACGACCGGGTCGTGGCGATCGCGTTCGCGCAGCCAGAGCTGGGCGAGAAGCGTCTTCCCACTGTCGCGCGGACCGTGGATCGCGATGCACCCGCTGCTGCGGCCGAGCACGTCGAGGTGCGCGGCAAGGCGGGAAAGCCGGGTGGGTTCCGGCGCTGCGGCCGGCTCGGACTCGGCAAGTTCCACGAGGTAGATGCTCTCCCCTGCCCGATTCACGATGCGGCGGGCAGTGCTCGGCCGATCCGCGAGCAAGACGGATGCGACATCCCCCTGCCAGTGGTGGGCCTGGAGCTCGTCCCACAGGGTCACGTGCCGCTCGGCCGAGAGCATCGGCAACGCGCCCGTCGAGGCGAGCACGCCGCCACGGCCGATGGCCAGCACACGGTGGCGGGCGGTACCGTCCGCGAACCGGGCCAGCAGCGCCTGCAGCTCCAGCGGTGCGGTGTTAAGCAGCGCGTCCTGGAGGTCACGAGCGGCCTGCTTCGCGATCGCGAGCATCGCGGGGTGGGACGCCCCGACGGGAGAGGCGAGGGCGAGCGAGCCGATGACCCGCCGCGAAAGAGGGTCGTGGATGGGGGCGCCAGCGCAGGCGAGGGTCTGCAGCCGGTCGTTGACGTGCTCGGCGCCGCGCACGAACACTGCGGATCTTTCCTCGATCGCCGTTCCGAGTCCGTTCGTGCCCAGCGCGGACTCCGAGAATTCGAATCCTTCGGCCGCGGACACCTTGTCGAGCCGTCTCGCGTGGCTCGGGTCGCCCACCTTTCGGGCGAGGATCCGTCCGGATCGGTCGCTGACCAGCAGCGCGACACGCATGTCCGCGAGTGATTCCGCCCATCGCGCCAGGACGATCTCAGCGGTGTCCTGAAAGCGTCCCGCCGGTTCGGAGAACGGGTGGTAGGCAGGAGTCGCCGTCGGATCGTAGCCGCCACCGGTGGTGAACGAGCGACGCCAACTGCGCTCGATCACCGGGGGGACGTTCAGTGTTCGGGGAGTGAGACCGTGCGCGCCGACGCCAGCTTCGAGAAGGCGTTCACGAGCCTGCCGCACGCTCGCGGCGGAATAGGTATCGGTGGACATAGCTGGGACCTCGCGTCACTGCAAGTGGTCCCACCCAGTATCCGCCTCCCTATTAGGACCCGCCAATACCTAGTCCGCTGTGGATCCATCCTCTGTGCGCATGAGTCCATGGTGGTGGGGAAGCCGGTCGCGTTCGTAGGTGATGTCGGTGTAGCCGTGAGGAATGGGCTGGCCGTGGTCGTCGAGGCCGACGAAGACGATCTTCTCGATCGTCAGAATGCGGTCACGGGTGATCATGTTGCGCACCTCGGCGCGCATCGTGAGGGAGGTGCGCCGAACRTGATCACCCGTGACC
>NZ_QDFT01000086.1 GCF_003075375.1 Microbacterium testaceum | reverse complement strand
GTTCAACGTCGCGCCGACCGAGGTCGAGAACGTCCTTCGTCAGCACCCCTCGGTCGCCGACGTCGCGGTGGTGGGGGTGCCGGACGCCCACGCCGGTGAGGCGGTGGTGGCGGCCGTCGTGCCCGCGACGCCCGGCGAGTTCGACGCCGAGGCCGTGCGCGCGTTCGCGCGGAGCATTCTGACGCCCTACAAGGTGCCCAAGCGCCTCGTGATCGTCGACGACCTGCCGCGTTCGCTCATCGGAAAGGTACTGCGTCGGCAGGTGCGCGAGCGGATCCTCGCCGACTGACGCGCGGGCGGGTGCGCTCTACTCCGCGGGCGAGGTCTCGGTCTCGGTGTCGCCGGTCGCGGCGTCCAGCGCTGCGGGCCCCTGCTCGACCAGCACGCGGAACTGCGCCGCGTCCAGGATCCGCAGCCCCAGGTCTTCGGCCTTGGCGAGCTTGGAACCCGCACCCGGACCCGCCGCGACGAAGTCGGTCTTCTTCGACACGCTCGAGGCGGCCTTGCCCCCGGCGGCGATGATCGCCTCTTGGGCGCCCTCGCGGGTATACCCCTCGAGCGAGCCCGTCGCGACGACCGTCAGGCCGGCGAGCACTCCCCCGGCCGCGGCGGCCGCCCCCGGCCCCGGATGCCCGGGGATGGCGAAGCGCACGCCCGCGGCGGTCCAGCGTTCGACGATCTCGACGTGCCAGTCGACGCCGAACCAGTCGATGACCGCATCGGCGATGATCCCGCCCACCCCCTCGACGGCGGCGAGCTCTTCGCGCGAGGCGGCGCGGATGGCATCCAGCGATCCGAACCACTGGGCGAGGGCCCGTGCGGCCACCGGTCCGACGTGACGGATGTTGAGCGACACGAGCAGACGCCAGAGGTCTTTCGTCTTCGCCTTCTCGAGCTCGGCGACGAGCTTGGTCGCCTGCTCGGACGGACGCACCTCGCGATAGTCCTTGCGGATGCCGCGCCGCCGCCGCTCCGCGGGATCGAGGTCGTCGCTGCCCGGCGGGTACGTCGCGGGGCCCAGCTTCTGGAACGGCGCCCGGCGGACCGGTTCTCCGGTGTCGGGGTCGACCTTCCGCTCACCGGTCTCGGAGTCGCGCACCACGACCTCGATCGGCACGAGCTCGTCGAGCGTCAGGTCGAACAGGCCGGCCTCGGTGTCGAGCGGCGGACGCTCGGGCACCTCGGGCTGGGTGAGGGCGGCGGCCGTCACCTCGCCCAGGGCCTCGATGTCGAGCGCGCCGCGCGAGCCGATGTGCTCGACGCGGCCGCGCACCTGCGCGGGGCACGAGCGGGCGTTGGGGCACCGCAGGTCGATGTCGCCCTCTTTCGCCGGCCGCAGCGGGGTGCCGCACTCGGGACAGTCCGCCGGCATGACGAACGCGCGCTCGGTGCCGTCGCGCAGCTCGACCACCGGGCCCAGCACCTCGGGGATGACGTCGCCGGCCTTGCGCAGGACGACGGTGTCGCCGATGAGAACGCCCTTGACCTTGACGACGTCCTGGTTGTGCAGGGTCGCCTGGCGCACGACGCTGCCGGCGACCCTGGCCGGCTCCATCACGGCGAACGGCGTCGCTCGCCCGGTGCGGCCGACCGAGACGACGATGTCGAGCAGCTTCGTGTTGACCTGCTCGGGCGGGTACTTGTACGCGATCGCCCAGCGCGGGGCACGGCTGGTCGCACCGAGCTCGTCGTGCAGGGCCAGTTCGTCGACCTTGACCACGACGCCGTCGATCTCGTGCTCGACGTCGTGGCGGTGCTCGCCGTGGTAGGCGACGAACGACAGCACTCCGTCGATGCCCGACTCGACCCGGCTGTAGGGCGAGGTGGGCAGCCCCCACCCGGCGAGCAGGTCGTAGACCTCGCTCTGCGCCGCGACCGGGGGGTCGGGCCAGGCGCCGATGCCGTGCACGTAGAGCGCGAGGGAGTCGATACGGGCGAGCCCGGCTTCGAGCTCGAGTCCGCTCTTCTTCTCGATCTGCTGGCGCAGACCACCGCTCGCGGCGTTGCGGGGGTTGGCGAAGGCGGGGAAACGCCGGGCGGCCGCCTGCTCGGCCTTGTCGAGGTCGAAGGACCGACCGCCGCGCCGGGCCGCGGCGCGCTCGCGAGCCTCGGCGACCGCGCGGTCACGCAGTTCGCCCTGCAGGCGGTTCAGATCCTCGAACGCGGCCACGGGGATGAAGACCTCGCCGCGCACCTCGACCAGGGCGGGATGCCCCTCGCCCCTCAGCTCGCGCGGGACCCCCGCGAGACGCAGGGCGTTCTCGGTGACGATCTCGCCGACCCGCCCGTCGCCGCGGGTGGCCGCCGACGTCAGCACGCCGTTCTCGTAGCGCAGACTGATCGCGAGCCCGTCGATCTTGAGCTCGCTGAGCCAGTGCACGGCGCGGCCCGCCGCCGCCTCGGTCTTGACGGCCCAGTCGCGCAGTTCGTCGGGTGAGAACACGTTGTCGAGGCTCAGCATGCGCTCGGCGTGCTCGATCGTGGCGAGGTCGGTCGCCTCGGCCGCGCCCACCGAGAGCGTCGGGCTGTCCTGCCCCTGCAGCTCGGGGAACAACCGCTCGATCGCCTCGAGCCGGTGCATCCACCCGTCGTAGGTGGCGTCGTCGACCAGCTCGGCATCCCGCCCGTAGTACGCCTCGCGCGCGTCGACGATGCGCTGCGTCAGGTCGGCCGCCTCGGCGCGCGCCTGGTCGAGGGTCAGGTCGGGAAGCTGGTCGTGCTCGGTCACCGTCCCAGCTTAGGCAGGGCCTCCGACATCGCCCGCGGGCCTTGCGGCGGCGCGGTACGCGCGGATCACGCCTCGACGGGCACCGCCGACACCGTGCGATCGATCGTGAACTGACCCAGTACGCGCGTGCCGTCGTAGAGCACAGCGGTCTGCCCCGGGGCGACCCCGTCGAACGGCGTCTCGGGTCGCACCGTCAGCACCCCGTCGACGAGCTCGGCCACGGCCGGTACGGGTTCGGCGTGCGCGCGGATCTGCGCGTGGCACGCAAACCGCTCTTCTCTCGGGGCGCGGCCGGCCCAGGTGAAGCGCTCCCCCGCGATCTCGGCGCAGGCCAGGGCCTCTTTCGGTCCGACCACGACGGTGTTCGACACGGGTCGCACCTCGAGCACGAAGCGCGGCTTGCCGTCGGCGGCGGGGACGCCCAGCTGCAGCCCGCGTCGCTGGCCCACGGTGAAGGCGTGGGCGCCCTCGTGCGAGCCGACGACCGCTCCCGTGCGATCGAGGATCTCGCCGCGCTCCGCGCCCACCTTGTCGGCGAGCCAGCCGCGCGTGTCGCCGTCGGGGATGAAGCAGATGTCGTGGCTGTCGGGCTTCTGCGCGACGGTGAGCCCGCGCTCCTCGGCCTCGGCACGCACGAGCGCCTTGGACGGGGTCGAGCCGAGCGGGAAGTAGGTGTGCGCCAGCTGAGCGGCCGTCAGCACGCCCAGCACGTAGGACTGGTCCTTGGCGTTGTCGGACGCGCGGTGCAGCTCGCGCCCCTCGGGCGTGTCGAGGAGCGTGGCGTAGTGCCCCGTGCACACGGCGTCGAAGCCCAGTTCGAGGGCGCGCTCGAGCAGGGCGGCGAACTTGATCTTCTCGTTGCAGCGCATGCAGGGATTGGGGGTGCGTCCCGCCCGGTACTCGGCGACGAAGTCGTCGATCACGTCGTCGCGGAAGCGCTCCGAGAAATCCCACACGTAGAACGGGATGCCGAGACGGTCGGCCGCCCGACGCGCGTCCATCGCGTCCTCGATCGTGCAGCAGCCGCGGCTGCCCGCGCGCAGCGTGCCGCCCGCCCGCGAGAGCGCGAGGTGCACGCCGACCACGTCATGGCCGGCGTCGACCGCCCGCGCCGCCGCCACCGCGGAATCGACGCCACCGCTCATCGCCGCCAGAACTCGCATCGTCCCAGTCTACGAACGGCCCGCTGAACGGGCGCCGGATGCCACGGCTCGCGCGTACGCGGGCGCGAGTCGCGCGAGCACGGCGTCGACGTCGTCGTCCGTCGAGGTGTAGCCCAGGGTGAAACGCAGCACCGAGCGGGCGGCCCGATCGTCGCGCCCCAGAGCGCGCACGACGTGCGACGGCTCGGCGACGCCCGCCTGGCACGCCGAGCCGGTCGACACCGCGATCCCGTCCATGTCGAGCAGGAACAGCAGCGTCTCGCCGGCGGCATCCGGGAACAGCACGTGCGCGTTGCCGGGTAAGCGCTCGCGCGGATCGCCGAGCAGCTCGGCGTCGGGGATCGACGAACGGATGCCGGCCACCAGCCGATCGCGCAGGCCCGCGATCCGCGCGGTCTCGGCCTGGCGCTGCGCCTCGGCGGCGCGGGCGGCGGCGGCGAACGCGACGGCTCCGGCGACGTCCTGCGT
>NZ_QDFT01000085.1 GCF_003075375.1 Microbacterium testaceum | reverse complement strand
MCCCCGAGCCCCGCGACCAGCAGGGGCACCGGAAGCGTCGCGGTTCACGAGGCGGAAGGCCTGTCGGGCTCGACACCGACGACTACAAGAACCGCAACGTGATCGAACGCCGGTTCTGCCACGCCAAGCAATGGCGAGGCCTCGCGACCCGCTACGACAAACACGCGATCACCTACCGCGCCGCCGTCCTCATCCACGCCGCCATCGCCTGGACCAGAACGCTGTCAGACGCACCCTAGCCGGCTGTGGACGGGGCGTACCGTCAGCGCCCCTCCTCCATTGCATCGCCGACGCCGACGAGCACACGCCATACCCAGTCCGCAGCGGTCTCGACTCGCGGTCGGGGGTCGCGCGCGAGCCACGCCTCGATGACGCCGAGTGCTGAGCCGGCGATGCCGGCACTGACGACGTCGAGGGGGATCCCTTCGAATGCGTGCGTGCCCATTCGCCCGAGGCCCTCGCGGGCAACGGCCTCGATGCGATCACGCAACCTGAACGCCACCGCGGCCGAGCCGTGGCGTCCGAGCACGCGCTGATAGACCGCCACATGCTCGTCGATGTGTCGCAGGTAGGCGAGGAGCGCGCGTTGCGGGCCGTCCGGTGCGGTGATCGTTTCAGGCAGGAAGGTCCCTGCCTGCTCGACCGCCGTGTCGATGGCATCGGCGAGAAGGGTGTCCTTGTCGGCGTAATGCTGATAGAAGCTGCTCCGATTCACTCCTGCCCGCTGCACGATGTCGGCGACGGTGAGTTCCTCGAGCGGCCGCTCGCGAGCCAAGGCGAACAGCGACTCCTGCAGGGACCGTCGGGTGCGGACGACGCGGGCATCCATGCGTCGATTGTGCCAGCGGGATGGGGAGACGCCACGCAGAACCCAGCCGCTCCGATTTCCGACAAATATCGGCTATCCTCGGTGGTGGCTCGTAGGTGCGCCCTCGTCTCGTCTCCTCATGAAAGGCCTCTCGCGTGGCAGAACTCCTCTACCGTGTCGGACGATTCGCCGCGCGCCGACCGTGGGCCGTGGTCGCCGGTTGGATCGCCGCACTCGCCCTGGCTGTCGGAGCCTTCGTCTCCTTCGGCGGCACGCTGACGTCGAGCATGAGCATCCCGGGCACCGAGACCGAGCGCGTCACCGAGCGGCTCACCGAAGAACTGGGGGAACTCGGGGGCGGAACCGGCACCATCGTGTTCCGGACGGAGGACGGATCCGACTTCACCGAGGCCCAGCAGGGGGATATCTCCGCGATGTTGGCCGAGATCGACGGAATCGACGGCGTGGCCGATGTGGTCGACCCCTTCGTCGCGACGTCCGATCGCGCCGAACAGGAGCAGCAGCTCGAAGCCGGCGCGGCCCAGCTCGACGAAGCGCAGCGCCAGCTCGACGAGGGCTCCACTCAGATCGAGGCTGCGCGAACCCAGCTCGAGGCCGCTCAGGCGCAACTCGACGCGGCCATCGCTGAAGCGAAGTCCGCGGGGACGTACGCGCTCGCAGCGGCGCAGTTCGCCGCGCAGCAGGCCGAGCTCGATGCCGGTGCCGCTCAGCTCGAGGATCGCCGCGGCGAGCTGGACGCCGGTGCCGGCGAACTCGCCGAGCAGCGCGCTCAGCTCGATGACGCGCGGGTGCTCATGGATGCCGCCTCGGAGATCCGAACCGTGTCCGAGGACGGTGCCACTGCGATCGGCGTGGTGATGTTCGAGGACGACGTGTTCTCCGTCCCGTCCGAGGTCGTGGAAGCGGTCTCGGACGAACTCGACCAGGCCGAAATCGACGGGGTGCAGGTCGACTACTACTCGGCGACGATCGCCACCGCGGTCGAGGGACTCATCGGCATCGGCGAGATCGTCGGCGTCGCGCTCGCGCTGCTCACGCTCGTCATCATGTTCCGCGCGCTGCTGCCGGCGCTGCTGCCGATCGTCTCATCACTCGTCGGCGTCGGCGTCGGCGTCGCCGGGTCGCTGGCCTTCTCGGGCGTCGTGGACATGTCGTCGGCCACCCCCGTGCTCGGCATGATGCTCGGACTGGCCGTGGGCATCGACTACGCGCTGTTCATCATCAACCGCCATCGACGGCAAGTGCTCGCCGGTGTCGACGTGCACGAATCCATCGCCCTCGCGAACGGCACGTCGGGCAACGCCGTGGTCTTCGCAGGCTCGACGGTGCTCGTCGCACTGCTCGCCCTGAACGTGACCGGCATCCCCTTCGTCGGCGTCATGGGAACGGTCGCGGCCGGATGCGTGCTGGTCGCGGTACTCCTGTCGGTGACCCTGACGCCTGCGATGCTCGGGATCATCGGCCTCCGGATCGTCAATCGGCGGGCTCGCGGCCAGATCGGCCACGAATCGCACGCTCGCCCCGAGCTGAAGCCCATGAAGACCTCGCGTGCGTTCGCGCGCGCCGCACTCGCCGTCGGCGCGCTGCTCATCATCGCGATCCCGGCGCTCTCCATGCGGCTCGGCATGCCCGACGGGTCATCCGAGCCCGTCGACTCCAGCCAGTACCGGGCCTACACGTCCGCGGCCGAGGCATTCGGAGCCGGCCAGAACGGACCGCTGCTCGTCACCGCCGCGCTGCCGGCCCCGATCGATGAGGACGACGTCGTCGCGGTACAGGCCGACCTAGCCGGTCAGCTGCTCGAGCAGGGCGGCGTGGTCGCGGTCGCGCCGGTCGGAGTGTCCGAGGACCGCGACTTCCTCGCCTTCCAGGTCGTGCCGATCGGCGGACCGTCCACCGAATCGACCGAGCAGCTCGTGCACGACCTGCGCGAGCTCTCGCCGATCGGAGACATCGAGCTCGGGGTGGCAGGCCAGGCCAGCGGCAACATCGACATCTCCGAGAAACTCGCCGGCGTGCTGCCGGTGTACCTCGCGCTGGTCGTGGGGCTGTCGCTGCTCATCCTCGTGCTGGTGTTCCGCTCGATCCTCGTGCCGCTGATCGCGACAGCCGGGTTCGTGCTGTCGCTGTTCGCCGCACTCGGAGCCGTGGTGGCGATCTACCAGTGGGGATGGCTCGGGCCGGTGTTCGGCGTCCACACCCCCGGACCGGTGCTGAACTTCGCACCGATCATCCTCATCGGCGTGCTGTTCGGTCTCGCGATGGATTACCAGCTCTTCCTGGTGACCGGAATGCGAGAGGCGTTCGTGCACGGGGTGCCGGCCCGGACGGCGGTTGTCGCCGGGCTACGGAACGGGCGAGCGGTGGTCACCGCGGCGGCCATCATCATGGTGTCGGTGTTCGGCGGGTTCATCTTCTCGCACCTGGCGCTCGTGCGACCGCTCGGCTTCGGCCTCGCGATCGGCGTGCTGTTCGATGCGTTCGTGGTGCGGCTGTTGCTGATCCCCGCGCTCATGCACCTGCTCGGCGAGAAGGCGTGGTGGCTGCCGCGCTGGCTCGATCGGATCCTCCCGAACGTCGACGTCGAGGGCGCCGCGCTCGAGCGAAGCCATCCGATCCACGGGGCGGCGACGGAAGCCGGGGATGCGTCGTCGGACGACGTCCGGCACGCCGACGAACCCGTCCGCTGAGAGGGCGGCTCCGCCAGGCGGCGCCCGGCGCGCCGCCGAGTGAACCATGACAGGGCGACCGCCTCGTATCCCTTCGGTTGTGCGACGTCTCATCGGACTCAGGGCCAGCCGGCTAGGGTGCGTCTGACAGCGTTCTGGTCCAGGCGATGGCGGCGTGGATGAGGACGGCGGCGCGGTAGGTGATCGCGTGTTTGTCGTAGCGGGTCGCGAGGCCTCGCCATTGCTTGGCGTGGCAGAACCGGCGTTCGATCACGTTGCGGTTCTTGTAGTCGTCGGTGTCGAGCCCGACAGGCCTTCCGCCTCGTGAACCGCGACGCTTCCGGTGCCCCTGCTGGTCGCGGGGCTCGGGGAT
>NZ_QDFT01000084.1 GCF_003075375.1 Microbacterium testaceum | reverse complement strand
CCCCAACCGAAGCCCGAGACGCGGCAGAACATCGGCCGCGTCTCGGGCTTCGGTTGGGGCATGGGCTATGTCGGCGGCATCGTGCTGCTGCTTCTGCTGCTGGTGCTCTTCATCCAGAGCTTCGGGGATCCGGATGCCGGTGGCCTTCTCGCCGTGACCAAAGAGGGCGGTCTGAACATCCGCCTCGCGGTCCTGGCGTCGGCGGTGTGGTTCGGCGTGTTCGCCATACCGGTCCTGCTGCGCGTGCCCGAGATCCCGGCACAACGCCGTCGGGTGCGGGTCGGCTTCTTCCGCTCCTACGCGGTGCTGTGGGGCACGCTGCGCTCCCTCTGGCGCGACAGCCGTCCGGTGCTGCTGTTCCTCATCGCGAGCGCCGTGTTCCGCGACGGACTGACCGGCGTCTTCACGTTCGGCGCGATCATCGCCGCGCAGGTGTTCGGCTTCACCTCGACACAGGTGCTCTACTTCGCGGTGGCCGCGAACGTGGTCGCCGGCATCAGCACGATCTTCGCGGGCCGCCTCGACGACCGCTTCGGTCCGAAACGGGTCATCGTCGCCTCGCTGATCGGTCTGATCGTGATGGGTGGCGTCATCCTCGTCATCGGCACCTCCGTGCCGCTGTTCTGGATCGCGGGCCTCAGCCTGGGCCTGTTCGTCGGCCCGGTGCAATCGGCCAGCCGGTCCTTCCTCGCGCGGATGGCTCCCGAGGGCCGCGAGGGCGAGATCTTCGGCCTCTACGCCACGACGGGGCGCGCGGTGTCGTTCCTCGCGCCCGGCCTGTTCGCCCTCTTCGTCGGCCTCACCGGCGACACGCGCCTAGGCATCCTGGGCATCGTCGCGATCCTGCTCGCGGGACTGGTCCTGCTGCTGCCGGTCAAGGCCGAGGCCGCCGTCATCCGCTGATCCGGCGCTCGCCGCGGGGACCGGCGCCTGGCGCGCGGCCCGGCGTCGGTTACGGGACCGGCGCGGGGCCAGGCGTCAGTCGCGGGGCCAGGCGTCCGCGAATTTGCCGAGCAGGCGCGCGAACTCGCGGCTCTCCTCGGCGCTGAACGACTCCAGGGCGGAGCGCACGGCATCCCGCCTCCTGCCCCGGACACCCGAGACGAGACCCTCGCCCTCGGGGGTCAGTCGCACGCGCGTGCGGCGGGCGTCGTCGGGGTCGGGCTCGCGCACGACCAGGCCCAGTTGCACGGCCTGCTGCACCAGGCGCGACGCGCGGGGCTGATCGACTCCGACGGCCTCGGCGATGCCGCTCACGGACAGGACTCCGGATGCCGCGGTTAGCGCGTCCAGCATGCGCAGCCGGGCGGGACCCCCGAAGCGCCCGTGCGACGGGTCGGCCCAGGGCGGGCCGCCATGTCCGCCGTGACCGCGATGGGTGTGGTGCGGGATCTCGGGCGCGAAGGGCGGGCGGGGTCGCCGCCCCCGCAGCCGCGCGAGGGCTGCGGCGATGTCGTCGGCGGGGTCGGTGGCCATGTCCGAGATTTTACATGTCGCTTGACAAGCATTTGCATTACATGTCACAGTACATCTGTTGTCAGATGACAAGCATCGGCGGATCCCCCGCCGCGAAAGGACACCTCATGAACATCTCTTCCCCTGACCCCGGCGACATCGCTCGCCGGCTCACAACAATCGGACACGCTCTTCACCACCGTCTGCACGAGCAGTCGCGCGACGGCGCCCTCCACCCCAAGGCGGTTCGCCTGCTCGGCGCCATCGACGGCCGAGTGGATGCCCACGGGCTCGCCGACCGTCTCACCCGTGGCGGCAAGCGCCTCGACGCCCTGGTCACCCTGGGCCTCATCGAGCGCGACCGCGACGAGTGGCGCCTCACCGATGCGGGCCGCGCGATGCTCGATCGCGTCCAGACCGAACGCGCGGGGCTGCTCGACGGCATCCCCACCGCGGACCTCGAGTCGCTCGCCCGGACGCTCGACCTGCTCGCCGAGAAGCTCGACGTCGACGATCGTCGCGGTCCCCGCGGACGCGGTTCCGCTCGCGGCCCCCGCGGCTTCGGCCCCCGCGGCCCGTTCGATCCCCGCGTCGGGTTCGGCCCGCGCGGCGGGTTCGGCACGCGCGGCGAGCACGCTCCCGGGTCCGGCCCGAACCTGCACCACGGGTTCCGCGTCGGCGAGCGCCCCGGACCGGGCGGCTGCGGGCACCCGGCCGCTCACCCGGGCACCGGGTCCGACTCGCCCTCCGGCGACCCGACCTCGCCCGCGTCGTCATGAGCAGCACGAAACGCCGCCGGATCGGGACGTCGCGTCCCCCGGCGGCGTTTCGCAATTAGCGCATCGATTGCGCGTGGTGCAACTGTGTGACGCCTCCCGAGTCCCGTGAGACGTCGCGTGACGCCGTATGTCGTTCGACGACGTTGCGTGTCACCGGTTTCGACCCTGCCCCTTCACGGCTCCTAGCGTCGCGTCGACATCCCGCTGAGGAGAGCCGAACCGTGACCACCAGTCCTCCACCCGCGCGCACCGCGACGCGCCCACCCCGCCCCTCCACCAAGCCCAACGGGCAGTGGAAGATCGACGGCACCGCGCCCCTCAACGGCAACGAGGAGTGGAAGCAAGTCGACGACGGGCTCGCGGTGCGCGGACGCATCGAGAACATCTACGCCGCCGGCGGCTTCTCGTCCATCGACCCCACCGACCTGCACGGCCGGTTCCGCGTGTGGGGCCTGTACACGCAGCGCAAGCCCGGGATCGACGGGGGCCGCACGGCGACGCTGACGCCGGAAGAGCTCGAGGACGAGTACTTCATGCTGCGCGTGCGCATCGACGGCGGGCAGCTGACCACCGCGCAACTGCGCGTGATTGCCGGCATCTCGCAGGAGTTCGGCCGTGACACCGCTGATCTCACCGACCGCCAGAACATCCAGCTGCACTGGGTCGAGGTCGCGTCGATGCCCGAGATCTGGCGCCGACTCGAGGCCGTCGGCCTCGGCACGACCGAGGCATGCGGCGACGTGCCGCGCGTGGTGCTCGGCTCTCCCGTTGCGGGCATCTCCGCCGATGAGCTGATCGACCCCACTCCGCAGATCGACGAGATCACCAGCCGTTTCATCGGCGACCCGACGCTGTCGAACCTGCCCCGCAAGTTCAAGTCGGCCATCACCGGGCACCCGAGCCAGGACGTCGTGCACGAGATCAACGACGTCGCCTTCGTCGCTCTCGAGCACCCCGAGCTCGGCATCGGGTACGACCTGTGGGTCGGCGGTGGACTGTCCACCGCACCGCGCCTGGGCGAACGCCTGGGCGTGTTCGTCGCCCCCGAGCGCGTCGCCGAGGTCTGGCACGGGGTCGCGCAGATCTTCCGCGACTACGGCTACCGGCGCCTACGCAACAAGGCGCGCCTGAAGTTCCTGCTCGCCGAGTGGGGGACCGAGAAATTCCGTCAGGTGCTCCAGGACGAATACCTCGGTGACGCCCTGCCCGACGGTCCGGCCGCCCCGAAGCCCACCACCCCCGGCGACCATGTCGGCATCCACCGTCAGAAGGACGGACGCTTCTACGTGGGCGCGACCCCCGTCGTCGGGCGCGTGTCGGGCACGACGCTGGCCGCACTGGCCGATCTGATCGAAGCCCACGGGTCGGCGCGACTGCGCACGACGCCGCACCAGAAGGTCGTGATCCTCGACATCCCCGAGGACCGGGTCGAGTCGCTCGTGGCCGGGCTGGACGAGCTGGGCCTGCAGGCCCGCCCGAGCCTCATCCGCCGGGGAACCATCGCGTGCACGGGCATCGAGTTCTGCAAACTCGCGATCGTCGAGACCAAGGTCAACGCCACGGCCGCGGTGCACGATCTCGAGAAGCGCCTCGCGGGCTTCGACCTGCCGCACCCGATCTCATTGCACGTGAACGGCTGCCCCAACTCGTGCGCGCGCATCCAGACCGCCGACATCGGCCTGAAGGGCCAGCTGGTCACGATCGACGGCGAGCAGGTGCCCGGTTACCAGGTGCACCTCGGCGGGGGTCTGGCATCCCGGGACCGCGACGAAGCCGGCCTCGGCCGCACCGTCCGCGGACTCAAGGTGGCCGCCGACGGGATCGCGGACTACGTCGACCGCGTCGTGCGGCGGTTCCTCGACGAGCGCGACGCGGCAGCCGACGAAACCTTCGCCCAGTGGGCCCACCGCGCCGACGAGGAGGCCCTGCAGTGAGCGTCTCTCTCGCCCCCCGCGCGACCGCGCGTCGAACGCCCGACGAGCTCAGGGCTCTGGCCGAGCAGGGCGACATCGAACTGCGCAGCCTCGAGGCCGACGAGGCGAGCCCCGCCGAGGTCGTCGCCTGGGTCGCCCGCCACTTCGCCCCCGAAGCCGCCGCGGTGGCCTGCTCGATGGCGGATGCCGCTCTGCCCCATCTCGTGTCCGCGCAGCTGCCGGATGTCGACGTGCTCTTCCTCGACACCGGGTACCACTTCCGCGAGACCCGCTTCACGCGCGACGAGGTGGACCGCTCCCTCGACGTGCGCGTCGTCGACGTGCTGCCCGCGCAGACGGTCGCGGAACAGGATGCCGAGTTCGGGGCGCGGCTGTACGAGCGCGACCCCGCGCTCTGCTGCGCCCGTCGCAAGGTCGACCCGCTGCAGGGGGCCCTCGGCGGGTACGAGGTGTGGTTCACGGGCGTCCGCCGCGACGAGGCACCCACCCGCACGCGCACTCCCCTGGTCGCGTGGGACGAGCGCAACGGCCTCGTCAAGGTGAACCCGGTCGCCGCGTGGAGCTTCGACGACCTCATCGGCTACGCCACCGACCGCAAGGTGCCGGTCAACCTCCTCCTCACGCACGGCTACCCCTCCATCGGGTGCGAGCCGTGCACCCGGCCGGTCGCCCCCGGCGAAGATCCCCGGTCCGGCCGCTGGGCGGGCCTGTCCAAGACCGAATGCGGGTTGCACACATGAGCGCTGTGTCCACGGCATCCACTGCCCTCTCCACCCTCGACCTGCTCGAGGCCGAGGCGATCCACATCATCCGCGAGGTCGTCGCCGAGTTCGAGCGGCCCGTGCTGCTGTTCTCGGGCGGCAAGGACTCCGTCGTCGTGCTGCACCTGGCGACCAAGGCGTTCGCCCCGGGGCGCGTGCCGTTCCCCGTGCTGCACGTGGACACGGGGCACAACTTCCCCGAGGTGCTGCGCTTCCGCGACGAGACCGTCGCGCGCCTGGGCCTGCGCCTCGAGGTGGCCCGCGTGCAGGACTACATCGACGACGGCCGCCTGCAGGAGCGCGCCGACGGCACGCGCAACCCGCTGCAGACCCTCCCGCTGCTGGACGCGATCGCCGCCGGTCGCCACGACGCCGTCTTCGGCGGCGATCGCGTCCAGC
>NZ_QDFT01000083.1 GCF_003075375.1 Microbacterium testaceum | reverse complement strand
CACCCCTTGTCGCGGACTCCCACGGAAGAGTGCTCGACGGGCACCTGCGCCTCGAAGTGGTGCAGGAACTGCACGAAGAAGGGTGGTGGCCAGAGGCTACGGTGCCCGTGGTGATGGTTGAGGCCGACGAAGACATGGCAACCTACCTGCGCATCGTGCTGAACCGCACGCAAGAGTTTCAGCGCTGGAACTACGACACCATCAACCAATTCATCGACCAGCATCCTCAGCTACGCCCCCTGTATGAACCCTTCGGCCTTTACACGGAGGCCGTCCTGCCAGAGACCTTCTGGCACAACACGGCACTTACATTCCCGCGCCCGCACCCCCTCAAGGGCCAGGTGTACGACCCTGAGACGATGACCCTGCCGCAGTGGGCGGAACATACCGGAGCTGTTCACCGACACGAGCAAGCTGAGAAGGCTGCCACTCCCCTCAAGCAGCCGGGCGACCACGCGCCCGTCTTCTCCAAGCGTTGGGCCTCTACTGACCTGCTCCCCATTCACGACGTGCAGGCCGCGGTACGAGAGAACACGTTGAAGATGCGGGAAGTAGCCGAAACCATCACGAGGAACTACGACGAGAAGCGGCGGACTGAGAAGGTAGCTAAGGGCGAGGACTGGCAGACGAGCAGGAGGAAGCGGTGAGCACACAGCACATCGGCGCAGCGGGCGAACTGCTCGTGCAGTACCGCCTGCTCAAGATGGGTCTCGATAGTGCCCGCCTCACCACCGATTCAGGTGTGGACCTCGTGGTGTACTCCCCCACCACCGCTCAAGCAATCACCGTGCAGGTAAAGACGGTGCAGGAGCCCACGCCTGCTGGCGGTCGCGGCAAGCTCGCGGTGGGGTGGAACTTCCCGCATGACCTTCGCGCACAGGTGCTCGCCACCGTGGTGCTGTCAGAGGATGCAGTATGGCTATTCACGATGGCCGAAGCCCGAAGCTTGGCGCAGCAACACAGCGACCGCGGCGTGCGCCGCTTCTACTGGTACACCGACCCCGCCACATCGCAGGTAGATGGTGTGCCGCTGCGACAGGCAGACATGGACACCCACCTGCTTGCGCAAAGTGCACCAAAGCTGTTCGCATAGCCCGCCCCGCTCACTGACAGCCTGAGCGCATGCGTGTGCAGAGCATGTTTGCACCCATCGCAACGAGCTTCGTCGCTGGTGCCGCGGCGTAGCGTCGCCTGCTCCCACAGGAAAGGGGCGGTAGCCGCAGCCACCGCCCCTTTCGGGTTTGTCAGGTCCAGCCGTTGAGGTCTTTGCGATTGGCACCCGCGCCCGCCCATTCGTCGTGGTCGTTCATCGCATAGATGTATAGGTTCCCCGGGGTGGACTGCTCGCGTCCGCTGTGCCAGAAGTTGTGAATGCCACCCACCGTGCGGGTGATGCGAATGTTCCCGAACCCGGCCCCGATGTAGTCGTAGGGCGCAACGGTGAAGGCGAAATCCCCCCGGTGCTGTCGGTTGAAGTAGTCCACCACAGCGAACGGGTCCGCTCCGGACTCCTCGGCGACGCGCACATTGGCGGCGACCTCTTTAACCATGGTGAGCAGTACGTTCTGGCGGGCCTTCTTCTGGATCGCTCCGAAGATGGGCAGGCCAACCAAAAGCAGTATGCCGAGGATGGCTACCACCACGATGAGTTCTACGAGCCCGAAGCCTCGCTCCCCGCGGGTGCGGGCTTGTCGAAGTATTGCGAATGTCATGGGAGCCTCCTTGTCAGTTCCCCAGCACGGCCTGTAGCAACGTGCGATGTAGTTATCAGCGGAGCCGGTAGCGGCTCGGTCGTAGCTTGACCGCGGCAGTGACGGCTACCACGGCTGCGATGCCCATGCCTCCCATGAGGCAGAGTTCCCACCACTCGCGGGCTGCGAGCCATACGACGACTGATGCGACGAGGTCACCCACCTGCTGCAAGAAACTGCGGGCATCCTGTTCCACCTGCGCATCGCGCTCCCAGCGGCCTTCGAAGAGGTCATCGAGCGAAGCGAGCACTGTCGCCTCTCCCGCGATCACCCTCCTGCCTGACCTTTCAGAAACTCCTGCTGGAAGCCCATGAAGTCGGACCGGCGCGCGCGGTTGTGATTACCGACGAGGTGGGTAGGAAACGCACCCTCGCGGATGAGCTTGCGAACGGTGGGGCGCGACACTCGAAGTAGCAGCGCCATCTCGGGCACCTTGATGAACTCAGCGGACATGATGAAAGCCTCCTAGGGCGGTAAGAGCGGGGGAGTTCCCGGCCTGATGGCCAATATCAGCCTGTTTCCTTTATTGCTCGTAGCTTGGAGCCGCCATAGAAGAAGCCCCCACCGGCATGCCTTATACGCGGTGGGGGCTTTTTCTATGGGAGGTGACTAACTAGCGCACATCAGTCCCAGGAGTGAGACTTGCCTCCGGCTGAACCCGCACCGGCCCATTCGTTGCGGTCGTTCACCGCGTACACATAGATGGTGTCGGTGGAGTCGTTTCCGGCCTGCACTGTAGGCACGTTGATAGTTTGCCCACTGATGGAATCGATTTGCGAGCTGCCGCCGAGGGAGTACCGGATCGTGTCCGGGCCCTGAGCATTGAGCCGATCGAGCGTAGGCTGCACCTCACTCGGACCGGAGGCTGTTACCGCCGCCGCGAGAGAGGTGGCCGCGTTCGCCGCAGCGGTGGCAACGGTGTTCTGTCGAGCGGTGGTCTGAATGGCACCAAAGACCGGAATAGCGATCACCACGAGGATGCCGAGGATGGCAACCACGACGATGAGCTCGACGAGAGAAAAGCCCTTCTCGCCATTGCGGTGCTTGAGTGCGTTGTTGATGAAAGAAATCATGGGGTTGAAACTCCTTGTTAGCCCGAGAGGGCGGTTCATCGAGGCGTTTTGCCTCGGGAGTAATATCAACTTGGGTTTCCCCTAGTTCCGCGAGTTCCCTTAGACCGGCAGAACGGGCGTGGGTTGAGCCACGAACATGAGCCATAGCAGCACCGCCCAACAGGCAAGGTGAATAATTCCCGCAGCAATCGCAAATACAGTCCCCACCTTTCTGCGGCGGCTCATGCGTTGTCCTTCTTACGGAGGTTGAAGACTGTCCACAGCACGATGAAGACAATGAGGCCGACGAACAGCGTGGGGGCCAGAGCGGCGAGGTCGATGCTCACGGAGGGGGCAGCAGTGCCGGTGGCGGTTGCAGGTGCCATGTCCTGCACATCGATCACGGTGTTGTTCAGCACGGGGTTGGCGGCTTCGAGCGCCGCGGTCTGCTCTTTCGCGAAGCGGAGCGTCGGTGCAGCTTGAGCCTCAGCCTCGGCCACCTTCTCGTCACCGATGAACTTCTTGATGTTTGCGAGGCCGCTTGTGTATGCCTCCTCCAGACCATCGAGGGCGGAGAGGTCACCGGTTGCGGTGATGCGAGAAACTTCTTGACGAACGCTCCCAGCGTTCTCGACGGCGTGTGCGACAGAGGCGGCATTCGCCTTGGTGTCTTCAAGGACCGGTGCGGCAAACAGGAAGACAACGCCCATGATGACCATGGTGACGATGAAGTTGACGATGTTGCCGTTACCGTTGTTGGCTGACTTGCTCATGGTTTCTGCTCCTGTAGTCGTGATGTTGGGTGCCTGAGTGGTGGCACAACTAATATCGCTACGGGAAATACGGGAAATAGAGGAAACCTGCTTGCGCGTTAGCCTGGGCAATAAGCCGCCACAGGTGTACGATCCGCTATATGGCTACCCGTACTTACACAAGCATCACCGATGACATTGACGGCAGCGAGGATGCCTCGGCCGTCACCTTCGCCTTTGATGGCACCAGCTACTCCATCGACCTTTCCGCCCGCAACCGCAAGAAGCTTGAGGATGCGCTGGCGCTTTTCATCGAGCACGGCACCCGCGAAAGCAAGCGCGGCCGCGGTTCTGCGAAAAGCGCACAGACGTGGAACCGTGACGAGTTGAAGGCGTGGGCGAAGGAGAACGGCCACCAGGTCAGTGACCGCGGGCGTGTGGCGCAGAGCATTGTGGACGCCTTCCTCGCTTCGAAGTGACTTGAGCGCATAGCAAAGCCCCCGCCTCTCACGAATGAGGCGGGGGCTTTGTGCTGTCAGTGCTGTGTGTAGTCGGGCATCCACGCACCGGAGCTGAAAGAGGTGTCAGGGGTGGCGTCCGCCTCGAGGTCGCCGTTCTCCGCGGCGTTGGCAAGGCGACGTGAATGCCAGTCACCCAGCGGTACGGGTGCCTGTCGGGCTTCGGGCGATTGCTTGAACTGTGCCCACGATGCGGCGAGGTCACTCATTGTCGCCCAGCCAGTACAGCGAGATAGCGAGGTCAATAGTGGGCATGTGGGAAAGCG
>NZ_QDFT01000082.1 GCF_003075375.1 Microbacterium testaceum | reverse complement strand
CCACCGAGCCGCTGGTGATCCCGCCGCTCCCGCGCGGCGTCGTGCGCGTAGGGCCGGTCACCACGGTCCGCAGCGATCCCGTGGGCCTGCTCCGGCGCGAGCACGCCTTCGACGACGTGCACGATCTCTTCGTCCATCCGCGAACGGTCGTCCTTCCGTCGACCAGCGCGGGCCTCGTCCGCGACCTCGAGGGAAGCGCCACTCGCCGCCTGGTCGACGCCGACATGTCGTTCCACGCGATCCGCGAGTACGTCCCCGGCGATTCGCGGCGGCAGGTGCACTGGAAGTCGACGGCGAAGACCGGTCGGCTGATGGTGCGCCAGTACGAGGAGTCGCGTCGTTCCCGCATGGCGGTGGTGCTCGCCGCCGCCACCCCCGAGTACGCGGATGCCGACGAGTACGAGCTCGCGGTGTCGGCGGCCGCTTCGCTGGGGCTGCGCGCGGTCCGCGACGCGCGCGACATCGACATCGTCACCGGCTCCGAGATCCCCCGTGTCGTCAAGGGCCGGCTGCGTGCCATCCGGCACGTGCCGGTCGTATCGCCCCGGGCGATGCTCGACGGTTTCAGCGGACTCGACCGCCATGACAACACGATGGCGGTCGAGGACGTGTGCCGTTTGGCGTCCGAGGCGAACGAGCGCCTGTCGATCGCCTTCGTGGTGGTGGGTTCGGCCGTCCCGCTCGCGCGCCTGCGGCAGGCCGCTCTCGCGTTCCCGGCGGATACCGCGGTCGCCGCGGTCATCTGCGACGAGCGCGCCCACCCCCGGATGCAGAGTGTCGCCGGACTGACGGTGCTGACCATCGGCACCCTCGACGACCTGTCGGGCCTGCTCGTGCGGGGAGCGACCGCGTGAGCGCTCGCCGCGACCCCCGCCCGCCCGCGCGCCGGCGCGACGCCTCCGTTGCGCCGCGGTGGAGCGCCGCGGCGGTGTACACGGCGATGTGCGTGCTCCTGGCGGCGGTCGCGGCGTGGCCGGTCTACGCCTCGGCGGCTTTCCCGGTGCTCGTCGTCGTGGCATCCCTCACCGGGTCGGGCCTGGTCGCGCTCATGGCGTGGCGGCGGTGGGGCGGTTGGGTCCTGGCCGGGGGCCTGCTGATCGCCTTCGCCGCTCTGTGCGTCCCTCTCGCCGTACCCTCGCGCCTGACTTCTCCGCTCGACGTGCTCCGCGGTCTCGGAGAGTCGTTCGGGGGTCTCCTCGTGGCGTGGAAGGATCTCGTCACCGTCGACCTTCCGGTCGGCACCTACCGGAATCTGCTCGTCCCCGCACTGGTGGTCTTCCTCGTCGGCACCGCCCTGACCCTCGCGCTCGCGGTGCGGACGGACCGTCTCGCGGTCGCTGCGGTCGTCCCGGGGCTCGCGATGACCGGGTTCGGATTGTTCTTCGGCCGCACGGGGACGAGTGCCCCGCTCGCGCTCGGACCGATCGTCCTGTCCGCGCCGGTCGAGACGGGGGTGGGCCTGGGCGCCCTGCTCGCGGCGGTGCTGTGGCTGTCGTGGCGCGCCCGCGACGAACGCGGCCGGGCCCTGGAGCGGGCGAGCGAGGTGTCGGCCGTCGCGGTCGGTCGCGGTTCCTCGGCGACGGACCGCCGCCGACATGCGCTGGGCGCCGGGATGCTCGTGGTGGCCGTCGTCGCGACGGTGACGGTGGTGCCCGCTCTTGCTCGTGACGCGGATCGTCAGGTCCTGCGGTCGGCCGCGGGCCCCGAGCGGCAGATCGCCGAGGCGGTCAGTCCGCTCGCCGAATACCGGTCGATGTTCTCCGATGCCCGCTCCGACGACGTCCTGTTCCGGGTGAGCGGCGGAGACGCCCTCCCCGAGCGCATCCGCATCGCGACACTCGACACCTACGACGGAGAGGTCTTCCGCGCCTCCGGCGACGAGGGTGGCGGTTTCGTCCGCCTCCCCTCCTCCCGGGACGCCGGTCAGGGGCGTGCCGTGCAGGCCGACATCGACATCGTCGATCTGAGCGGGATCTGGATGCCGACCGCCGGTCGGCTGTCGTCCGCGGCGTTCGAGGGGGACCGCCGAGCGGTCCTCGCCGACCGTTTCTATTACAGCGCCGACGCCGAGGCGGGGGTGCAGATCGCCGACGGCGGGCTGCGGAACGGTGACGCGTACCGCCTGTCCGCGGTGGAGCCCTCGACCGAGGACCTGACGGCGCTGCGTCCGCCCGGGGACGCCGCGGGGAGCGCCGGCGGCGACAACCTGCGCCGGTGGGTCGAGGAGCACGCCGCGGGCTCCGACGGCGCCGCTCTGCAGGCGCTGGTCCAGCTGCTCCGCGAGCGCGGGTACCTCAGTCACAGCCTCGCCCCCGAGGGGGCGGCGCCCCCGGCGTGGACGGCGGACCTGCCGGGGTACCAGCTGCAGCCCAGCGCGTCCGGCCACTCGATCGCGCGCGTCGACCGCATGTTCGAGCGGCTCCTCGAACGCGAGGACGACCCGCGCGCCGCGGCCTCCGACAACTATGTCGCGGCGGTCGGCGATGACGAGCAGTTCGCCGTCGCCACCGCGCTGATCGCGCACGAGCTGGGGTTCCCCGCGCGCGTGGTCGTGGGGACGCGCCTCTCCTCGGCGGACAGCGCGCTCGCCACCTGCGAAGCGGGGGAGTGCCGGGCGCGCGATCTGAGTGCCTGGACCGAGGTGCGCGGTGACGACGGACGGTGGGTGGCGGTCGATGTCACTCCGCAGTACGAGAAGTCGCCGAGTCTCGAGGTCACGCAGCAGCAGGATCCCGAGAACGTCACCGAGGTCCGACCCGAAACCGTCGACGAGGTCGTCCCGCCGGAGCCGGTGCAGGAGGACAACTCGCTCGACGACGATGCGCGGACGGACGACTCCCTCGACCTGGCATGGCTGTGGTCGGCTCTGCGGATCTCCGGGGTGGTGCTGGCCATCCTCCTGATCCTCGTCGGTCCGTTCCTCGCCGTCATCGTGGCCAAGAGCGTCCGTCGCCGAGGCCGTCGTCGCGACCCCGACCCGCGTTCCGCGATCGCGGGCGGCTGGGACGAGTACGTCGACGCGGGCGTCGACTCCGGCCGATCGGTGCCCCGTTCGCCCACGCGCCGAGAGGTCGCCGCGGCCTTCGCGACCCCGTCGGGCGTGCGCCTGGCCGACGACGCCGATCGCGCCGTCTTCTCGTCCGCCGACGTCGGCGCGGACGAGGTCTCGGCCTTCTGGCGGATCGTCGACGAGGAACGGCGCGCAATGACCCGTCAGCGAGGCTTCTGGCGTCGCGTGCGCGCGGCCCTATCGTTGAGATCGTTCCTGCGGTTCCTCGCCCCGCGCCGTTCGCGGCGGGGGACGCCGCACCGCGACGAGAGGGGGAAGCGTCCCACCGCACCGGGGGGTCGCGAGACGACATGACCGAATCGACCATGGTGGTTCTGCAGGCGACGTCGTTCGCCCTCGTCGTCGTGCTGTACGTGTGGTTCGCCCTCGCGCTCGCAGCCGTGTTCGCCAAGATGGGGGAGCCGGCGTGGAAGGCGTGGGTCCCCGTCTACAACGTCGCGACGATCCTCCGCCTCGGCGGGTTCTCGCCATGGCTGGTGCTGCTCAACATCGTCCCGATCTTCGGCCTCATCGCCTTCGTCGCGGTCTACATCGTCGCGGTGCACCGCATCACGACCTCCTTCGGAGCGGGGGCGGGCATGACGGTGGTCGGAGCGCTGTTCCCGATAGTATGGGCGAGCATCCTCGGCTGGGGCTCTGCGCGCTGGGAGGGTGGCATCCGCCGCTCCGAGGCGCCGGATGAGGAATCCGCCCCCGTCCGGCGCGGACGCGACTTCGACGGCCCCTACGTCCCCCTCATCGGCGGATGGACGCCGGGCCCGGCCGTGAGCTCCGAGCCGTCGGACGTCGCGCGGTCCCACGACGCGGCCTCCGGTCTCGACGATCTCGGCTTCGCGAGCGAGCGCGCCGAGGATCGGGCCGACCAGCGGCCCGCGGCCGTCTCCGAGCCGGTCGTGCTGCCCTTCGCCGCCCCCACCGGCTCGCTCGCGGACGCCGTGCCGTCCGCCAGCGACTGGGCGCCGCCCGCGGACCCGCGGCCGGTCACGCCCCGCGACGACGTCGCTCCCGCGCCCGCCGCGGCGCCCCCGACCGCCTCGGTGTTCGACGTCCTCGACGCCCTGCGGGATCGCTCGCCCGCAGAAGAGGCGCAGCCCGCTCCTGCCGCTCCCGAGCCGGCCGTCGAGTCCGAACCCGCCACCCGCGCCCTCCCCGTCACGCCGCCGACCGCCGCGGATGCGCCGTCCTGGTCGGCCCCCGCACCTGTCCGTGAGGCGCATAATGCGCCGCAGGCCGCCGCGGACACCGACGGATCGGCCGAGGTCGTCGCCCCCTGGATCACCCCGCCTCGGCGCACGACGGCGGCCGATGCGCCGATCGCGGACGTCCCCCTGACCCGGCCCGCCCCCGAGCCGGCGGTGGCGCCACGCGCCCCGTTGTCGAGCCCCGGCGACGAGTTCCCCGAGCTGTCCGAGGCCGTCTCGGCCGTCTCCGAGAACCCGGATGCCGGCTCCCCCCGCTCCGCCCGCACCTCGGTGTCGTCGCTGTACACGCAGCCCGAGGTGCCCCCCGTCGCCGAGGACGACTTCGACGCACTCGACCGCACGGTGGTCACTCGACGAAAGCGCATCCCGTGGGCGCTGGTACCGCCCACCGGCGGACCCGTCGATCTGACCTCGCCCGTCGTGATCCTCGGTCGGCGCCCGAGCCCCGATCCCACCTTCCCCGATGCGCAACTCGTCGCGATCAGCGACGAGACGCGGACGGTGTCCAAGACGCACGCCCGCCTCGAGCTCCGCGGCGACACCTGGTACGTCACCGATCTCGACTCGACCAACGGCGTGCTGTTCGCCACCCTCATGGGCACCGAGGTCGAGGCGCCCCCGGGCGAGGAGATCGAGGCGGGGGAGCGGTTCTTCCTCGGCGACGCGGAGGTGCGCCTCGCCCGGAGCGAGGCGTGAGCGGACCCTACGACCGCGCGGATGACCCGGACGAGGTCACCCTGTGGGCGGGGCGCCTGCGCGCGTGGCCCACGCCGCCATCCGCGGTCGATGACGTCGACGACGACACGGTGGTCTCGCGTTCCGTTGAGCCGGATGGCGACACGGTGCTGTCGCGTGGCGCTGACCCGGATGACGACACGGTGCTGTCGGCGGGGGAGTCCGCCGCGGCCGGCACGGTGCTGTCGCGTGCCGCTGAGCCGGATGACGACACGGTGCTGTCGGCGGGGGAGTCCGCCGCGGCCGGCACGGTGCTGTCGCGTGCCGCTGAGCCGGATGACGACACGGTGCTGTCGGCGGGGGAGTCCGCCGCGGCCGACACGGTGCTGTCGCGTGCCGTCGAGCTCGTAGAGGACGAAGAGGCGGATGCCGAGACGACCGCGCCCCGCCGCGCCGCTCCGGCCGCACCCGACGCCCAGCCCCTCGATGCGGCGTCGCGGGCGGGTCGCCTCGTCGATA
>NZ_QDFT01000081.1 GCF_003075375.1 Microbacterium testaceum | reverse complement strand
GAACACGGGAGTAGCAATGGACACGATGGCCATGATGAAGTCGATGGACATGGGCGAGATGTCGATGGACATGGATGCCATGCA
Source organism: Microbacterium testaceum (assembly GCF_003075375.1). Classification (GTDB taxonomy): domain Bacteria; phylum Actinomycetota; class Actinomycetes; order Actinomycetales; family Microbacteriaceae; genus Microbacterium; species Microbacterium testaceum_E. The sequence goes on along the minus strand of NZ_QDFT01000081.1, from coordinate 5,463 downwards.
GGAATGCATGCAGTCGCTCAACGCGTGCGCGATGGCCGCGGCGATGTGCGCCGGCAGCGACATGATGCACGGCCCCGAAATGGCGACGTGTTGCGCCATGTGCTCGAACATGGTCGAGATGGCGCAGGCGACGTTGCACATGATGATGCGTCCGGCCGGAATGAACATGGACGTGATGAGCGCCATGATGACCGCCTGCATGACCATGGGCAAGGCCTGCGCCGCCGAGTGCCGCGCGCACGCCGACATGGACGAGATGTGCCGCTACTGCGCGATGGCCTGCGACGACATGGTCATGAAGTGCGAGGCGATGATGGCCTCGATGAGCGCCTGAGTTCTCTTCTTCGCGCGGCCGCTGACGTTTCGTCGGCGGCCGCTCGGCTATGCCGTGCGCGCGGTCGCGCCGATGGCGGCGGGCGCCTTACGCGGCGCGCGCGGTCGTGGTGATCGCGGCTGCGCTGAGGAGCTCCGCGACCGGGTGGTAGGCCACCGGCTCCCCCATCGCGATATCGACCGCGGGACCGACGACCCGCAGCTCCGTGGTCGCACCGTTCAGCAGAGCGACCGTCACCGTCGCGCCATCCGCGGCGATGACGAAACCGTCCCACCACGCCGACGGGTTCGAGGCTGCCATGCAGCGCTGGATCGGGTGGACTGTCGACGAGATCGTGCGGGACATGGCTTCACCTGCCTTCGAGGGGTTGGTGAAATGAAGCTACGGGATGCCGTCGCGGCGGGCGATCCATGGCGTAGCCGGGCGTAACACCGGGTCGGCGCCTTTCCCGAGGGCCTCAGTGGGGGGACGTCGTCGCGTCGTGTCCGCGCCGCAGTCCGCCTTCCACGCGGGCGAGCAGGGCAGCCGCCGCCTCCACCCCGGCGTCATCTCCCTCGAGTGCCGAGCGAAGGCGGTCGACCCAGAACGCGTGGAGCTTCCGCACGCTCTCATCCGCCAGAGGGGTGGGCAGCAGACGCACCGCGCGGGCGTCATCCGGGGCGGTCTGACGCTCGATCATGCCCTTCGCGACCAGCGAGCGCAGCGCGACGCTGCAGTTGCTGCGCTGCAGCGCGGTAGCTTTGGCGACGGCGCTCGGCGAGGCGCCGGGGTTGTGATGCACCCACCGCATCACGAGCGCTTCCGTGCCGGTGAGCGGAACGATGTCGGGCGCCTGCGGACCGTTCGGATCAATCTCGCGCGCGATGCGCATCACGACGTCGGCGAACTCGGCGAGAGCGTCGTCGGAGATCGCGGGGGCCACGGGCCGACTTTATCAGTCGGGTCACTAACTGTTATGCTTTCATAACCATGGCGACCAACACCGACTCCGTGCGCATCCCCGCGGCATCCCTCCCCTCTCGATCGAGCGGCATCACGACACCGCTTCTGCTGGTGCTCGGACTGTTGAGCGCCGTCGCCCCCTTCGCCACCGACCTCTACCTGCCGGCCTTCCCGCAGATGACCACGGAGCTGGCGACGTCGGCCACGACCGTGCAGCTCACGCTGACGGCATTCCTTCTCGGCGTGACCGCCGGGCAGCTCGTCTTCGGTCCCCTCTCCGACCGCTTCGGTCGAGTCCCGCCCCTCGTCGCCGGAGCCGCCCTGTGCGTGCTCGCGAGCGCGGTCGCGGTCTTCGCGCCGAACGTCGCCGTGCTCGTCGCCGCGCGCCTCTTCCAGGGTCTCGGCGGTGCCGCGGGCATGGTCATCGGCCGCGCCGTCATCTCCGACCTGTCGACCGGCAAGGCCGCCGCGCGCGCCTTCTCGCTCATGATGATCGTCGGGGGCGTCGCCCCGGTCGTCGCCCCGCTCCTGGGCGGCCTGCTCACCGGTCCGATCGGCTGGCGCGGCCTACTGGCGATCGTGCTGGGGCTGTCGATCGCCATGCTCGTCGCCGTGCTCGTGGTGGTGCGCGAAACGCACCTGCGCTCGCGCCGAGATGAGCTTCGCGCCGAGCGGGTGGCATCCGGATCTCCCCTCCGCGCACTCCGGTCGCGGACCTTTCTCGGCTACACGGCGGTGTTCGCCTTCGGGTTCGCGGTGATGATGGCGTACATTTCTGCCTCGCCGTTCCTGTACCAGAACATGCTGGGACTCGACACGGTCGGCTACGGAATCATGTTCGGCCTGAACGCGCTCGCGCTCGTGGTTGTGAGCGCACTGTCATCGAGACTTACCGCCACCCGTTCGGTCGAGAGCATCCTGACGCTCGGAATCACGCTCGTCACCGCGTCGACCGTCGCTTTCGCGCTGCTCGTCTTCTTCGGGGCGCCGGTCTTCTGGCTCACGGTTCCGCTCTTCACCGCCGTCGGGTCGCTCGGTCTGGTGTTCGGCAACGCCACCGCCTTGGCTCTCGGCGCCGTCCCGCAGATCGCGGGGAGTGCGTCGGCCGTGCTCGGAGCTCTGCAGTTCGGGCTCGCGGCTCTGGTGTCGCCGTTGGTGAGTCTGGGTGGCGAGGGGACGGCTGCGCCGTTGGCGGTTGTGATGTTCGGCGCTGCGGTGATTGCGGTCGTGGCCCTGGTGATCACGCGGCGCGGCGAGCGAGTGGCGGGGGTGGGCAGCTCCGTAGGGTGAGAGCCGGATGCCGTCTGGCCTCAGAACCTGCTGCTCTCACTCCTCCGCGAAGACGGGGCGAGAATCGCAGCGACGCGGACGATCTCGGGCCTGCGAGACCGGCGGAGGTCGCGTCCGCGCTCACGGGTCTCTTACGTCGCCGAAATTTCGACGTAACAATGACCTGCGAATCTAAGAAAGTACCTCTCGTTGCAACCTCCCGGTCGCCGAGGGAAGGGTCACGGTTTCGTGGCTAAGCAGTTTCTGCTCATTCAATTCTGAACGCTCTGTTCCGATGAATGCCTCCCTTGGGTTCCGACATGTACGAGGCCATCGGACGCTCGCGTTCGCCCGAGAGAAGGTACGTCATGTCCACTCTGATCGACACGGAAACACCCGCACCCGTCGCCGTCGGCAAGGTGCAGCGCATCTTCCGATATCCCGTGAAGTCGATGACGGGCGAGGAACTGACCTCCTGCGAGATCAACGAATCCGGGGTGGTCGGCGACCACCTCTGGGCCCTCGTCGAGGTCGCGACCGGCAAGCTCGCGAACGCGAAGAACCCGCGCAAGTGGGGCCATCTCCTCCGCTACTCCGCCGCATACATCGAGGAGCCCCACGCGGGCGGCGAGATCCCGCCGATCGCGATCACCTTCCCCGACGGAACGGTCGTACGCAGCGACCAGCCCGACGTCGACGAACTGCTCAGCAAATCGGTCGGTGTGGAGGTGCACCTCTCGACGATGGATCAGACCGAGGCGACCGTCGCGGAGATGACCTGGATCGGCGAGATCCTCGGCGAGAACAACTTCTCGAAGCTGGGTTCTTCGAACGAGCACGGCGAGCTGCAGATCGACTTCGACCTGTTCGGTAAGCCCGGACGCTCGTACGACCTCGGCGACCTGCACGTGATGACCACGTCGGCACTGGAGCACATGAAGTCGCTGAACCCCGACGCCACGTTCGACGTCCGCCGCTACCGCCCGAATTTCCTGATCGACACGGACGAGTCGGGGCTGGTGGAGACCGAGTGGGTGGGGAAGAACCTGCACATCGGCGAGGCTTCGTCGACGGTCGTGATGAACACCGTCCGGTGCATCATGACGACCCTGCCGCGCGAGGAGCTCCCCCTCGATCGCGGGACGCTGCGCTCGCTGGTCAAGCACAACACGCGTCTGGTCGAGCCGTTCGGCGACTGGGCCTGCATCGGGGTCTACTCGAACATCACCGCCACGGGACGCGTCGAGATCGGGTCGGTGACGGCGGTCTCCGACGCGGTCACGGACGAGACAGGCGAAGTCGCGCCCGCCTGATCGGAGCCCCGCGTTCCCTCCCCGGCGATCTCGACGCGCCGCGGCCTCTGCCGCCGCGCGCTCCGGTCACGGGTGACCCACCCTTCGAATCCTTCCTCTTCATCCGAAAGCAGTTCGCTGTGTCCATCACTGAAATCGTTCTTCCCGAAGGCAGCACCGGCCGAGTGCTGCGCGACCAATTCCATTTCGCCGCCGCCCACCGTGTGGGCGACATCGTCGAGCTGTCCGGCCACACCGGTCATCTCGCCGATCTGTCCCTTCCCGAGACCCTCGAAGAGGAGATCGCCACGGCCTTCGCGAACATCACCGCCACCCTCGAAGCCGCCGGCCTGAGCTGGAGCAACGTGTTCAGCGTCCGCACCTACCACGTGGTTCCGGTCGGCGCCGAGTCGATCCAGGGTGAGGGCATCGGTGCCGTGCTCGAGGCGTTCGCCTCGCTCCTGCCCGAGCGCTACCCCGTGTGGACCGCGATCGCGGTGCCCGCACTCGCATTCCCCGGGATGCGGATCGAGATCGAAATCAAGGCGACGGTCTGACATCGGTGCGCGGGGTGGGACTCCCACCCCGCGCACCGCCGAAAGACGCTGAGGAAACACCATGCCCCACACCATCACCACATTCGAAGAACCGCTGCGCCTCGTCGTCGGCGCGCGGCGTCACGAAGGATCCGACGTCGCCGTCATCGAGCTGTCCCGCGCCGACGGCGGCATCCTCCCCGCTTGGACGGCCGGAGCGCACATCGGCCTCCGGCTCGGCTCGGATGACCTCGTTCGCGAGTACTCCCTCTGCGGTTCCCCGTCGGATTCGCAGTCCTGGCGGATCGCCGTACGACGCGCGGATCCCGGGCGAGGTGGTTCCGCGTACGTGCACGCGCACCTCACCGAGGGCGTCGACGTCGAGGTGACACGGATCGGGAACCTGTTCTCCTTCGATCCGGAGGCACGTCCATACTTCATCGCGGCCGGAATCGGGATCACGCCGATCCTTCCGATGATCGAATGCGCCGAAGAGCAGGGCCTGGCGTGGCATCTGCTCTACCTGGGCCGGTACACCGACTCGATGCCGTTCCTGCAGCAGCTCTCCCTCTTCGGCGATCACGTCACGGTGATCGAGTCGTCCACGATGGGCCGGGCCGACCTGTCCACGATCGTCGCCGAGAACACGGATGCGCACTTCTACGCGTGCGGACCGGAGTCCCTCCTGGATGCCGTCGAGGAGGCCATCCGCCCCCATCCCGGCGTGCACCTGAGTGTCGAGCGGTTCGCCCCCAGGGCGCTCGCGACGAGCGAGACCGACTCGGAATTCACGATCGTGCTGGACTCCACCGATCAGAAGATCCCCGTGCGCGCCGATCAGTCCGCGCTGTCCGCTCTTCTGGAGGCAGGGGTGCGGGTGCGGAACTCGTGCGGCGAGGGCACCTGCGGTTCCTGCGAGGTCGTGGTTGTGGACGGGATCCCCGACCATCGCGACTCGATCCTCACCGACGACGAGCAGCTCGAGGGCGACTACATGTACGTCTGCGTCTCGCGCTCACTTACCCCGACTCTGACATTGGATCTCTGACATGACCGCACAACCCAGCGTCGCCGCCGWWCGCGGAACCAC
>NZ_QDFT01000080.1 GCF_003075375.1 Microbacterium testaceum | reverse complement strand
CGCGTACCTCGACGCCGTCGCCTGGATCCGGGATGCCGTGGTCGACCGCACCGGCCCGCGCCTCGTCGACGAAGGGACGCAGCAGGTCGCCGCAGCGCGCGGTGTCGCGCCCGCCGCCGAGAAGGTACACGCTCATCCGTCCATCATCCGCCCCCGGCTCACCCCGTGCACAACGGTGGAAGCCCACGGCGACACGCCGCCACACGACCCCCACCGCACGGCGTGCCGCCAGATTCCCCGCCGCTGTGCACCCAGCGCCGCCCACGGCACCCCCGGGGTCACCACAGCGCCGCCCACGGCACGCCCGGGTCATGCCGGGCACAACGGCGGGAGCCAGCGGCGACACGCCGCCACACGACCCCCACCGCACGGCGTGTCGCCATCTTCCCCGCCGCTGTGCACCCAGCGCCGCCCACGGCACCCCCCGGGGCCACCACAGCGCCGCCCACGGCACGCCCGGGTCACCCCGGGCACAACGGCGGGAGCCAGCGGCGACACGCCGCCACACGACCCCCACCGCACGGCGTGCCGCCAGATTCCCCGCCGCTGTGCACACAGCGCCGCCCACGGCACCCCCCGGGGTCACCCCAGCGCCGCGCACAGCGTCCCCGGGTCACCCCGGGCACAACGGCGGGAGCCCACGGCGACACGCCGCCACACGACCCCCACCGCACGGCGTGTCACCACATTCCCCGCCGTTGTGCACAACGACGCCGCGCACGGCGCCGCCCACGGCGCGCCGTCAGTACCGCCGCAGCAGCGCCGCCAGCGCCTGACCCCCGCCGATGCACATCGTCACGACGGCGTATTCGAGGTCGCGGCGCTGCAGGTCGAGGGCCGCGCGCACCGTGAGGATCGCCCCGGTCGCCCCGACCGGGTGCCCGAGCGCGATCGCACCGCCGTACGGATTGACCTTCTCGGGGTCGAGCCCGGCGTCGCGGATCACCGCGACCGCCTGCGCCGCGAACGCCTCATTCAGCTCGATCACGTCGACGTCGGCGGGCGTCAGACCCGTCCGCTCCCACAGGCGTTGCAGCGCGATGACCGGCGCATAGCCCATGATCTCGGGGTCGACGCCCGCGGTGGTCACGGCCTCGAGGGTCGCCAGGCCGGTCAGCCCGCGCTCGCGCACGTCATCCTCGCGCATCAGCACCATGGCCGCCGCACCGTCGTTGATGCCCGAGGAGTTGCCGGCGGTGACCGAGCCGTCCTTCTCAAACGCCGGACGCAGGCCGGCCAGTGTCTCGAGGGTCGTTCCCGGCCGCGGGTGCTCGTCGACCGCGACCTCGACCGGGCGCCTCCCGCCGGTCGTCACCGCGACGATCTCTTCGGCGAACGCCGCGCGAGCCGCATCCGTCGCCGCACGGCGCTGACTCTCGACGGCGAAAGCGTCCTGCTGCTCTCGAGAGACGTCGTACCGGGATGCCACCACCTCGGCCGTCGTTCCCATGTGCCGGCCGCTGAACGGGTCGGTGAGGATCGCGAGCGTGCCGTCGAGCAGGGTGCGATCGCCGAGTCGGGTGTTGCCGCGGGCGCCGTAGTCGAGGAAGGGCGTGCGCGACATGCTCTCGTCGCCGCCCGCCACGGCGACGTCGATCCCGCCCCAGCGCAGTTCCTGCGCCGCCGACCAGATCGCCTGCAGGCCCGAGCCGCACAGGCGGTTCACCGTGAACGCGGGCACGCGCGTGGGAAGCCCCGCGGCGAGCGCGACCCGGCGGGCGTTGTAGGCGTCGGGGCCGTTCTGCGCGATGCAGCCCATGACGACCTCGTCGACGTCGTCGGCCGCAACGTCCGCGCGACGCAACGCCTCGGCGACCGCGACCGCCCCGAGCTCGTGGGCGTCGACGCTCGACAGGGCCCCTCCGAACGAGCCGATGGGCGTGCGCGCCCCCGACACGAGGACGATCCGCGGGGCCGTCGAATCCCCCGCGAGCCCGCGATCTGCGGCCGACATCAGCTCGCGGCTTCCTCGGGGCGCTCCTGGGCGTCGAGGTCGGCGGCATCCGGGACGTACCCCTCGACATGGCGCTCGTTCGGACCGACATAGGCCGAGAGTGGGCGGATGAGCGCGTTCGACGCCTGCTGTTCGCGCACGTGCGCCGTCCAGCCGGTCACCCGGGCGGCGACGAACAGCGGCGTGAAGGTGAGCGTGTCGAAACCCATCAGGTCGTAGGCGGGGCCCGAGGGGTAGTCGAGGTTGGGGTAGATGCCCTTGCGCTCGACGAACTGCGCCTCGAGCGCGTCGTAGAGCGCGGCCACGTCGGGGCGGTCGTAGTGCTCGACCAGCGTGTCGAGGGCGGCCTTCATCGTCGGCACCCGGGAGTCGCCGCGCTTGTAGACGCGGTGACCGAAGCCCATGATCTTGCGCTTGGCGGCGAGGGCCTCGTCGAGCCACGGGCCGACGTTCTCGGCCGACCCGATCTCGGTGAACACGTGCAGCACGGCCTCATTCGCGCCGCCGTGCAGCGGTCCCTTGAGGGCGCCGATCGCGCCGACGACCGCGGAGTACAGGTCGCTCAGGGTCGACGCGATGACCCGCGCGGTGAAGGTCGAGGCGTTGAACGAGTGCTCGGCGTACAGGACCATCGAGCGGTTGAACGCGTCGACGACGACGGGGTCGGACTCGACGCCGAAGGTCATCCACAGGAAGTTCGCCGCGTAGTCGAGGTCGTCACGGGGCGCGACGAGCTCCTCGCCGCGCCGGCGGCGCTGACCGTACGCGACCACGGCGGGCAGCTGCGCCCAGAGGCGCACGGAGCGGTCGAGGTTCTCTTCGGGGGTGCCGACGGCATCCATCACGTTCGAGATCCCGGCGGTCTCGCGGGCGCCGATCACGCTCACGGCCGTGCGCACCTCGTCCATCGGGTGGGCGCTCGTGGGCAGCAGGTCGATCGCGGCGCGGACGTCGTCGGTCAGCGCCCGGTGCTGACGCTCGGTGGCGCGCAGGGCGGCGAGCTGGGCGGCATCCGGGAGCTCCCCGTTCCACAGCAGGTACGCGACCGCCTCGAACGGCTGCGTCGCGGCCAACTCCTGCACCGGGTAGCCGCGGTAGAGCAGGCTGTTGGTGTCGGGGTTGACCTTGCTGATCGCGGTCTCGTCGACCGTGACGCCGGCGAGGCCCTTCTTGATGTCGGTCATCGTCTCTCCCTCGAGTCGTGCGTGGTGTGTTCTCAGCGCTCGACGGTGAAGTCGAACACGTCGGCATCGAAGCGCGTGTAGCCCTCGTAGTCGATCAGGTCGTAAAGGTCGGCGCGGTGCTGCATCTCGCCGAGCTGGTCGCGCAGATGACCCTCGGATGCCAGGGCGTCCAGGCCGCGGCCCGCCGCTCCCATCGCGAGCCGCAGCAGCGACACCGGCCAGATGACCAGGTTGACCCCGGCGTCCCGCAGCTGCGCGGTCGAGAACAGCTCCGACTTCCCGAACTCGGTCATGTTCGCCAGGATCGGCACGTCCAGCGCCGTGCGCATCGCCTCGAACTCGCCCAGATCGCGCATGGCCTCGGGGAAGATCGCGTCGGCGCCGGCGTCGACCAGGGCCTTCGCGCGGTCGATCGCGGCATCCAGTCCCTCCACCGCGCGCACGTCGGTGCGCGCCATGATGAGGAAGTCGGGGTCACGGCGCGCGTCGACCGCGGCGCGGATGCGCTTGATCGCGGTGTCGGCGTCGACGACGCTCTTGCCGTCGAGGTGGCCGCAGCGCTTCGGGTTGACCTGGTCCTCGATGTGCGTGCCGGCGAGCCCGGCGTCCTCGAGGGTCTGGATGGTGCGGGCGACGTTCATCGGCTCGCCGAAACCGGTGTCGGCGTCGATGATCGCCGGCAGTTCGGTCATCCGCGCGATCTGCTGGCCGCGACCGGCGACCTCGGTCAGCGTGGTCAGGCCGATGTCGGGCAGCCCCAGGTCGGCCGAGATGACCGCGCCCGAGATGTAGACGCCGTCGAAGCCCTTGCGCTCGATGAGGCGGGCCGACAGCGGGTTGAACGCCCCCGGCATCCGCACGAGATCTCCGGATGCCAGCTTCTCGCGCAGCGCGCGGCGCTTCTGCTGCGGGGTGGTCTGCGCGTACAGCATCAGAACAGCCCCTTGGGCGCGGGAGCCAAAGCCAGCACGCCGGGCTTGGCGACGATCGTCAGCTGCATCACCTCGGCGGGCGTCAGCTCGGGCAGGCGCTGGACGAGCTCGAGGAACCGCTCGATCTCTTCGGGCAGCAGGACGGGCTCGGCCAGCGTCCGGAACTTGCGGATGTAGTCCTCGCGCGCGAACGGCCGGGCGCCGAGCGGGTGGGCGTCGGCGACGGCGATCTCGTCTTCGACGGTGGAGCCGTCGGCCAGGGTGATGACCACGCGGCCGCCGAAGGCCTTCTCGTTCGGATCCTCGGAGTGGTAGCGGCGGGTCCACTCGGCATCCTCGGCCGTGGTGATCTTCTGCCACAGCGCGACGGTGTCGTCGCGACCCGCGCGCTCGGGGGCGTACGAGTCCACGTGGTGCCAGGCGCCGTCCTGCAGCGCGACGGCGAAGATGTAGGGGATCGAGTGGTCGAGCGTCTCGCGCGAGGCGGTCGGGTCGTACTTCTGCGGGTCGTTCGCCCCCGAGCCGATCACGTAGTGCGTGTGGTGGCTGGTGTGCAGGACGATGGATGCCACATTCGCCGGATCGCGCAGGTCGGGCCGCTCGGTGCCGAGGCGTCGGGCCAGGTCGATCCACGCCTGCGCCTGATACTCGGCCGAGTGCTCCTTCGTGTACGAGTCCAGGATGCCGCGCTTGCTCTCGCCCTCACCGGGGAGCGGCACGTCGTAGGAGGCGTCGGGGCCATCGAGCAGCCACGCGATGACGCCGTCCTCGCCCTCGTAGATAGGCGAGGGGCTGGTCTCTCCGCGCATCGCGCGGTCGACGGCCTCGATCGCCATCTTGCCGGCGAAGGCGGGGGCGTGCGCCTTCCACGTCGAGATCTCGCCCTTGCGCGACTGACGGGTCGCAGTGGTCGTGTGCAGCGCCTGGCCGATGGCCTGGTAGATGGTGTGCTGGTCGAGGTCGAGCAGCGTACCGATGCCGGCCGCCGCGGCGGGACCGAGGTGGGCGACGTGGTCGATCTTGTGCTTGTGCAGCGAGATCGCGCGCACCAGGTCGATCTGGATCTCGTACGCCGTCGCGAGGGCGCGCACCAGGGCGGCGCCGTCGCGACCGGTGTGCTGGGCGACGGCGAGCACGGGCGGGATGTTGTCGCCCGGGTGGGAGTAGTCGGCCGCGAGGAAGGTGTCGTGGTAGTCGAGCTCGCGGACCGCCACGCCGTTGGCCCACGCCGCCCACTCGGGGCTCGATCGGCGCTCGAGAGCGCAGCCGAAGACCGTCGCGCCCGGGCCGCCGATCGACACCGCGTGATCGAGGGCCTGCTGGCGCGCGGCGCTGACGGGCTGGCGGGTGAGGGATGCCGCGGCCACCGCGGCATTGTCGATCAGACGGTTCACGATCATGTCGACCACGTCGTCGTCGACCGCGACCGGGTCGACCGCGACGCGCGCGAGAGCCCAGGCGAGCTGGCCCTCACGGGCGAGGTTCTCGTCGCTGCGGTGCACGCGCACGTGGTGGGTGATCGTCATGAGGGGTCCTCCGTGAGGGCTTCGAGGATGGTCGTGAGGGCGTTGTGCAGGTGCACGTGGGTGGCGTGCGCGGCGAGTTCGGGGTCGCCGCCGCCGATCGCGCGGGCGATCAGTTCATGCTCTCGCGCCGAGGCGGAAAGTCGCAGGGGGTTGTCGCGGGCCATGCGCCGCACCCGCACCAGGTGGGTGCGGACGCTGCGCAGAGCGCCCGACAGATACGCGTTGTCGACGGCCGCGTCGATCGCCGCGTCGAAACGGGCGATGAGGGCGTAGTACGCGTCCGCGTCGGCGGTGCCGATCGCGGTGAACTCCGCCGCGAGGGCCGTGAAGACGCGCCGATCGCCGCGCTGCGCGGCCAGTCGGGCCGCCTCGGTCTCGAGCGCGCGGCGCAGTTCGAACAGTGCGCCGATGTCGTCGGCGTCGATGCCGGCGACCACGGTGACGCGCGCCGAGGCCTGGGCGACCAGTCCGTCCGAGGCGAGCCGACGCAGCGCCTCGCGCAGCGGCGTGCGA
>NZ_QDFT01000079.1 GCF_003075375.1 Microbacterium testaceum | reverse complement strand
ACTCGCCGCACGCTTTGTCGAGCGCCAGGAAGCCGCCAAAACGCTGGCTGCCGCAAAGCTCAAGACCATCGACTACTTCCGCGCAAACCGGGACTTTCTACTTCGCAAGAACCCTACTTTGACCTCGGCGCAGATTGCGGAACAGCTTCTTGATCACTTCCTCGCCGTATAAGCACCATCATCAACTCACCCTCAACAAAGGAGAAAGGAAATGAGCCAGCTAACTCTTTTCGAAGCAACCGGAACCAGCCACGTGCCCGCGCCCGTGAAGCTGCCCGCTGCACCGGTCGCCCGGATCACCACACCTCAATACCGCCTCATTCGTGCGCTGCTTGAGCGTCGCCCTGAGCGTAAGGAGGTGCTGGACCTGCTCATCGGGCTCAAGCCCGAAAGCGCCCCGTACGCCACCGCCTACGCACGCAGTTGGTGCATGCGCCGCTTCGGGTTCATGGATGGGCTCGCTGCCAACGATCCTGCGGCGCTACGGGAGCGGCGACGGGACGCGTGGCAGGCCGATGTGCCCGAAGCGTTCAAGAAGTTCCAGCAGGGAAGCGGTCATCGCCTCACCTGCAAGGAGGCAAGCAAGCTCATTGCGTGGTTGAGCATCAAGCCGCACAAGCGCGCCACCGCCGACCTCGACACCAACCGCGAATGCTTCTTCCTAAGTTACGCAAGCCCGCTCGACGACTGACACCCCGCCCATTGCACCCCCGAACAAGGAGAAAGGACATGACCGCCACCGCCCCCATCACCCCCGCCCGCCGTGACTTCGAGCTTGCAGCCATGCGTCATCTGCTTGAGATGAGTCGCTGCGTGTTCAATGACCCGCGATGGGAGGGGCTGTCACCTCTCGCCATCGCCACCTCCTACGCCGACGAAATGGAAATGCTGAAAGCCCGTGCGAAGACTGCACGAGACGCGGCCCCCGCCGCATAGAGGCTCGCGCTCCTGAGTCGCGCCCGATTAGCTGCGCTCCCATCGCGGCTAATCGGGCGTAGCGCTGTGCTCTACGGCGCTTTTCCTGTGGCCTGCGGTATCCGATGGGTGCCGCAGCCCGCCGCACTCTCCCGCTGGTGCGCTGTCTTGAGCGTCCGTATCGTGGCGCGGTGCTCGCTGATATTTCTCCTGTCCCTGAACTCGACAAGGAGGAAGTCATGGACATTTCCAACGATCCCCGCAGCGCAAGAAAGCGCGCCGCTATCAACCAAAAGAACGAACGCGATGCCGCGATGCTCTCGGAGCAAACGGACCGCGACAACGCCGACGACGCGCGCGAGCGCGAGGTGCAAAAGCGCAATCGCCGCAAGAACCGCCTGTTTTGGGGCGGCATCGTCACGGTGCTCGTCATCGCCGCGGGGGCGGGCACCTTTGGAGTGGCGAACCTGATCCCCGCACCGGAGGAGCGCTTCGAAACCGCAGAGGAGGTGGCAGAGCGCGAGGCCAACGCCGGTGACGGTAAGGAAGGCGTGACAGTGGCCGGTGCGCGACAGGAGTTCTTCGACAAGCCGGAAACCGCCTACCCCCTCCGCCTCGAGGAATGGCAACTCGCACCCGTCGACGCTGCCCCCTCATCGGAAACCTTCGAGGCTATCGGCGCGAAGTACGTGGGCAGCACCCTTCGCACCGCGGCGATGACCCTGCCATCGGAGGCGAGCGGCTACACGAGTGACCTCGCACAGAACGTGCTGGAGGATGGCACGCTCAACCCGCTGTTCTCCTACTGGACGCAGGAGTCATTCATCCGCGAGGTGGGCTTCATCTTCGAGAAGCTGCTCAACCCCCGCTTTGGCGGTTGGGAGATTGCGCAGTATGACCCTGAGGCGTTCAGCGCGGAGGGGCTTCGCGATGTGTTCGCACCCGCATGGTGGGAGGCCAACGGCGGCAACCCGCAGGCCTTCCCCCTTTACATCGACTGGAGCGGCGACGCTTACGGCATGGGCGACACGCTGCTTGCCAACGGCACCCGCTGGATCGGTGAGGCCACTGACCTGCAGGCGGGCTTCACCTACAACGAAGAGACGCTTCAGTACAGCGCACAGGTGGTGGCGCAGCTGCGCTTCACCGCGTGGACGCAGGATCAGAAGCAGGTGACCAAGGACGGCACCCTCACGCTCGTGCTGGTGCCGACCCCTGAGGATGCGTCAGCCAACACCCCTCTCCGTGTGCTCGTGGAGTCCGCCTCACTGGAGGTGAACTGACATGCGCGCATTCAAAAAGCTTGTGGCCATTGCAGCGGCCACCATTTTGTCGGTCATCATCGCCGTTCCGGCTAACGCCGACACAGGCGGTGGCGCAGGTGGTGGTGGTGGCGACGGGTCGTTTAGTGGGAGTACCTACTGGAAGACGGCCTACGCCCCCGGCGCAAACGGAGGTGGTGGCCACGCGTGGCGCGCCTTCGTCAACAGCGGTCAATGGGGTGCGAGCGAAGCCACCATCGAGGCTCGCGTGAACGCCACGGGTGATCGCGGTGGGTCAGGCAACCTCGCCGCCCTGTGCCAGCGCAGCAACGCCATCTGGTGGCGCGTGCAGAACAGCAGTGCGGCCAACTGGTTGTTCAATGCCACGGGCTACGACAGCGACGCCCACACCATTCGACAGGCGCGCGTGCAGGCCGGTGACCCACCCGCAGCGTGGGATGACCGTATGGCCGCATATGTCTCGTCACGCTCGTGGCCTTCGGACGCGCCCGCAGTGCTCGTGTGTTCCGCCGCCCTCGGCGAGGAGCGCGCACCGGAGGAGCGATCGCAGCGTGATGAGCGCAGCCGCACGGAAACGCAGGTGGAGAGCTTCACGCACCCCTACGCCCACACCATCTCCGTGTCGCGGCAGATCACCTCCGCCACCGGCACCGACCCTATCGGCGTCAACAACCTGCATGACCAACCGGCTGTGCCGGTAAAAACGGCGTTCGCGGCGGTGTGGGATCGCATGGCTTCGAGCAATGCCAACATCGCTGATGTGCGCGCCGCGGTGCAGCAGGCCGTGGCGCAGGACGCCAACCTCGCGCGGCCTGAGCTTGTCTTCGATGAGCAGAACCGAAAGGGACTCGCAGAGGGTGGCGTGCTCAATGTCTTCGAGCACACTCGCCACGCCACCATCCGCTCGCATGCCACCACCGTGATTCGCGAAGCTCGCTCCTGCGTCGAACGCCGCGACTGGAACATCGCCACCCAGTCCTACGGCGGCTGGTACGCCACCGCAGGATGCGGCGGGTGGAGCGAAGTCGGGCGCAGCACCACCTATACGAACAACGGTTCGCTGACCATGCCGCAGCTACAGGCCTTCTTCCAGGTGCTCACCGTGCACTGCAATCCGGTGGGCGCGCAGGCGGCGAACCGTGCCATGCCCCTCGCATCTGTGACTACCGGCCCGAACGGGCAGTACGTCATGGCCACTCCCCGCCAGGCCAGCGTTCCCGCAATCCCAATCTTCGGGGACACTCGCAACGCCGACCCCGCGCTTACAGCCACCGGCCACGTCGCGTTCTACACGATGGAATGCGAGTGGTCATGCACCGCCTCGCCCGCCGCCGCCGATGGTGCGAGCAACAACAACGGTGCGCTGACCAACGTGCGCCGCACTGGCAGCCTCATCGAAGGAAGCAAGTTCGGTGCGGTGCACCGCGAGCGCAACGGTAACGAGTTCACCGTGTTTCGCGACGGCCAACGCCGCAGCACTTTGGTCGACGTGTGGTACCCGCGTGCTCAGTACAACGGAGGCCTTGTCTATCGCGGTGAGGCTCCTTTGCGCACCACTGTGACGGTGTGGGGAGAAGGAACCCCGACTGCCGACGCGGGCAAGTTCGCGCAGCAGAAGGGTGGGCTGTTCTCGGTGTGGGGCATTCAGGGCATCAAGTCCACCAAGTTGCTTCCGGCTGCCACCTCCACAGGCTGGCGTGGAGCGGCGGAGCGCCTGTCCGCTGTGAACAGTCCCACCACGGGTACATGCATCGCGCAGTTCGGCACCGACACTGGGCTGCGCAACACAGCCGGTGACCCACGGGGGAACGTCGTGCCGCAGGTGACGGTGGGGGATGGCGGCGCGGCTGCTAACCCTTCGAACCTCGTGTTCAAGTTCGTCCGCGCAACCGCCGGCTGACGCTGGTACGAAGGGGCGGTGTCATCGCGGCACCGCCCCTTCGCAGCGAGAGCAAGAAGCCAACAGAAGCCATTTGACAAGCTCAAGAAGCCCGTCATTGTGGTGCCATCCAACCCGCAAGCACCGCGAAAGGCACTCCGATGAAGGACACCATCACCGTCGTCAAGGACTCGCTCACTAAGAAGGAGGTCAGCGAATACTCGGAGCATTACGTCTCCATCGACGGCATCGGCTACAGCCTCCAGCTTTCGCCGGACAGCCTCCGCAAGCTCACCACGGCTCTCGAACCCTTTGTGAACGGCGAGGACACCAGCGTCGAGCCGTCCCGCTACTACTCCCCGATGCGTCGGGCGCGCGCTGCGAAGGGCGAAGGCGAGGGTGCCAACAGCCTGCCGCCCGAGTACCGCGCCGCCGTCGCCGCCTTCGTGGAGGAGAAGGGGCTGGGGAAAGTCGCGAAGGGAGGCAGCGTGCGTAAGGCGTTCATCGACGCCTTCGAGGCCGCAGGCCGCCCGGGGCTCACGGCCTAACTTGCTCTCCACCCGAACCGCCCCGTAGCAACCACGCGGGGCGGTTCGCTTTTGTGTGGTGAGTGATAATAGGAGGCGTGGGGGACCAGACAATAGAAACGTGCCCGTGTATTGATGCTCACCGCCGACTCATGGATTTGCACGAGGACATTCACCGCGTCGTGGATAACTACCTCGATGCGAACGAGTTCCGGAGATTTCTCAATACTGCTATTCAGAACTCGCGAGGCGTAAGCTTCCTAGTGCAGAAGCGCAAGGCGAAGTGGGCCGATTTCGACACATGGTACGGCGCCTGGCAAGCCTCCGCGAAGCAAAACCCGGTCATGGGATGGGGGGTCGAATCACGTAATCGCATCGTGAAGGAGGAGGACCTCCTCACGCTTAGCCAAGCCGTTCTCAGCCTATTTGATGAGCGTCTTCAGGTGGCAGAGGATGTCGTGACAGTACCGCCGTCTACTTCCGTCGAGGAGATGGTGGCAGTTTTCGCCGATTCCATCGCGAAGCAGCCGTCGCAAAAACAGCGATGGATTCGAGTACAGCGGCGGTGGGTGGATGATCAGCTGCCTCAGTACGAGCTGGTCTCCGCCCTACGCGAGCTTCACGCTGGCGTGAGTGAACTCATTCGGCTTACGCATGAAGCGAGTGACGTCACGAGCTGCAATGCTCCGCCCTTCGCGCGAAGCTGTGTCAATGCCGCCTTCGATCCCGAACTGACCTGTCTTGGCCCGGGCAATCCGCTTCCCTCTGCTGTCATTGACGCCCGAACGGGGCGGGCTACGCATATGGAGTACGGCATCATCCAAGCCGACGCGGCCATGATGAAGATCGGTGAGACTCGCTACGGCTTAATCCCGCGGCGGGGGCAGACGGCGGTCGAATACGCCGTAGGACAGATGGACCTCTTCAAGAAATTTCTCGAGGTCGATGGTTCAGCTGGGGGAGTGCTCCTCCTTTTCCGTGGACGTGAAGAGATGCGCATCAGTCCGGTGATGTTTCCCAAGACGACGCCTCGCGAGCTAGTGGTTGCTTCGACCGTGGAGATCCAGGGAGCCTGGCAGTTCGACGGCGGGCTGTTTGCCGGAGAGATGTGGCTGACACCCCCAAAACACGACGGAGCAAGGGGTTCACT
>NZ_QDFT01000078.1 GCF_003075375.1 Microbacterium testaceum | reverse complement strand
GCCGTTCACGTGCAATGASATCGTGAACGGCTGCCCCAACTCGTGCGCGCGCATCCAGACCGCCGACATCGGCCTGAAGGGCCAGCTGGTCACGATCGACGGCGAGCAGGTGCCCGGTTACCAGGTGCACCTCGGCGGGGGTCTGGCATCCCGGGACCGCGACGAAGCCGGCCTCGGCCGCACCGTCCGCGGACTCAAGGTGGCCGCCGACGGGATCGCGGACTACGTCGACCGCGTCGTGCGGCGGTTCCTCGACGAGCGCGACGCGGCAGCCGACGAAACCTTCGCCCAGTGGGCCCACCGCGCCGACGAGGAGGCCCTGCAGTGAGCGTCTCTCTCGCCCCCCGCGCGACCGCGCGTCGAACGCCCGACGAGCTCAGGGCTCTGGCCGAGCAGGGCGACATCGAACTGCGCAGCCTCGAGGCCGACGAGGCGAGCCCCGCCGAGGTCGTCGCCTGGGTCGCCCGCCACTTCGCCCCCGAAGCCGCCGCGGTGGCCTGCTCGATGGCGGATGCCGCTCTGCCCCATCTCGTGTCCGCGCAGCTGCCGGATGTCGACGTGCTCTTCCTCGACACCGGGTACCACTTCCGCGAGACCCGCTTCACGCGCGACGAGGTGGACCGCTCCCTCGACGTGCGCGTCGTCGACGTGCTGCCCGCGCAGACGGTCGCGGAACAGGATGCCGAGTTCGGGGCGCGGCTGTACGAGCGCGACCCCGCGCTCTGCTGCGCCCGTCGCAAGGTCGACCCGCTGCAGGGGGCCCTCGGCGGGTACGAGGTGTGGTTCACGGGCGTCCGCCGCGACGAGGCACCCACCCGCACGCGCACTCCCCTGGTCGCGTGGGACGAGCGCAACGGCCTCGTCAAGGTGAACCCGGTCGCCGCGTGGAGCTTCGACGACCTCATCGGCTACGCCACCGACCGCAAGGTGCCGGTCAACCTCCTCCTCACGCACGGCTACCCCTCCATCGGGTGCGAGCCGTGCACCCGGCCGGTCGCCCCCGGCGAAGATCCCCGGTCCGGCCGCTGGGCGGGCCTGTCCAAGACCGAATGCGGGTTGCACACATGAGCGCTGTGTCCACGGCATCCACTGCCCTCTCCACCCTCGACCTGCTCGAGGCCGAGGCGATCCACATCATCCGCGAGGTCGTCGCCGAGTTCGAGCGGCCCGTGCTGCTGTTCTCGGGCGGCAAGGACTCCGTCGTCGTGCTGCACCTGGCGACCAAGGCGTTCGCCCCGGGGCGCGTGCCGTTCCCCGTGCTGCACGTGGACACGGGGCACAACTTCCCCGAGGTGCTGCGCTTCCGCGACGAGACCGTCGCGCGCCTGGGCCTGCGCCTCGAGGTGGCCCGCGTGCAGGACTACATCGACGACGGCCGCCTGCAGGAGCGCGCCGACGGCACGCGCAACCCGCTGCAGACCCTCCCGCTGCTGGACGCGATCGCCGCCGGTCGCCACGACGCCGTCTTCGGCGGCGCGCGCCGCGACGAGGACAAGGCGCGCGCCAAGGAACGCATCATCTCGCTGCGCGACGAGTTCGGGCAGTGGGATCCGCGCAATCAGCGCCCCGAGCTGTGGAGCCTGTACAACGGCCGTCACACCCCGGGTCAGCACGTGCGCGCCTTCCCGATCTCGAACTGGACCGAGCTCGACATCTGGCGCTACATCGAGCGCGAGGACATCGCGCTGCCGCCGCTGTACTTCGCGCATGAGCGCGAGGTGTACCGCCGCGGTGACATGTGGCATCCGGTGGGTCCGTTCTCTCCCCCGCGCGAGGGCGAGCAGGTCGAGGTGCGCACGGTCCGCTATCGCACGGTCGGCGACATGAGCTGCACCGGGGCGGTCGAATCGGATGCCGCCGACCTGGCGTCCATCGTCGCCGAGGTCGCGCGCACCACCATCACCGAGCGCGGGGCCACCCGCGCGGACGACCGCCTCAGCGAGGCGGCCATGGAGGACCGCAAGAAGGACGGATACTTCTGATGTCGCTCGACACTTTCGAGGCCCCGGTCGCCACGACCGAGCCCACGCTGTTCCGCTTCGCCACCGCGGGGTCCGTCGACGACGGCAAGTCCACGCTGGTGGGACGGCTGCTGCACGATGCCAAGGCCATCCTCGCCGACCAGCTCGAACAGGTCGCACGCACCTCGGCCGACCGCGGTTTCGCCCACGGCGCGTTCGATTTCGCCCTGCTGACCGACGGCCTGCGCGCCGAGCGCGAGCAGGGCATCACCATCGACGTCGCCTACCGGTACTTCGCCACGGGCACGCGGTCGTTCATCCTGGCCGACTGCCCCGGGCACGTGCAGTACACCCGCAACATGGTCACCGGCTCGACCACGGCCGACGCGGTCGTGGTGCTCGTCGACGCCCGCGCCGGCGTGGTCGAGCAGACCCGTCGCCACCTCGCCGTGGTCGCCCTGCTGCGCGTGCCGCACGTGATCATCGCGGTGAACAAGATCGACCTCGTCGATTTCTCGGCCGACGTCTTCGCCGCGGTCTCGGCCGACGCCCGGGCCGTCGCCGGCGAGCTCGAGATCGACGACCTGCACGTCCTGCCCGTCTCGGCGCTCGAGGGCGACAACATCGTCGACCGCTCGACCCGCACCCCCTGGTACGACGGGCCGGCCCTGCTCGAGCTGCTCGAGACGCTGCCATCGGCCGACGAGACCGCCCGCGGCACCGAACCGCTGCGCCTGCCCGTGCAGACGGTCATCCGCCCGCAGGGCGGACTGTCGCCCGACCTCGCCGCCGATCCCGAGGCCGCCACGGCGCTGCGCGACTACCGCGCGGTCGCCGGACGCATCTCGCGCGGTGCCGTGCGGGTGGGCGACGAGGTCGAGCTGTCGGGGTCGGGGCTGCGGACGGTGGTCCGCGGCATCCGGGTCGCGGGGGTCCCCGCTCGGAGCGCTCTGGCTCCGCAGTCGGTCTCGCTCGAGCTCGCCGACGACGTCGATGCCGCCCGCGGCGCGGTGATCGCTTCCGCGGGGACGCTGCCCCCGGCCCGTCGCGAGGCCGAGGTCGAACTGTTCCAGCTCGACGTGCGGCCCCTGACGCCCGGCGCGCGGGTGCTCGTCAAGCACGGGACAGCCACGGTGCAGGCGATCGTGGCATCCATCGACTCCCGCTACGACCTCGACGCGCTCACCCACGTCGCCGCCGACCGGCTCGAGACCAACGACATCGGCCGCGCGCGACTGCGCCTGGCCGCCGAGATGCCGCTGGAGGCCTACCGCGACAGCCGCCACGAGGGCTCGTTCCTCGTCATCCATCCGTCCGACGGCGCGACCCTCGCCGCCGGCATCGTGCGCTGACCGGCGCACGCCCCACCGCGCGCCAGCCGGCGCGCTCGACCTCGCGCCGACCATCGGCGGGCCCCCACCGCGCCGACCGGCGCACCTCTCACTGCCTACGAAGGAGGCGAACCGTGAAAACACTGCGCACCGCGACCGCGATCACAACCCTGGGACTGATCGCGGCCATGATGACCGGATGCGCCACCGGCGCCGCCTCGAGCGGCAGCGGCGACCAGGGCCCCGCTGAGGAACTGCGTCTCGGCTACTTCGCCAACGTCACGCACGCCCCGGCGCTCGTCGGGCTGCAAGAGGGCCTGCTGCAGGACGCGCTGGGCGACACGAAACTGTCGACCGAGGTGTTCAACGCCGGCCCGGCCGCGATCGAGGCGCTCACGGCCGGGGCGATCGACGCGACCTACATCGGTCCCAACCCGTCGATCAACACCTTCATCCAGTCGGGTGGCGAGTCGGCCCGCATCGTCGCCGGAGCCGCCACGGGCGGCGCGGCGCTGGTCGTGCGCGACGGGATCGACACCCCGGCCGATCTGAAGGGGAAGACCCTCGCCACCCCGCAGCTCGGCAACACGCAGGACGTCGCGCTGCGCGGCTGGCTGAAGAAGCAGGGCTTCGCGACCGACACCTCGGGCGGCGGCGACGTCACGATCACCCCGACCGAGAACGCGCAGACGTTCCAGTTGTTCACGGACGGCCAGCTGGACGGCGCGTGGCTGCCCGAGCCCTGGGTGTCGCGACTGGTCGTCGACGCCGGCGCGAAGGTGCTGGTCGACGAGGCCGACGAGTGGCCCGATGGACAGTTCCCGACCACGGTGCTGCTGGTGCGCACGGAGTTCCTCGACGAGCACCCCGAGACGGTGGCGAAACTGCTCGCCGGACACGAGGCATCCGTGAAATGGATCTCCGACAACCCGGCTCAGGTCGCCACCGTCGTCAACGCGCAGATCTCGGCCGACACGGGCAAGCCGCTCGCCGACGCCGTTATCACCCGCGCGCTCGAGCACGTCACGTTCTCGGTCGACCCGCACGCCGACACGTTCTCGACCCTGGTCGACAACGGCGTGCAGGCGGGCACGCAGAAGCCGGGTTCGATCGAGGGCCTGTTCGATCTGCGCCTGCTCAACCAGCAGCTCGGCGACGCGCGGGTCTCGGCCGCCGGACTCGGCGAGGAGTGACATGACCACGGCCCGCACCGACGTCCCCGCATCCGCCGTCGCGACCGCACCCGCGGTGCGCATCGAGGGCGTGTCCAAGCGCTTCGGTGCGGGCCCGATCGTCCTCGACGACATCACCCTCGATATCGCCCCCGGTCAGTTCGTATGCCTGCTCGGCGCTTCGGGCTGCGGCAAGTCGACCCTGCTGAACCTGATCGCGGGCCTCGACCGGCCCACGGTCGGCGCGATCCGGACGCCCGCCGAGGGCTCGGCGGTCATGTTCCAGGAGTCCGCGCTCATGCCCTGGCTCACCGCGCGCCGCAACGTCGAACTGGCGCTGCGCCTGCGCGGCGTCCCGCGCTCACACCGTCGCGACGAGGCCCTGGCCCTGCTCGACACCGTCAATCTGGCGGATGCCGCCGACAAGCGCCCGCACGAGCTCTCGGGCGGCATGCGCCAGCGCGTCGCGCTCGCCCGCGCCCTCGCTCAGGACCGGCCTGTGCTGCTGATGGACGAGCCGTTCGCCGCCCTGGACGCCATCACCCGCGACCTGCTGCACGAGGAGCTCGAGCGCGTGTGGCGCGCGACCGGTCGCACCATCGTCTTCGTCACCCACAACGTGCGCGAGGCCGTCCGCCTCGGCGAGCGCATCGTGCTGCTCGGCAGCCGGCCGGGACGCGTCGTGGGCGAGTGGCGTACGCGCGACGTCGCCGCACGCGACGCGGGCGCCCTCGCCGCCGAGATCACCGACGAACTGCGCAAGGAGATCCGCCGCAATGCCCGCTGACACCGCGACCCGCGCCGACGACCTGCGCAGCCTGGAGGCGGGACTCGACCGCCTGCAGACCACCACCGACGCGGCCACGCCGCGCTGGCGCCGCTGGTCGGCCAGCGTCCTTCCCCCGGTGATCTTCGTCGTCCTCGCCGTCCTGGCGTGGCAGGCGTACATCTGGATCGCCGATCCGCGACCCGACAAGGCGCCGAGCCCCGCGGACGTCGTCGGCGCGCTCGGCTACGCCTGGGACACCGGGCGCCTGCAGGAAGCCGTTCTGACGAGCCTGGAGCGCGGCATCCTGGGCTTCCTCATCGCCATCGTGATCGGGACGCCCATCGGTCTGCTGCTGGCCGAGGTGCGTCCGATCCGTCGCGCGGTCGGCCCCATCGTCTCGGGACTGCAGGTGCTGCCGTCGGTGGCGTGGGTGCCCGCGGCGATCATCTGGTTCGGACTCACGGATGCCACGGCCTACTTCGTCATCCTGATGGGCGCGATCCCCTCGATCGTCAACGGCCTCATCGCCGGCGTCGATCAGGTTGCGCCCCAGCTGCGCCGGGTGGGAACCGTGCTCGGCGCCTCGCGCTGGCAGCTCGCGACCTCGGTGATCCTGCCGGCCGCGCTGCCCGGCTATTTCGCCGGCCTCAAGCAGGGGTGGGCGTTCTCGTGGCGCTCGCTGATGGCGGCCGAGATCATCACCTCGGGCGGCACGATCGGCTTCGGCCTCGGCACGATGCTGCAGCAGACGCGCGACCTCGCCGACCTCGCCGGGGTCCTCGCCACGATCATCGTCATCCTGGGCATCGGCATCCTCATCGAGCTCGCCTTCTTCGGCCCCATCGAACGTCGGATGCTGCGCGGTCGCGGCCTGCTGCTCTCGGGCGGTGCGAAGTGACCGGGCGGGCGCGTGCCGCAACCGGCACCGTCTGGCTGGTCGGCGCCGGCCCCGGCGACGCGGGACTGCTGACCCTCCGGGGGCTCCGGGCGCTCGAATCCGCCGACGTCATCGTCGCCGACCGCCTGGGCGCGCGCGGCGTGCTCGACGGTCTCGCCGCCGACGGCGTGCAGCTGGATGCCGAGGTGATCGACGTGGGCAAGCGGCCCGGCCACCACGCCGTACCGCAGGACGCGATCAACGCCCTTCTCGTACGCGAGGCGACGGCCGGTCGCACGGTGGTGCGCCTGAAGGGCGGCGACCCGTACGTGTTCGGCCGCGGCGGCGAGGAACTGTTCGCCTGCCACGAGGCGGGGATCGACGTCCGCGTCGTCCCCGGGGTCACCAGCGCCGTCGCCGTCCCGGCGCTCGCGGGCATCCCCCTCACCCACCGCGGCGTGGCGACGAGCTTCACCGTCGCCACCGCGCACGACCAGATCGCCGACCTCGGCGGGGGACGCGACCACACCGTCGTCCTGCTCATGGGCGTCGGCACGCTCGCGCACTCGGCCCACACCCTCGCCCGGGGCGATCGCGGCGCCGAGTGCCCCGKKCGAGGGTGTGGGC
>NZ_QDFT01000077.1 GCF_003075375.1 Microbacterium testaceum | reverse complement strand
GSSCRCATCGCCGGCGGCGATGTGCCCGACGTCGTGCAGATGGACCGCCGCTACGTCACCACGTATGCCGCGCAGGGCCTGCTGATGCCGCTCGACGCGTGCTTCGAGGCGCAGAGCGTCGATCCGCAGCAGCGGTGGTACGCCAACGTCGTCGACGACGTCACGTACGAGGATGCCGTCTACGCGGTGCCGCAGTTCTACCAACCGCCCGCGATCCTGCTGAACATGAACGTGTTGAACGAGGCCGGGGTGACCCCCGAGCAGTTCGACACGTCCGACATGGACGGCCTGCTCGCCGCGATCGCGAAGATCTACCAGGGTTCGGGCGGATCCCCCACGCGTCTGGGTTTCGACCCGGTCGCGACGGGCCAAGGCGGCCTGTGGGTGCTCGGGATGGGTGGGCAGCTTACCGACGACACGGGCAAGCCGACGCTCGACGACCCCGCGAACGCCGCCGGCATCGACGCGTTGAAGGAGATCACCGACGCGCAGGGCGGATACGCCGCCGTCAAGAGCTTCACCGACTCGTTCGACACCTTCGGCGACGCCAACCAGTTCGCGCAGAACCAGGTCGGGGCGCAGGTGGCGAACCAGTGGTACCCGAACGTGCTCAGCGCCTCGCGCGACCGGATCTCGCTGCAGGCCGTTCCCTTCCGGGATGCCGGGGGCCAGCCGTTCTCGCTCGCCTCGGGTACGGCATTCGTCATCCCGGCGGGGGCGAAGAACCCCGCGGCGGCCTGCGCGTGGATGAACGATCTGACCTCGACCGACGCCTGGATGGCCGCCGGCGCCGCGCGCGCCGCGACCATCCAGAGCAAGGACGGACTGAACACGGGCCTGTTCACCGGATCGCCCGAGGCGGACGAGATGATCCGCTCGACGTACGTGAAGCCGACCGGCGACAGCGGGTTCGACCAGGTCATCTCGACGTACTACGACGTGGTCGGCTCCGGCCGGTCGTTCGGTTCGTCGCCCGCGGGCCAGGACATCCAGAACGAGCTCAACAACGCCATCACCGCCGCCCTGCTCGGCGACAAGACGACCGAGCAAGCCCTGGCCGACGCCCAGCAGGCGGCGCAGCGCGCCTTCGACAAGGCGACCGCGGGCTGATCCTCCCGGAAGAACGAAGGGCGCCCCGGCCGCAGCCGGGGCGCCCTTTCGCGTCTCGAGGTCAGGAGCGGGGGCGCTCGTCCTCGATCACGGCCTGGACGTCGTCCGTGGCCGGCGTCTTGTCGTCACCGCGCACCTCGTCGGCGGCGATGGCGATGTCGACCGCGGCGTCCTGCAGTGCCTCGGCGACGACGTCGCGCACCTCGTCGTCGCTCGCGGGCGCGGGCTCGACGATCGTCTCGCGCGCCGGCTCGACCGGCTCGCCCTCGGCGTCGGCGAGGCGGGCACGCGAGGTCTCGTCGGCGGACTCGGCGAACGCGGCGGCGATCCCCGCGGTCCGAGCGGCGACGGCATCCGTCGTCTCGTCGATCTTCTGCGACGCATCGGCGGCCTTCTCGCGGATGACCGCGCCGGCCTGATCGGCCTTCTCGCGGACGGCGGCCTTCGCCTCGCCCGCCTTCTTGCCGATCGCCGCGGTCGCGGCATCCACCTTCTCCTCCGCCTCGTCGACCGGGTCGCGGTCGAACGGACCGAACACGCCCGTCACGACGACGTCGACGTCGACACGGCCACGGCCCAGGGGCTGCAGGGCGTCGCGCACCGCGCTGCGCACCGCGTCCGAGACCTCGTGCAGCTTGTGCGGGTAATCCACGACGAGCGAGATGGTCGCGGTGACCGACTCGGCGCGATCGGTGTCGATCTTGACGCCCGGGACCGTGCTCGCCAGTCCCACCCGCTCGCGGACGGCGTCGGACGCGCGGCCGAGGAGGCTCCCCAGCGCGTGCACTCCGGGCACCGAGCCCGCGGCGGTCGCCGCAAGGCTCGCGGCGGCGTCGAGGTCGGGCGGATCGATGGTCGAATCGATGGTGGTCATGACGTCTCCTCGTGGGGGTTCAGTGCACGCGGGCGTTGTCGCGTGCGAGCTTGGCGCGCAGGCCCGAGTGGATCGAGATGTAGGCGCGCACGTTCTGACCCGTGAGCGCGGCCAGGTTGGTCACGAGGGTGTCGACGTGCTCGGCCACCTGACGGGGCGAGGTGTTCTGGCGGGGGGTGACCGCGACGTGAAGCACCGACTCGTTCTTGATCTCGCCGGCGCTGATGCGCGACGAGAGGATCTCGTCACGGTCGCCGAGGGCGTTCTTGAGCGCCTCCGACGCGAAGTCGTCGGTCACGGTGATGCGACCGGCGTCGTTCGCGCTGCCGGTGGACTGCAACGGCGCCTGGCGGCGACCACGGACGGCGGATGCCGCGAGGGCGATGAGGATGATCGCGAGCACCACGAAGGCCGCGACGGCTCCCCAGCCGGCGGAGTCACGGCCCAGGCCCTGGAGCCAGCCCTGGAATCCCCCCATGACCGAGGTCCAGGTGTCGGTTCCCCCGGGCAGCAGCCCGACGGCGAGTGCGAGAGCACCCAGACCCAGCAGCACCACCGCGACCAGGAAGAGCAGGAAGCGGTTCAGACCGCGACGCGTCGCATTCATCAGGACTCCTTGGTGTCGGGTCGCTGCACCCGCAGACGGGTGCGCACGGCGGGCGTGAGTTTGTAGGCGGTGACCTCTTCGTCGACGATGCGGCGCAGCTGCGCCTCGTCGACCGGGATGCCGACCGGCGGGCGCACGGTCACATCGACCGAGCGGTGGGCGACGCCCACGACGATGTCGTCACGGGCGATGCCGGACTCGTTGCTGAGGTGCTGCGCCAGAGCGGAGGCGACCACGCCGTTGTCGACGACGACGGCACGCTCGCCCCACGCCATCTCGTGACGCGAGAGGCGGCCGGGCTTGAGCGCGAGCACGAGCACGATGAGCCCGAGCAGGGCCAGCACGACGCCGCCGACGATGAAGGCGACCGGCATGAGAGCGGTCGGCGCGGCCACGACCGCGTTCAGCGCCTCGCCGGGGGCGACCAGCAGCGGCTGGGCTCCGGTGAGGTTGAGGATGATCTCGACCGCGGCGTACGCCAGGACGAGCAGCAGCAGCACGACCACGACGAGCATGGCGACGGTGCGCGGGGAGTGCGTCTCGCGACGCACGACGGTGCGAAGCACGGTGTCAGTCATCACAGCACTCGCTTTCGTTGGGGAAGGGTGGCGCCCGAGATGGTCAGGTCGACGCGCGAGATCTCGCGGCCGAACAGGTGCGCCAGGCGCGAGCGGATCTCGCTCTGAGCGGCGGTGGCCGCCTCGAGAACGGGGGTGGCGGCGCGCACGGCCTCGGTGTCATCGAGGCGCGGCACCGGGAACGGCGTCGACACGCGCACGGCGGCGGTGTCGCGGGCCGCGACGATCTCGACGCGGACGCTCTTGGCATCCACTCCGATGATGTCGGCGGCGGCGCGCTCGGCCGTCTTCTGCAGCACGCGGTCGGCGATGTTCACGTGGCCGGCGGGGAGGCCGGGGTCGGCAACCGCGGTGCGGTTGCCGACCCCGGGCGAAGCGGTGACGGTGGTCACGACGTGCTCCGCCCCGAGAAGGCATTGACGATGTTGCGGAAGTCGAGCTCACCCGAGGTGATGCGCGCGACGACCACGCCGATCGCCATGAACAGGGCCACGAGGATGAAGCCCCAGAAACCGAAGATCAGGGCACTGAGGGCCAGGACGAGCCCGACCAGGGCGCCCTTCGTCGTGGCGCTCAACGGACGCGCTTCTCGTCGTCGCTGTTGTTGTTGTCGTCGTCGCCGGGGATGTGCACGTCGTTGACGTCCACGTTCACCTCGACGACCTCGAGACCCACGAGGCGGCTGATCGCACCGGCGACGCGGCCACGGACCTGGTCGGCGACCTCCTGGATCGGGGCACCGTACTCGACGACGATCGTGATGTCGGCAGCGGCCTGGCTCTCGCCGACCTCGACCTTGACGCCCTGCGTCAGGTCGGTGGCGTTGATGGCGTCGCGGATGGCGCCGAGGGCACGGGCTCCGCCGCCACCGAGCGCGTACACGCCGTTGACCTCACGGGCCGCGATGCCGGCGACCTTGGCGACGACGCCGTCGGCGATCGTGGTCTTGCCCTCGGTGTGGGCCTCCTGGCCGCGGGCGCCGAGGGGACGGTTCACGCGCGACGCCGCCTGGGGGACGTTCTGCGCAGCGGGGGTGGTGGGGGCGTTCTCAGCCATGTCGGTGCCTTTCGAGTGTCGGTGACCCGGTTGCTCCGGGGTGGGCGCTTCGGCCTACACGACTAAGACGTACCGGGCGGGGGAATCGTCACGCCGGGATTGAAAAAGTTTGGCGGATGTGTATCCACGTGCATGTTGATCGGGCCCTTTTCGACGGGATGCCGAGGCGCTCGCGCGCCCCTGGATCGTTCATCGCCGGCCGTCAGGATCGCCCCGTTGCAACCGCACCCTCGCGGACCGGGCCGGGTCGTTCGGCTCCGGCCGGTCTCGTGCGCGTGGGCCGGGCGTACGCTCGACCCATGTCCCCCACCTCTTCGCCGGCGCGGTTCTGACGTGGGCCGCCTCACCGCCTCGCGTCGCGTCACCCGCATCACCCTCGAGGGCGCGAACCGTCAGAGACCGGATGCCGTGGCCGTCGAGGAGCCGCTCGAGATCCGCGTCGCAGGCTCGCCGCTCGCGGTGACCATGCGCACGCCCGGCCACGACGTCGAGCTGGCGGCCGGCTTCCTGGTGTCCGAGGGGGTGATCAGCCGCGGCGAGCAGTTCGCGCGGGCGATCCACTGCGGCGGTCCCGGAACGGGCGGCGCCGACGGCAACACCTACAACGTGCTCGACCTGACCCTGGCGCCCGGCGTGGCCCTGCCCTCCCCCGACATCGCCCGCTCGTTCTATACGACGAGCTCGTGCGGGGTGTGCGGCACCGCGTCGATCGAGGCGGTCGAGAAGGTGTCTTCCTACGACGTCTCG
Source organism: Microbacterium testaceum (assembly GCF_003075375.1). Taxonomy (GTDB): domain Bacteria; phylum Actinomycetota; class Actinomycetes; order Actinomycetales; family Microbacteriaceae; genus Microbacterium; species Microbacterium testaceum_E. The sequence goes on along the minus strand of NZ_QDFT01000077.1, from coordinate 1,645 downwards.
AGCGACCCGGTGTCGGTCAGCGCCCACGACATCGCGGCGTTCCCCGACCGCCTGCGCGCCGAGCAGAAGACGTTCGACAAGACCGGCGGCCTGCACGGCGCCGCGCTCTTCGACGTCGCCTCGGGCGAACTCCTCGTCGCGCGCGAGGACGTCGGCCGTCACAACGCCGTCGACAAGGTCGTCGGCTGGGCCCTGCTGAACGATCGGCTGCCCCTGCGCGGCACCGTGCTGCAGGTGTCGGGCCGCGTGAGCTTCGAGTTGGTGCAGAAGGCGGTGATGGCCGGCATCCCCGTCCTCTCCGCCGTCTCGGCACCCTCGTCGCTGGCGATCGAGCTCGCCGAACGCGCGGGGCTGACGCTGGCCGCCTTCGTCCGAGGGTCCAGCATGAACCTCTACACGCGGGCGGATCGCATCATCGCCCCGGCCACAACCCCCGCGACAGAAGAAGTCGCGAGCGTACGCTGACGTCAGTGCGCACGGTGTGTGGATGCCACCGACTCGGCGCCGGAATCCACGGAGGTCAACATGGGTGAATCGTTCGGGCTGATGACCGAGGAGCCCCGCCAGGGCGGCCTCGGGCCGACCTCGACCGGGGAATGGTCGAGCACCGGCCCCTACGAGCACCCCGCCGCCGGGTGGGGCGCCGCGATGACCGTCGGCAAGGTGCTGCTGGAGCAGCGCCAGCCCGTCGCCGGCACCAAGGCGATGTTCACGATGAACCAGCCCAAGAGCGGCTTCGACTGCCCCGGCTGCGCGTGGCCCGACGACAAGGGCGTGACGCTCGACATCTGCGAGAACGGCATCAAGCACGTCACGTGGGAGATGACGCACAAGCGCGTCGGCAAGGAGTTCTTCGCCGCGCACTCGGTGACCGAGCTGTCGCAGTGGAACGACTTCGACCTCGAGGACGCCGGCCGCCTGGTCGGCCCGATGGCCTACGACGCGGCGACCGACCATTACGTGCCGATCTCGTGGAACGACGCCTTCCGCACGATCGCGCGGCACATCACCGCGCTCGATTCCCCCGACCAGGCCGCGTTCTACACCTCGGGTCGCCTCAGCAACGAGGCGTCCTTCCTCTACCAGCTCTTCGCCCGCGAGCTGGGGACGAACAACCTCCCCGACTGCTCGAACATGTGCCACGAGGGCTCGGGCCGCGGGCTCACGGCATCCCTCGCCACCGGCAAGGGCACGGCCGACCTCGAGGACTGGGAGGCCTGCGACGCGCTGTTCGTGCTCGGCGTCAACGCCGCCTCGAACGCACCGCGCATGCTGACCAGCCTCGCCGAGGCGATCGACCGCGGCGCGCAGGTCGTCCACGTCAACCCGCTGCGCGAGGTGGCGGGCACCCGCACGATCGTGCCGCACGAGATCCTCGACATGGCGACGTTCAACTCCACGCCGACCAGCACCATGAACCTGCAGGTGCGTCCGGGCGGCGACCTCGCGCTCGTCCGCGGCATGGCGAAGGTCGTGTTCGAGGCATCCGAGACCGATCCGACCGCGCTCGACCAGGACTTCCTCGACCGGTACACGACGGGACTCGACGAGTACCGCACGATGGTCGAGGCGACGCCGTGGTCGGAGCTCGTCGAGCAGGCCGGGCTCACCGAGGCCGAGATCCGCGGCGCGGCCGACGTCTACC
>NZ_QDFT01000076.1 GCF_003075375.1 Microbacterium testaceum | reverse complement strand
ATGTTGCCTTGGACGCGACTCTTCCAATCATCAAGTTCTGTGAGCACGGAAGCGCGAGTCATCGTACGTTGGAAGACGTCGGTCGGAAGGTGCTGCACGACGGCTGAGCTCAGATTTCGATACAGATAGGCGTGACCACCGGACGCCTCGTGGAGTGCCTCGAGCGCACCAGGTTCGATCTGGATGCCCATCTTGCCGCCGACGGTGCTCGCGAGATCGTCCGCCTCTTCTCGCTCCAGCGGCTTCACGTACACGGCCTTCGCCCAAGAGAAGAGGGGATTCGGTCGACCATACAGTCGTCCACCTTCAACGATGGCGCTTGTAAGGCCGGACAGCACGAAGGTGAAGTTCTCAGACTCCTGCACGATGCTCCTGAGGGCCGATAGCAGCTGCGCAATGCGTGGCATGTCGCCTTCAGCGATATCGATGCGATCCGCTGGGGTCAAGTACTCGATCTCGTCCAGGAGGAGCAGGATCCTATGCCCGTCTTTGTGGAGATGCTTGAGTATCGCCTGGAGAGCGTTCTTCAGGTCGAGGATGCTCGGGCGTTCCTGCAGCTGCGAAAGCTCTTGGGTGCGCAGCTTGTGAGCTTTGAGTTCAGCAATCAGTCGTCGACGCAGATCGCTGACGATGTCGTCGGTGGGGTCTTCCGGCGGAGAGGGGAAGGCCTCCAGGTCCATGAGGACGGTCACCACTTTGTCCTCTTGCAACTCCTCCTTAAGCTGCATGAGGATGCTCGTCTTGCCCGACTTCCGCAGTCCGAAGACGCCTGTGACTCGCTGGTTGAACACGTCGTCACGCATCGACTGCAGCAGTGTCCTGCGGCCGAAGAAGCTCGCGCCATACACGGGAGTCGTCATGTAGAAGAGGTCTCGGGCATAGATGTAGTCGCGAAGAAGGGTAATTAGCGAGAGTTCGTCTTCGTCGTCAATCAAGAGCGGGATCGCTAGTTTCGCGGGGCGCGACCAGTCGTTCAGTTTGATCTGTAGACGCCGATCGGGCGACCACATGAAGAAGATGTCCGGAGTGATGGAACGATCGGCGCCACCGAGCTCGCGGGCCGCAGCCTGGAAGGTCCGGCCCTGGAGATCCTCATGCGGACTGTAGAAGATCATCACCTCGCGGGTAAACCCAAACCCGGCCTCGATCGCTCCACTGAATCGCACATGGACGATCGCGCAGTCCCTGAAGCCATCCTGACGGCAGAACCCCGCGTAGACCACCTGGGAGCCAAGACTTCGCAGAGCGTCGATGTGGTCACGCAGGACCGGGTACTTGTATCGAACGCGCTCGACGTTTGCCAGCAGGTCTGGGTGCTGGGGCGCCGCCACAGCGCCCGATCGCCAGCCGAACTGTCGAGTGGATGGTGCGGTCGGATCGAATCCCGGCCGATCGACATGCGGGTCTACGTGCTCACGTCGCATCGGCGATGGCCGAGGCGAACCGGGTCGAGGGGGTCGGGCACCGAACGACGCCCTCACCTTGCGAGCAACTGGAGCTTCTATCGATGAAGACGGGCTCTTGACGAACTCACCAAGTTCTCGCAGACGGACCAAGACGGCCTTTGCGTCGACTCCCAGTTCGGCGGCGAGCTCGTGCACTCGCATCTTCGCCATCTGTTCTCCGCTCGTGGTCACTTGGCCCGCTGTGTCTGCCAGGGGCTGTGCATTACCGGCGAAGCCGGGTTGCCAGATCAGTCTGTTGCATGCTGCAGACACCGGCTGCGATGACACGGCTCGATATATCAGTCGCCGTCCGCCGTCCCACCGAGGCGGCGCGCCTTGAGCAGCACGTTCATGTGCCTCGGGTGGGCTACCCATTGAGTTGTGATCGGTCCAGCGCGTCGAGTGAAATGGCCTTCCACCGGCTGCTAGGCCTTGCTGGGCCTCGGGCCAAACGGGGTCCAGGCCCATGCCCGCGACGAACGTCACGCAGCGCTGGATGTCGATGAGGTCTTCTGGGGCCGCTTTCAGCCGCTTGAAGTGTGCGATGCCATGAGGCGAGCATCTCACGACGGGCGAGACTTCCTGAGCGAGAGCAACCACTCGACTCGAACAGGCTCTGACCCAATCAGTGGACACAAATTCACCGGTGTGAGAGACTACTCCGTTCGCCAAACGAAGGGTCTGGCCGATGTCACACTCTGACGGCAACACGGACTGGGGGCGGATCATCCGCGACATGATCGCGCGTAGCACCGACTCTGCCCCCACCGAGCCCGGGGTCTACCGGATGCCGTGTGGGAACTGCTACGTCGACTTCTTCCTCGCCTCGGACGGCACCGAACGGTGGCTCGTCCCAGGCGATGAGCGCAGCTACACCCGCGACACCGTGGCCATCGCTCGCCACGGCGAGCACCCGTGGGAGCGGATGTACACCCTCGGCCATGCCGCCGCCGAGATCCGCCGCCGCGCGACCGCCGACGGCACACCCGTTCTTGTCCTGATCGATGAGCTGGCAGCGGTCGCCGCCACGGAGGATGCGGCGGAAGACGAGGAAATCGCCCGTATCGCCCGGGAGCGTCCCGCCGACAGTGCGGAGGTGGCGCGCTCCGATCTCGCCCGGAAATTCGGGATCGATCTCGACGAACTCTAGGAACATCTAGCGGTGTCTACCGAAACGCTAGACACCGCTAGATTCTGCTAGACATCCGTCACATGCGAGGAGCGTTAGCCGTGAGTGAGTATCCGTGGTTCGACTTCGACCGAGTCGACTACGTCACCGCGGACACCCACTTCAGCCACGCCCGGATCAGCGAACTCGCGGACCGTCCATTCACCACCGTCAACGAGATGAACACCGAGCTCATCCGCCGCTGGAACGAGACGGTCGCCCCGACAGATGTGGTGCTACATCTCGGGGATGTCGCGCTCGGGCCGATCGAGGAATCGATCACCCTCACCGCGCAGCTGAACGGTCACCGGTACCTCGTCCCCGGGAACCATGACCGGGTCTCACCAGCGACACAGTCCAGGAAGGCGATCGAACGGTTCGCGCCGCTCTACGAGGCGGCCGGGTGGACGATTCTGCCGGAGGTCATCGAAGGCACCCGGCACGGCTACCGGATCCTCGCATCCCACTACCCGTACAAGGGCGACTCGCAGGAGTCGGACCGACACACGTCGCACCGGCCCCGCTGGGACGATGGGATCCCGCTGTTGCACGGTCACACGCACGCACGCGACCACGGCCCGAATGGGCACCAGTTCCACGTCGGCGTCGACGCCCACGCATACGCGCCCATCCCGTTCACCGTCATCGACGAGTGGGTCCGGGGCCTACCGGATGTCGAGCCGTGGCTCGATGTGGCGGTCCGTGAAGCCCGTCAACTCCTCGCCAACCTCGACGCCACCGAAACCTCGAACTCCGACGCGATGTTCTACACGATGGGCTACAACGAACTGCGCGTCGCGCTGGAGGAACTCCTCGGCGCGCTCTACTCTTCCCACCCCGACTCCCCCGGGAACACCGCCAAGGCTTAGGACTGCCTCGGACGCGCTTTCGGCGCGGGCGACGGTATGAACAGTTCGCCTGCCGCGGGGCCGGATCGGAGGGTCCGCGGTTCTCGTCGGAAGCGGATCCATCCACAACGCTGCCAGTGCACCATCGTCAGGTACCGCGGCGACGACGACGTCCAGGCAGCCTGATGCTCCGCGGCGCTGAGATCGTGCGACGCGAGCTCCGGGAATACTTCCCGGAAGGTCGGGGATTGGCCGTGTTCGCGGGCGTAGCGATGGAGGAATGTCACAGCGCGACGCGCCCACACCGGCGCCGTCTCGTCAGCGGTGAGTTCAATGAACAGCGGCGCGAGGTGAGGTGCCGACCACGGCTTGTCCTCCCGGCCTGAGTCGGCCGACACCACGCATTCCTTGCCCTCGACCGTCATCGCAGAGATCCCACCCCGGACTCAGCTCCGGTCACGGGTGTCGTCGGGTGCGCGTTGCGTGTCGGCGGGACCCGCAGGCTCCTCGCCCTGATCTCGTCCTCCAGCTCGGCTGCTGGATGAACCCGCATCCATGACTGCCTTCAGCGCCGTGGTGTACTTCTCTCCTGTCACCTTCACGCGTTCCCGCGCGTCGTGCCGCAGCCGACTGGAAGTTCGTTTCTTCTGCGTCATGCCGACGTCCTTCGCGTGTCTGGAATTCGAGTATTCGTCGATGGCTCGACGGGAGTGCTGCGACGGAGTCCGTGAGCCTGTGATGGGCCCCGCGGGGCGGGCGGGTCAGATCGTTGCCTGCCTGCGTCCGAGGTAGACCCGTTGATGCGCGCCCCGCGTGGGCGGACCGGGATGCCGGCGCTATGCAAATGCCGGTTGATGGTCATCTCGCTACAGCCGGCGAGCTGCGCGATCTGTGCGATGGTCCAGTGCTTCGTTTCATAGTGATCGCGGAGCCAACGGGGGTCGAGGTCGAAGGTGCGGGGTCGTCCCCTTCGAGTCCGGGTGCCCGCGTCGGCGAGAATGCGACCCACTGTCTGCCGAGACACCCTCGTGTCTGCGGCGATCGTGTAGGTGGAAGCTCCCGCCGCGTACACCTGCGTCAGCCGGTCTGGTGGCATGGCTTCTGTCGCTGTCGCTCGTGCCGGCCGGATGGGCGGCCACGACGGCGCGATCTGGGGTCCGACTTCCGGGAGCTGAGGGGTGGGTTCGGGTGTCCAGGTGACGGGCTCCTGAATGCCGTTGGCGACGAGGAACTCTGCGGCGATCTGATCGAGCGCCGCCCGCACCGCCGGCGGGAGCTCCTCTACGAAGCGGGCTACGGCGGGCGGGCTCGCCCTGGTCGTGTGCCACGCCGTAGGCATCGCACGCAGCGGGTTCCCGGAGAGTTCTTGGTACAGGGCTGCGCGCGCCAACTCCCAGCGTCGTCCGCTCCCTGGGGACACGCCCGCGTCCCGGCAGAGCTGCCCCCACTGTGATTCGGGCAGGAGATCGGTGTAGTCGAGGTGGCGGCGGCGGGCGTAGTCGATGGGCACGTCTTGCGTGTCCAATAGAGCTGCCAGGCGGAGGACCGCGTGCAGGGTCGTCACGTGGTGAGTGCTGCGGCCCAGCTCACGCATCACGTGCGTCACCTGCCGTGACGGTGCGTGCGGATCGAGCAGCGCGAGCGCGGCGGAGTGTGTGAGCCTCGTGCCGGTAAACACGACCGCTGCTGCCAGCGCGGACGCGGCGATCTCGTTGTCGACCCGCAGTGGGGCGTACTGGGCGATCCAGTCCCCCCACAACTGTGCCGGCACTTTCCGTGCTCGCTCTTCCGGGCTGACGCCCGACGGCGGTGCGGACTGCAGAAACACGGTGGGGCGGCGGCGGCGACCCAGCGCGGCCGCGATCAGGGTCTGTAGTTGTGGTGTGTGCGCGGTGTACGACGTGCTGTGCGCCAGCCGCCCCTGCAGCAGGGAGATGATCGCGGCCGGATTGGTCAGTGCGCGGTGACCGAGGGTGGTGCCGACAGCGGCCCCGACGGCAGAGTCTGGTCGCGCCCGGATCGCCCTCGTCCAGTCCTCGCTCATCTCGAACAGCCCAATGAGCTCCCGGCCCAGCGGGCTCGCGTCGATGCTGTGACCGCCGACGATTGCGTCCCGCGCGGTGCGGGACAGTAGCCGAATGTCTTCCAACACAGGCACGGCCGGCTGCGGTGCATCAGCATAGATCCCGAACTGCGCCTGACCGGTGGAGACGATGCGCATCATCGCCCGTTGCGCATCCAGCACCGCCTGCGGCACCGGCGTGCGGGTCCGGTCCTCGGTGAGGTCCGCGCGACACCGGTTGGCCTGCGGACCCCTCCCCGGACCCCGCACGGGATTGTGGCAACGCCCGGGAACGGGAACAAGTGCGAGCGGGTGAGCGCGGTGTCGGGCAGGAAGATCACAGGTCTGGCACCGATCCACGAGAAGGCGGCGGTGGCGGGCACAGGCGAACCCGAACGGGAACGGGGCCTGCCCCCTGATCTTGGACACGCTGATTCCAGCACGAACGCTGGGGAAGCGAGAATCCAAGGATGGCAAGGAAGAACTACACCGACGAGTTCCGGCGGCGGGCGGTGGACCTGTACGAATCGACGCCGGGCGCAACGCTCGAGGGCATCGCGGTCGATCTCGGCATCTCTCGCGGGGCGTTGAAGGAGTGGGTCGACAAGCTCGGCTCCGGGACGACCGCGAGCGGTGGCGTGGCGGTGCCGGTCGGGCCTCGGTCGGAGTCGCAGGCGGCGCGGGTGG
>NZ_QDFT01000075.1 GCF_003075375.1 Microbacterium testaceum | reverse complement strand
GTTCAAACAGCGCAGACTAAATGCAGGCGCCGAGCACGTCGCTATTTCGTTCATTCGCGCATATGTGTACAAATATGTGTACAAGATCAACGACTCGGTCGCTTTTCCCGCGTGAATACGCGGAGTTTTCTAAAGGGGTTCAAATCCCACCGTCACCGCCAGATTCACCAGATCAGCCCCGCTTTCGAGCGGGGCTGATCTGCGTTCGGGGTGGAGGTCATCCGCGCGCACTTTTTCGCGCCCCTAAAGTGAACGAATGCCCACGCGAAGGCCGCGCCGATGCTGATCACCGTCGCCCTCGAACCCGAAACCGGCTCCGAGATGGATGCCACCGTGCTCGGCTACCTGCTGCACAAGCATCCCGCCCGCGCGCAGGTGTTCTCGGCGCCCGTCGGCGACGTACATGTGTTCGCCCCCGAGGCGACGCGTGAGCGCTGCAGGTAGTTCAGCTTCTCGAGCACATCGCTCGCCAACGTGACGAATGCGTCGTCATCGGTGTCCGGCTCGAGAAGGCCGGACTCTTCGAGCCAATCGAACGTCGCGTCGGCACCAGTGACCAGCAGTTCAGCGAGATGGAACTGCGAGGATCCCTTCCGGATCTCGACCGTCCGGATCTCGACCGCCCACCGGTAGACGTCTTGAACCAGTCGGCGGTGGGTTTCCTGAAGCCGGGGCAGTGCGAAGGGTCCGGTGAGGGGGTGCCGCGCGAGCTCCTCGCGCCGGAGGAACGTCAAATCGTACTCGGCCTGATCGAGTGCCGCAGCGTCGGTCTCGTTGAGGAGATTACGAAGAACGGTCGTCCCCGGGTAGACGTAAGGATCGAGAAATTCCTCGTCAGACATGCCTGTACCGCGCTTTGACTTTGGCGATCATCTCGTCGGTTGTGACGGAACCATCGACAACCGCTGCGATGTCCGCGAGCGCCTCGGCCGAGGGATGCATCCCTCCAGCGCCCAGCTGGCCATCGTGTCGATCGCGAGCTCTCGACGATCTTCCTCGGAGCGGTGGTGCCCGGACGCTGACCGGCTTCGGGGCGGAACAGCCATCGCATGCCTGCTGGTGTCGTACAGCCGACGTGTGCGCGCGTCCTCATTCTCCCAGCGGAGCTGAGCGTGAGCGACCCCCGACGGTGTTCTCCTGGCGACAGCGGCCCCTGGGGACGCGAACTGCGCGGCCCGCTGTACGGGGGCGGCGGACCAGGGTGATCCGCCGCCCGGTCAGCGCCCGTCGACGAACGCGCGAACCGCGGCGGCCGCTTCGGGCGCGGCCCGGTACACGTGCTCGGGCCCGGGGAAGACGCCGTCGCGCACCTCTTGCGCGTAGGCGCGGACACCCTCGACCATCGCGTCGCCGACGGCCGCGTAGGTCTTGACGAAGACGGGCGAGCGGCCCTCGGTGATGCCGAGCAGGTCGTGCATCACGAGCACCTGGCCCTCGGCCGCTCCCGCGCCGATGCCGATGACGGGGATGTCCAACGCCCGGCGGATCTCGGCGACGACCTCGGCGGGCACGGCCTCGATGACGACGGCGAAGGCTCCCGCTGCCTGCACGGCGAGGGCCTCGCGCGCCACGCGGACGGCTTCGTCGGTGGTGCGGCCCTGGGCGCGCAGGCCGCCCAATGCCGTCGCGGTCTGGGGTGTGAGCCCGACGTGACCGACCACGGGGATGCCGGCCTCGACGATCGCGCGCAGTCGCGACAGTCGCGCCGGGTTCGCGCCCTCGATCTTGACGGCATCCGCTCCGCCCTCGCGCACGAAGCGGACGGCGGTGGCGACCGCCTGCTCGTCGCTGACCTCGGTCGAGCCGAACGGCAGGTCGCACAGCAGCAGCGGCGTCTGCACCGCGCGGCGCACCGCCTTGGACAGCACGAGCATCTCGTCCACGGTCACCGAGGTGGTGTCGGGGTGGCCCAGCACGACCTGCGCGCCGGAGTCGCCGACGAGCACGATGTCGACGCCGGCGCGTTCGGCGACGCGGCCCGAGACGAAGTCGTACGCCGTGACCATGACGATCGGCGTCCCCTCGTCGGCGAGGGTGCGCAGGCGGCGCAGGGTTACCGGGGGAGTGGTCACGATGTGCGTCCTTCGATGCTGATGCGGTCGTCGACGCCGGGGGCGAGGCTGACGTTGTCGATGAGGCGGACCGGGCCGACCCGCACGGCGAGGGCGAGAAGCGCGGGCCGCTCCACGCGGGCGAGGGGCTCGAGGTCGGCGGCGTCCACGACCTCGACGTACTCGGCTGCGAGACCGGCGGCGGCCAGTTCGGCGTCGACCTCGGCGCGCAGGCGCAGGGGATCGCGGATGCCGTCGGCGAAGGCATCCTGAGCCCGGCGGAGCGCGCGCGGCACGACCGATGCGAGCTCGCGCTCGGCCGGCGAGAGCCGCGCGTTGCGGCTCGAACGGGCCAGACCGTCGGCGTCGCGCGAGGTCGGCAGCGCGCGGATCGCGACGGGGAGGTCGAGGTCGGCGACCATGCGGCGCACCACGACCACCTGCTGCGCGTCCTTCGCCCCGAAGTAGGCGCGATCGGGCTGGACGGCGACCAGGAGCTTCGCCACGACCGTGGCCACGCCGTCGAAGTGCGAGCGGCCGCGGACGGCCCCCTCGAGGGTTCCGGTGATCGCCCCGCCTACCGAGACGTTCGTGGCGAATCCGGTCGGGTACATCTCGGCCACCGCGGGGGCGAAGATCAGGTCGGCACCGGCGCGGGAGGCGAGGGCGACGTCATCGTCCTCGGTGCGCGGGTAGGCCGCGAGGTCGGCGGCCTCGCCGAACTGCGTCGGGTTGACGAAGATCGACAGCACCACGACCGCGTTCTCGGCGCGCGCCGTGCGCACGAGCGACAGGTGCCCCTCGTGCAGCGCCCCCATGGTGGGGACGAACCCGATGCCGTCGGGGCGGTGGGGCGCGAGGGCGGCGCGCAGATCGGCCACCGTGCGGACGATGCGCGCGTTCACGGCGTCCCTCCCGGCGCGGTGCCCGCGGCGACGGCCCGTGGCGCACCGGCGGGGGCCGTTCCCGTGGCGGGCGATCCGGTCAGCGGGAGCCGGGCGAGGTCGCGCGTGGCGTCGACGAGCGCGTCGAAGAGCGGCAGCCGCTCGGGCAGGCGCTCGCGGACGGCCCGGCGCTGGCGCGCGACGGTCTCGTCGTCCCCGCGCGAGACCGGACCGGTCAGGGCCGCGGCGGCGCCGTGCGCGGCCCAGTTGTCGACGGCGGCGCGAACGAGGGGCACCAGGGCGGCGCGTTCGACGCCCGCGGTCGCGGCCAGCTGTTCCGCGATGCCCTCGAGCGTCACGAGGAAGTTCGCCGCGACCGAGGCGGCGGCGTGGTACGCGGGCCGATCCTCGTCGCGCACGTGCACCGTCGTCATCCCGAGGATGCCGGCGATCCCGGTGGCGACATCGAGGGCGGCGGGCGTCGACCCGGCGACGGCGGCCGTGACGCCCGCGAAAGAGGTGGGGGCGCCGGTGACCGTCAGCAGGGGATGCAGGCTGAAACCCTCGTGCGGGTGCAGCACCGACAGGTCAAGCGCTCCCGAGAGGTGCCCCACCGTGCGGCCGGGCGCCAGCGCGCTCGCCGCCGCGGAGATCTCGGCGTCGGGCACGGCCAGCAGCACGACGGGGGCATCGACCCCGGTCGCACCCCGACCGGCGGGGCCCTGCGCGGTGACGCCGGCGGCGCGCAGGGCGGCGACGAGCGCGCGCCCCATGCGTCCGTCGCCGACGACGAGGACCGGTCCGAGCGGGGCCGGCGGGAGAGGGGAGGCAAGCGGGTTCATGAGCGTGGGGCGGCGCCCTCACGGGCGGCTTCGCCGGCTTCCACCGTACCCGCTCGTGCGTCCGCGCACGTGCGGCCGAGGACTGCTCAGCGCACCGTCGGCTGCTGCTGCGTGATGCAGTGGATGCCGCCACCCCGGTCGAACAGCGGACGGGCATCGACCGACACCACACGCCGGCCGGGGTAGGCCTCGCCGATGGTCTCGCGCGCCCGCGCGTCCGCCGCCTCCTCGCCGAAGCCGCACAGGACGACGCCGTCATTGGTGACGAGATGGTTGATGTAGCTCCAGTCGACCCAGCCGTGCTCGTCGCGCAGGGTCGTCGGTGCGGGGACGCCCGTGATCGTCACGGCGCGACCGCGCGCCGCGAAGGCGTCCGAGAGTTCCTGGCGCACCAGGCGCGAGACCTCGAAGTCGGGGTGGGCGCGGTCCTGCTGCTCGTGGACGAGAACGTGGTCGGGGGCGGCGAAGGTCGCGACGATGTCGACGTGACCGTTGGTGCCGAAGTCGTCGTAGTCGCGGGTCAGTCCGCGCGACAGCCACACGGCATCCGTCGCCCCGATCGTCCGGGCCATCTCGGCCTCGACGCGGGCGCGATCGGCGTGCGGGTTGCGGCGCGGGTCGAGCTGCACCGTCTCGGTCAGCAGCACGGTGCCCTCGCCGTCGACGTGCAGACCGCCGCCCTCGGCGACGAGCAGCGAGTCGATCCGTTCGGCGCCGACGTGCGCGGCGACCACGCGCGCGAGCTGAGCGGACTTCTGCCACTCGGCCCAGTCGGGGGCGCCCCAGCCGTTGAAGATCCAGTCGACGGCGCCCAGGGTGCCCGGGCGGTCCGGGTCGACGACGAAGGTGGGGCCCACGTCGCGCATCCAGAACTCGTCGAGAGGGGCCTCGACGATCTCGATGTCGGCCGAGAGCATGCGGCGGGCGCGCGACACCTCGCTGGGGTCGACGACCATCGAGACCGGCTCGAACTGCGCCACGGCGTGCGCGACCTCGGTCCAGGCGCGATAGCCCTCTTCGCGGGTCTCGGCACCCTCGCCCAGGGTGACGCCCTCGCGGGGGAAGGCCATCCACGTGCGCTCGTGGGGGGCGGTTTCGGCGGGCATGCGCCACATGGCGGGCTCCTCGGGTCTGCGTGGTCGGGGTTCGGCGGAAAGCGCGGTGCGGGTCAGAAGCCGGTGGTCAGCACGCGGTCCAGCGCGTCGACGAAGACGTCGACCGACGCCTGAGTGACCACCAGCGGCGGCTTGATCTTGAGCACGTTCTGGAAGTCGCCGGTGGGCTGCATGATGACGCCGAGCTCGAGCAGGCGGTCGCAGATCGCGGCGGTCTCGGCGGTGGCCGGCTCGAGCGTCTCGCGGTCGCGCACGAACTCGACGCCCAGGTACAGCCCCGATCCGTGCACGGTGCCGATGAGCGGATGCCGCATGCCGAGCTCTTCGAGGCGGTGCTTCAGGTGGGCGCCGACGACGCGGGCGTTCTCTTGCAGGCCCTCCCGCTCGATCACGTCGAGCACGGCCATGCCGATGGCCGAGGATACGGGCGAGCCCCCGGTGGACGAGAAGAAGTAGCCCTGCGTGCGGTAGCGGTCGGCGATCTCTCGGCGGGTGATGACGGCGCCGAGGGGGTGCCCGCCGCCGATGGACTTGGCCACGGCGACGATGTCGGGCACGGCATCCTGCTGCTGGAAGCCCCAGAACCACTCGCCCAGGCGGCCGAAACCGACCTGCACCTCGTCGGCGATGGCGAGGCCGCCGTGGCGGCGGATCGCGGCGTAGACCGCGTTCAGGTAGCCGTCGGGAAGGGCCACGCCGCCGGCGTTGCCGAAGTACGTCTCGGCGATCATGCCCGCCGCAGGGCGACCGGATGCCGCGAGCTCGTCGATCACGGCGACCGCTTCGGGCGCGTAGTTCACGGCATCCGCTCCCCGGTGGATTCCGCGGTAGGAGTTCGCCGCGGACACGGTGTGCACCCACTCGGGGCGCGTCTCGAGCGCGAAGGGGTTGTCGGCGATCGAGGTCGACACCGCATCGCTGGCGTAGGTCCAGCCGTGGTACGCCTCGCGCATCGCCACGATGTCGGGGCGACCGGTCGCGGCCATCGCGAGGCGGATCGCGAGGTCGGTCGCCTCGGAGCCGGAGTTGACGAAGAACACTGTGTCGAAGCCGTCGGGCAAGGTCGCGGCGATGCGGTCGGCGTAATCGGCGATCGCGCGGTAGTGGAAGCGCGAGTTGGTGTTGAGCAGGTGCATCTGCCGCGCGCCGGCCTCGACCACGTTCGGGTGGGCGTGGCCGACCGAGGCGACGTTGTTCACCATGTCGAGGTACACGCGTCCGTCGACGTCGACGAGCAGCTCGCGCCAGCCGCGCTCGATGCGCGGGGGAGCGGTGTAGTAGTGCTCCTGCACCTCGGCGAGCACCGCGTGACGGCGGTGCAGCGAGTCGTCGGCCGCGGGAGCGGGGGACGGGATGCCGAGCACCGCCCCCGGGTCGCCGGCGACCTCGCGCCACGCGTCGGCGAGGCCGCGCGTCACGCGGAACGGCGGGGTCAGGTCGTCGAGGGGGCGACGTGCCGACAGGCGCGTGCGGGCGGCGAGGCTCGGGCCCGCGGAAGCGCCGTCCGTCAGGGTCCACACCAGGCCCTCGGGGGCGTCGACAGGGGCTGCCAGCCATACGAGCAGGTCGGTCGGCACGGTATCGGCGGTCGAGGGCAGCGGGTCGGCGGTGCCGGTGAGGCGGGCGTGCCACGCCGGCGCGGTCACGACGGCGGCACCGGCATCGAGCGCGGCGAGGGCAGCGCGGTCGAGGGTGGCGGGGTCGAGCCAGGCGCCCGCATCGTTCAGCGGCGACTCGGTGGACGTGTCGAGCGCGACGTGGCGGCCGGTGCCCAGCGGTGAGACGCTCGGAGCGGCCGGCTCGGCGGCGCGGGGGCGGCCGAGCGCTGCCCGGGTCGCGGCGGTGATCACGGGGATCGGGACGGATGCCGCGCGCTCGAGGACGCGGAACTCGCGCTCGAGGGCGACCGAGGCGTAGTCGTTCGACGCGTCCAGTCGCACCTGCGCGCGTCCGCTGAGCACGAGCACGGCCCCGCGCAGGATCACGAGCGGCCACAGCGCGGCGAGCTCGGCGTCGCTGAGATCGCGCAGTCGGTCGAACGCCCGGATGGCGGGGAAAGCGCTCTCGGGCGTCGCGCCGTCGTGGTGCAGCACCGACGACACGGTGACGGCGATCTCGCCGACGCGCCACGACGCGCACACGTCGCCGAAGTCGATGACCGCGTCGGGCACCCTCTCGCCCGGGGCGTGCAGCACGTTGTCGTCGGTCACGTCGAAGTGGCCCGCCTGGACGGGCAGGGCGTCGGCGACGGGGGCCAGGGCCGCACGGGCGGCGTCGGCCGCGCGGCGCACGACGCCGCGCACCTCGGCATCCGGTTCGAGGGGGAGCAGGGTGTCGATCACGCGGGCGGCGTGCCGCAGATCCCACTGCAGCACCCGTCCGCTCGCGGGGTGGGTGAAGTCCGCGAGAGAGCTGCTCACC
>NZ_QDFT01000074.1 GCF_003075375.1 Microbacterium testaceum | reverse complement strand
GTTCCGGTTGCTTCGAAAAGAGTTAGCTGGCTCATTTCCTTTCTCCTTTGTTGAGGGTGAGTTGATGATGGTGCTTATACGGCGAGGAAGTGATCAAGAAGCTGTTCCGCAATCTGCGCCGAGGTCAAAGTAGGGTTCTTGCGAAGTAGAAAGTCCCGGTTTGCGCGGAAGTAGTCGATGGTCTTGAGCTTTGCGGCAGCCAGCGTTTTGGCGGCTTCCTGGCGCTCGACAAAGCGTGCGGCGAGTGTCTGCTGACTGCGCATATAGTTGTGGTGCGCCGCAAAGTCGGTCGGGTTGTGCTTGAGAGATTGCATGTCCCTTCTCCTTGTCGCGCGGGGTCAGAAGCTGTCGAGGGCATCGACAGACGAGTCATCGAAATCATCTAGCTCGAAGTCGCTCTCGCCTCGTTCGCCGAAGCGTGCGGCGAACTGAGCCTCATAGGCTTCGCGAGCCGTTTGCACCACGGCGGCATCCAAGCCTGCCGTCGTCATCTGCGCAAGCGAGGCGTCCATGCCCATTCGGAAGTCCTCAGCAGCAGTCGACGGCCGAGCAGTGTCGGGGTGACGGAATGCAATCCCTTTGATGAGCAGTTCCCTCTCGGCCAGCGGCACCTCAGCCAGGTGCATGTCGAGCGAGCCTTTCGCCTGTTCCGTCAGAGGTGAGTGGGCCATCGTGCGGTGGCGCATACGGGCGCGCACCGCTCCCGCGTTGCGGAACAACTGGTGGTTTTCGAGCATGGAGTAGAAGCTTTGGCTTGAGTCCACGCCCAAGCCCTCACGTTTGATGACGGCCGCGTAACTCGCGTAGGCCTCTCGGGTGGTGATGAATGAGTTAGCCTCTTCCTCGATTAGCTCGTCCCACCACATGGCGATCTTGTCGTTGGTGGAAACCCACTTCTGCTTGGCCTCTTCCATTGAGGCCGTAGGGGCGTGCTCTTTCTTACCTCGCTGGAACCACTCGCTCGCACCGGCAATCATCCATGCGAGGGCAGCTTCTTGCACTTCTGGGTGCTTCACCCAATCCTCAAGAGAGGGGTCACCGAGGCGGTGATGGGCCTCTTTGATCTCCTCCTCACTGCTCACGAAGGTGTATGGCAACGGGATCAGCTTCAAGCGCCGCCAGGTACCGTGGTCCATCTCGGACACCTTCGGTAGGAAGTTGGTGTTGATGAAGTTCGTGGCGATGATGTCGAACTCTTCTTCCGCCTGATACTTCTGCGCCGCTCGCATCACCTGCGAACCCGAAAGGCGTTTGACCACGTAAGCATTGAGGTGCTTGCCGTCTGGGAGCTCCTCGTAAATAGCGAAGCGCAGTCCTTTGAACACCATGAGGTTATCTGTCGCGCCAGATGACTGCGATTTCAGCAGCACACCCGCGGAGGGGTTTGCCGCGTACTCCCCGGCGCAGGCCCGAACCGTGTCGATGATCTTCGACTTGCCGTTGGAGCCGTTGCCGTGGAAGAACCACACGCTGGCATCGGTGGGCTGGAAACCCGTCAGCGCCTGCCCCATGACTACCCGCAGGTAGGGAAGCGTGTCCTCGGCCACCACCGAAAGAATCGAGGTCCACTTCTCGTGCTCGGCACCGGGTAGGAATCGTACGGGCGACCGCTTGTGCAGGTAGTCACTTGCCAGAGCTTCGCGGATAGTAGAGGTGCGTAGGTCCACCACTCCGTTCGCCGCGAGGAACAGGTGGGGGTCTGCATCGAACTGGGTGGACGAAAGGACGAGGTCATCGGCGGCCGAGGTCATGATGTGCTCGCGCGGCTTGGCGTTGCGCAGGCGGCGAGCCAACACCTCATCCGCAGCGTTGCCCTTCTCCACCGCGTCGTCGTAAACACCCTTCAGGAAAGCCTTGGCGAGGCGGCTCACGGCCTTACCGCCCGAGTCTTTCGCCCACGCACCGGTTGTGGGGTCGTAGACGGCCCAGGTGCGCCACTCGGTGACGTAAGCGGCTGTACCGCGAATGCTGGCCGCGAAGAGCGGCGCGATGTTGTCCTCCGTGAAGTGGTCGAGTGGGAAGCTTGGTGCCACGCGGGGCTTCTTCTTGTCGGCTTTTGGCTCGTCGGGCTCGTCATCCAGTGCGGCGCGCTGCACGAAGGTTGCGCGAACCTCATCCGAAGCTTGAGAAGCCGCGGGGCGCACTCGGGCTGTCTCGACAGGAGCAATGGGCGCGCTGCCCGCATCAGTCTCTTCGTACAACCGATCGAAAAGCTCGTCCGTCATGTTGGACGAGGGCGCGTGCTGCTGTGCGTCTGAATGGGTCATCATGTTCACCTTGTTCTCAATGGCACCCGTTGCGAGCGAGTGACCCCATATGTGGGATGAGATCAATATCAGAAACAGCCTTTCTGTCCTCGGAGCAAGCAGCCGAGATGAAAAGCGAAAGGGCGTCATGTGTGGGGAGGAGAATGGGGGTGAAGCCCGACTCACCTACACATGACGCCCTCAAGAAGTTCAGCCGCCACCGAACTCCTGCGCGTTCATAGTCTTATATCAACTTGGGTGGGAGCTTCGACCGCCAGGCACAGCACACCGGCTCTATGGGGTGGTCATCCACCGGTCACGAACAGTGACCGGTCAAACGCCGCTAGGCTCGAACTCTCTCAGGGGGAGGGCAGGGGGGGCACGGTTTTTCTAGGAAACCCACTCCACAAGTAGTAGTCCCGTGAGTAGTGTGCCTTTTTCAGCTATAGCTAAAGTTTGCGAGAAAAGGTATGCCCCCCCTGCCCTCCCCCTGAGAAACATCGATGGAATCGGGCTTTTGCCGGTCACGACGATGTGACCGGTGGTTGACCACCCCTTTCCTCAGCAGCAGGTCATCACCCCTCTGATAAAATGGATTCACACCCGCCGAGCACGCGGGTTTCAACCGCCGCCGTGCACGCGGCATGAAGAAGGAATACTGATGACCGTTGACACTAACCCCAGTTCCACCCTGATGGCTCGGAACGCATTCGAGTATCACGTCAGCCATCTTGGAGCCCCGCGCGTTCGTGGGTTCAATGGCGAGCACACCGACCTAGCCCGCCACCTGCACCTCTCGTTCGATGACGACCCGAACTGGCATCCGGTATTCGAGCTCGCGCATACCTTCGGCGGCGAGTTCGAAAAGGGCTACACGCATAACAGCTCCCGTGGTGAGCACATGAGCATTCCCTTCTGGAGCGAGCAGGATCACTTCGGCATCCTTGATGTCTCGTTCCACAAAGGAGATGTGTTCCTCAGCTTCGCCGACTACCCCGAAGCTGAAGACACTGCCGCCTACAAAGCGGCGTTCTCCGTCCTCGCCAACCAGCGCGGCTTCTGACTCAGAGCCCCACTCGCGCGAGCGCACCACCTGACAGCACCAGCGCGCAAAACATCGGGGTGTGTATCCACCGCGAGCACCACTCCCCTGCTGCGGTGCTGCGAGCTACAGCGGGTGACGCCATCTACTCGCTCCCGCCTCATGAGGAAAGCCCCGTGCTTCAAAGACACGGGGCTTTCGGCGCTAGCGCTATGCAGACAAGGAGGCAAAACAGCTACGCGAGCAAGAGCAATATCAAGGTGTGCGCACATGTCTGGCGAAGGCGGCACCTTGCTTCCAAGGGGTGCGCACCATATAATCAAGCTCCTCTGTTGCCCACCCACCTGCTTGAACCTTGCGCAACAAGCGCCGAACGGCCGCGTCGCTGGCGCTCGCACGTACCTTCGCACCGGCTGCAAAGGCCAAGGCCCGCACGTACAATTCCCCGCCGCCTTCTAGGCCACCTGCCTTCCCGATGGCGGTAAGCACATGCATCATGTAGCGCTGCTCCCACGGGTTCATGCGCGAGGAGGTGACGCGGTTGGTGTCCTCCTTACTTGCGCGCATGGCCTCCCGAAGCTGCACGAAGACCCTGTGCGCCATGGCGGCCGCTTCCTCGACCTCGGCGGCGAGGTGCACTTCCTGTTCTTCGGACAGCACCGCGATGGGTAGGTCGTGCACCACCACCGACCGTGCGATGCTGCTTCCGACCGAACTGGTCACGTTCGGCCCCACGATGTATGCGGTGGAAGGCACAATGTCGATGGCGTCCCACGGGCTCATCACTCGGGCAATGGGCACGCGCTTCGTCGCACGCCGGTAGTAGTGCTGAAGCGTTCCCCGCGCCGACCGCACAGTGAACGTGGCGGGCAGGTGCACCCCGATGAGGTCGGCGGGTGGCGCAGACTGCCCGTCTACGGGAGTCTCATCCTCGAAGACGAGGAGGCCGGAGCGAGCCGCGTCCACGGCATAGCGCTCCTGATGCGGACCAATCGCGCCGCTGTGCGCCTGCCAAGGCCTGAGCGACCCATCTGCCCCGAAGGTGGCCGGAAGATCCTCGAGCTTCTTTCCTCGCTTGTCGTGGAAGTGCAACGCGCGCAAAGGCAGGAGCTTCGCATCAGCGAGTTGCGCGGGGACGCGACGGTTGGAGTGACGGCGAACGACGGTACGGCTCTCGATAGTCATTTCATTTCCTCTTGTGTGGAATGGGTGGCCCGTCAGGTGGGCCGTAATCAATATCGAAGAAGTTGGCCGCAGCCATGAGAAAGCCCCCGTGATCCAACTTCACGGGGGCAGGATAGGAGGCATGGGCCTCCGCGTCATGAGCGATTGTGCAGTGCGGGAGTTAGTTGGTTCCCCCGAACCTCAATCGCCTATCGGCTATGAGCAAGTACATTGGTCCTCGCGGACCTATGACATGAGACTCAATATCAACTTGGGTGCAGGTGCGAGATGTGCTCGAAGTAGCGCGCAAGCGTCTTGAGGTCATCGCGATAGCGCTCGTAGGCCTCGCGCGCCTCCTTGCGGGTGTCGAAGTGGTGTTCCTTCGGCTTCCAGCAGCGCTGCCATCCGCAACTAGATGGCTCCTCGCGCTCGGGTTCCAGGTGGTACTGAACTTCTGGGCTGAACATGTGTCCTCCTTGGTTGGGAGGCATATCAGCGCTCCTCAGGGAACAGCTTTCGAATGAGCAGCATGGCGAAGCTGCAATGGCGCACGAAATCGCGATCGTCCTCTTCGAGAAGCTTGCCGAGTATCTTCGAGGCGATGGTGGGTATGAGCGAGGGGTCTTCGGTGACGAGGCGGGCCGCCTCATCCGCACCGACTTGCTCCGTGAGCGCGCCTTGCAGCAGAAGCATGCAGTAGGAGGTGGGGTGCTCCTCCCATAGCAACGCCCACACCGTGGGTGCGTCATCCGACAGTGGTCCGGTCACCTGTGGGTTGCTCATGGTTGGCATGGTGACAGGCTTCTCGAAGCCGTGTGCCGGTGCACTGTTAGGGCTGGCTCACGCCGCGCTGTAGCTGACAGCACCAGCCCTGGCGCGCTCAGGGCATATGCGAACCCGTGCGCACCGGGGCGTGCTGCGAGACTGCGGCGTAGCGTCAGCCTCCATCCGTTTCGGCTATCACCCCGTCGTCGGCAAGGTCTCGTGTGAACACCAAACCGTCGCCAAGGGCTGCCTGCATGGTGACGAGGCGCGGCGACCCGCCATACACGCGATTAGCCAGGAACTCACGACCAATCGCTCTGATGAGCTTGGCTTCGGCCAGCTCACGGTTGCGAGGCTTTGCGACGAAGATGCGAGTCGTATCCAGGGCGCGGAAGGAGTCGATGGAGAGTATCGAGCCTTCTACAGTGCCCCAGAGGAGGCGGTCGAAAGCCTTGGACGAGGACCAATGCTGGCGGATGCGAGCCTTGACCCCATTCGCCGCCCCGGTATGTCCGACGTACATCTGCTTGTATTCGTCCAAGACCATCACGTAGAGACCAGCCTTCTTCTCCCACGGTCCGAGATCATAAATTTCAGTGAGGCCAGGAACAGTCTCCAACATGCGTGCAACCGCAGCTTCGAAACTCCCCCGGTCGAGACGCTCGAAGAACTGCATGTTCAGGTCGAAGTTCTCCAAAGCCAGCGCGCGGTGACGCTGGCACCATTCGTCGGAGAGTATGCGGTGGTCCGCATCCTCGAAGTTGTCGGCCTGCGCCTCCCACAGCTTCGGGAACCGTTCTCGGGGAAACCACGTGGTATTCGTTTTACTGATGCGCGCGTATTCCTCTCGAACGAGGCGCAAACCGTTCTTAGGACCCCTCTGCACCCTGACGCCGAAGTGTTCCACGTGTCTCCCTACTTGCGCTGCACGCTGCTATCCGCTTCAAGCGATCTCGTCGACCGCAACGCGCCGCGAACTTAGGACTTGGTAGGCCCAGCGATGGGAGGGCACGCTTTGCGGGAAGCGCACCGCTGCCGCCTGGAAGGAGTGGAACGTCACTGCGATGTTTCTTCCCCGCGGCACCACGACGTAGTTGTTCTCGTCGTAGAAGTCCGCCAATCCGTCCTGTGTATCGTCGAGGGCAAGCAGCATTAGCGCCGCACCGGCTCCGAGCGCCGCGTCGCGGGCACCTAGCAGCAACGCGGTGCCGAGCCCCTTGCGTCTGTGCGGTTGGGCAACCGCCATTTGGTGAATCATCATGACATCGCTTGCGATCGTGTCGGCAAGCTCGTCCTCTCCTCGGCTTCGCCAGTCGAGTACGTCCTCCGGGTCGGCCGAAAAGTAGATGCAGCCTGCGAGGGTGCCGTTCTCGTCCTCCGCCACCAGATGGCCGCTAGGGAGCCCCAACTGCCGGTCCTGCTCGCGTGTGAGCACATCCCACCCTGTGGGGTCACCCATGGTGCGCTGGTAAAACTCCCGAATGCGCTCGCGATCTGCGTCGCTGTGGACCCGGCGCGGCTGCCAACCATCGTTAGCGAGACCCATTACTGCTCCGTTCTGTGTATCCATCTAATCCGTGCAGTTCGTTGCCAGCCAACGGGACTCGAACTGCTTTGCGCTAGCCGACAGCACCAGTCCCGGTGTGCTCAGCTCATGTGCGAACCCGTGCGCACCGGGGGGCGCTGCGAGACTGCGGCGTAGCGCGGCCTACCTGCGCTTCTTGTTCTTTCCAAAACTCTTGCCAGCCTTCTTCTTGCGGGGCTTGGCAGGGGCGGACGGGGAGGACGGCGTCGGCGGGGGCGTAGAGGAAGACGGACTCGCGGTCCGCTTACGCACAGCAGGAAGCCCAGGGCCGTTCTCTAGCGCTCGGACCATCGACAGCAGCACGAGTTGATCGTGGGTGCCACCCGAAAGTGCCGGAAGCAATTCAGGCCGGAACTCCCGCACGATGCGATATGCATCACAGGTAGCGGTCTTACCCATCTCATCAAGGTTGCGAAACTCGGCGTCTGGATGCTCGGTCCGCAGGAAGGTCGAGTAGGCGAGCAGGTCGACTGGACTGAACCGAACGACGTCGGAGCGCTGCGCGACAATCTCACCCCCCGCTGTGAGCAAGTCCCATAGCCATTTGCTACTCATCCCGATCCCCCATGTCTCGTCGGCTGTGTACCGGTGCACTGTTTCGCGTAGGCGCGCTCACTGACAGCACCAGCCCTCGGGAGCCGCTGCCGTGTACGCGCCCGTCGTACCGATCCCCGCTGCGAGGCTGCGGCCTGTCGCCGCCTACGCCCGATCCCCGCTGTATCCGCCCATGTGCTGTGAGTAATCGTCCGGTGCGTCAGCGAACCGGCACACAGTGACGATGCGCTCCTCGAGGTCGGTGTTCCCCTCGAGGCGCACCTCCCGTCCCGTCGACGGGTGAATGCCAAAGGCGAAGTAGAAGACGCGGCGCGCACCGCCGATGTGCTTCGTCTCAACCCGACCGAGCACCTTGCCGTGTCTGCGCACCTCATAGACGGGGAGGTGCACACGTCGCCGGCGGTCGGGCAGTGGTAGCTCACGGAACTCGACACCTTCGGGCAGTTGCACCCACAGAAGTTATGCGCGACCTGCGACACTGTGGTCCGGTGTACTGCCGCGCTGGCGCTCGATCTGCCGTGCGACAAGCGAGCGCAGAGCATGGATGTGTTCCAGCACAGCATCGCTCTCCTGCAACGCTTCGACCGCTGCGTTGAACTCCTCCTGCGTTGCGGTGAGTTCAAGTCGATGCGGCCC
>NZ_QDFT01000073.1 GCF_003075375.1 Microbacterium testaceum | reverse complement strand
CATCGGTGAGCCCGGCCCCTCCCTCAATTCCGAGGTACTCGGCCACCTTCGGCTTGCGCAGATCGGCGTCGAGCAGAGCTACACGCTTGCCCGCGTCGGCGAGAGCAATTGCAAGGTTGATGGTGGTCGATGTCTTGCCTTCGCTGGGGATTGAGCTCGTTACGACAAAGCTCGACCGCCCGCCCATGTCGAGGAACTGCAAATTGGTGCGGAGCGCCCGGAACGACTCCGCGCGTGGACTGAGGGGATCGGCATGCACGATAAGCGGGCGTTCTTTCGCCTTCGCGTCGAACGCGATGGCGCCGATGCCGGGTGCGCCAGTGATTTGTTCGGCGTCCCGGGGGGTGCGCACGCGATTGTCGAGGACGGTACGGAGCACTGCGGTGGCAATCCCGAGCGCCAGACCGATCAGCACGCCGAGAGCGAGGTTCAAAGGGAGATTGGGGCTTGAAGGCGTCAAAGCGGGCTCGGCGTCCCGGACTCGGCTGAGGCGCACGGGGCTCGAGCCGTTGTTCGAGGCCGGTTCCAACTGCGGGATAACCGTCGCGAGGCTGTCCGCAATAGCATTAGCGATCCCCGCAGAAGCGTCTGCGCTTGCGTTCGCCACCGTCACGGTGATCAAGGTTGAATTGAGCGCAGCGGACGCTTGCACGTCTTGGGCCAACTCGGCAGCAGTTGTCGTCAACCCCAGGTCCGCGATCACGGGGTCGAGCACGATGGGAGCCGTTGCCAGCCCCACATACGTGTTGATCCGGGCTTGCGTGAAGGTCGATCCCTGCTGCAGTTCTGCCGCCGTGCCACCGGCCTGCGTCGATACGAAAACGGTGCTCGAAGATTCGTAGATTGGCGTGCGCGCCAGCGTGTACGCAGTGGCCGCTGCCAGCCCAAGTGCCGTCAGCACGATGAGGACTAGCCAGTTCTTGCGGAGGATCCGGATGTAGTCGCTGAGCTCCATGGTGCCTCTCGAGAGTGCGCTGACCTGGGGGACAAGGCGCGGGGGGTTTCACGCAAGTGTGACACACGGAATGTTTCGAGCCGTTTCGCTCGGCACAGTGATCGTCCCGGGCGTGGTTGTAAACCATGCGACCGCTGACTCTGCATGCGCGGACCCGGCGTTATCCTCCGGCGAACGCTAAACGAGCAAGACGCTCAATCGATGGAACAGCTTCATCAATCTGCGCGACCGAAATCTCATAAGTATCGCGGGACCGGCCAAACGGGTCGATTACGTCGTCGACTCGCGGGTCCACGGGCGGCGGCACGACACCTCGAAGTCCTGCGACTAGCGCCAAGAGAGATGCGAACCTCGGGCCGGGCCCTTGTTGTGGGGCGGATTCTGCCGCGGCTTTGAGGGCGTCGTCGGTGAGATTTGAGGACAGTCGATGAAGCTCCCTAACCGTGAAGGTTTTGCGCGAGAAGGACGGGTTCAGCTCGACGATCTCGCGTCGGTGGTCGCGCGCCATAGCCAGAGCCAGGTCCGCGTCAGCCAGACGAGCATCGCTGAGGAATCGAGCTCTGTGAGCGTCAGCACGGCTCCCCGGGACACCCAACGACACTGCGAGGGAAGCTGCTTCCGAAGTCATTGGCATGTCCTCGCGGGCGCGTGTTCCTGCGCTGTGGACGTGAACTGGAAGGTCGACGAGGCGCAGCGCTAGTAGTTGTTCGGCAATCGGTGACCGGCAAATGTTGCCGGTGCACACCGTGAGGACAGTCAGCACGTTGATTCCACCTCGCCAGGACGTCGGGTTCTCGCACGGGGAAACTCCCGCTAGTTTCTCCGTGTGTACGACGAGACTAGTGATGTGAGAAGCCCTCCGGTGCCAGGTAGGTTGCGCGACCATACGTCGCCGGGGTCGCGGCGAACTCGTCAGAGCGCACTCCGGAGAAACTGGCGGCTTGACGATAGAGCCGGCATGCGTTGGGACGTCCGTGTTTTAGCTGTTGCCTTGGTCAGTGGGAGTGCATCCATGCTGGGTGCCCTTTCAACGACTCGCTTCGCTGGTTTGTGGACACTCCCTCTCGCCAACCTGTTTCTGTGGTTCGGGTTCTTGTGCGCATTCGTCTATGCGCTTGCACGGTCCCGTCCACCGGGGCTTTTTCAATTCCGGGCCAGTGACTTGATCTGGGGCTTCGCCTCGGGCATGGTACTGCGCCTCTGTGAGGGTGTGGTCGGCGGTTTCGAGAACGCACCGTTCCCAAGTTCCCCTTTAATCGAAAACAATGCGATAGCTTCCTGGGTTCTTGCGGAGGCAATCCCGCTCGGTCTCATCGGGCCGCTGGCAGAAGAGGTGTTTTTCCGGGCCGTGATCCTTGTGTCTGTGTTCCAGGTCCTCAGACGAGCCACCGGACCGGTAGCGGCGGCAATCACCGCAGCTCTCGTTTCAACCGGCCTGTTTGTGTGTTTACATGCCATATTTGGGGCCATCAGCTTGGCGAGCGTGTTGCAGTTTGTGCTGATCGGAACCGTCTGCGCAGCGCTCGTTCTTCTCACCGGTCGTCTTTGGTCCGCCGTTGTCACACACCTGGTCTACAACGGGTCCTACCTGGCGATTGTGGCGATGGGCGCTCTGCTCGTGCGGTAGCAAAGTCCGAACGCCGTGCGGAACCTAACCGAGTGCATGCTCATGCACGAGCGTCCGAAGGCGCGGGGATTGGTCGTTGCGAGCGTGATGAGGACCTTATGCGGCGCCAGCGAAGATGCATCAGACTCCTCCTGGTACTGAGTGTGACGGCTCTGGTGGCCAGTTCTTGCTGCCAGCTTCATCGGTCTCCACCCTCACCGGCGCGCGTTTGCGATGCTCGCGCGTGGCGATTGCGGCGGCGGGGGAGCGCGCGCGGACCCTTGGGCGCGTTCTCCGAAACCGCAGTCGATCGGCTCGGGAGAGCAATTGCATATCGGGCAGGCCAAACGGCAGGGTTCCGAACGCCTTGCGTAAACAGCTGATCAATTTTTTGGCACTTGGCTCTGGCCAAATCAGTGCGGTGCCAAGCCAGTGCGGGGCGGCCGCCACCAGCGTTCGACGGTGTGATGGGACGCCGATCCAGCGACGAATGTGGCCGCACGTGGACTGCGAGGGGAGCATGACCTTGAATGCTTACGGCCCCATCACTCGCCGAGAAACGAAACAACGATGGTCCATGTCGAGGTTGCGCGTCTGAGCGCGCGAGGGCTCGGCATTCGCGCGACAACAGGATCGCTCTGCGAGCGCCAGCTGGAAACATGCTGGATGCTACGGTGTCCACAGTCGGCTGGCTGCGTCGGCGCGTGTGTGCCCTGAGGGCTTACACGTTCTCAGGCTCAAATATTTCGCGTAGTCGTTCACCTATGAATTTTTGGAACCAGATGAGCAATCCGGACACGCACTCTCAACGACCGCGGATACTTGCAGTGGTTACATTTTTTCCCGTGCCAGCTGATCAGGGAGATCCGCTACGGGTCTTGGCATTGCTCCTTGCCTTGCAGGCCGTGACTGACCTCCATGTCGTGGCAGTGAAGCGTCGCGACACTACTAGCGAGCATGAGCAGGAGCTCCGAGACAAACTGTCGGACTCTCGCGTTTACGTGTGCGAGCTCGATCGTCCGGACGTTCTATCGACTCGGTCAGGACGCTTGATCCGGGGCGCTTTCCGTGGTGTCCCAGCATGGGTCTATAGCAATAGCAGTCGGGATGCGAGCCGCCGCATAAAAGAAGTTGGTGGCAATTGCGAGACGATAGTACTAATCGGAGAGGCGGCGGCCCTGCATATCCCGGCTGTGCGAGGGCAAAAAATCATCTGGGACAAGGCAAACGTTATTTCAGCGTCGATTTCGGAAAACCGTCACAGATTGACATCCCGCTTTGAGCGTCTGAAGGCCACCGTTACGGCTGGCCCCGCCAAACGCTTTGAGCGCCGCGCTCTCGAGGCGGTGTCGAGCGTATGGGTTACTTCCGCAGAGGATGCTGAGCGGCTGCGTCGTACCTTCGGGCGGGAGGCGGATGCGGTCATACCGTCCAGCGTCGAGGTGCCTAAAACTCCCCAAGTAGCGTCAACGGAAGGCTCTTCCGAAATTTATTGGATGAGCTCATTCAAATACCCGCCGAATTGGGACGGTCTTGTGCGCCTGCTCCGCGCGCTTGAAAAGATCGACCCACAAGGCGAGGTTCGGCTGAGGGTGGCCGGCTATGGTGCGACGGAGGCCCAACGTGCCCATCTAGTTTCTGAACGACGCGTGGATTACATCGGGTTCGTTGACGATATCGCTGACTCCGCTTCGGGTGTGCTGGCGGCGGTGGTGCCGCTTTGGGCAGGAGCCGGAGTGAAGCTCAAAACGCTCACGTTATTGGCGCTCGGTTTGCCGATATTTGCAACATCCGCCGCAATGGAGGGCCTGCCCGAAGATCTTGCGATCTGCGTTGAGGATGAACCCGAGGAGATGGCGCGCGCACTACTGAGAGCAGTACGGAATGGCATCAACGACAATTCGGATGCTGCCTCTAACCGACTTTCAACCATGGCAGAGCATTTCTCGATCTCCTCGTTCAATAGCAATGTGTACCGCGCAATGCAGTTTGGAGATCTATCTTGAGAATTCTGCACGTGAACAAGTTTGCTTACTCGAAGGGGGGCGCCGAAGTATACATGGCCAGCCTCGCGGGTGTGCAAGCAAACGACGGGAACGACGTGGCTGTGTTCGGTGGGGACCTCGACCCGAGTTTCCTTGACGAGAAAATCGAAAAATATGGGATCGAGATTCCTGACTTTCACAGTGCGGATACGCTACAGAAAAAGGCTCGCGCTGCCCAGGCCGTTTTCTGGAATCGCGATGCGGCGAAGGAGTTGGATCGAGTCATTGGGGAATTTTGTCCTGACGTCGTTCATCTTCACAATTACGCACATCAACTTTCGTCCTCGGTGCTTCCCGTCATCCGTAAACGCGGAATTCCATCAGTGTACACAGCACATGACTACAAATTAATCTGTCCTTCATACGTAGCCAACATCTCTGGCGAAGACTGTTTCAGCTGCGTGAAGAAACTCTCTCTCAAGCCAATCATCAGGGCTTGCCACCAGACCTCTCGAACATGGTCATCGGTGGTGCTTGGCGAGGCCATCGGAGTAAGGACGTTGGGTCTAACGCCGGATCTCGTCATCGCACCTTCCGACTTCATGGGAGATCGTTTGGCTGAGAGTTGGCTGTCTCCACATTCGTCCATAATCACAATCCCGAACCCTGCAAGCTGGGACGGAGGCGAATGGAAAGGTTCTGGCGACTTTGTCCTTTTCGTGGGCCGCCTCTCGCGGGAGAAGGGAGTCGACGAGTTGGTGCACGCATGTCACGGCGCCGGTATTCCCCTCGTCGTCGCGGGGGATGGACCTTTACGATCTGAGTTGCAGAGTGCCGTTACTGGCCTGGGGGCAAATGTACGTTTTACTGGCCACCTGCCGCACGAAGAACTGCTCGCTTTGCGTCAGAATTGCATAGCTCAAGTAATCCCAAGTACTTGGCCCGAAAATGCTCCGCTATCCGTTCTCGAAGCAGGGGCGTCCGGGGTCCCCATGATTGCCTCCAATCGAGGGGGCTTACCGGAATTTATGTCCGATGGCGCGCGAATCGCACTAGTCGACGAGATCACGGCGGCGGCGCTCGAAGCGGCATTGGAGAGAATTGAACGATTGCCGGGCGACGCTGCGATGTTCCGGACTCGCAGAAGTTGGCACCTGCATGAACGTCGCGTAATGGATGCTTACGTGAGGGTCACTGGAGCGGAGAAATGAAGGTCGCGCTTGTAGGTGCGCGCAACTTTCCAGCTATGCATGGAGGTCTGGAAGTTGCGGTGGAAGAAATTGCGTTACGCCTCGTGGAGGATGGTCATGAGGTGCATGTATTTGCGGGAGGCGGAGCGACCGATATTCCGGGCCTGATTGTACATCGGTCCCCATCCCTTCCAACTAAGCATCTGCACACAGCTTCGCAGGTGCTGACCGGAATCCTGCTTGTGCGGCGAGTCAACGCAGACGTCGTGCACGTACACGGAGTGGGTCCCGCTTTCCCGTTGTGTTTTGGCGCACGCGTATTCGGCGCGCCAACGGTCGCAACCGCGCACGGAATCGATTGGAACAGGTCCAAGTGGGGTGTAATAGCTGCTGCGGTTTTCCGGCATATCTCGGTGCATGCTTTAAAACGTGCGGCGGCCGTAACCGCCGTGTCGCAAGGGGTGGCGTCGGATTTGCAAGCGCAGCTATCACGACGTGTGGACTTCGTGCCGAACGGGGTAGCCGTGGACGCATCCGAAGGGATCCCTCACCCAAAACTCCCAAATCGTTTCGCTGTCACGATTGGGAGAATCACCCCAGAAAAAAAGTTGGACTGGCTCGTGAGCAATTACTCCGCAGATGTAGCCGAGAAATTTGGCCCTCTGGTTGTAATTGGATCTGGGTCGAGTTCTCACTCTGAGGATTTTGAGAGACGCGTACGATCGATACCGAACAAGAATGTTCTATTCTTGGGCGCCCTCAATCATCCCGACACTTTGGCGACGTTGAAGCGCGCAACGGTATACGTTTCCGCATCTGAGATTGAGGCGCAGCCCATTTCCGTCATGGAAGCAATGAAACTTCATGTCCCTTTGTGTTTGAGTGATATCGCTGAACACAAAGAACTGGCACAACTTGGCGCCTCGTATTTCTCACGGGACGATCCAAGTGGTCTGATCGAAGCCATGACTCGTTCGACAGCGGATGAAGAATTGACGAGAGAGGCCGGACGCATCGCCGATCAGCTGACTTGGTCACACGCAGTGAGCGAGTATCAAAGGATCTATGAGTCTCTCGCAGCTGGGGGCGTCGAAGTCCGTGCCTGATGGTTTGTCAGGCCGCGCTGCGCGTGGGGGAGTTCTGACGATTGGCGGACAGGCCGGTCGCGTCTTAATCCAGTTTCTGGGGCTTGTCGTTCTTTCGCGTATCCTGCCCCCCGAGAGCTTCGGCGTCTATGCCGTAGTGGCCGCTGTATTCGCTTTGGGTGAACTACTTCGAGATTTTGGTCTAACAAATGCAGCTATCCGCTCAGAACACTTGAGTCGTCGGACTGCCTCGAATGTGTTTTGGCTGTCTCTTGTCATAGGGACTGCGCTTGCCCTGCTTGTTGCCCTTGCGGCTCTTGCTTTGTTTGTATCTGGCGGTGCATCGGACCTCTCGCTAGCCCTAGCTCTCTTGGGGTTCTGCTTCTTCATAAACGCTGCCCAGTCTATTTATCAAATCCTGTTAGTCCGGGGCCTGAGATTCGGCGCGCTCGCGCTTACAGACGTAACTTCGCAGATCATCGGACTCGCTGTGGCGATCTTGACGGCGCTGAGCGGTTTTGGCCTTTGGTCGCTAATGGCGCAACTGTTTGCAATCAGCGCCACGTTGCTGGGAGCGCGAATACTCGCAGTTCAATGGATTCCGTCGTGGCCGTCGCGGGATCCGTCCATTAAACCCATGCTGGGATTTGGAGCAAATGTCGCGGGTGCCCAGGTACTCGGCTACGTGGCCAATAACGCGGATACATTCTCGCTGAGTGTCCTGCAGGGCCCCGTAACGCTGGGCTTCTATAGCCGCGCATTTCAGTTGTTGACCGTTCCGATGAATCAGATATTGAGCCCTCTGACGAACGTCTTTCTGCCAATCCTGTCTCAAGCAGCCGGGGACCGCCAGCGTTTCTCCGGAGCAATACAACGGACGCTTTTCACCGTGGGACTGCCGAGCTTGACCTTGCTCATCATCATGTCCACGCAGGCCAACGCTATCGTGAGTATAGCGTTGGGCGAACAATGGCGGCCGTCCTCTGGTGTATTGGCAATACTCGCTATAGGTGGATGCTTCCAGGTCTTTGGATTTGCTGGCTTCTGGGTCTTCTTGTCTGCTGGCTTGGGGTCAGAACTTCTTCGCTACAACCTCTTAACCAAGCCCCTCACAGCGGTGCTTGTAGCGACGGGCGCATCGTTGGGCGCCGAAGGGGCGGCTTCCGGCTACGCGCTCGGACTCTTCCTGTCCTGGCCCCTCTGTTATCTATGGTTGGCCAAGAGGGGTCATGCCCCTGTAGTCCCGGCCTTCCGCTCAAGTGCTGTGCTGACCCTGTCTGGGATTTTGGCATTTCTCGTCGGGTTCGTCCTGGCAAGCGCGACTGCGCAGTTGCCGCTGATTATTTCACTATTGATTGGGGCTGCAGGAGTTTTTGTTTCGCTCGTCGGCTCCCTCATGGCTTGGCCTCTGGGGCGTATTGGCCTGGCCGACTCCATACGAAC
>NZ_QDFT01000072.1 GCF_003075375.1 Microbacterium testaceum | reverse complement strand
GCTCAGCGCCATCCCCGCCGKCGCCGGTGTCGACCCCGCCGACGGGGATGGCGCTGAGCTGACCGCGCACGACGCCCGCGGGCGAGGTGGCGGTGTGCGAGTCGCCGGTGAAGCCGGCGGGGTTGGCCTCGATCTCGGCGAGCGAGAAGCCGTCGCCCGTGTCGGCGCCGTTGGCCTGGACGCCCGTGGTGAAGGGGCCCTGCAGGCAGCCCGAGGACTCGCGCGGTCCGTCGCCGACGGGCGCGGGGTTGGGGAAGGCGATGCGCGGCGGGCCGGGCTTGCCGACCGCGGCCTCGTGGATGTGCGTCGCGGTCTTGGCGGGGCTCTGGTAGTCGCCCGAGACGCCCTCGAGGCGGATGTCGTAGCAGATGATCTCGAGCTCGGAATTGATGCGGAACGTGAAGGTGCCCGTCGCGCCGCTCTGCCCGGGGGTGGCGACGCCGTCGTTGTTGATCACCTGGTCGGGGGTGGCCATGACCGTGAAGGCGCTGGTGAACTCGGCGGGTTCGGCGACCTCGGTCTCGGCGTGGGCGGGAGCGGCGAACGCCAGCAGGGCGACGCCCGCCGTGGCGCCGATCATCAGGGGGCGGGTGTACGTCTTCGTCATCGTCGTGCCTTTCGATCGGGACCGACTCGGTCCGGTTGCGAGGGTGTACGACGGCGGTGGCCGCAGCGTTCACGGCCCGTTGCGATTCTCGGATGAACGGTCGGCGGGGCGCCGTCGTATCCCCTGACGAGGCACCCGCACGGCGCGCGTTAGCCTCGGAGAGGACGGCACCGATGAAGCGGACCGCCGCGAACCGCGAGGAGACGCGCATGCCCGTGTCGCCCCGCCGCCCGCCGGACTTCGACGTCCACCGCGCCTACCGCGACCACGGCAGCGCGCTGCTCGGCTACACGGTGAACGCTCTGCGCGATCGGCCGCTGGCCGAGGACTGCGTGCAGGAGACGTTCCTGCGCGCCTGGCGTGCACGCGACCGGTTCGATCCCGCGCACGCGTCCGAGCGCACGTGGCTCTTTGCGATCGCGCGCAACGTCATCATCGACACCCTGCGCGCCCGCGCCCGCCTGCCGCTCATCGGCGACGACGCGGAGCTGCATTCGCGCACCGCCGAGGCGATCGACCCGCTCGACCGCCTGCACATGCTCGAGGCCCTGTCGCACCTCAGCGACGCCCATCGCACCGCGGTCGTCTCGGTGCACCTGCACGGGCGTTCTTATCAGGACCTCTCGGATGCCACCGGCATCCCCGTCTCGACCTGGCGTACGCGCACGTTCCACGCGCTGCGCGCCCTCCGCACGCACCTCGAAGGAATGGAGGAGCCTGATGCGCACTCCCGATGACCGTTGGGCGGAGCTCTGCGCCGCCGCCCTCGCCGGGGAACTGTCTCCCGCCGAGACCGTCGAGTTCGACGAGTTGCGGCGCGATCCGCGCCGCGCCGACGAGTACGAGGGCCTGCGCGGGATCACCGCGCGACTGCGACAGGGCGATCTGGCGTGGACTCCGCCGCGCGACGACTCGGACCTCGAGGCCCGGATCGCGGCATCCATCCTCCGTGCCGAGGGCGAGACGGCCGAGGGGCCGCGGGTCGTCGAGCCCGTACGGCGTCCGCGGCGGCCGTGGCTCGTGCCGACCGTGGCCGCGGCCTGTCTGCTGGGTGGCCTAGTCATCGGCGCGAACGGCGCCGCCCTCGTGCAGCCCTCCGTCCCGTCCGGTCCTCCCGGGACGCTCGGTGCGGTCGAGCAGCTCGCCGTCACCGATGACGACGCCGGGGTCGACGTGGATGCGCAGGTCGTCGCCCACACCTGGGGGACCGAGGCGTACCTGGAGGCGACCGGCCTGAACGTCGGGGCGACCTACGAGCTCGTCTTCGTCGGCGCGGACGGCACGGAGTTCCCCGCGGGCGAGGTCCTGGGGTCCGAGGTGCCGATCGTCTGCCGCATGAACGCCGCGGTGCCGCGGTCCGAGACGGTGCGCCTGGAGCTGCGCGACACCCAGCGGTCGGTCGTCGCGCACGCCGACCTGCCCGCCGTGTGAGTCCCGCTCAGCCGAGCTGCCCCGGGTGGGTCAGGCGCCACCACAGGGTCGGCTCGCCGAGCTCGCCCGAGATCTTGACGTTGGACGAGGCGGATCGCGGTCCCGCTGTCCAGGTGATCCGGCCGACGACCTCGCCCTCGGCATAGGTCTGCGGCGCGGAGGTGGCGAGGTCGACCGTCACCGGGGTGTCGGACCACGTCCGCAGCTTCTCGCCGCGCGCGAGGACGAGGGAGGCCTGCGATCCCCATGCGGTCGAGATCTCGCCGATCTCGTCGCCGACGGTGCCGACGGTGACGTCGTGGAAGCCGTCCTTCAGCGACTGCAGCATGCGGACCACGTCCGAATCGGTGCTGTCGTGGGTCTCGCCGCCCAGGCGCACGCCCACGATCTGCAGCGGGGCGTCGATGCCGACGTCGAGCGTCGAGGTGAACAGCAGGTTGAAGGTGCCGTCGCCGAGGTTGCCCGTCTTCAGCCCCGAGATGCCGAGCGTGCCGAGCAGGTCGTTGGTGTTGGTCACGGTTCCGGCGCCCTCGACGCTGATCGAGCGGGTGTTGGCGAGCGCGGCGATCGTCGGATCTGCGGCGGCCAGGCGGCCGAGCGTCAGCAGGTCGCCGACGGTGCTGGTGTTGCGGGCGTCGAGGCCCGTGGCATCCACGATCCGGGTGTTCTCGAGCCCGTGGGCGCTCAACCACGACCGCGCGGCGCGGACGAACGCGTCCTCGGAACCGAACCCCCAGCGCGCCACCGCGACGGCGTAGTTCGCCGACGAGGGCAGCAGCATGGTCGCCAGGGAGTCGTGCAGCGACAGGCGCAGCCCGTCGGGCATGCGCGAGATGACCGCGTCGCGGACGTAGAACTGGTCGTACAGATCGGTGTCGGCCTCGCTGAACGCGATCGTGGGGCCGGGATCGGTGGCGCTCGCGAGCGGGTGCGCGTCGAGGACGACCAGCGCCGTGATGAGCTTCGTCACGCTCGCCATCGGCAGGGGCGAGCCGTCTCCGGACGCCGCGAGCACGCCGTTGCCGTCCGTGGTCAGGAACCCGTCTCCGCCCGACACGGCCAGCACCGCCTGGCCGGTGCCCGGCATCGCCACCGCCGCCGCCGGCCCCGGCGCGACGGCGGGCGC
Source organism: Microbacterium testaceum (assembly GCF_003075375.1). Taxonomy (GTDB): domain Bacteria; phylum Actinomycetota; class Actinomycetes; order Actinomycetales; family Microbacteriaceae; genus Microbacterium; species Microbacterium testaceum_E. The sequence continues at coordinate 5,681 of NZ_QDFT01000072.1, read as the reverse complement.
CCGCGAGGTCACCGTGGGAGCCGGCAACGCCGCCGCCGACGCCCACCACACGTACCCGCCGCCGGTGCCCAGAACGGCCAGGACGATCGCGAGGAACACCAGCAGGGCGATGCGTCCTGCTCGGCCATCCGACCGCGTGGGCCCGGGCGCATCGTCGAGCAGGCCGGCGAAGTCGTCGAGCGTGTCCGGCGTCGTCATGACGTCGCCCCGGCGTGACAGATGAAAGCGTTCCCCCCGCGCATGCTTCGAACCTAACCCGGGGCAGTGCCTCACCACGAGCGGAATTTCAACCCCCCCGGCATCCCGAAGCCCCCGACCTAGCGTGAACGCAATCGGGAGATACCCGAAGACCACACGGGAGGAGCCGACCATGGGACTCGACGACAAGATCAAGAACGCCGCTGAGAACATCGCTGGCAAGGCGAAGGAAGCTGCGGGCAAGGCGACGAACAACGAGCGCCTCGAAGCAGAGGGTCAGGCCGATCAGACCAAGGCCCACACCAAGCAGGCCGGCGAGAACGTCAAGGACGCCTTCAAGTAAGCCGCCCTCCCCGAATGCCCCGGCCTCTGGGTCGGGGCATTCGTCGTGTCCGGGCGGCATCCGGGGAACCGCGATAATGACGGCATGACCGCAGCCGTTCCCACCGAGACCCCCACGCTGGTCTCGGGTACTCCCGTCGTCCTGCGCGCCCACGGCTACGAAGCCGCGATCGCCAGCGTCGGCGCGTCCCTCCGCTCGCTCACGTACGACGGACGCGACCTCGTCGTCCCCTTCGACGCCGACGAACTGCGTCCCGCCTACCGCGGCACCACGCTCGCCCCCTGGCCCAACCGGGTGGTGGACGGCATCCACCGCTTCGACGGGATCGAGCACCAGCTGCCCCTCACCGAGCCGAACCGCGGCCACGCGCTGCACGGTCTGCTGTCGTGGGTCGACTGGAACGTCGCCGAAGTCTCGGACGACGCCGTCACCCTCTCGGCGACGGTCACCGCGCAGGCCGGCTACCCGTGGTGGCTCGTGGTGTCGACCACCTTCCGCCTGGGCGCCGAGGGTCTCACGCAGACGGTGCGCGCGACCAACCTCTCGGACACGCCCGCCCCCTGGGGCACCGGTCCGCACCCCTACCTGGTGGCCGGCCCGGGCGCCCTCGACGAGTGGAGCCTGACGCTCCCCGCCGACACCGTGCTCGAGGTGACCCCCGACCGCCTGTCGCCCGTGGGCCTCGCCCCCGTCGGCGTCGACGCGGCGCGCTTCGACTTCCGCGAGGAGCGCGTGCTGGGCGCGGTCGAGATCGACCACGCGTACACGGGATTGATCCGGGATGCCGACGCCCGCGCCACCGTGACCGTCACCGACCCCTCGGGTACCGGGGTGGCCATGAGCTGGGGCGACGAGTGCTCCTGGGTGCAGATCCACACCGCCGACCTGCCCGCCGGGCCCGGGACGCCGGGACACCGCGCGGGTCTGGCCGTCGAACCGATGACCTGCGCCCCCGACGCCTTCAACGACGACGCCTACGACTTCGACACGGGAAGGGTGTCGCTCGACCCGGGCGCCTCGTACGAGGCCGGCTGGACCATCTCGGCGCGCTGACCCGCACGAACGACGAACCGCCCCGGACAGATCCGGGGCGGTTCGCGTCGTTCGAGGGTCAGACGACCTGTGCGCCGCACATGCCGCAGTCGCCACCGGCCGAGACCTCGACGAAGCAGTCCGGGCACATCGCCCGCGTGGGGCGATCGGTGATCGGCGTGGGCTTGGGGCTCGCCGTGCGCCGTTCGGTCTTGGGTGCGGCGGCGCGCGCGCGACGCTGTTCGATGGTCGGGGCCGGCGGCGGCGGGGGAGCGGCCGGCTTGTGCAGCTCGCAGTAGAACCGGACGAAACCGCCGTGGTGCTTCGGGTGACGGTGCTTCACCGCCCACAGCTCGGTGCGCTCGTACAGCGGTCCGTCGGCTCCGCAGGCCACGCAGCGCGTGGCCTCACCGGGCACGACGTCGGCGACGAGGACGGGGGCGTCGAAGCGGATGGCGTCGCGCCAATCCTGCGACGAGACGATCTTCATGGGGGACCCTTCTTCGGCGGTTCGGGCCGCCTCACCCTCAACGGTACGCTCCTCCCCACCCCGGCGGGACCGCGGATCATGCGTGGAAAGGCTGGACAGCGCCCGCGGGCCCCCGGATAGGTTGGAGGGAATTCCCCCCGTGTCGCGCGAGCGGCACCCGTCGAAGGAGAAGCATGGAATTCGCCGCTCTCGGAGCAGTCGGCCTCATCGCCGTCATCGTCGTGGTCGTCGCGGTCGTCGTCATCCTGGTCCTCGCGCTGGTCGTGCGCGGGTGGTACCGCGTGGCCAAGGCCGACGAAGCACTGGTGATCGTCGGTAAGCGGCAGAAGAGCGCCGACGGCGAGTCCTCGCGGATTACCGTCATCACCGGCGGCGGCGCGATCGTCAACCCGCTCACCCAGCGCGGCGAGATGATCTCGCTGCGGGCGCGCCAGATCAAGATGGAGCCCACCGCGCAGTCCTCGAACGGTGTCACGGTCAACGTCAGCGGTGTGGCCCTGGTCAAGATCGGCTCCGATCCCGAGTCCGTGCGTCGCGCGGCCGAGCGTTTCGCCTCGCAGGACAAGGCGATCGAGCAGTTCACCACCGAGCAGCTCGAGGGTGCGCTGCGCGGTGTCGTCGCGACCCTGACCGTCGAAGAACTCATGCGCGACCGGCAGCGCTTGTCCGACCAGATCGCCGAGGGCATCAAAGCCGACCTGTCGTCGCAGGGTCTGATCCTCGACTCCTTCCAGATCCAGGGCGTCACCGACGGCAACGGCTACATCGCCGCCCTCGGCGCCACCGAGGTCGAGCGCGTCAAGCGCGAGGCCGAGGTCGCCCGCATCAACGCGGTGCGCGAGATCCGTGCGCGCCAGATCGCGACCGACGAGGCCAACCTGATCGAGCAGACCAAGCTCGACAAGAACAGCGCCGCGGCCAAGGCCGAGGTCGGTCGTGCCAACGCCGAGGCCGAGCAGGCCGAGGCCCTCGCCCGTGCCGAGCGCCGCCAGGCGGTGCTCGAGCAAGAGGCGCAGAATACGCAGGCGCGCCTCGAGTCCGAGGTCAACCGCGTGGCCGACGCCGACCTGTACCAGCGTCAGAAGAACGCCGACGCCGACTCGTACGCCCAGATCAAGGCCGCCCAGGCCCGTGCCCAGATCGCCGAGCAAGAGGCGTCCGCCGTGCGCGTGCGCGCCGAGGCCGACGCCGAGTCGGTGCGCCTGGCCGGGCAGGCCCGTGCAGAAGCGATCCGCGCCGAGGCCGAGGCGCTGTCGCAGAACCAGGAGGCACTGCTCGCGCAGCGCGCGCTCGAAGCCCTCGTGCCGATGATGGCCGAGTTCGCCAAGGGCTACGACCGCGTCGGCAACGTCACGGTGCTCGGCGGCCAGGGGGCGAGCGGCCACCTCGCCACCGAGTCCGCGACGGGGCTGCGCTCGTCGTTCGAGGCGGTCAAGGCGGCCACCGGCATCGACCTGACGCAGATCATCCAGGGCCGCGCCGTGGCTGAGGCGTTCGCCGAGACGGCCCGCCGCGAGCCCGTCGCCGACCCGGCGCCGTCGTCGACCGGTCCGTCCTCGTCGGTCGAGACCGGCGCCTGACCCACGCCCCATGCCCGAGGCACCCGAGGTCGAGGCGCTCGCGTTGTTCCTGCGCGAGCGCCTGACCGGGCACCGGGTCACCGGCGTCGACCTCGTCGAGGGCCGGGCGCTCAAGACGCGCTTTCGGCCGCTCGACGAGCTGGTCGGCCGGAGCGTCACCGCGGTGCAACGCTTCGGCAAGCACATCGACGTCGATCTCGACGGAACGCACCTCGCGCTCGGCTTCGGTCGGGCGGGCTGGGCGACCTGGGACGAGACCGCGACGGCCGCGGCCGAGGCGGCGGGCGGTGCGGCGGTGATCGCGCGCGTCGTGTTCGATGACGGCATCCTGGGCATCACGGATGCCGGCGACTGGCTGTCGGTGCAGCTGCACGTCGTCGACGCCCCCGGCGACGTGCCGGCGGTGGCCAAGCTCGGTCCCGACGCGCTCGACCCGGCGTTCTCGCGCGACACGCTGGTCGCGGCGCTGGGCGGTCGACGCAAGCAGCTCAAGGCGCTGCTGCAGGAGCAGGAGAGCCTCGCCGGGATCGGCAACGCCTACTCGGACGAGATCTTGTTCGCGGCCGGGCTCGACCCCGTCTCGCACGCGGCGAGTCTGACGGATGCCGAGATCACCCGGCTGTGGACGGCACTGCGCGACGTGCTCGGCGGGGCCTCGCGTGACCGCCGCGGCGTGCCCATCGCCGAGCAGAAGGCGGCGAAGGTGGCCGCGATGAAGGTGCACGGCCGGACGGGCGAGCCGTGTCCGGGGTGCGGCGGCGTGGTCGAGGACATCCCGGGGACGAAGGGCGGCGGGCAGTGGTGTCCGTCGTGCCAGGGCGGCTGACGCCCCGGCCCGGGCCGCGGGTGCGGGGTTCCGCGGGTGACGGAGGCTGCGACTGATGGGGTGCTCGCCCGCACGACGAAGGGCCCCGGACCGCGGTCCGAGGCCCTTCACGGTCGGGCGCTCAGGCGTTCTGGCCGGAGTGCTTGCCCTCGGCGACCTCTTCGACGAGCTTCGCGTTGAAGGCGGGCAGGTCGTCGGGGTTGCGGCTCGAGACCAGGCCCTGGTCGACGTGGACCTCTTCGTCGACCCACGTGGCGCCGGCGTTGCGCAGGTCGGTCTGCAGGGTGGGGTAGCTCGTCAGCGTGCGGCCCTTCAGGACGTCGGCCTCGGTCAGGATCCACCCGCCGTGGCAGATGACGGCGACCGGCTTGTGCTGGTCGAAGAAGTCGCGGGTGAAGGACACGGCATCCTTCACGATGCGGATGTCGTCGGCGTTCTGCACACCGCCCGGCAGCACGAGCGCGTCGAAATCGCCGGCCGAAGCGCCCGACACGGCCAGGTCGACCTTCTGCTCGTGGCCGTTCTCGCCGCTGATGCTGCCCTCGGTGGGCGAGACCAGGACGGCCTCGGCGCCGGCGGAGGTGACGGCCTCCCACGGGCTGGTGAGCTCGCTGTCTTCGAAACCATCGGTGGCCAGGAACGCGATGCGCTTACCGCTGAGATCGGTCATGAGTACGCCTCTCTTCGTTGTGGGTGGGGGTGCTCCCACGCTAGGAACCCGCCGCGGCGGGTGGGCGGGGGTTGCGGATGCCGGGCGACGGGGTTAGCGCGGGCTTCCGCTGCGACCCCGTGCTGCTCCGGAGCCCACCCGCGCGCGCAGGCGTAGCATGGAGCGCATGTCCGGAGAACCCACGACCGACACCGCGAGCGCGGCCCGGCCTCTCATCACCCTGCTGAACGCTCCCGCCGTCGACACCGACGACGACTCGCGCCCCGCCTCGCAGTGCTGCGGCGGCGGTTCCTGCTCTCTCTGACGGGTCGACTCTCGTCGGTCCACCGGCGGCGGATCCGGGACGGCCGCACCGCCCCGGCGCCGCGTCAGTGTGCGACGACGGGCGCGTCGCTCTCTTCGTTCTCGGCCGGCTTGCGCACGAAGCACGAGAGCACGACCGCCGCGGTCGCGATGATCGCGCCGACGAGGAACGAGACGTGCACGCCCGACGCGATGGCACTGGCCTGGTCGGCGCCCTCGGCGAGGGCGCCGACCAGGCC
>NZ_QDFT01000071.1 GCF_003075375.1 Microbacterium testaceum | reverse complement strand
CAGGTCGTCCACGCTGGTGAATCGGCCGTTCTCGTCCCTCCAGGCGATGATGCGGTCGGCCATCGCCGGTCCCACTCGGGGCAGCGTGTCGAGCTGCTCCCTCGTGGCCGTGTTCAGATCGATCAGCCCGTCCGCGGGTGCGGCCSCCCCCGCCACGGGTGAGCCCGAGGGCGCCGCCCCGACCACGGGCACGACGATCTGCTCGCCGTCGGCCACCGGTCGGGCGAGATTGACGCCGTCGCGCGCGGCGTCGTCGGCGAATCCCCCGGCCAGGGCGATGGCATCCGCCACCCTGTCCCCCACCTCGAGGCGGTACAGTCCTGCGCGCCGCACCGCCCCGGCGACGTGCACGTAGAGTCCCGCCTCGACGGGGGCGCTGGCGAGGCCGGATGCCGTCGGCAKCGCCGAGACGGTCTCGGCGACGGTCGCGCCCCGGAACATCCCGATCGCGACGGTCACGGCGAACGCGACCAGAACGAGCACGATCACAGCGCCGACGCCGAGCCGGCGCCGTGGGTCGGGTGCCACGACCACCGTCTCGGCGGCGGTGGCGTCCGCGCGATCGGGGCCGGGTTCGATGGTCACGCCGACACGCTAAGGAGCCCGGCAAGGCCGCCGAGGACGCGCGACCCCAATCCGGGAATCGACCGCGACGCGCTCCTCGTGGGGAGGAACGGCGCCTCGCCGGACCGCCATCGTCGACGACGTCGCCGCGATGCGCCGCTACCTGATCGACGCCGGCCTGCTCACCCGCACGGCGGACGGGCGGACCTACGCACGCGCGGGCGACGGAGCGCCCCCGTGCGCGCCGTGAACGACGGATGCCACGCCCCCGACGCTCCGAGGAGCGCGAGGACGTGGCATCCGGAACGAAGAACTACTTCGTCGAGAAGCTGACCACCTTCGGGGGCCGCACGACCGCGCGCACGATCTCGCGGTCTCCCAGCGCGCGGCGCACCTTCTCGTCGCCGCGGGCCAGGGCCTCGAGCTCGTCTGCGCCGATCTTGGCCGACACCTCGAGCGTGCCGCGCACCTTGCCGTCGATCTGCACGACCGCGGTGACGCTGTCTTCGACCAGCAGCGTCGGGTCGGCCTGACGCCAGGTGACGAGACCCACGAAGCCGTCGTAACCGAGCGTCTGCCACATCTCTTCGGCGGTGTGCGGGGCGAACAGGTCGAGGGTCATCGCGATGACCTCGGCCGCCTCGCGCACGGCGGGGTCGCTCGCCCCGGCCGTGCCGTCGATGGCCTTGCGGGTGGCGTTGACCAGCTCCATCAAGCGCGCGACGACGACGTTGAACTTGGTCTGCTCGACGAGGTTCGGCGCCTCGGCCAGCAGACGGTGCGTCACGCGGCGCAGCGACGCGTCGCCCTCGGCCCAGACCACGTCGGTCTCGCTGTCGACGTCGTGCGCGATGCGCAGGGCGCGGGCCAGGAACTTCGCCGCGCCCGTGGTCGAGACGTCGTTCCAGTCCTTGTCGTCCTCGACGGGGCCGGCGAAGGCCAGCGCGACGCGCAGGGCGTCGGCGCCGTGGGCGTTCAGCTCCTCCTGGAAGAGCACGACGTTGCCCTTGCTCTTCGACATCTTCGCGCCGTCGAGGATCACCATGCCCTGGTTGATCAGGCTCGAGAACGGTTCGGTGAACTCCACCAGACCCATGTCGAACAGCGCCTTGGTGATGAAGCGCGCGTACAGCAGGTGCAGGATCGCGTGCTCGACGCCGCCGATGTAGAAGTCGACGGGACCCCACTTGGACGCCTCGCGCGCCGGGAACGCCTCGGTCTCGCTGTTCGGCGAGAGGAAGCGCAGCCAGTACCACGAGCTGTCGACGAAGGTGTCCATCGTGTCGGGGTCGCGGCGCAGCGTCTGTCCGGTCTCGGGGTCGGTGACCTGGACCCACTCCGTCGCCGCGCCCAGGGGCGAGGTGCCCTTGGGCTTGAGGTCGAGGCCCTCGACCGAGGGCAGACGCACGGGCAGCTGGTTGGCGGGAACCGGCGTGATCGAGCCGTCCTCGCCGTGCAGCATGGGGATGGGCGTGCCCCAGTACCGCTGACGCGAGATCAGCCAGTCGCGCAGGCGGTAGGTCTTGGCCGCGCGGCCGACCCCCTTCGCCTCGAGCTCCTCGATCACGCGGGCGATCGCGTGGCGCTTGCTCAGGCCGTTCAGCGAGCCCGAGTTCATCATGCGGCCGTCGCCGGTCAGCGCGATGCCCGTCTTGACGGGGTCGAGGTCGTCGATGTCGCCCAGCGGATCGATCGGCACGCCGTCGGCATCCAGTTCGATCACCGGGATCGCCCCGGTGATGGGGGCGTTCGTGTCGACGACGACCTTGACCGGCAGGTCGAAGGCGCGGGCGAAGTCGAGGTCGCGCTGGTCGTGGGCGGGCACGGCCATGACCGCACCGTGACCGTAGTCGGCCAGCACGTAGTCGGCGGCCCAGATCGGCAGCTTCTCACCGTTGATCGGGTTGATCGCGTGGTGGCCCAGGAACACGCCCGTCTTGGGGCGGTCGGTGGACTGACGCTCGATGTCGGTCGCGCGCTGCACCTGCGCGAGGTAGGCGTCGAACTTCTCGCGCACCTCGGGATCGGCGGATGCCGCGAGCTCGCCGGCCAGTTCGGACTCGGGAGCCACGACGAAGAACGTCGCGCCGTGCAGCGTGTCGGGGCGCGTCGAGAAAACGGTGATCTTGTCGGCGCGGCCCTCGATCTCGAACTCGATGTCGGCGCCGACGGAACGGCCGATCCAGTTGCGCTGCATCTGGATGACCTTCGACGGCCAGAAGCCCTCGAGCTGGTTCAGGTCGTCGAGCAGACGGTCGGCGTAGTCGGTGATGCGCAGGAACCACTGTGTCAGCTTCTTCTTGACCACGACGGCGCCGCTGCGCTCCGAGGTGCCGTCGGCCAGCACCTGCTCGTTGGCGAGCACGGTCTGGTCCACCGGGTCCCAGTTGACCAGGGCGTCCTTGCGGTAGGCCAGGCCCTTCTCGTACAGCTTCTGGAACAGCCACTGGTTCCAGTGGTAGTACTCGGGGTCGCTCGTGTGCAGCACGCGGCTCCAGTCGAACGAGACGCCGTAGTCCTTCAGGCTGTCCTTCTGCTGCGCGATGTTCGCGTAGGTCCATTCGACGGGGTCGGCGCCGCGCTTGATGGCGGCGTTCTCGGCGGGCAGGCCGAACGAGTCCCACCCGATGGGGTTGAGGACGTTGTAGCCGCGGTGGCGCCAGAACCGGGCCACGATGTCGGAGTAGAGGTAGTTCTCGGCGTGCCCCATGTGCAGGTCGCCCGAGGGGTACGGGAACATCGCGAGCACGTACTTGCGGGGGCGGGTGTCGTCGTCGCCGCCGGCGCGGAACGGGTCTTTCTCGGCCCACTTCTGCTGCCACTTCGCCTGGATGGCGTGGGTGTCGAAGCCCCCCTCGCGGGGGTCTGTCGTGGTGTTCTCAGACACGGATGAAGCCAATCGTGAAGTCGGGAAGGCCGCGGGGGCCTTCTCCCAGGCTATCGGACGCCGCCGTCACCACCCGGGCGGTACCTCGGCGCCGAGGGCGGCGAGCGGCGCCCGCGCCTTGATGCCGACTTCGGCGACCTCGGATGCCGCGACCGACCGCCACGTGATGCCTCCGCCGGCGCCGACCCAGGCGGCATCCGGCTCGATGACGACGCTGCGGATCACCATCGCCAGATCCGCGGCGCCGTCCTCGCCGATCCACCCGAACGCGCCCGAGTAGAGCCCGCGGGGCGCCTGTTCGAGCCGGGCGAGGATGTCCATCGCCGACTCCTTCGGGGCGCCGGTCATGCTGCCGGCCGGAAACGTCGCCGCCAGCAGCTCGCCGATGGTCGTCCCGGCCACGAGTCGTCCCGACACCTCGCTGACGAGCTGGTGCACGTGCGGGTACGACTCGACCTCGAGCAGCCGGTCGACGCCCACGCTCGACGGCGCGCACACGCGCGACAGGTCGTTGCGCATCAGGTCGACGATCATGACGTTCTCGGCGCGCTCCTTGGCATCCGTCCGCAGGTCTTCGGCGAGGGCGGCGTCGACGGTGGGATCCTCGGACCGCGGCCGCGTGCCCTTGATCGGGTGGGTGTGCACGCGCCCGTCGCGCACCTCGAGGAAGCGCTCGGGCGAGGCGCTGGCCAGCGCGCGCTCCCCCATGCGGATGAACCCGGCGTGGTGCGAGCTCGAGGTGCGGCGCAGGCGCCGGAACACCTCGAACGCATCGACGGCACCCGGGACGGTGAAGCGCGTGGTGAGGCACAGCTGGTACGCGTCGCCCTCGCGGATCGCGTCCCGGCACGCCGCGATCAGCTCGGCGTAGCGCGCCGGCGTCACGCGGGCGGACGCCGTTCCCCGCCGCACCGCCTCGGCCACGGCGGGAGCGGGTGGGGCGTCGAGCGCGCGTACGAGCAGCGCGGGGTCGCCGAACGCGAACACCCGCCGCGCCGCGTGATCGAACGCGAGGAAGCTCTCGACGCGCAGGAACGCCGTCTCGCCCTCGTAGGTCCGCCAGCCCACCCATCCCCCGCGGAACGGCCCGGCGTCGTCCGCGGCGGACGGGGTGGTGGCATCCCGGTGCATCGGCTGCGCCGACGCGTCGGGGCGTCCCTCTCCGATCCAGCTCCACCCGCTCCGCGCGTCGTCGCCGGCGTCGAGCCAGAAGGTGTGCGGGGCGTCGGCGAAGAGGTGCGCGAACGCCGCCTCGGGATCGATCCACCCGGTCATGGTGAACGGGGAGGTGGAGTGCGGCACGCTCCCAGGCTAGGCCGAGACCCGCGCCCCTAGGCTTTCAGAGGTGAACGAGATCCTCACGTGGCTGCTCGACGTCGTCCAGAACGTCGACCCCGTGCTGCGCACCGTCATCGCCGGGATCGCCGTCATGCTCGAGACCAGCGTGCTCGTGGGATTGATCGTGCCGGGCGACACGATGGTGATCGTCGCCGGCACCGCGATCGCGTCGCCCCTCGAGGGAGTCGTGCTCGGCGCGGCGGTGGTCGTCGGCGCGCTCATCGGAGAGAGCTTCGGATTCTGGCTCGGCCGGTATTTCGGGCCGCGCATCCGCGCGTCGCGGCTCGGGCAGAAACTGGGCGAGCGCAATTGGGAACGCGCCGATCGCTACCTGCGCCGACGCGGCGGGCCCGCGATCTTCCTCTCGCGCTTCCTGCCCGTGCTGCACTCCCTCGTGCCGCTGACCGTCGGGATGAGCGGCTACAGCTACCGGCGTTTCATCGCGTGGACCACTCCCGCCTGCATGGTGTGGGCGGGGCTGTACATCACGGTCGCCGCGACCGCCGCGGGCACGTACCGCGAGCTGGCCGATCAGATCCACTACGCCGGGTACGTCTTCGTCGCGATCCTGGTCGTCTTCCTCGTCCTGATCTACCTGGGCAAGAAGCTGCTGGAGCGCGCGGAGCGCCGTCACCTGGCCGATGAGGTCCAGCCCCTCGAACCGGCGGACGGCGACGTGAAAGACTGAGGGGGATGCCTCGCTCTCCTCGCGCCAAAGTGCTCTGGTTCGCCCGACTGGAGCGCCGCTTCCATCGGTGGCGTGAGAAGCGGGCCCGCGCCCGCGGACTGCGCCCCGTCGTCACCGGCTTCCCCGGGTACGGCACCCAGGAATGGGTCCGCGTCCTCGGCCGCGTCCTCATCGCCCCGCCGATCAAGCGCACCTCGACGGGCGAGTTCGCGAGCCTTCGCGGCTGGCGCAGCTTCGCCGCCGTGCCGGTGGGCTTCGCGCACGTCACCGTCGTCATCGACGGCGTTACGCACCGGGTCGCCGCCGACCGCGGTGGCGTGATCGACGCGAAGCTGCCGGCATCCCTTGCTCCGGGCTGGCAGACCATCACGATGTCGGTCGAGGGCAGCGACCCGACCGAGACGCGCGTGTTCATCGTCGGCGCCGACGTGCGTTTCGGCGTCGTCAGCGACATCGACGACACCGTCATGGTCACCGCCCTCCCCCGCCCCCTGCTGGCCGCGTGGAACTCCTTCGTCGTCGACGAGCACGCGCGTCAGCCCGTGCCCGGCATGGCCGTCATGCTCGAACGTCTGACGCGCGAGCACCCCGGCACCCCGGTCATCTACCTCTCGACGGGGGCGTGGAACGTCGCTCCGACCCTGACGCGCTTCATGCGGCGCCACCTCTTCCCGGCGGGGTCGTTCCTGCTCACGGACTGGGGTCCCACGCACGACCGGTGGTTCCGCAGCGGTCGCGACCACAAGGAGCAGAACCTGCGCCGCATCGCCGCGGAGTTCCCCGATGTGAAGTGGTTGCTGGTCGGCGACGACGGTCAGCACGACGACGCGATCTACACCGGCTTCGCCATCGAGCATCCCGAGAGCGTCGCGGCCGTCGCGATCCGCCGGCTGCTGCCCGCCGAGGCGGTGCTGGCCGGTGGCCGCACGGTGGTCGACGACCACTCCGCCGCCGAGGTGCCCTGGGTGACCGAGTCGGACGGCGCGGGGCTGCTCGAACGCCTGCAGAGCGTCGGTGTGATCTCGCGCGACGACTGACGCGACCCCCGCCCGACGGGATGCCGCCGCTCACCCCGATGTCAGAGGTGACGCGTACGGTGGAACTATGTGCGGTCGATTCGTCGTAGCCAACGTGGCCAGCGAGCTCGTGGGGGTGCTGCGCGTCGACGTCGAAGCCGACGAGCTGCCCCGTCCCTCGTACAACATCGCCCCCACGTCGCAGGTGGCGATCGTGCTCGACTCGATCAAGAGCGAGCCACCGGTGCGCCGCCTCGAGGTGGCCCGCTGGGGCCTCGTGCCGGGATGGGCGAAAGACGTCAAGATCGGTGCGCGCGCGTTCAACGCCCGCTCCGAAGAGATCGAAGACAAGCCGATGTTCCGCAACGCCCTCATCAAGCGGCGGGCGGTCATCCCGGCATCCGGCTACTACGAGTGGAAGACCACCGATGCGGGTAAGACCCCGCACTACATCCACCCCGCCGACGGCTCGCCGCTGTTCTTCGCGGGACTCTACGAGTGGTGGAAGGATCCCGCTCGCGCCGACGACGACCCCGCCCGCTGGGTGCTCAGCTGCACGATCCTCACGCGCGACGCGATCGGACGCCTGGGGTCGATCCACGACCGCATGCCGCTGTTCATGGACCCCGACTTCGCCGACGCCTGGCTCGACCCCACGACCGAGAACGTGGGCGACGTGCTCGACGCCGCGATCGACGCCGCCCCCGACGTGGCCGAGACCCTCGACGATCACGTCGTGTCGGCGGCGGTGGGCAACGTCCGCAACGATTCCGCCGAACTGATCGAGCCCGTCGAGTGAGCCTCACTCTCGACGCGGTCGCCCTCGAGCGGACGGAGTGGATGCCGCTCGCCACCGCCCACGCGGAGCGCGCCGACGCCCTGACCGCCGCGCACCGCGCCCGCGCGAGCCGCGCCGAGAAGCATCCGGTCGAGGACTTCCTCTTCACGTACTACTCGTACAAGCCGGCGATCCTGCGCCGGTGGCACCCGGGCGTGAGCGTCGTCCTGCGCGACGCCCCCGAGCGCGCCGCCTGGCGCTGGTACCGGGCCGCGGGCGATGGGGTGACGGTGGATGCCACGGCCTTCCGCTCCGAGAAGGGCTCGATGTTCCGCGGCATCCTGAATCTGCTGCGGGCCACGGCCGCGCGTCCCGCGTCGTTCGGCTGCTTCGGGCTGCACGAGTGGGCGATGGCGTACCGCTCCGACGAGGTGCGTCACCCGGTGCCGCTGCGCCTGGGACGCGAGGGCACCGACGCGGTCGTCGACGCGCACCAGCTGACGTGCACGCACTTCGACGCCTTCCGTTTCTTCACGCCCGAGGCCGTGCCGCTCAATCGCACGCCGCTCAGCCGGGACGATCAGGTGCGCCGCGAGCAGCCGGGGTGCCTGCACGCCGGCATGGACGTCTACAACGGTAAACTGAGTGCATGCAAGTTGCGCTCTACCTCCGCCAGTCGATGGACAACGCCGAGGGCATCGACCGCCAGCGCGAGAGGTGCCAGGCGTTGGCGTTCTCCCGGGGCTGGACCGTGGTCGAGGTCTTCGAGGACAACGCCGTCAGCGCGTCCAAGTCTCGCGACTCCGCGGCCTGGAGCAAGCTCCTGGAGGGCGTGCGTGCTGGAGACTTCCAGGCCGTTGTAGCCACCAAGGTTGACCGCCTCGCGCGCCGGGTCAAGGACATTCTGGACCTCACTGACGCGGGTATCGGCATCGCCACGGTTGAGGGTGAGCTAGACACCACCACCGACATGGGGAAGTTCCAGGCCGTCCTTCTCGCGGCCCTGGCTGAGCTGGAGGCCAACCGCAAGGGCCAGCGGCACAAGGACGCCCACGTTGCCCGCGCGGCTAAGGGTGTGCCCCGCACCACCAAGCGCCCCTACGGCTGGAAGGCCGATGGGATGACGCTAGAGCCGGTGGAGGCCGACCACCTCCGCACGGCCCTTCGGAACATCATCGACCCCGAGAAGAAGGCCAGCATCCGGGGCGAGTGCAAGCGCATGAACGATGCCGGGGCGCGGACGCCCGTCTACAAGAGCGGATCGGGTGGCAAGCTCTGGACGGCCCGCACGCTGGTGTCCGTGCTGGATCGTCCTC
>NZ_QDFT01000070.1 GCF_003075375.1 Microbacterium testaceum | reverse complement strand
CTGCAGGCCCAGGCAGATGCCGAGCGTCGGGATGCCCTGCTCGCGCGCGAAGCGGAGGGCGCCGAGCTTGCCCTCGATACCGCGGATGCCGAAACCACCGGGGACGATGATGCCGTCGACGGCCCCGAGGGCCTTGGCGGCGCCCTCGGGCGTCTCGCACAGGTCGGAGGGGATCCACGTGATCTTCACGTGCGTCTCTTGACCGAAACCGCCGGCCTTGATGGCCTCGGTGACCGACAGGTACGCGTCGGGCAGGTCGATGTACTTGCCGACGAGTCCGATGGTGACCTCGTGCTTGGGGTTGTGCACCGCCTGCAGCACGCGGTTCCAGCGCGACCAGTCGACGTCGGCGGCCGTGGCGATGTCGAGCGCGTCGACGATGTAGGCGTCGAGGCCCTGGTCGTGCAGCATCGTGGGGATGTCGTAGATGCTGGGCACGTCGATCGCGTTGACGACGGCGTCCTCGTCGACGTCGCACATGAGCGCGATCTTGCGCTTGTTCGACTCGGTGACGGGGCGGTCGCTGCGCAGGACGAGGGCATCGGGCTGGATGCCGATGGAGCGCAGCGTCGCGACGGAGTGCTGGGTGGGCTTGGTCTTCTGCTCGCCCGAGGCGCCCATGAAGGGCACGAGCGACACGTGCACGAAGAAGACGTTCTTGCGGCCGAGCTCGTGGCGGATCTGACGAGCCGACTCGATGAACGGCTGAGACTCGATGTCGCCGACCGTGCCGCCGATCTCGGTGATGATGACGTCGGGCTGCGGGCTCTCGCTCGCCTGCAGACGCATGCGGCGCTTGATCTCGTCGGTGATGTGCGGGATGACCTGCACCGTGTCGCCGAGGTACTCGCCGCGGCGCTCGCGCGCGATGACCTGCGAGTAGATCTGGCCGGTCGTGACGTTGGCGGCCTGGCTGAGCTCGATGTCGAGGAAGCGCTCGTAGTGCCCGATGTCGAGGTCGGTCTCGGCGCCGTCGTCGGTCACGAAGACCTCGCCGTGCTGGAAGGGGTTCATCGTGCCCGGGTCCACGTTGAGATAGGGATCGAGCTTCTGCATGACCACGCGCAGTCCGCGGGCCGTGAGGAGGTTGCCGAGGCTTGCCGCCGTCAGGCCTTTACCCAGGGAGGAGACGACTCCTCCGGTCACGAAGATGTGCTTCGTCGTGAAGGTCGTGCTGTCTGATTGTCCCGCGTCCGAAGTCTGCATCACGGGCTTCGATCCTATCAGTCGCGTTCGGGGGTTCGTTCAGAGTCTGGCATCGACGTCCGACATCCGCGTCACGTTCGCGTGTCGATCGCGGGTCAGCGGGCGCGGCCGGTCTCGAGCAGCTCGCGGGCATGGGTCAGCGCCGCCTCCGAGTCGCTCAGTCCCGACAGCAGACGAGCCATCTCGGCCTCTCGTTCGGCACCGTCCAGTCGACGGACGCTGGATGCCGTGACCGCCCCGTCGTTGCCCTTGACCACGGTGAGGTGGTTTCCGGCGAAGGCCGCCACCTGGGCCAGGTGGGTGACGGCGATCACCTGCGAGGACTCGGCGAGGCGGGCCAGTCGGCGCCCCACCTCGATCGCCGCGGTACCGCCGATCCCGGCATCCACCTCGTCGAAGACGAACGTGGGCACGGGGTCGACGCCGGCGATGACCACTTCGATCGCCAGCATGACCCGGCTCAACTCTCCCCCCGAGGCTCCCCTCGACACGGGCCGGGGGTCCGCGCCCGGATGGGGCGCGAGCAGGATCGAGACCTCGTCGCGCCCGTGACCGGCGGGGGCGGTCGGCGACACCTCGACCACCAGGCGTGCGTCCGGCAGAGCCAGCGCGTGCAGCTCGTCGGTCACCGCGGCGCCCAGGCGTTCCGCTGCGTCGCGTCGGGCGGCGGTGAGCGCCTCGGCGGCGGCGTCGAGCGATGCGGCGGCGGCGTCGCGCTCGGCGGTCAGCCGCTCGATCCGGTCGCCGTCGTCGTCGAGCTCGAGCAGCCGGGCGGACCCCGTCTCGAGCAGGGCGATCGCGGCATCCACCGATCCATGGGTGCGGGTCAGGCCCGCCAGCACGCCGCGCCGTTCGTCGACGGCGGCGAGCTCATGGGGGCCGGATTCATCGAGGTCGGCCAGATAGCCCGAGAGCGCGACCGAGGCGTCGGTCGCGCGATAACCCAGGTCGGCCACGAGCTCGCCGATCGCGGCCAGGGCGGCGTCGCTGTCCGAGATGCGTTCGAGCGCGCGGCGCGCTTCGGCCAGGAGAGTGACGACGTCGGGACCGCCGTCCTCGTCCGAGAGCGCGGCGTGGGCCGTCACCGCCGCGACCCGCAGGTCCTCGGCGTTGGCGAGGCGCTCGGCGCGACGGGCGAGTTCGTCCTCTTCTCCCGCGAGGGGAGCGGCCGCCTCGATCTCGGCGATCGCGGCGCGCAGCTGCTCCGCCTCGCGCGCGCGCTCGTCGCGATCGCCCGTGAGCGTCGTCAGCTCGGCATCCAGCGTCCGCCACGAGTCCCAGGCAGCGCGGTACGCCGAGCGGGCCGTCGAGACGGGGTGACCGCCGAATCGATCGAGCGCGTCGCGCTGCGCGCCGGCGGAGCGCAGACGCAGCTGGTCGGACTGACCGTGCACGACGACGAGGTCGTCGGCCAGATCGGCGAGCACCCCGGCCGGGGCCGTCCGCCCGCCCACGGTCGCGCGTCCGCGTCCTTCGCTGGACACGGTGCGTCCCAAGTACAGTTCGGCGTCGCCCCGGCCGACCGGCTCGACGTCGCCGCCGGCCTCGCGAACCCGCGCGGCCACCGGACCGTCCTCGGGGACCAGCCACACGCCCTCGACCGCGGCCTGGGTCGCGCCCTTGCGCACCGCGCCGGAGTCCGCGCGCTGGCCCAGCAGCAAGCCCAGGCCCGTGACCACCATGGTCTTGCCCGCGCCGGTCTCACCGGTGATCGCGGTGAAGCCGCGACCGATCGGCAGGGTCGCGTCGGCGATGACGCCGAGGTCCTTCAGCCGCATCTCCTCGATCACGAGACACCTCCCGCTGCGCCGCGCCAGCCCGCGACGGGCAGGCGGAACTTGCGCACCAGACGGTCGGTGAACGCCGCGGGGTGCAGCCGCGCCAGCCGCACGGGCCGCGACGAGCGCCGTACGACGACGCGTGCACCGGGCGGCAGCTCGTGCGAGCGCCGTCCGTCGCACCACAGGATGCCGCTGCCGCTGGTGCGCTCGAGGACCTCGACCGCGACGGTGGCGTCGGGGCTGACCACGAGCGGCCGGGCGAACAGCGCGTGCGCCGAGAGCGGCACGACGGCGATGGCTTCGACGGTCGGCCAGATGACCGGTCCGCCCGCCGAGAAGTTGTAGGCCGTCGATCCCGTGGGCGAGGCCACCACGACGCCGTCGCACCCGAAGGACGACAGCGGGCGCCCGTCCACCTCCATCACGACCTCGAGCATGCGTTCGCGGCTCGCCTTCTCGACCGTCGCCTCGTTCAACGCCCAGGTCTCGAAGATGACCGAGTCGTCGGCGTCCAGCACGCGCACGGCGAGCGCCAGACGCTGCTCGACCGTGTAGTCGCGAGCGATCACTCGGCGCACGGCGTCGTCCATGTCATCCCGCTCGATCTCGGCGAGAAAACCCACGTGCCCCATGTTGATGCCGAGGATCGGAGCGGTCCCGCCGCGCACGATCTCCGCCGCGCGCAGGATGGTCCCGTCGCCGCCGAGCACGATCGCCAGTTCGACGTCCTCGATCGACACGTCGACACCCAGCGTCGCCACCCCGTCGAGCGAGAGGCGCTCCGCCAGCTCGGGCCGGTCTTCGGCCGACACCACCGGCGTCGCTCCGGCCGACCGCACCGCGGTGAGGATGCGTTCGGCGGCGTGGACGGTGTCGTCTCGGCGCGCGTGGACGACGAGGAGTATTCGGCGATCGCTGGGGGTCATCGGCTTCCGGTCAGTCGGGTCACGGTGCTCTCCCATTCTGAGGGGTCGGCGCCGTGGTCGGCCGAGAACCACGCGACGTACTCCTGGTTGCCGTGCGTTCCGACGACCGGGGAGGAGATGATGCCGGCGGTGCGCAGACCGACGTCCCACGCCGCCCACAGCACCCCGTGGACCGCGTCCGACCGCACCGCGGGATCGGTCACCAGTCCGCCCTTGACCGCGGTACGCCCCGCCTCGAACTGCGGTTTGACGAGCAGGACGATCTCGGCGGTCGGCTCCGCGGTCGCCACGATGGCGGGAAGAACGTGCGCGAGCGAGATGAACGACAGGTCACCGGTCACGATGCGAGGGCGTTCCACGACCCCGGTCGCGGCGGCGAGGGTGTCGGCGGTCATGAAGCGCACGTTATACCCCTCGACCGACACGACGTGGGGATCGGATGCCACGACGGTGGACAACTGCCCGTGCCCCACATCGACCGCCATCACCGGACGCGCTCCGCGCTCGCGCAGCACCTGAGTGAATCCGCCGGTGGACGCACCGAGATCCAGCGCCACCCGGCCGTCGACGTCGATCGGGAACGCGTCCAGCGCGGCGAGGAGCTTGTGCGCCGCGCGGCTGACGTAGTGGTCGTCGCCCGCGACGTCGAGGACGTGGGACTCGGCGACCGGGGTCGACGGCTTGACCACCGCGCGACCGTCCACGCTCACCAGGCCGGCGGCGATGAGCTGGGCGGCGTGCGAGCGCGACCGCGCCAACCCCCGAGCGGCGAGCTCGGCATCCAGTCGTGGACTCACGGGCGCGACGCGGACGTATCGTCGGGCGCCGATTCGAGACGCCGGGCGAGCTCGTCGTGGACCGCCGCGTAGGCGCCCGCGCGCTCCGCGAGCGGCTGGTCCTCGATGAGTCGCAGGCGATCGATCAGATCGGGGGCGGCATCCGGGCTGGCGCTGTCCGACATGGATGCCATGCTACCGACGTCAGCGCACGCGGAACGGGTCGGCGTACAGCTGCGGCGGCACGCGGAACCCGAAGATGGCGCGGCCCGAGTTCCAGATCGCCGCCGCCCCGGCGCGGAGCAGGTCGATCGGACGTCCCTCCGACACGATGCGCAGGTCGACCCCGTCGATCTCGACCACGGCGTCGCCCACGCGGGTGCGCTCGCCCTTGACGACGGTCGCCGGATACGGCTCGAATAGCTGCCGCAGGTCCTCGACGATGTAGTCGGGCCGTTGAGTGGGAGGAGCGGCCAGCACCTGCTTGGGCCGGTCGATGCCGGTCAGCACGAGCAGCGAGCGCATCTCGGCCGTCTTCGCTCCCTGGATGTCGGTGTCGAGGCGGTCGCCGATGAACAACGGCGACTGCGCTCCGGTCCGCGCGATCGCCTCGTCGAAGATCGGCCGCTCGGGCTTGCCCGCGATCGTCGCGAGCCGACCGACGGCGGTGTGAACCGCCGACACGAGGGTGCCGTTGCCCGGTGCGATCCCCCGCGCCTGGGGGATCGTCCAATCCGTGTTGGTCGCGACCCAGGGGATCCCCCCCTCTTCGGGAGGAGTCGCGAGCGCGTACGCCGCCTCGGCCAACTGCGCCCAGCCGACCTCGGGAGCGAAGCCCTGGACGACCGCGGCGGGGTTGTCGTCCGCGCTTCGCGTCGCCGCGAATCCGGCCCTCTCCACCTCGACGACGAGGCCCTCGCCGCCGATGACGAGCAGGGTCGCCCCGGCGGGGACGAGGTCCTTCATGAGCCTCATCGCGGCCTGAGGACTGGTCGTCACGTCGCTCGGTGCGACCCGCAGGCCGAGGGAGGAGAGGTGCTCGGCCACCGAGGCGTCGGTGCGCGAGGCGTTGTTGGTGATGTAGCCGAGGGTGCGCCCCTCGTTCTGGGCCCGGTTCAGGCTGTCCACCGCGTGGGGCAGAGCGCCGGGTCCCGCGTACACGACGCCGTCGAGATCGGCCAGCACGACGTCGACGCCCTCGAGGGGAGTCGGCTGCGCGGCCGCCCGGCGGAAGATCACCGCTCCCCCTCTTTCCGGCCCTCGGACGATTCGGCGTCGACGACATCGGGCTCCGCATCCACCGATTCTTCGGCACGGTCGTCGACGGAGTCCGACGCTTCGTCTTCGACGGGGATGAATCCGGATGCCACGTCCACAGCGCCGTCGTCATCGATCAGGTCGATTTCTTCGACGACGATGACCTCGCGGTCCGCGATCCCGGCGGCGGCGTCGAGAGCCTCGGCGGCGATGTCGGCGCGCCGCTCCCACTCCGCGGCTTCGGACTCCCGGCCGAGTTCTTCCAGCACGGCGGCACGCGCCGAGAACAGAGCCGGGCTCCATTCGAAGGCACGGTCGGGATCGGCCTCGGGGATCTCGAGCTCCTGGAGAGCGCGGTCGGGCTGACCGAGATCGAGTCGCGCGCCCGACATCGCGATGGCGAGCTGCACGCGGACCGGGACCGAGAGCGTCGAGCGGTCCACCGCTCGCCCTTCTTCGAGAGCACGGTCGGGTCGGCCGACCCCACGCTCGCTGTCGACGATCAGCGGCAGCTGCTCGTCGGAACCGGTGATGCGTCGGTGCGTGCGCAACTCGCGCAGCGCCAGGGCGAAGTCGCCGACGGCGTAGGCGGTGATCGCGACCGTTTCGCGGACGACGCCGACACGGCCGGCGCTCCTCGAGGCGGCGAGGGCATGCTGGTGCGCGAGGGCGGGGTCGTCGTCGATCAGACGCGCCGCCATGGCGAGGTGGCGCGCCACATTGTCGGCGTTGTCCTTGCTGAGCGTCTTGAGCTCGTTGCGCGCGGCGCCGGGCAAGTCGAAAGCGGTGACATCGTCGGGGAGTTCCGGACCGCGTTCACGACGGTCCTGCGGCGGGCGCGTCGCGCGGGCGTCATCGCGATCGAACCGCCGCGGCGCTCCCGCCCCGGGGCGGCTGTCCCGCGACGGACGGCGATCGCCGCCGAAACCACGCGAATCGCCGTCGCGGCGGGCGGGACGCTCTCCGTCACGACGGACGGGACGGTCACCGTCGCGACGGAACGGACGGGCATCCCCATCTCGGCGAACGGGACGGTCACCGTCACGGCGGACGGGGCGGTCCCCGTCGCGGCGGACGGGGCGGTCCCCGTCGCGACGGAACGGACGATCACCGTCACGGCGCACGGGACGATCGCCGTCGCGACGGAACGGACGCGCATCCCCATCACGGCGAACAGGACGGTCACCGTCACGGCGCACGGGGCGGTCCCCGTCGCGCCGCTCGGGCCGGTCACCGTCACGACGGAACGGACGGGCATCTCCATCACGACGAACGGCACGATCACCATTACGACGGACAGGGCGGTCACCGTCGCGGCGGAACGGACGGTCATCGTCGCGCCGCTCGGGCCGGTCACCGTCACGACGGAACGGACGCGCATCCCCATCACGACGAACGGGACGATCACCATCACGACGGACAGGACGATCTCCGTTCGAGCGGAAGGGACGATCTCCCTCGCGCCGCTCGGGTCGGTCTTGGTCCCGGCGGAAGGAACGTGAGTCGCCATCGCGCCGCACGGGGCGGTCTGCTCCCGAGCGGGGCGCTCGATCGCCCTCTCGGCGGGCCGGGCGGTCTCCCTCGCGGCGGAAGGGTCGATCGCTGCGGCCGGCGGAGTTGCTTCCCCCGGAGGACTGTCCTCGTCCGAACGAACGGTCACCGGAGCGACCTTCGTTCCCCTTGCGCTCGTTCGCGTCGTCCGTCGACATGACTGACCTCCCGGAAGAAAAATACCCCGTAAATGCGAAATGGCCACCCAGCTTTGGGTGGCCATTTCGGCTGAAAAGAAGTCCGGCGGTGTCCTACTCTCCCACAGGGTCCCCCCTGCAGTACCATCGGCGCTGAGAGGCTTAGCTTCCGGGTTCGGAATGTGACCGGGCGTTTCCCTCTCGCTATGGCCGCCGAAACACTATTGATGTTTCAAAAACCAACAACGATATGTTTCATTGTTGTGTTCCCGACCGTACATCGAGAACCACTCAGTGGACGCAAGCACCAAAAACAGGTGTGTTATCAAGTCATCGGCTTATTAGTACCGGTCAGCTTCACGTATTACTACGCTTCCACATCCGGCCTATCAACCCAGTAGTCTGGCTGGGAGCCTCTCACCATAAATGKTATGGAAGTCTCATCTTGAGGCCKGCTTCCCGCTTAGATGCTTTC
>NZ_QDFT01000069.1 GCF_003075375.1 Microbacterium testaceum | reverse complement strand
ACCCCGCCTTCGGCGACGAGATCGACGACCGCGTGCGCGCACTGCGTCAGGACGGTCTGACCATTCAGACCACGCTGGACTGGCGCGTGCAGGATGCCGCGCAGAACTCGATGAACGAGAACGCGCCGCAGAGCTTCAACAACACGAAGTTCGGCTCGACCATCGTGAGCACAGAGTCCAAGACCGGTCGCATCCTCGCGATCGCCCAGAACACCAAGTTCACCCAGGACCCGGGTCAGGCTGAGGCCGACCCGTCCTACAACTCGGTGGTGTTCGCCGGCGACAGCACCAACGGCGGTTCGATCGGCTTCAACGCCGGATCGACCTTCAAGCTCTTCACCCTCGTGGACTGGCTCGAGAAGGGCCACTCCCTCAACGAGACGCTGAACGGTCGGATGGGTCCCGTGCCCAACATGACCAACTCGTGCACCGGCAACTACGTCAACAAGGACAACGCGCGCATCAACAACTTCGCGAACAACTCCGGTTACGTCGGGACGCCGATGCAGTTCACACGGGACTCGCTGAACACCGGCTACCTGCAGATGGCCGCCGAGCTCGACCTGTGCGACATCGCCAAGACGGCGAAGAAGCTGGGCGTCACCAAGGGCGACGGCAGCGACATCACGATGCAGTACGCCAACAACGTGATCGGCAGCGACAACGTCTCGCCCATCGCGATGGCCGGCGCCTATGCCACGGTGGCCAACGGCGGAACGCTCTGCCAGCCGAAGGTCATCGACAAGGTGACCGCCAACGACGGATCCGAGCGGGCCATCCCCGAGCGCACCTGTTCGACCGCGCTGACGCCCGAGATCTCGGCGACGGCCGCCTACGCCCTGCAGGGCGTCATGGCCAGCGGCGGAACGGGTCGCTCCGGCAACCCCTTCGACGGGACCCCCGTGATCGGTAAGACCGGTACGCACGAGGGCTGGCAGACGTGGATGATCGAGTCGTCCACCAACACCACCACCGCCGCGTGGGTCGGCAACTTCGAGGGCACCGAGGACCTGTTCGGCAAGTACTGGGGCGGCCGTCAGCTGTCCGACATCCGGTACGTGCTCGCCGCGGACACGCAGCGGGCGTCGGATGAGTTCTACGGCGGAGACCGCTTCCCCGACCCCGCGTCGAACCTGCTGCGTACGCAGCAGCGCGACCTGCCGAACGTCGTGGGCCAAAGCATCGACGCGGCGCGCTCGACGCTGCAGAACGCCGGCTTCCGCGTCAGCATCGGTGACCAGATCGACTCGACCTCGGGTCCCGACACGGTCGCCGCGCAGAGCCCCGGCGCCGGGTCCGCCCCCGCCGGCTCGCTCATCACGCTGAGCCCCGGCAACGGCCAGGGCGGCACCGTGCCGAACGTGGTCGGCCAGACCGTCAACGCGGCCCGCGGCGCCCTGAACGCGGCCGGGTACACCAACCTGTCGCTCGGCCCGTGCGTGGCGGAGCCCAACGCTCCCGCCGAGGGCCAGGTGACCGCGACCGACCCGGCCGCCGGTTCGTCCGCCAACAAGAACAGCGCGATCGTCCTGTCGATCGTCGCCAAGGCCTGCGGATGACGCGTCACCCGCTCGCGACGGCCGCCCTCGCACCCCTCGGGGTCGCGGGGGCGGCCGCTGTCGGGGCCGCCGTCTGGGGCGTCGGTGTCGAGCGCTATCTGTTCACGGTCCGGTACCACGCCCTGCGCGTGCTGCCGAAGGGCGCCGACCCCCTGCGCGTCCTGCATGTCTCGGACGCCCACATGGCGCCGTGGCAGCACCGCAAGCAGGAGTGGATCTCACGTCTCGCCGAGCTCTCGCCCGACCTCGTCGTCAACACGGGCGACAACCTCGGTCACCGCGACGGTCTGACCGGCATCCGTTCCGCCTTCGCCTCGCTCCGGGGCGTGCCGGGACTCGCGGTCCACGGCTCGAACGACTACCAGGAACCGTCGCCTCGCAACCCTCTGCGCTACTTCCTGGGGCCCTCGGGTCATCAGCCCGAGCACAAGCATCTCGACGTCGAGGCCCTGGACCGCTTCCTCACCGACGACCTCGGGTGGAGCATCCTCGACGACACCGCGGTGTCGCTCGAGGTGAAGGGGCTGCGCGTCACGGCATTCGGGGTGAACGACGCCCACCGCAACTGGGACCATCCCGAACTCCTCCCCCCGCTGCTCGAGAGAATGGATGCCGCCGACCTCACCCTCGGCGTCATGCACGCGCCGTACCGGCGCACGCTCGACACGTTCACCGACCTCGGCGCCGACGTGCTCATCGCGGGGCACACGCACGGAGGACAGGTTCGCGTCCCGTTCAGCCGCAAGGCGCTCGTGTCGAACTGCGACCTGCCGCTCGACCAGGCCCGCGGGCTGAGCGAATGGACGCACGACGGCCGCACGGTGCCGCTGAACGTCAGCGCCGGGCTCGGGCACTCGATCTACGCGCCGGTGCGCTTCGCCTGCCGTCCCGAGGCGACCATGCTCACGCTGCTGCCGCGCTGACGCGTCCTCCCCACTGCTCGAAGGCGTCGATCCGTTCACGGACCGGCGCCTTCAGCCGTTTCTCGAGCGACCCCGTGGCGCACGATCGAGTCTCCTCGACAGAAGGGACTCCCGTATGAACCACCCTCCCCCGCCCCGCCGACGCCTCCTCGCCGCGATCGCGGCGTTCGCCGTCCTCCTCGGCGGCGTCGCCCTCGCCCCCGCCGCGCACGCCGCCGATCGCGGCACCGGCTTCGGCACCTGGGCCGCCCTCTCGCGCACCGGATGGCACGGCTCGATGAAGGTGGGCGACGTGCACACCTACTGCATCCATCCCGGCCTGCCCGTGGCCGTCGGGCCCACGACCGCGCACGGCACGACCGCGACGGTCAACGGGCTCAGCCCCCAGCAGCTCGTGTCGATCAACCACCTGGTGACCACCTACGGCCAGACCGACGACCCCGTCCAGGCGGCGAGCGTCGGCTGGGCCGTCAAGGCGATCGCCGACCTCGACACCACCCTGCACTCGTGGGGATACACCGGAAACGACCTCGCCGGCGCCATCAACCACATCATGCAGCGCGCCAGCCCCGAGAACAGCGCGGCCATCCAGGAGCGCACCCTGCGATACCTCGCCGAGGCCCAGGCCGTGCCCGTTCCGCGTCCCGGCGGCACCCTGTCGCTCAGCACCCGAGCGGATGACCCGACCCGCGGAGCCCTCTCGGTCGACGTCGATCCGGCGGCGACGGGCACACTGCGCCTCGAGGGTGCCGTCTTCGCCGACAGCGGCAGCGCCGAGCGCCGCGACGTGCGCGGCGGCGGGGTGTTCGAGATCATCGCGCCGCCGCCCGCGAACGGCGAGGCGCGCCCGTACATCGTCAAGGCCACCGGGGGCTTCGTCCTGCGTTCGGCCGCCGTCGGGTTCTACTCCACCCCCGGACAGCAGGAGTCCGCCGGTCCCGCTGAACCGACCCGTTTCACCCTCTCGGCGACCGACTCGGCCCCGCGGCCCGTGCGCTTCTCGCCACGCATCGCCACGACCGCGACGATCGATGGCGGCGCCTTCATCGACGCGGTCTCGATCTCGGCGTCCGAGGGGGTCTGGCCCCGCCGCGAGGACGGTTCGCTCGTCGTCATCCGCGCCACGGCGGACATCTACCGCACCGGCTCCTTCCCGGCCGAGGCACCGCAGGTTCCGGCGGGCCTGAAACCGGTGGCGACCCTCGAGCTGCGCACGGACCCCGCCTCGGGCGCGGGCACCTACACGGTGACGTCTCCGGCCCTCCCCGGCCCCGGCGTCTACACCGCGGTCTGGCGGGTGACTCGCGACGAGCAGGATGCCGCGACGGCCCCGCACCTGCCGACGGGGTACCGCTGGCAGGAACGCTTCGCCTCACCGACGCAGACGCAGCAGCTCGTCCCGCCGCCGCCCCGCGACGTGCCGCCTCCGCCCGCACCCACGCCTCGGCCGCCGACACCCACGCCCACGCCTCCGCCGTCGGCGACGCCCACGCCTCCCCCTCCGCCGCCCGCCGCACCCGCTGCACTGGCCGCCACCGGGCAGGACGGCGCGGCCGTCGCGGGGGTCGGAGGGATCGCCGGTGTCATGCTCGCCGCCGGGCTCATCGCGCTCGTCGTCGCCCGCAGGCGCTCGACACCGCGCCACTGAGCGGGGCGGCGAGCCCCGCGACCCCGGGTCACGTGCGCCCGGCGATCACACCGCCTTTGCGGGGCGCATCCACCCCGCGATGACGTCGCCTCCCGGAACCGCACGAGCTCGCTGACCGATCGGAGCGGCCTCGGATCGACCTCGGACGCGCCCGGACGCGCACGACGGTTCGGAGCATCCCTCCGGACAGGGTAGACTTTTCAAGTTGCAACGGGGTGTGGCGCAGCTTGGTAGCGCGCGTCGTTCGGGACGACGAGGCCGCAGGTTCAAATCCTGTCACCCCGACCAGAGCATCAGCAGAAGGGCCCCTCACTCCGGTGAGGGGCCCTTCTGCTCTGCGCCCCGGCGGTCCCCGGGTCGGGACGACAGGGGACCGCACCCCGGCCCGCGTACAATCGATGTCGTCCCTGCCGCATCGACGAATGCCGTGCGGGGCCGCCGCCCGCACACCGTGCGCCCGCGCGACGACCCACCACACCTCACAGGAGCACCGTGTCCGACGCCTCGCCCCGCCTCGTCGCCTTCGACCTGGACGACACCCTGGCCCCCTCGAAGTCGCCCATCGACCCGCGCATCGGCGATCTGCTGCTCGCTCTCGCCGAGCGCGTCGAGGTGGCCATCATCTCGGGTGGACAGCTGCAGCAGTTCCGCAGCCAGGTGGTCGAGCGGCTCCCCGAGGCGTCCCCTGCGCTGCTGTCGCACTTCCACCTCATGCCCACCTGCGGAACGCAGTACTACCTGCTCTCGACCGACGGCGTCGAGACGGTCTACGCCCACTCGCTGACCGACGACGAGAAGACCCGCGCCCTCACCGCTGTGCGCGAAGAGGCCGAGCGCCTGGGCCTGTGGGAGGCCGAGCCCTGGGGTGAGATCCTCGAGGACCGCGGCTCGCAGATCACCTTCTCGGCCCTGGGGCAGTCCGCCCCCCTCGAGGCGAAGATGGCGTGGGACCCCACCGGCGAGAAGAAGAACAGCCTGCGCGAGGCCGTGGCCGCCCGCATCCCCGACCTCGAGGTGCGCTCGGGCGGATCGACCTCGGTCGACATCACCCACCGCGGGATCGACAAGGCCTACGGCATGAACAAGCTCGTCGAGGCCACCGGCATCCCCCTCGATGACATGCTCTTCGTCGGCGACCGCCTCGATCCCGACGGCAACGACTACCCCGTGCTCGCCATGGGTGTCGAGTGCCAGGCCGTTCACGGCTGGGAAGACACCGCCGCGTTCCTCGAGAAGCTCGTCCCGACGCTGCCCGAGCGCGCGCAGGCGTAAGCGGTCCGGCCACGGGCCGATCCAGGGGACTCGTCAGAGGATCTTGCCGATCGGCTCGCGCTTCTCGGCCTGGAAGCGGTCCTCGGTGCGCCCGTAGGCCCAATACCCCGACAGCGACACCTGCTCACGGGCCAGACCCCATCGGGTGAAGACGAGGTCGCGCATCGCCTTCATCGCTTCGCGCTCGCCGTGCGCGAAGACCTGGCCGCGTCCATCGAGCGGATGCCACTGCGCCACCGCATCGACGAGCACCGGCGTCGCTCCGGCTTCGGCGTCACCGCGGTGCACCCACCTGACGGCGACCCCGGCGGGCGCCGCCAGTTCGACGTGCTCCCCCGGCCCCTGGACCTCGATGAACGCCGCGCCCACGGCATCCCGGGGCAGGGCTTCGAGCGACGCCGCGATCGCCGGGATCGCCGACTCGTCACCGACGAACAGGTGCCAGTCGGCGGTGGGGTCGGGGGCGTAACCGCCGCCGGGACCCGAGACCACCAGCCGGTCGCCCGGCTGCGCACGAGCGGCCCAGGGGCCTGCCAGCCCCTCGTCGCCGTGCACCACGAAGTCGATGGTGATCTCGTCGCCGTCGACCGCGCGCACGGTGTACGTGCGGGTCACGGGCAGGTCGTCGGGCGCGAGGGTCTCGCGCAACGCCGCCAGGTCGTAGGGCGGCTCGAGCCCCAGCTCGGGTTTGGCGAAGGTGATCTTGACGTAGGCGTCGGTGTGCGGGCTGTCGCGGAACGCCTCGAGGCGCTCCCCTACGGCACGGACGCGGACGAGATGCGGACTGAGCCGCTCGGTCGCGACGACGCGCAGGATGTGCTGGGGGCGCGGGGGCCGCGCGGGACGATCCGTCATGAGGGGTCTCCTGTCGTCGCCGCACGCACCGCCGCCCGCGCCGCCGCACCGATCGCGGCGTCGTCGGCGTCGGACGGGCTCAGCGCCTGCGCGACATCGGTGTAGTAGTCGGTGATGTGCGCGCGGACGCATTCGCGCGCGGTGTCGGCCTCGCCCCGGGCGACGGCGTCGAGGATGCGGCGATGCTCCCCCCGCAGACGATCGGCCATCTCGGGCCATGACGACAGACGCGCCGCTCCCGCCTGCGTGTACGCCTCGATCGAGCTGCGCAGCCCCGCCATCATGGCCGCCACCACGGCGTTGCCGGACGCCTCGGCCAGGGCCTGGTGGAACCGGGCGTCGAGGGCGAGGAACTCCTCGGGCGCGAGAGGGGCGGCATCCATCGCGTCCAGGATGCCGGACACCTCGCCGAGATCCGCGTCGGTGCGCGCGAGCCGCTCGGCGACGTCGCACTCCAGCACCACGCGGGTGCGCACGACATCGGCGAGCGGGAAGCCGTTGGCCGCGACTTGCAGCCGTAGGAAGGCCGCGAGCCCGCCCCGCGGCGTCGTCACGATCATGGCGCCCGCGTTCGGTCCGGAGCCGGTCGCGGTGCGCACGACCCCGAGCACCTCGAGTACGCGGACGGCCTCGCGCACGCTCGACCGCCCCACTCCGAGCTGCGCCGCGAGCTCGCGCTCGGGCGTCAGCCGCTCGCCGGGGGTCAGGCGTCCGTCGCGCAGGTCGCCCTCGATGCGCGCGAGCACCACCTGCCACGCCCGCGGTTCGCTATTCGGCATGGCCCCTCCGTCCGTCCGGCCGACGATGTGGCCGGACCACATCACCCTAGGGGGTGGCGATCACGCCTCGGACACGGTTGCGTAGCCCGCGGGGTTGGTGGTCTGCCAGTTCCAGTAGTCGCGGCAGGCGTCGTCGATCGACAAGCGTGTGCACCAGCCGAGCACCTCGCCCGCCTTGCTCGGATCGCAGTACGTCGCGGCGACGTCGCCGGGGCGACGGGGCAGCATCTTCTTGGGCAGGTCGTGACCGACCGCCTTCTCGAACGACGCGACGAGCTCGAGGACGCTGACCGGCCGGCCCGTGCCGAGGTTGAACACCTGGTGACCCGGCTGCGCCTTCTCGAGGGCTGCCACGTGCCCCTCGGCGAGGTCGACGACGTGGATGTAGTCGCGCAGACCCGTGCCGTCGGGGGTGTCGTAGTCGGAGCCGAACACGCCGATCTCGTCGAGCGAACCGATCGCGACGCGCGAGACGTACGGCATGAGGTTGTTCGGGATGCCGGCGGGGTCTTCGCCGATCAGGCCCGAGGGGTGCGCGCCGACCGGGTTGAAGTAGCGCAGCACGGTGACGTTGAGCTCGGGGTTCACGCGCGCCACGTCGGCGAGGACGACCTCGTTCATGCGCTTGGACTTGCTGTAGGCGTTCGACAGGTCGACGCTCGTCGTCGAGTCCTCGGTGAAGGGCAGGTCGGCGGGGTCGGAGTAGACGGTGCCGGTGCTCGAGAAGACGAACGAACGGATGCCGTGACCGATGCCGACGCGCAGCAGGGCGAAGGTCGTGTCGAGGTTGTTGGAGTAGTACTCGAGCGGCTTCTGCGTGCTCTCGCCCACGGCCTTGAAGGCCGCGAGGTGGATGATCGCGTCGATGGGCCCGTGCTGTGCGAACGCGGACTCCACCACGGATTCGTCGGCCGCGTCGCCCACGATCAGCGGGGCGGGCTTGCCGGTGATCCGCTCGACGCGCTCGGCGGCGACGGCGTGCGTGCCCGAGAGGTCGTCGAGCAGGACCACGTCGTGACCGGCCTCGAGCAGGGCGACGGCGGTGTGGGTTCCGATGTAACCGGCACCGCCGGCCAGGAGTACGCGCATGCTCCCAGGCTATCGGTCACCGCCGACATCGCCCGGTCCGTCCGCTGGCCCGGGCCCGGTGCGCGGCCGCGCGAGACGGCGCCGCGAGACTGCATCCCGCGGACAACTCGGCGACATCCTGCAACCGACTTGTCAGCCGCGTGCAGTCTCGCCGCCACCGCGGCCCGGGCGGGCGGCGCGACGGCGCGCGAGGGCGGGGCGCGGCGCGCGCGGGCGGGCGGGCGGGACGCGGG
>NZ_QDFT01000068.1 GCF_003075375.1 Microbacterium testaceum | reverse complement strand
GAGTGAGACCGTGCGCGCCGACGCCAGCTTCGAGAAGGCGTTCACGAGCCTGCCGCACGCTCGSGGCGGAATAGGTATCGGTGGACATAGCTGGGACCTCGCGTCACTGCAAGTGGTCCCACCCAGTATCCGCCTCCCTATTAGGACCCGCCAATACCTAGTCCGCTGTGGATCCATCCTCTGTGCGCATGAGTCCATGGTGGTGGGGAAGCCGGTCGCGTTCGTAGGTGATGTCGGTGTAGCCGTGAGGAATGGGCTGGCCGTGGTCGTCGAGGCCGACGAAGACGATCTTCTCGATCGTCAGAATGCGGTCACGGGTGATCATGTTGCGCACCTCGGCGCGCATCGTGAGGGAGGTGCGCCCGAACGCGGTGGCGCGCAGTCCCATCTCGATCAGGTCACCTTGTCGTGCGGAGCTGACGAAGTCGATCTCGGATATGTACTTGGTGACCGCCCGAGGGTTTCCGAGCTGGATGATGGCGTAAATCGCGGCCTCTTCATCGATCCAGCGCAGCAGGCTGCCGCCGAACAGGGTGCCGTACGCGTTCAGGTCCTCGGGACGGACCCAGCGGCGTGATCGGAAGGTGACGTCTTCTGACATGTTGTCGCTCATAGGACGACCGTAGGCCGGGAAGCACACTCCCGGCCTACGGTTACCGTCGATCAGGCCGGGATGGGCTGTCCGATGCTGAATCCTTCGAAGTCCTTCGCCTGGATCTCCGAGAGGAGGCCGCGGTAGGCGCCTAGGCCGCCGAGGTAGAACATCACGGCGTGCTTCTTGCCGGGGATGTTCGCCCCGAAGATCCACGAGTCGGTCTTGGGGAACAGCGTGTAGTTTGCGATCGTCGTGCAGGTCTCGGTCCATTCGTCCTCGACCTGCTGCGACACCTCGATGAGCCCGCCTCTCCGCTCCGCCTCGGTCACCAGAGTCGTGATGAACTCGACCTGCGCCTCGATGCTGGGCACCAGGTTGGTGAACGGCCCGTTGGGGCCGAGGATCATGAACATGTTCGGGAATCCGGCCGTCATGATGCCGAGGAAGCTGGTCGGGGCGTCGGCCCAGTGCTCGTCGACGCTCACCCCTCCGCGCCCGCGGATGTCGATGCGGCGGTAGTTGCCGTCGACCGCGTCGAACCCGGTAGCCAGCACGAGCACATCCAGCTCGTGCTCAACACCGTCCGCGGTCTTCACCCCTCGTGGGGTGATCTCAACGATTGGGTTCTCCTTGATCGACACCAGCTTCACGTTGTCCTGGTTGTACACGTCGTAGTAGCCCTGGTTGCACAGGGGCCGCTTCGCATACGGCTGGGTCGGGGTGAGCAATCGCGCCGTCTCCGGGTCCTTGACCGTCTCAGCGATCTTGCGGCGGATGAACGCAGCGGCTGCCTCGTTCGACTCCGGGTTGATAGCGATGTCGTTGAACGTGCCGAACATGAAATAGAATCCGTTGCCTCGGTCCCATGCCGCCTGGAACACGCGCTCCCGCTCGGCCTCGTCGACATCGGTGGCCGCGACGGTGGACTCCTCGAACCCGAAGGCGACGCCGGAGTTTCGGACCTGCTCCCAGATCTCCGGGAACCGGGACTTGTATCCGTCCACCTCCCCCGGGCCGACCGGTCCGTTGCCGGAGGGGACGCTGTACTGCGCCGAGCGCTGGAACACGGTCAGGTGCGACACCTGCTTGGCCGCGGCGACGATGAACTGTGTTCCGGTCGAGCCAGTGCCGATGACCCCCACCCGCTTGCCCTCGATCGACAGGTCCTCCGGCCACTCCGCGGTGTGCACGAGGCGGCCTTCGAACGAGTCGATCCCGGGGATGTCGGGGATGTTGGTTGCTGCGAGCAGTCCCAGCGCCGCCACCACGTATCGGGCCGTGAAGGATTCTCCGGCGGAGGTGCCGACCGTCCAGGTGTTGGTGGCTTCGTCGAAGACGATCGACGTGACTTCGGTGTTCAGCCGGAAGTCCTTGCGGAGGTCGTACCGGTCGACGACGGTCTCAAGGTAGCGGAGGATGTCGGGCTGGTCAATGTACTTGCGGGCCCAGTCCCACTCCTGCAGCAGTTCGTCATCGAACGAGTATCGGTAGAAAGGGCTCTCCGTGTCGGACATGGCGCCGGGGTACCGGTTCCAGTACCAGGTTCCTCCGATGCCGGCGCCCTTCTCGAACCCGCGGACGCGCAGGCCGAGCTTGTCGCGCAGGGTGTGTAGCTGGTAGATGCCGCCGAAACCGGCGCCGACGACGATCGCGTCGAAGTCCGTGGTCTGTGTGGATGTCATGGTGCAACTCCTTCGGTGAATGAGGTGGGTGGGGTGCTGCAGGTCAGTGGCGAAGCCACTGGCCGATCGCCGCAAGCTCCGCGTCGACGTCCGCGTCGCGGCCAGCCAGGAACGGGTAGACGTGCTGCTGTCCTTCGGCGACATGCAGGGTGACGTCAACGCCGGCGCCCTTGGCGCGCTCTGCCACGCGGATGGCATTGTCGACCAACGACTCGACCGAACCGGCGTTGACGTACAGCGGGGGGAACCCGGTGAAATCCGCGTAGAGCGGGTTCGCGAGCGGCGCCGACGGGCTGGTGGTCTCCCCCAGCACGCCGGCGATCATGCCCTCCAGGAGCGGCACGGAGATCAGCGCGTCGGTCGCATCGTTGGTGACCAGCGTCGCGCCGCGGTTCTCCATGTCCAGCCACGGGGAGAACGCGATGACGTGCCCGGGCAGCGGCCGTCCCTTCGCCTTCAACGCCAACGGGATGGCGATGGCGAGATTGCCTCCCGCCGAGTCGCCGATGGTGGTGACGTCCTCGGGGTGGACCCCCCGCTCCAGCAGGGCCTCGAACGCCGCGACCCCGTCGTCTACCTGGGCGGGGTGCGGGTGCTCGGGCGCGCGACGGTAGTCCAGCACGAACGCTGTTACCCCGGCCGCCTTCGCGACGTGCGCGGCGAGCTTCCGGTGGCTGGCCGCAGAGCCGACGGCGAACCCGCCGCCGTGCGTGTAGAGGAGGACCTTGGAGCGATCGGCTCCGGCCGGGAACGCCCAGATGCCGGGCACGCCGCCGACCGTCTCCTCCTTGTAGGTGACATTTTCCGGTTCGATGGTCGGCTGGTGCCATTCATCGAAGATGCTGCGGAACAGCCGCATGTCCAGCTCGTGGGTGGCCATGAGCTCGGACCAGCCCAGATACAGATCACGCAGGGCGCTCGGGACGACTGCGGTCGCGGTGGATGACGAGGACATCGCATAACTCCTTCGTTGATGCTCGGCGCCTGCAGGAACTAGGCGACCACTCGGTGGATGAGCTCTACTCTCAGGGAGGATTCCGCCACAGCGCTGTGCCGATTTGGAACAGCTCACCCGGGTTGCCCGGTGACCACGACAGAGATCGGCTCCGGCGCACGGCATGATCAGGATCCAGCGCACGAACGAGACCGGATCGGGCACGGTGCCAGACGATCAGCGCCGCCACGACGAGAGTCGCGGCGGTCACCGCCATTGCTCCGACCCAGCCGCTCTGCGTGAAGACCGTCGCCAGGACGAGACCGACAGCCGGGATTCCATCTCCACGGAGAGCGACGGCAGCACACGCCGGACGGCGAAGATCTACTCACCGCCACCGTCTCCGCTTCCGACGACGACGACAGCTTCGGCTTCTACTCCCGGCCCACCAAGGCCCACATCATCGCCGCCGGCATCCGCCGCACCGCATGAACGAGCGCCTCATGAACAGCCGCACCAGCCTCACCATCTACCCCGCCCACGACGAGCAAACCCTGCTCCCGCCGACGCCGATCCTCGTCGACGAGCACTACTTCGTCCGCGCCGGGCTCGAGCAACTCCCCGCCCGCCTCATCGGGTTCAGCCCCGCCGGCGCGCTCGCCATCACGGCGTGGGTTCACGACGTGTTCCGTGCCCCGGAGCTCGCACGCGACCTGTACCCGACTTTCATCATCGCCGGTCGCGTCCAGGCATATCCGATCCCCGCCGCCAGGGTCACCGTGCGCGAGCCCGCCGGCGTCGTCCAGGTCGTGATCACCGACCCTCGCGGCAAGAGATACCGGCCATACCTCGGCGAGGACCGCGACATTGCCGACCGCATCGCCGCGGCCTGGGGCTCCCACCGCGGATACTCCGCCACCGTCCAACCGATCACCTGACAATCACGAACGGAGACACCATGCGCTGCTTGATGTGCGAAGAGCCCACCACGATGTACATCCCCTCGGACGACGTCGACGGCATCGGGCTGCATAGCTGCGGTGTCTGCGGGTTCGAGATCGAAGGCCCCCGCGACGAACCCGCGCATGTCGCCGACCATCGGAAGCTCACTGCAACGACGACCTCGACGACGTGTAGGTTCCCGTTGGAAATGGCCGAGGATGCCGGGAATCCCCGGTAGTTGGCAGTGGCCGAAGGCTCAGGATTCCGTGGGGAATGGCGAATCCCTACAGCCCCACGCCAGTCAGTCCTCGGCAACGCTGTCAGCGGCGTCGAGGCCGGGCAGTGTGAGAGCAGTCGCTTCGATCTCTTGCTGGGGTGCAGGCTCGGGCGGCGCCTGCGCCGGCTTACCGAACCCTGCGATTAGAAGCTCGCTGATGTCGTCCTTCAGAGAGCCAAAGCTTCGCAGGAACGCTGCAATGAGGCTCACGCTTGATCTTGCCGCCGGATCATTGAGTCGAAGCTGAGCCCCCGCAGCTTCTGAGATGTCTCGCCCACGAGCTAGCCGCTCGTGAACGACGAGATCAAACTGTCGAGGCAAGTCTCGGAGCGCGGGCTGACGGCCTAGCCGGATTGCGAGTTCTGCAGCAGAGTCAGCCCACTCCGGCGGTGAGGGCTCAAACGCGCCCATGGCCTCAGTCCGCACCTCGGGCGAGGCCTTCGCCGCCGCGAGCAGTCCACTGATGAACTTGTCGAAGTCGCGCGACAACTGGCGCATGCGCTGAGCGGGCACAACTCCGTCTGCGAGGCGTTCGCGAAGAAAACTTGTGAATGCACTCGGATCCATCGGGCGGACAAATCCCACGATCGTTACGAGGTTGAGTACCCAGATACTGAGGGTCTCTGAAATGAGCCACCGTACCGCGAGCTGTTCGTCATCCTTGACGCCGGGCGTCCAGCGCTGGCAAAGCGTCTCAAGTAGACCCAGGCTCTGCTTCAGTGCAGCGAACGGATCTAGAAACCACACGGTGGAAGTGAGGAACTTGAACGCAGGTCCGAGCGTGGGATCGTCCTTGCTGACTACTTTGACTGTGCGCCGCAGAAGCAGGGCGTTGGGTCCGTGGGCCCCAAGATCTGTGAGTTTCGAGAGATTAAGTGCGGCCTCTCGCGCCTGGAGGTCGTTGATCGATTCGACGCTGACGCGGGAATGGCGGCCCAGCTCCCGGGTTCTGGGCGTCACGCTCGAGGCAACAGTCAGTTCCGCTCGCTCTGCGCCTACCAACTCTTGCAGTCCGCGTAGCCACACAATACGGTCGAGTGGTTTCGGCGCGCTCTTCCCCGTCCCGCTCTTGGACTCGCCAATGGTCCGGTGACTCTCGAGCCCGGGACCAAGCCCGATGGCGAGTAGATCCAGGTCGGTGACTTGGATGAGTTCCGCGCCGTAGTAGCTGATGAGGTCGATGCCTACCCGAGTGAAGTACCCCTCCCAGAACCACACTTGGCCTA
The DNA here is from genome assembly GCF_003075375.1 of Microbacterium testaceum. Classification (GTDB taxonomy): domain Bacteria; phylum Actinomycetota; class Actinomycetes; order Actinomycetales; family Microbacteriaceae; genus Microbacterium; species Microbacterium testaceum_E. The sequence goes on along the minus strand of NZ_QDFT01000068.1, from coordinate 2,688 downwards.
CGCGGCATTCGAGTCGATCACCGGGGGTTAGCGGGTCGGTCTTGACGGGTGGCACGTTGCAGTTCCTTTCTCAGCTCGAGGATCGCTGATCTCGCGATCTCGTCAGCGGCTCCGAGGTCGCCCGCGCCCGCACGTGTTTGCTCTGGGTTGGTGAACTCGCCTGGAGCTCGGAGGAGGTTCACCGTCGGGTCCGTCGTTCCTGCGGACGTTGATGAGTTCTGAAGCCACGCGAGCCCGCCTTCGACGATCTCCTCCTTCACAAGTTCGAGGTATGCCCGGCCGTGGTCCGTTTCACGGACGCGAACGATGCCGTGCGCCTCAAGCAGGTGGTAGTCGGTGCTGATGTTGCTCGCAGGCCCAACGCTCCCGCGGTTTAGGAGCGCCCGCACGAGGACCACAGGATCGTGTATTCGACCGCCGCTACGTTCCGCTCGTTCATGCCCGAAGAGCATGTGGGCGACAAAAAGCTTGCGCTGATTCAGCGCCTCGGTGGTTGTGAGCCGGTCGTCCTCCGACTCGAGAGTAGGTGAAAAGACATATGTCTGCGCTCCGGATCCTCCCGTCGACTTGACGGTGGCGGCCTGGACGAGTCCGACCTTCTGTGCTGCGCCGAACACGCCGGGGGTCGGTTGCGCGAGGAGTGGAAGTGCGAGGCCGGGGTGTTGCGCTGCCTGTTCACATATGCCGAGAAGCGCGTCGCGCTCGCCCGGGGGAAGGCCACGGAGGAACGACGCGATCTCAATCTGTCCTGACTCCCACACGTAAGGGCTATAAATTACGTCCTCGGCGAGATCGACGGAGTTGACGCGCTTTGTAAGGCCTGTCGCCAGTGCAAGGTTCAGACCGGTTTCGCTGACTTGGTCGTTGAATCCTCGTCGGTGGAGTTGGTCGAGATGTTGGGTGGTCGTCAACGGGGCGAACGATGCGACTTCGATCGAGTGCAGCGTTACGATCTCATCGATGGTCGGGTTGAGCTGCTGTAGAACGCGGTAGGACTGTTCGATGAGGTTCCCGGTTACGCCCAGAAACTCCTGCACCTCGATTACAACGCCTTGTGTGTCCAGCGCGAAGTCTGCAACATTGGCAGCCTTCAGCGCCGGCAGCACGGTCGAGTGAAGTGATTGCCTTCCAATTCCTGCCTGGACGGCGAAAGACTCGAGGGCGGATGCACTCAAGGGGTCGGAGAATCCATGGATGCGGGCGACGAAGTCCATCGCTTCGCCTGCGTGAAGTAGTGACTCGAGTCTGGGTCTCAGAGCCGGGTCGATTGTGCGCGAGGCTTGATGAACCCGCGTCACAGCGCGCCCGAGTCGCCGGTCGGACCTGTTGACGTCCAGATCGGCAGTGGTGCTCTCCGCCATTCGAATCTCCTCACCCGCTACCGAGATGAGCCTACTGATCGGGCGTACGCTCCTCGCAGTGCGCTCGTCTCAATTTGTGGGGAATCGCATTTCGAGCACTCGCTGCCATTTGACGACGTCGGCGGCGTCCTCGGGCCGAAGACTGCGCATGTGTGCCAGACGATTCCGAATCGGCATGATCTGCGCGCTGAACTGTCGCCAGTGAGCGGCGCTCAACCCCAAGTCGCCGATCTGGGAACGGTCCTTTAGTTGGAGCAACTCCCCGAGTGAGAGCCATTCGAGAGGGTCGCGCAATTGCTTGACCGACGTGGCGCCCATGTATGCCGATTCGCTCGCTCGCTCGAGCACTTTTTCCGGAAGGTCGCCGTTCAGGCACTGCGTGCGCCAGTTCTCCGCCCATGCGGCGATTGCGCGCCGACGCACTTCGCGTCGGATGATCCGCTCGATCTTCCAGAGTCCCGAACTCACCTCGGCAAGCTGCTGCTGAGGATCGAGGGCATCCGCGAGAACCTCGTCGAGCGCCTTCTTGAGCGGTCCGAGATGCTTCGGAAAATTCCATGTCCGAGTCGCACCGTCGGGCGCTGTAAGGCTGGAACCATCCAGCGCCTCAAGCTCCCTCGCGTTGAGCAGGCCCAGCGCGCTCTGGCCAATCAGCAGGCTCTCGTACACGACACGATCGAGAGACGCAGCCAGGTCCATACCGAGTTCTGTCAGCGCCCGGCACAGTACGTCGGCCGGGGAGGCGCCGTCTTCAACGCACGTTGGCCACTCGTGAGCGCCTGTGCTCTTGACGACCGGAGCATGCGCCAGGCTGGCGTCGTCAAGGAGCGAACTCCCGACCACTGGAGGGAAAGCAATCCGAGGCGCCCGGGAGAGGAGGATGACCCTGCCGCCGGCCTCGACGTCGCTGAAGACGCGCTCGCGTAGCGCACCCATCTGAGTGGCCTCACTCTGCATCGTGAGCGACTCCATCCCGTCGATCACGACTGTTCCGGTGGTAAGTGGGCCATCTGGCTGCAAGTAGTCCCGGACGCGCGTCACGTTCACCTGCGAAGCCCCCAGAGCGCGGCGGGCTGGCTCGTTGCTCGAGCCCAGCTGCAGGAACACGACGCGGAGTTGCTCCGCTTTTCGGTGAACGCCCAGTATCCAGTCGGAGTAGTCGGTCGCGCTCATACGAGCTCCAGGATCACGCTGACTTCGAACTCGCCGTCCTGTTCGTGAATCAGACCCAGGTCCTTCAGTCGACGAACTGCGACGTGCTCGCTGGATGCGAGTTCCTTGAAGTCGGCTGCACTGTCCATCAGCACGTCCAGCATGACGGCCTCGT
>NZ_QDFT01000067.1 GCF_003075375.1 Microbacterium testaceum | reverse complement strand
CCGCGAATGGCCCGGACCATCCTGACCAAGTCGCCGACGGCGATCCGCATGCTCAAGTACGCCTTCAACGCCGTCGACGACGGCCTGGTCGGTCAGCAGCTGTTCGCGGGGGAGGCGACGCGTCTGGCGTACGGCACCGACGAGGCCGCCGAGGGGCGCGACTCCTTCCTCGAGAAGCGCGACCCCGACTGGTCGGGCGTGCCGTGGCACTACTGAGCGTCGGACCGAGCGCGTGAGGCTCGAGCCGCCGGCATCCGGCGATCCGCGCGACGTCGTGCGGGCGTTGCGCGCGGCGGTCCTGGGGGCGGGACCCGCCGTCGCCCTGGGCGGGGCGGACCTGCCCGGCGATGCCCCCGCCGGGACGGCCGTCGTCGTGACCACCTCGGGCTCGACCGGTGTGCCCAAGTCGGTCGCGATCTCGCGCAACGCCCTCATCGCCAGCGCCTACGCCACGGCCGCCCGCATCGGCGAGGGGTCCTGGTTGCTGGCCGTTCCGGCCACGTACGTGGCCGGGGTGCAGGTGATGGTGCGGGCGCTGCTCGCCGACCGCGAGCCGGCCGTCCTCGCCGGTCCCTTCCGCCCCGAGCCGTTCGCCGCCGCGGCGCTGGGCATGGCGTCGCACGACAACGGCGAACGCGTTCCGACGTTCACGTCGCTCGTGCCCGCGCAGCTGCAGAGACTGCTGGATGCCGCCGACGCCGACCCCGCGGTCGCGCAGGCGGTCCGCTCGTTCGAGGGCATCCTCATCGGCGGCCAGGCCCTCGCCCCGGCGATCCGGGAACGCGCGCTCGCCGTCGGCGCCCGCGTCATCCGCACCTACGGGTCGAGCGAGACGAGCGGCGGGTGCGTGTACGACGGCGTGCCGCTGGACGGCGTGGGGATGCGAATTGTCGACGGCGAGGTGCGCCTGTCGGGTCCGACGCTCGCCGACGGCTACCTCGGCGACCCCGGGCGCACGGCATCCGTCTTCCCCGTCGATGACGACGGCCGGCGCTGGTACCGCACGGGTGACGGCGGCGAGATCGTCGACGGGGTGCTGCGGGTGACCGGACGGCTCGACAACGTCATCGTCTCGGGCGGGGTGAACGTGTCGCTCGACCGGGTGGAGGCGGCGGTGCGCGGCATCCCGGGCCTCGAGAGCGCGGTCGTGGTGCCGATCCCGGACGAGACGTGGGGTCAGGGGTCGGCGGTGGTCGTGCCCGGGATCGCGGTGTCTCGCGAAGCGGACCTGCTCGCGGCGATCCGCCCGGTGGTCGCCGCCGCGGTCGGAGCCCCCGCCCGACCCGCCCGCGTCGTGGCGATCGGCGAGATGCCCGCGCTCGACTCGGGCAAGCCCGACCGGGCCCTGCTCCGACGTCGACTCGACGCGGGTGGCGACCTCGCGCGGGCTTAGGATGAGCCTCCGTGGCAGCTCCCTCTCGTAAGCGTCCCCAGACCGCCAAGAAGCGTCGTCCCGGCGGCAATCCGCAGAAGAACCGCAGCGCCGCCCCGCAGGCCGTCGCCCCCGCGACCGCCCGTGACTGGATCGCCGCCGCTCGCCTGCGCACCCTTCCGCTGGCGATCACGCCGGTCCTGATCGGCACCGGGGCGGCGACCCTCGTCGATGAGCGGTTGCATTGGGTGATCGCCCTGGCCTGCCTCGCTTTGGCCTTCGCCCTGCAGATCGGCGTCAACTACGCCAACGACTACTCCGACGGCATCCGCGGGACCGACGACGTGCGCGTGGGGCCGGGCCGTCTGACCGGCGGTCGCAAGGCGAAGCCGCGGACCGTGCTCATCGTCGCTCTGGCGTTCTTCGCCCTCGCCGGTCTGATCGGTCTCGCCCTCGTCATCCGCACCGGACAGTGGTGGTTGCTGCTGGTGGGCGCGGTGTGCATCGCGGCCGCGTGGTTCTACACCGGCGGCAAGCGTCCCTACGGGTACAACGCGATGGGCGAGCTGTTCGTGTTCGTGTTCTTCGGGCTCGTCGCCACCCTCGGCACGACCTGGCTGCAGGTGCTGTCGCTACCGCAGGAGGCCTGGTTCGGCGCGGTCGCCGCGGGACTGCTCGCGTGCGCGGTGCTGCTGGCCAACAACCTGCGCGACATCGACCAGGACCGCCTCGCCGGAAAGCGCACCCTCTCGGTGCTCATCGGTCGACGCGCCACGCAGGTGCTGTTCACGCTGTTCGTGCTGATCCCGTTCGCGATCGCGGTGTTCCTGGCGTTCGTCTACCCGATCGCATGGCTGACGCTGATCGCGCTGCTCGGCGGGCTGGCGGCGATCCTCATCGTCTGGACCTACCGCACGCCCCGCGAACTCATCACGGCACTGCAGGTGACGAGCTTCACCTCGGTCGCGTACGGAGCGCTGCTGTTCTGGGCGTTCGCCGGCTGAGCGTTCGCCCGCTCAGGTCAGCGGGCGATCGGGGGCTCGCCGTCGGGGCGGGTCGCGTCGACCACCGCGTCCTCGGCGTCGGCGTCGGTCTCGGCGCCGGTGCGTCGACCCGCCGCCTGTCGCTGGGCCCGACGTTCGGCCAGACCACCGGTGACATTGTCGAGCGGGCGGCGCAGGAACAGCAGCGACAGGCTCAGCCCGATGAGGGCTGCGAAGATCGCCGCCAGCCACGGGAGCTCCTGGAACACCGGGAACAGCAGCAGGATCACCAGCGGCACCACGAAGGCGAGAAGTCGCAGCACCGTGTAGACGAGGGCCGAGCGTGCGCGCATCGTCCCAGTCTACGGCGGCGACCATCGGGGCCATCCCGGGTCGTTCGACGGTGGGCCAGCTCGGCGGCGTCCGGGCCGCCCCGCCGTGGACGCACGTAGAATCGGTCCATGGCACGGCTGCTTCTCATCCTGGCGCTCGTGGCGACCGTCTTCTGGGTCTACACGATCGTCGACTGCGCCGTGCAATCCCCCTCGCGCCACCGCGGGGTCAGCAAGCCCGCGTGGATGGCCATCGTCATCCTGCTGCCGGTGCTCGGCGGCATCCTGTGGTTCCTCATCGGTCGGGGTCGCGCCGGCAAGCCGGTCGTCCGCCGCGCTCCCGACGACGATCCCGAGTTCCTCGGTCGCATGACCCCCTCGGCGCGCGCCGAGCAGGACGAGCGCATCCGCCGCCTCGAAGAGGAGCTCGCGCAGCTGGACTCCGAGGCCGATGATCCGGCTCCGCCGAAGAAGTCGGCCGACCCGGGTGACGACCCCCGCAAGCCCGGCGACGACGACACCCGCGGTCAGCGCGGCGCCGTCGGCTGACGCCGTGACCTCGCCGAACGGTCGCTCCGCCGCGCCCGCCACCGACGCCGCCGCGGCGCTGCTCGCCGGACTCGTCTCGCGGGGCGTGCGTCACGTCGTGGTGAGCCCCGGTTCGCGCTCGCAGGCCCTCGCCCTCGTCGCCGCCGAGCTCGAGCGGGACGGGCTGATCCACCTGCACGTGCGGATCGACGAGCGCGTCGCGGGCTTCACCGCCCTGGGCATCGGACGCGAGAGCGGGATGCCGGCCGTCGTGGTCTGCACCTCGGGCACGGCCGTCGCCAACCTGCTGCCGGCCGCTCTCGAGGCGCACCACGCGGGCGTGCCGCTGCTGCTGCTGACGGCCGATCGCCCGCCGGAGCTGCGCGGCGTCGGCGCCAACCAGACGACGCGCCAGCCGGGGCTCTTCCGCTCGGCCGCGCGTCTCGAGGCCGACCTGGCCGTTCCCCATCAGACCGACGACGACGGCGATGCGGTGCAGACCGCCGACCTCGACGCGCTCGCGGCCGAGGCTCTGGCCGCCGCTCTGGGCGAGGGTGCGCGCGTCCCGGGCCCCGTGCACCTGAACGTGCCCCTGCGCGAGCCGCTCGCGGGCGCCGCCCCCTCGTGGCTCGCCGCGCGCGCGGCATCCCCCGCTCTCCCGGACGAGCCGAAGGACGACGGCGACGACGTGTCGGGCGCGCTCTACCAGGGCGGCGGCGGGATCGGGCGCGCCGACGTGGCGCCCGACGCCGAGGCCGCCCATCGCCTCGAGACGGGGCCGCGCACCATCGTGGTCGCGGGGGCGGATGCCGGGGCCGCGGCCGAGCAGCTCGCGCACGACGGCGGCTTCCCCCTCGTCGCCGAGATCGTCAGCGGCGCGCGCTTCGGTCGCCAGATCGTGCACGGCTATCGGGGCTTGCTGAACGACCCGCAGCTCGGCGGACGCATCGAGCGGGTCGTCGTCTTCGGTCGCCCGACGCTCAGCCGCGAGGTGACGCGCCTGCTCATGCGCGCCGACGTCGAGGTGCTGGCCGTCCGCGGACCGGGCGAGCCGATCAACCTCAACGGCACGACGTGCGCCGTCGACGCCGTGCGGGTCGCCGGCGCCGCCGACCGCGAATGGCTGGGGGAGTGGATGCGCGCCTCGCGCGCCGCGGCGGTCGATCTCTCGCCGCCCGCCCCCGACGCCGACGGACTCGCCTCGGCCGTTCCGCACGAGCGGCTCGGCGCGATCAACGCCGAGGTGCAGGTGATGCGCGCCCCGGTCGACCGCGCCGCCCTCGTCGACGCCCTGTGGCGGGCGAGCTGGCCGCACGACCGGCTGGTGTTCGGTTCGTCCCGCATCGTGCGCGTCGCCGACGAGCTGCTCGGCGGCAAGAAGGTCGCCGTGCATTCCAACCGCGGTCTCGCCGGGATCGACGGAACCATCGCCACGGCCACGGGCATCGCCCTCGCGAGCCAGGGCGACGAGCGGCCCGGCGTCACGCGCCTGCTGCTGGGCGACCTGGCGTTCCTCCACGACATGGGCGCGCTGCTGCTGCCCCCGGGCGAAGCCGAGCCGCGCCTGCAGGTCGTCGTCGGCAACGACGGCGGCGGCACGATCTTCGACGGGCTCGAGGTGGCCGGGGTGGCCGGCGACGACGCGATGACCCGCGTGCAGTACACGCCGCAGACCGCGCGACTCGAACAGCTCGCCCTCGCCTTCGGATGGGAGTACCACCGCGTCACGACGCGAGTGGCGCTCGATCAGGTTCTCACGTCCCCCACCGGCGGACGCCAGCTCATCGAGGTGCCGCTCGCCCGCTGATCGCGCCGACACGGCATCCCTCGATCCGGGAACCGTCAACGGGTGGCGTCGGGCACGCCGGACGCGCCAGCATGGCGTGATGAGCACGAAGAGCCGCTGGTCCTCGCCCGCCGCCGACGCCCTGCGCGTCGACCCCGGTTTCCGCCTCGCCGACATCGACACCCGGTCCACGCCCGGGTACGACGGCGACAAAGACAGCGGGAAGGCCGACCTCGAGGCGGGTCGCGAACCGCTCGAGGACCTGCAGGAGCGGCTCTTCGCGCAGAGCGTCGCCGGCACCGCCACCGGTTCGGTGCTGCTGGTGCTGCAGGCCATGGACACCGCGGGCAAGGGCGGCATCGTGCGCCACGTCGTCGGGGCCGTCGACCCGCAGGGCGTGGAGCTGGCCTCGTTCAAGAAGCCGACCGCCGAGGAGCTCGCGCACGACTTCCTCTGGCGGATCGAGAAGAGACTCCCGGATGCCGGGCGCCTCGGCGTCTTCGACCGCTCCCACTACGAGGACGTGCTCATCGGCCGCGTGCGTCAGCTCGCCGCGCCCGACGAGATCGAGCGCCGCTACGGCGCGATCGTCGCCTTCGAGGCGCAGGCAGCCGAGATGGGGATCCGCGTGGTCAAGGTGATGCTGCACATCTCGAAGGACGAGCAGCGAGAGCGCCTCGCCGCGCGTCTCGAGCGCCCCGAGAAGCACTGGAAGTACAACCCCGGCGACGTCGACGAGCGCCTGCTCTGGGACGACTACATGGACGCGTACCAGGTCGCCATCGAGCGCACCTCGACGCCCGTCGCACCGTGGCACGTCGTTCCCGCCGACCGCAAGTGGTACGCCCGGCTCGCCGTGCAGCAACTGCTCATCGACGCCCTCGAGGACATCGCGCCGCAATGGCCGGCCGCCGACTACGACGTCGAGGTCGAGAAGAAGCGCCTCGCGGACTCCTGACCGTCAGGCCAGCGCCTCGACGATCGGGCGGAATTTCACGCGCGTCTCGAGCAGCTCCGATTCGGGCACGCTGTCGGCCACGATCCCCGCACCCGCGTACGCGGTGATGGGGGCCGTGGGCGACGAGGGCGCCGCGCGATCGATCTGCGCGCAGCGCAGCGCGATGGCCCACTCGCCGTCGCCCGAGGCGCTCGTCCATCCGACGGCGCCGGCGTAGCGACCGCGGTCGAACGGCTCGAGGCGCCGGATGACCTCCATCGCCGCGGTCGTGGGGGTCCCCGCGACCGCGGCCGTGGGGTGCAGCACCGACAGCAGATCGAGAGAGGACGCGTCCTCGCTCAGCACGCCCTCGACGTCGGTCGCGAGGTGCCACACGTTGGGCAGCTTGAGCGTGAAGGGCTGCGCCTCGGCGGCGAGCGACGAGGTGTGCGGACCCAGCGCGTTCAGCACGCTCTGCACCGCGAAGCGGTGCTCGTCCTGGTCCTTCGAGCTCTCGGTGAGGGCGATGGATGCCGCGACATCGGCGTCGGCGTCGCCGCCCCGGGCGACGGTCCCGGCGAGGACGCGCGCGGTCACCGTGCCGTCCGACACCGTCACCAGCGTCTCGGGGCTCGCGCCGATCAGACCGTCCACCGCGAACACCCAGCAGTCGGGATAGCCCTCGAGCAGCGATCGCACGAGCCGGCGGAGGTCGGAGCCGGCGGGCACCGTGCCGGTGATGTCGCGGGCGAGGACGACCTTGGCCACCTCGCGGGAGCCGATCGCCTCGATGGCCTGGCGGACGGCATCCTGATACTTCTCCGCCGTCTGGAGCCCGGGGCCCAGCGTCGCCGACCAGTGCGGACCGAAGGGGGAGCGCGGGGGCAGCTCGGGCTCGGGCTCGTCGGGGGTGTCGTCGAACGCCAGGCGGGTGACCCACGCGCGGCCGCTGTGCCGCCCGACGATCATGCCGGGTACGCGCAGCACGTTCTCGCGCGCGGAGCGCGGGTCGAACACGAACGAGCCGAAGCCCACGAGTCCCGTGCCCGGAAGGCCCACCGGGTCGTCGACGGCGGCGGCGGCGGCGATCGCGCGCCAGCGCTCCGAGATCGTCGCGTCGCCGGGCTGCGTCCCCGTGTAGCGCAGGGTCAGCAGGTCGCCGAAGGCCGACAACGACTCCCCGCGTCGACTCCAGAAGAGGGGGTCGTACGGCGTGGTGTAGGCCAGCACGTCGTCCATCGGGGGGATCTCGCGCGTGATCACGCGCAGGCGCGGCACGGCGTCATCCGCGGGTTCGAGCATGTTCTCGAGCGTAGACCCGCCGTCGTCGACGCGGCGGCGGCCGGCTCGCCGATGCTCCGACGTCGAAGGGACGGGCGCGCCCCGCCGCTTGCGTCCCGGGTCCGAAGGGCGTTTTAGACTCCGGATATGGACAACCGCCCCGCCCCCGGCACCCGCCTGATGTTCGAGTGGCGCAAGTGGGACGGCTCGCCGCACTGGGTGCAGGACAGCGTGTACCTCGGCAGCGACGAGTGGGGCGAGTGGTTCGGTCAGCAGATCGGGTGGCGCAGCGCCCGTCCCGGTGCGGAGTTCGTCTGCCGTCAGCCGAACGTCACGCTCGTGCCCGCGAGCGGCGACTGGGCGTTCACTCACAACGCCGACCCGCACCCGGTGGCGGTGTACATCGATCTCGCGTGGGACGTGCGCTGGCACGACGACGGCGTGCCCCGCGGCATCGACATGGACCTCGACGTCGTGCGCCGCACCGATGAGCGCGGTACCTGGATCGACGACCGCGACGAGTGGGACGACCACCGCGAGCGCTACGGCTACCCGCGCGAGATCGTCGAGCACCTGGATGCCACCGCCACCGACCTCGAGCGCCGCGTGCGCGACCGCGAGGCGCCGTTCTCGGACGACGTCACCGGGCCGTGGCTCGAGCGCCTCGCGGCTCTGGCAACCCCCGGCGACGACCCCGCCGCGCGCGCCTAGACTCGACGGGTGAGCAGCGACCCCAACCGCGCCGACCTCGGTAAAGACCCGCAGCGCGTCAGCGGCATGTTCGACCAGGTCGCGGCGGCCTACGACCGCACCAACTCGGTGTTGAGCCTCGGCAACGACCGCCTGTGGCGCGTCGCGACGCTGCGCGCGGTGGCCCCCCAGCGCGGGGAGCGCATCCTCGACCTGGCGGCCGGCACCGGCACCTCGTCGATGGCGTTCGTGCCGAGCGGGGCGCACGTGGTCGCGGCCGACTTCTCGCGCGGCATGATCGCCGAGGGGCGCCGACGTCACGGGAACGTGCCCAACCTCGAGTTCGTGCAGGCGAACGCGACCGACCTGCCCTTCGCCGACGGCGAGTTCGACGCGGTCACGATGTCGTTCGGGCTGCGCAACGTCGACGACCCGCGCCGCGCCCTGCGCGAGCTCCGCCGGGTCACCCGCCCCGGCGGACGCATCGTGGTCTGCGAGTTCTCGCACCCGCCGTCCCGCGTGTTCAACGGCCTCTACCGCTTCTACAACGATCGGGTGCTGCCGATCGTGGCGAAGGCCGTGAGCTCCAACGCCGAGGCCTACGACTACCTCAACGAGTCCATCCGCGACTGGCCCGACCAGCCGACGCTCGCGGGATGGATGCGGGATGCCGGCTGGGAGGACGTGGCCTACCGCAACCTCTCGCTCGGCATAGTCGCTCTGCACCGCGGCATCCGCCCCGCCTCGTAGCTGCCCTGTCAACCGTCGAGATACCCGCGGTCGCGCCCGAGCGCGCCAGGATAGGCTGAAACCGTGACCCCGAGACCGTCCGCGGCCGGCACCCGCCTGTCGGGCAAGCTGGGCCTGAGCGACCGCATCTTCGCAGGATTGCGTTCGCGCACCCTCCTCTCCACGGTGGAGGCGGGTCTGGCGCGCGTCGAGACCGAGCTCGAGGGCGAGGTGCGCAGCGCCGACAAGCTCGCCGACGTCACCGCGCGGTACCTCTACGAGGCCGGCGGCAAGCGCGTGCGCCCCATGCTCGCGATTCTCACCGCCCAGCTCGGACAGGGCACGACGAAAGAGGTCGTCGAGGTCGCCACGGCGCTCGAGCTGACCCACCTCGGTTCGCTGTACCACGACGACGTCATGGACGGCGCCGACAAGCGGCGCGGCGTCCCCAGCGCGCAGACGGTGTGGGGCAACAACATCGCGATCCTCACCGGCGACCTGCTGTTCGCCCGCGCCAGCCAGCTGATGGCCCGTCGCGGAGAGCGCGCGATCCAACTGCAGGCCGACACCTTCGAGCGGTTGGTCCTCGGGCAGATGCACGAGACGGTCGGACCGCAAGAGGGCGACGAGCCGGTCGACTTCTACCTGCGGGTGCTCGCCGACAAGACCGGCTCGCTGATCGCCGCCGCGGCCCAGTCCGGAGTGATCTACTCGGGCGCCCCCGAGGAGTTCGAGGAGCCCATGGTCGTCTTCGGCGAGAAGGCGGGCGTCGCCTTCCAGCTGCTCGACGACGTGATCGACCTCTCGCCCGACCCGTCCGAGACCGGCAAGGTGCCCGGCACCGACCTGCGCGCGGGCGTGCCCACCATGCCCTATCTGCTGCTGGGTCACCGCTCCGACGCGGCCTCGGCCGACCTGCGCGCACGCATCGACGAGGGCCAGGAGCGCATCGCCGCCGGCGCCGACGCGTCGATCCTCGACACGGCGCTGGCCGAGCTGCGCGACCACGAGACCACGCACGAGACCCTGCGCCTGGCGCACCAGTGGTCGCAAGAGGCGATCGACGCCCTCGCGCCGCTGCCCGACGGTGCCGTCCGCGAGGCGCTGACGCGTTTCGCGCGCGCCGTGGCCGACCGCTCGGCCTGATCCCTTTTCTCCCCACCCCCCCCCCCCCCCCCCCCCCCCCCCCCAACCCCCCCACAACCCCCCCCCCCCCCCCCCCCCCCCCCCCCCCCCCCGCCCCCCCCCCGCCCCCCCCCC
>NZ_QDFT01000066.1 GCF_003075375.1 Microbacterium testaceum | reverse complement strand
ACGTCACCCACCGCGTCCCCGCGACGCGCGCCGCCGCACAGCTCGAGGAGGCCACCGGCATCCCCCGAGCTCTCAGGATGCCGATGGCCTCCTCGAGCTGTGCGGCGGCGCGCGTCGCGGGGACGCGGTGGGTGACGTCGTTCCCGCCCACCACGATGACGGCGACGTCGGCGCGATACTCCGGCGGGAGTTCCGCGAGCTGCGCGGTCAGCGCCGAGGTCTCCGACCCCACGACCGCGGCGGTGCGGAGCCGAACGGGACGGGCGGCATCGCGCGCGATGCCCTTCGCGAGTCGCGCACCCAGGGTGTCCCGCCGGTGGCCCGCGCCGAGCCCCGCGGCGATCGAGTCGCCCAGCAGCAGCAGCTCGACCGGCTCCCCCGGGTGCTTCTTGCCCCGCCACACACGGTCGGCGTCCAGAGCCTGCTCCCCCAGTGGCTTGCCGATCCGGCGCCGCGCGATCGCGGCCTGCCGCGAGATGAGCGTCCGCATCGCCACGGCGGTCGCGCCGAGCACGGCGACCGTCGAGGCGGCGGTCAGGGTCACCGGTCGACGCGCGCGCATCCTCCGATGACACTCGCCCTCGATGAACGCCCGGTGGACGCGCCGTGACGGTGGAGCGACACCGGGCTCCCGGCATCCTGAGCTCTCGTCGTGTCTGTCATCAGCGCAGATTGCGACGCGCGCGGGAGCGCAGAGCGATCGCGACGATCAGCACTGCCACGGCGAGGACGATGTCGAGGGCCAGTCCCGCGAGGAGTTCGTCCCGTCCGGCGGCGCCGGTGAGGCTGACGAGTCCTCCGATGACGATCACGCCGAACGACAGGGCGAGCTGTTGCGCTGTGCTGAACATGCCGCCCGACAGTCCCGCGGCCTCCACCGGGACCTCGCGGACGACGAGCTGGGTGAGCGGGGAGAAGATCAACGCCTGACCCGCGCCGAGAAGCACGAGCGCGGGCTGCAGCCACGAGCCCACCTCGCTGCCCCACGCCACCGCGAGGGTGCCGGCCATCCCGAGCAGCGCGACGATCTGCAGCGCCACGCCGAGGATCAGCGTCGCGTCGCCGAGACGGCTCTGGATGCGGGCGACGGCCAGAGACATCCCCGCGAACACGACCGCGAAGGGCAGCAGCGCCATGCCCGCCTGCAGCGACGTCAGTCCCCCGGCCTCCACGGCTCGCGGGAAGACGTAGAGCAGGGCGGAGTACCCGGCGAAGAACAGCCCCGCGGCGAGCAGCCCGAGCTGCAGGGGGCGCAAGCGCAGCACGCTCGGTGGCAGCAGCGGGACGCGGCCGGAGCGCTCGATGGCATCCTGGTGCTTCCACATGCCCACCAGCGCGACGGCGGCCACCACGAGCGCGAGGGCGACGGGCCAGGACCAGTTCCAGACCGGTCCGAAGGTGAGGGCGACGGAGGCGGCCAGGATGCCGAGCGCCAGCGCCGCGGTGCCGACGAGGTCGATCGCGACCACCTCGTGAGCGCGTGAACGCGGTGCGAGCGGCGCGAGGACGATCGCCGCGACCGCGATGAGCGCGACCACGACGAAGACGGCACGCCACCCCTCGACGGAGCCGAAGGACAGCCCGGCGAGCGCTCCGCCGGACACCTGGCCGACCGCCGCGCCGATGCCGCCGCTCGCGCCGAAGGCGGCGATGGCGCGCGTGCGGGCGGATCCTCGCGAGGTCGCCTGGATGGTCGCGAGCACCTGCGGGGTGCACAGAGCGGCCCCGACACCTTGGACGACGCGCGCGGCGATCAGCGTCTCGATCGAGGGGGCGAGGGCGCACGCGATCGCCGAGACGAGGAACAGCCCCATGCCGATCGTGTAGAGGCGGTGTCGGCCGTAGCGGTCTCCGAGACGTCCGCCGAGGATCAGCAGCACGGCGAAGGGGATGCCGTAGCCCGCGACGACCAGTTCGAGAGCGACGTCGCCGGCACCGAAGCGTTCGCGCAGCGTGGGGAGGATCACCGTCACCGCGTTGAAGGCGAACGTCCCGGCTCCGGGGCCGACGAGGAAACCGAGGTAACGCCAGGTGGGCACGCTCTCGGCGGCGTCGAGGTCGGGCGGACCGGGGCGGATCGGCAAGGGGGCGCTGCCGGTGGCGGGCTGTGCGGCGGTGGTCATGGTGCCAGCATGGAACCGGCGGCATCCTGGTACCAGGAGTGCCTTCATCCTGGTACTGAGAGCACTCCTCACCGCGCGAGGACGTGTCGAAGGGCGGTCCTAGGATCGCCGAAGAGGGAGGGATGCCATGAGTCGGTCCGACGACGCCCGCGCCGAGTTCGCGGGGTTCCTGCGCAGCCGTCGGGCGCGCCTGCGTCCCGCCGACGTGGGCCTCCCCGACGGCACACGTCGCCGCGTCGCCGGCCTCCGCCGAGAAGAGGTCGCGCAGCTCGCCGGTGTCGGACTCACCTGGTACACCTGGCTCGAGCAGGGACGCCCGATCGCCGCCTCCGCGCAGGTCGTGGCCGCGATCGCGCGCGCTCTGCTCCTGAGCGACGACGAGCGCGACCACCTGTTCGCCCTCGCCGATCTTCCTCTTCCCGATCGCGAGGCACGGCAGTGCGTCGGGCAGACGCACCTCGACCTGCTCGAGAAGCTCCTGCCCTACCCGGCAGCGGTGCAGACCTCGCGCTTCGACATCCGTGCGTACAACCGCTCGTACCGCTACCTCTTCGACGATCTCGACGACATGCCGGCCGAACGGCGAAACTGCGCGGTGCTGCTGTTCACCGACACGGCGTGGCAGCGCGCCCACGTCGACCTCGACCACGCGCAGCGACGGATCGCGGCTCGCCTGCGTGCGGCCTACGGCCGGCACCACGAGGAGCCCTCGTGGCAGCGTTTCATCGCGGAACTCGAAGCGACGTCGCCGCGCTTCGCGGAACTGTGGCGGCTGGGGGACGTCGGCGGAGAGCGAAACGCTCCGAAGAACCTCGTGCACGCGCGCGTCGGAGCGCTGCACCTCGAGATGTCGAGCCTGTGGATCGACGAAGGCCTCGGCTCACGTGTCGTGTGGTTCTCGCCCCGCGACGATGCGACCGCGGCGCGCCTCGAACGGCTCGCGGCCGAAAGTCCGGACGAGGCGGTGATCAGCGCGGTGGCGTAGCCGGTGTGCTCGCCGACGCCGAGCCGGACAGGAGAACGCCGAGCCCGTCGACGGCGTCGGAACCCACGAGGCCCCGTCGCTTCGACGATCTCGGACCGCCCGCGGACCCGTCGATCGGCGCGGGCGTGCGGTCTCAGCTCAGGGGACGAAGCTCCAGGGTCTCGGGCGTGGTGCCGACACCGACGGGAGCGAATGCTCCGTACCCGTCGGCGGCCGAACGCTCGAGCAGCGCCTTCATGTTCTTCGCACGCTGCTCGACACGGACCCGCGCCCCGCCCTCGACCAGGTGCGACTTGAGCGCGAGCAGCTGCGCCAAGGGCACGTCGCGGTCGTGCACGAGCACCACCGAGCGCTCCCCCGCGGCGTCCGCGTCGGGAAGCAGGTCGACGATCCGCTCGAACCCGATCGAGAATCCCACCGCCGGCACCTGCTGCCCGAGGAACCGCCCGATCATGCCGTCGTACCGGCCACCGCCGCCGAGCGAGTAGTCGACGCTCGGGTGCGCGAGCTCGAAGATCGTGCCGGTGTAGTAGCCCATGCCGCGGACGAGGAACGGGTCGAACACCAGCGGCGCATCGGCGCCCCGCGCCGCCGCGACGGTCTCGCCGAGCGCGACGAGGTGGGCGACGACCTCGTCCGGGATGCCGGCCGGCAGGGCCGCGCGAATGCCGGCGTCGTCGAAGGTCGGGGTTCCCGCCGGCCGGTCGAGGTACGCCGCGAGGGCGTCGACGGCCTCGACCGCAGCGCCGCGCTCGCGCAGTTCGGCGACGACGCCCGACGGGCCGACCTTGTCGAGCTTGTCGATCGTGATGAGCACACCGGGGCGCTCCTCGGCGGCGAAACCGAACACGTCGAGCATGGCGTCGAGCACGCGGCGGTCGTTCACGCGGATGGACCCGCCCTCGAGTCCGAGCGTGTCGAGCACGTCGAGGCTCGCGACCATCAGCTCGGCCTCGGCGCGCGCGGTGCCGTCGCCGATGATGTCGATGTCGCACTGCAGGAACTGGCGGTAGCGGCCCTTCTGCGGCCGCTCGGCGCGCCAGACCGGAGCCATCTGGATCGCGCGGAACACCGTCGGCAGCTGCGCGCGGTTCGTCGCGTAGAAGCGCGCCAACGGGACGGTGAGGTCGTACCGCAGACCGAGGTCGGCGAGAGCCGCGGGATCGTCGGCCGCGGCGCGGATGGCGTCGGCATCCATCCCCCTCTTCAGGATGCTGAACGAGAGCTTCTCGTTGTCGCCGCCGATGCCGGCGTGCAGGCGGTCGTAGTCCTCCATGACGGGGGTCTCGATCTCGTCGAAACCGTGCGCGCGGTAGCGCTCGCGGATGACGGCGAGCACGCGCTCGCGACGGGCCTTGTCAGCGGGGAGGAAGTCGCGCATTCCGCGCGGCGGGTTCACGGATGCCACCGTCCCATTGTTCCAGGCTCCCGCGGCTCCTCGAGCGCGCGCCGCCGAGCGACCGCGCTCTGCGCCGAGACCGTACGACATCGACGAAACCGTGGGCGAGGGACGCCCGCCGCGTGCGGTCTCGTCAATCGGACGCGGTTTCGGCGCTCGCCTCCGCCGCGTGCACGTCGGCGCGCAGGGTGCGCAGGCGCTCGCGCAGGGCGCGCTCGGCGTCCCAGCCGCGGGCGCGGGCGAACTGGACGAGGGCGAGCAGGGCGTCGCCGAGCTCCGCCTCGGACTCGGGATCGGCGAGTCGGTGATGCGGGGCGTGCACCCCGACCTGCGCGGCCTTGCCGATCACCTTCTGGGCGAGGGCGAGCGAGGGCATGTGCGCGCTGACCCCGTCGAGCACGCTCGTGCGCTCGTTCTTCTCCGCGGCCTTGGCGGCGTTCCAGTGCACGAGCACTTCTTCGGGGGTGGATGCCACGGCCCCCGCGAACACGTGGGGGTGACGCCGCACCATCTTCTCGGTCAGCCCCCGCGCGACGTCATCGATGTCGAAGGGGTCGTCGGCGTCGCCCGCGGCGATCTCGGCGTGGAAGAGCACCTGCCAGAGCAGGTCGCCGAGCTCCTCGCGCAGATCAGCGCGCGTGCCGGATTCGACGGCGTCGATGACCTCGGCGCTCTCCTCGACGAGGTAGGGCACGAGGTCGCGGTGGTCGATCCGCTGCGTCCACACGCAGCGGGCCCGCACGGCCTTCATCGTCTCAGCGGCCTGCCGCAGGGCGTCGTCGCTCACGGTGTCTCCCTCCGCGGGCCGGGCGGCGCCGCTCGCCACGAGTATCCCCCGGCCGCCCCCGCCACGGCGAGGACGCACCGGACACCCGCTTCTTTCCGGATGCCGAGTCCACCTCCCGGGATGAATCGCGCGCAACGCCGCCGACGCCGGAGAAAATCCCGCCTGCGGGGCGTCGGGCCGTCGCGAGCCGTCACGCGTGATCTGCCCGCAACGGGACGCCGATAATCTGGGGCGTGTGCGAGAACTGACCCCGACCGAGGCCATCGACCTCGTGGGCCGCTTCGAAGCCGGCCAGGAGCTCCCCGAGCAGATGCGCGCCGACGTGCGCCTGCTCGGATCGCTGCTGGGCCGCGTGCTTCAGGAGAGCGGCTCCCCCGGACTGTACGACGACGTCGAGCGCCTGCGGACGGCGACGATCCAGGCCTACACCGACGAGACGCCCGAGGCGTTCGAGCGGGCCGCCGCGATCGCCGACGGCTTCTCGATCGAGCGGGCCGACGAGGTGGCGCGTGCCTTCACCGCCTACTTCCACCTCGTCAACCTCGTCGAGGAGCACCAGCGCGTGCGCATCCTGCGCGAGCGGGGCGACCGTCCCTCGCGCAGCGGCACGCCCGACACGATCGCGACGGCATTCGAGCGGCTCTCGAGCGAGGTCGGCGAAGAGACCGCGCTTGCGCGTCTGCGGGCCCTGCGGTTCCACCCCGTGTTCACCGCGCACCCCACCGAGGCACGCCGCCGCGCGATCTCCACGAGCATCCGCCGCCTGTCGGAGCTGCTGTCCGAGCACGACGACGCATCCGAGGGCGGCACCGAGAGCCGTCGCGCCGAGCGCCGCATGCTCGAAGAGATCGACACGCTCTGGCGCACCGCTCCCCTGCGTCGCGAGAAGCCGTCCCCCGTCGACGAGGTCCGTTCGGTCATGTCGGTGTTCGACGAGACGCTCTACACCGCCGTGCCCCGCGTCTACCGGCGTATCGACGACATCCTCCAGGGTGAGCACGCCGGCTCCCGCGCTCCGATCGTGAAGCCGTTCGTCCGCGTCGGCTCCTGGGTCGGCGGCGACCGGGACGGCAACCCCTTCGTCACGGCATCCGTCACCCGAAAGGCCGCCGCGATCGCGAGCGAGCACGTCCTTCTGGGCCTGGAGCGTACGACGCAGCGCGTGGGCCGCGGACTGACGCTGGATGCCGAGACCACTCCGCCGAGCGACGCCCTCGTCGCGCTGTGGCACCGCCTGCGCGCGGCCGACGAGGACGCCGCGGCCGAGATCGCCGAGCGCTCCCCCGACGAGCCGCACCGCCGCATCCTGCTGCTGCTCGCGCGCAAGATCGCCGCGACCCGCACGCGCGACGCCGACCTGGCGTATCGCGACCCCGAGCACCTGCTCGCCGACCTGCGCACGGTCCAGGACTCCCTGGTCGCGGCCGGGGCGGCCCGACAGGCCTATGGGGCGCTGCAGCGCCTCGTGTGGCAGGTCGAGACCTACGGCTTCCACCTCACCGAGCTCGAGGTCCGCCAGCACTCCGCCGTCCACCGCAAGGTGCTCGACGAGCTGCGCGCCGGCGGCGCCCGCAGCGAGCTGACCGAAGAGGTCCTCGAGGTCTTCCGCTCGATCGCCTTCGTCCAGGAGCGTTTCGGTCCCCGCGCCGCGGGACGCTACATCGTGTCGTTCACGCAGTCCGCCCAAGACCTCGCCAACGTGCACGAGCTCGCCGGTTACGCCGTCGGCCCCGGCGAGCAGCCGCCCGTCCTCGACGTCATCCCCCTGTTCGAGACCTTCGCCGACCTGCAGGCCGCGCCGGGCATCCTGGCCGAGATCGTGTCGCACCCGGCTTTCGTGGATCGCCTGGATGCCACCGGCCGCCGCCTCGAGGTCATGCTCGGCTACTCGGACTCGTCGAAGGACGTCGGCCCAGTGGCCGCCAACCTCGCGCTGTACGAGGCGCAGGCGAAGATCGCGACGTGGGCCGAGGCCGAAAGGATCGAGCTGACGCTGTTCCACGGCCGCGGTGGCGCCCTGGGTCGCGGCGGCGGTCCGGCGAACTCGGCGATCCTCGCCCAGCCCCCGCATTCGGTCGACGGTCGCTTCAAGCTCACCGAGCAGGGCGAGGTCATCTTCGCCCGGTACGGCGACCCCGACATCGCGATGCGTCACATCGACCAGGTAGCGGCCGCGGTGCTGACCGCCTCCTCTCCCTCGATCGAGCGCCGCAACCGCGGGGCAGCCGACGCCTTCGCCGACGTCGCGCAGACGATGGACGTGGCGTCGCGAGAGCGCTTCTTCGCCCTCGTGAAGGCGCCGGGCTTCGCGCCCTGGTTCGCCACGGTCACCCCGATGGAAGAGCTCGGCCACCTCGCCCTCGGCTCACGGCCCGCACGCCGCGGCCTGTCGGTCGAGTCGCTCGAGGACCTGCGCGCGATCCCCTGGGTGTTCTCGTGGACGCAGGCCCGCATCAACCTCGCCGGGTGGTTCGGTCTGGGCACCGCCCTGGACGCCGTCGGCGATGAGCAGCGGCTGCGCGAGGCCTACGAGCAGTGGCCGCTGTTCCGCACGATGATCGACAACGTCGCCATGAGCCTGGCCAAGGCCGATGAGCGCATCGCGCGTCGGTACCTCGCTCTCGGCGACCGCGACGATCTCGCGCAGCTCGTCATGGACGAGATGCTGCTCACCCGCTCCTGGGTCGAGCGCATCACCGGCGGCGACCTGCTGGGCAACAAGCCGGTGCTGCAGCGCGCGGTGAAGATGCGCAGCCCCTACGTCGATGCGCTGTCGCTGCTGCAGCTACGCGCCCTGCGCGCGCTCCGCGAGGCGCACGGCGAGAATCCGACCCCGGATGCCGAACACCAGCGTCTGCTGCTGCTGTCGGTCAGCGGTGTGGCCGCGGGACTGCAGAACACCGGCTGACGGCCTCGGTCCGCACGACGAAGCGCCGGTCCCCTTGGGGGCCGGCGCTTCGTCGTGCTCGCGGTCCATCGTGCTGCGGTTCGGGCTCACCCGAGGCGACGATCATCGGCGTGCCGGGAGAGGCTGCGTCCGTAGCGCTCGGTGAGCTGCACCATGAGGTCGGGGGTCTCCCGGTCCAGTCCGAAGACGTAGCCGGGGAAATCGAGCTCCCTCTGCGCCGCCCAGATCTCTTCGTGGCGCTCGGGCGGCAGGATCAGCAGCGGATCGCCGACGGCGACCCACGAGATCGGCACGACGCTGTCCGCCGGCAGCACCGTCCGCACGTGGACGACGGCATTGATGCGAACTTCACTGCGGTCGCCGATCTCGGCGCCGTTGAAGATCCGCGTGCCGGTCGCGAGAAACACGTCGTCGCCGATGTCGGCGCCGGCGATGCTGGCCATCGGACCGATGAGGGTGTGCGCCCCCACGTGAACGGCGTGCGTCGAGCTTGCGCGCACCAGCGCGTTCTCCATCACGATCGTATGGGCACCGAGCACGATCGGACTCCCCTCCGCGGTCAGGACCGCGCCGTGGAGCACCTGGCAGCCGGGCCCGATCGTGACGTCGCCGCTGATGACCGCTGTCGGGGCGACGACGGCGTCCGGATGGATACGAGGCTCAGATCCCAGGTGAGCGAAGAGCATGGCGCGTCCTTCCGACGGGTGAGGACAGCGTAGTGTCAGGCCTCCGCGCGCCGCGAGCGTATCGTCGCGCGTACGAAAAAGCGCCGGCGCACCCGCCCCTGTCTTCCCGGGGAGGGGTGCGTCGGCGCTGTGGACCGGTGCGATCACGCGCGCGGAGCGGCGCGCAAGCCACATGGGCCCAGAAATGCGAAATGGCCACCCAGCTTTGGGTGGCCATTTCGGCTGAAAAGAAGTCCGGCGGTGTCCTACTCTCCCACAGGGTCCCCCCTGCAGTACCATCGGCGCTGAGAGGCTTAGCTTCCGGGTTCGGAATGTGACCGGGCGTTTCCCTCTCGCTATGGCCGCCGAAACACTATTGATGTTTCAAAAACCAACAACGATATGTTTCATTGTTGTGTTCCCGACCGTACATCGAGAACCACTCAGTGGACGCAAGCACCAAAAACAGGTGTGTTATCAAGTCATCGGCTTATTAGTACCGGTCAGCTTCACGT
>NZ_QDFT01000065.1 GCF_003075375.1 Microbacterium testaceum | reverse complement strand
GCGCCCAGCCGCTGCACCGCCGCTTCGGCCTGACGGCGTCGGTGCGCGCGAGCGCCGCGATCCACACGACCGAGGCCGAGATCGACACCTTCCTCGACGCGGTGTCGGGCGTGCGCGGCTTCTTCGGGGTCGGCGCATGAGCGGGCTGGAGTCGCTGTACCAGGAGCTCATCCTCGACCACGCCAAGAACCGGCGCGGCTTCGGTCTCGCGGAGCCCGGCGCGCACAGCGCGACGATTCATCAGCGCAACCCGATCTGCGGCGACGAGATCACGCTGCGCGTCGACGTCGAGGGCGACCGCGTGGCATCCGTCACTTGGGAGGGCGCGGGCTGCTCGATCTCGCAGTCCTCGGCCTCCATGCTCGTCGCCCTGCTGCAGGAGGACGGCGGCGACGACGGCATGCCGACCGCCGACGTCGAGGCGCTCATCGCGCAGTTCCGCGAGGCGCTGCGCTCACGCGGCAAGATCCCGCTCGACGAGGAGACCTTCGCCGACGCCGCTGCCCTCTCGGGGGTGTCGAAGTACACCGCGCGGGTCAAGTGCGCGATGCTCGCGTGGGTCGCGCTCGAAGAAGGGCTGCGGCAGGCCTGAGGTCGCGGCGGCGGCGCGGCCTCGTGCGGCGTGGCGGGGCCGGGCAGCGCGGCGGGGCCGGGTCCGGCATCCCGGAACTCGGAGAAACGCACGAAACTCGGAAGATCCCCCGCGAAAAGTCCGAGAACGGCGCCTTTCTCCGACATCCGTGACGGCGCGGCGCGGCGCGAGCGCCTAGCCCGGCCCGGCGGCGCGGCGGCGCGGCGGCGGCGGGTGCCAACATCCCGGAACTCGGAGAAACGCACGAAACTCGGAAGATCCCGCGCGAAAACTCCGACAACGGCGCCCTTCTCCGAGACCCGTGTCGGCGATAGCCTTCCCGCAGCGAGCGAGAGGGCGGATGCCATGGCCGGAGCGGGATTCAGCGACGAGGAGCGCGCGGCGATGAAGCAGCGTGCCGAGGAGCGCTCGGCGATGAAGGGCCTGAAAGGCCTGGCCAAGCTGCAGAAAGAGAACGAGGCCTGCCTCGAGGCGATCGAGAAGCTCGAGGGCGTCGACCGCGCGATCGCCGAACGCGTGCACGTGATCGTGCTCGAAGAGGCCCCGCACCTCAACCCCAAGACGTTCTACGGCTTCCCCGCCTACGCCAAGCACGGCAAGGTCGTGGTGTTCTATCAGCCGGCGTCGAAGTTCAAGACGCGCTACGGCACGGTCAGCTTCGACGAGACCGCGCAGCTCGACGACGGACCCATGTGGCCGGTGTCGTTCGCGGTTCTCGAGGTCACGCCCGACGTCGAGCGCGCGCTCAGGGATGCCGTGCGCAGGGCCGCCCCGGCGGAGTAGGCGCACCGCGCGGCAGCGGCTGCGCGCTCGACCATCCGATGTTCGCCTCCGTTCCGGACCGCGGTGGATGACCGCCGCCACCTCGGCTCCACGGCATCCGGGTCCCGTCATGCGCCCGCCTCGGTGCATCGAACGCTCCCGCCCACCATCCCTTGACGCGCCGGAGTTCCGGGTCTTGGCTGAGGGCATCCCTCGCGTCGCTCACGGCCGAACCCGGTCGCGCGTCGCACCGGGTGCGGTCGCGGTCGCACCCGGCGGGCACGATCAGGTCGGGACGACCCGGCCGGAAAGGACGAAGATGTCCGGCAACAAGGCAGTGGCGTACAAAGAACCCGGTGTCGTCGAGGTCATCGACACCCCCTACCCCGAGTTCGAGCTCAAGGACGGTCCGGGCGTCAACCCGGCGAACGTCGGTCGCAAGGTCCCCCACGGGGCGATTCTGCGCACCGTCTCGACCAACATCTGCGGTTCCGACCAGCACATGGTCCGCGGACGCACGACCGCACCGGCCGGTCTGGTGCTCGGGCACGAGATCACGGGCGAGGTGATCGAGGTCGGCCCCGACGTCGAGTTCGTCAAGGTCGGCGACATCGTCTCGGTGCCGTTCAACATCGCCTGCGGTCGCTGCCGCAACTGCAAGGAAGGCAAGACCGGCATCTGCCTGAACGTGAACCCCGACCGCCCCGGCAGCGCCTACGGCTACGTCGACATGGGCGGCTGGGTCGGCGGGCAGGCCGAGTACGTGCTCGTTCCCTACGCCGACTGGAACCTGCTCGTCTTCCCCGACCGCGAGCAGGCGCTCGAGAAGATCCTCGACCTGACGATGCTCTCCGACATCTTCCCCACCGGCTTCCACGGCGCCTATACCGCGGGAGTCCGCCCGGGCTCGACGGTGTACATCGCCGGCGCCGGGCCGGTCGGCATCGCCGCGGCCGTCGGCGCTCAGCTGCTGGGAGCGGCCGCGGTGCTCGTCGGCGACTTGAACGCCGACCGCCTCGAGCAGGTGCGCGCGATGGGGTTCGAGAGCGTCGATGTGTCCAAGGGCGACCCGCGCGACCAGATCGAGCAGATCCTCGGGACTCCCGAAGTGGATGCCGCGGTCGACGCGGTCGGCTTCGAGGCGCGCGGGCACGGGTCGGACTCCGCGCACGAAGCCCCGGCGACGGTGCTCAACTCGCTGTTCGACGTGACCGCGGCGGGTGGGGCTCTTGGCATCCCGGGCCTGTATGTGACGGGTGACCCGGGCGGTGTCGACGAGGCGGCCAAGGTCGGCTCGCTGTCGCTGCGACTGGGCCTCGGCTGGGCGAAGTCGCTGTCGTTCACGACCGGTCAGTGCCCGGTGATGAAGTACAACCGCCAGCTGATGATGGCGATCCTGCACGACAAGGTGCAGATCGCCAAGGCGGTCAACGCCACGCCCATCAGCCTCGACGAGGCCCCCCAGGGGTACGCGGACTTCGACAAGGGCGCCCCGCGCAAGTACGTGCTGAACCCGAACGGGTACATCAAGAGCTGACGCGCGGAGCTCGGAGAATCGCACCGAACTCGGACTTCTCAACGGCTGTTGTCCGAGAACGGTGCGATCATCCGAGTTTCGACACCCGGACGGATGCCGCGACCCCGCCGCCGCGGCATCCGTCTCATGTCAGGACGACGCGCTCCATGCGGCGGAAGCTCTCTTCCATCCCGTCGACCATGCCGGTGGCGAGCACGGCGTCGCGGGTCGCGGCATCCGGGTACTCGATCACGAGCGTGACGAGGGTGGCGCCGTCCTCCTCGTACAGCGAGAGGTCGTTCGTCGTCGTCGGCAGGTCGGTGCCCGTCATGTGCTCGGTCTGCACCATGCGTCGCGGCTCGTCGAGCAGCAGGATCTCGCCGTCGAAGCCGAACCCCTCGCCCTCGGTGCCCGGCTCGGGCTCCCAGGCGATGCGGTAGCGGCCGCCCTCGCGCCGATCGATCTCGCTCACCGACATGCGCCACCCGTCGGGGCCGAGCATCCACTGCCGCATCAGGTCGGGGTCGAGGTGCGCGCGCCACACGAGCTCGCGCGGCCCCTCGATCAGACGCGTGATGCGCACGTGCTGATCGCTGAGGATCTCGAGCCGCGTCCCCTGGCCCTGGGCGAAGGCGCGAAGGCCCTGCAGCACCGCGTCGAGCTGATTCATCGCGAGGGTCGAGCCCTCGACGGCGCCCATCGCGACGACCTGCTCGAGGGCGTCGGCCGAGGTGAAGTGGCTGACGTTCGTCATGCGCGCGCCCTCGGGCGTCGCCTCGAAGGTGAAGACCATGCGCATCGACGGCATCCCCTCGAGGGGGTCTCCGTTCTCGTCGGCGAACGAGTCGATCACCTCGAAACCGCGCGGTTCGTCGATGGCGGTGAACTCCCACGCGCCGCCGGCGCGCTCTCCGCGCGGCGAGGTCATGTGGTACTTCGCGTACCCGCCGACGCGGAAGTCGAAGGCGTCGAAGGTCGACGGCCACCCCGGGGGTCCCCAGAACCGCTCGAGCTGGCGCGGGTCGGTGAAGACGGCCCAGAGCCGCTCGGGCCCGACCGCGAAATCGGCGATCAGGGTCATGGTGAGCGCCTCGAGGTCGCTCTCGACGGATGTGACGGGCATGGCGACTCCTTCGTCGGTCAGTTCTGGGGGGTGGATGCCGCGGCATCCGGCTCCGCGGACAGCAGAGCGTCGAGGCGGTCGATGCGACCGCGCCACAGCTCTTCGTACGAGCGGAGCAGCTGCTGCGCCCGGTCGAGGGCGGCGGGGTCGGCACGCACGAGCCGGACCCTCCCCTCCGCGCGTTTGGTGATGAGCCGCGCCTCGGCGAGCACGGCGATGTGCTTGGACACCGCCGCGAACGACATCGCGTAGGCCGCCGCGAGCTGCGTCACCGACTGCTCGGAGACGAGCGTGCGTCGCACGATGTCGCGCCGCGTGGCATCGGCGAGGGCGTGGAACACCCGGTCGATGTCGGCGTCCCTCTGTTGTTCAACCATTTGGTTGCACGTTAGCGCGGAGCGCCGACGGTCGCAAGAGGCTCTTGTCGGGAACGGGTTTGCGTGACACAACGGCTCTTTACCTGACATACGGCATGAGCTCGATGACACGGAATGTCACTTACTCCGCGAGTCGCGCGTGTCACCCGCCTCTCCGCATATAGACCGGTGCCAGGAGGTCCCGGTGCGTCCAGTCGAAACTGCGAAGCAGATCACGGTGCGGCGTCGCTCGCCGTACACGGAGGCCCACTGGCTGCCCCGCTCAATCGACGACACGGTCCGATCCCCCGTTCGCCAGGACTACGCGATCGTCACACGAGACGTTGGAGAGCGGGACTGGGCGTCGATAAATCCGAGGCGTGTTCGCACATCGAAGGGTGTCCGGCACCGCTTCACCAACTCGATGTACTTCTGGCAGCGGACGCGTAGCCATGTCTGGTGCGAGTCTCAGGAGGAGCGCTGGGAATTGCTATGGCTCGACTTCGGTGCACAGGTGGAGCGCCTTTGGGCGCAGCCGATGGCGATCGCCTTTGGGCACGGTTCGCGCCTAGCGGGATATTCGCACGTTCCCGACTTCCTGGCTCAGTTCACAGACGGTAGCTACGGGCTGTTCGATGTCCGCCCGGAGGAAAGCCTGAAGCACGCGACGCGTCTACAGTTCGACGAAACTGCTAAGACCTGCGAGACGCTCGGCTGGCACTACCGAGTTCTCACCGGTCACGACACGCTTGCGACGCGGAACCTCGACTGTTTGTCTGCATCGCGCCATGAGCGCTGCGCGCCGGTCCCTGAGATCGAAGCGCTGATCCTCGATGCCGCCCGGGGCGGGCGCACTCGACGCGAGTTGTGCGAGATCGCGTCTCCGGAATGCCCACCGCTGGCGGCAGCTTGGGTCGACAACCTCGCGTGGCGCCGTCTTCTCCACCTGGATCTAGGAGCTGTCTTCAACAGCGACACCGTGTTCACGTCGTCGGAGCGCGTTCTGGAAGGGGGGAGATCCAATGCCTGAAGAGCACAAGCTGCGGCTGGGCGACATCGTTGAGATCGACGGGGAGTCGTGGGCGTGGGAAGGAGTGCGTCGGGGTACCGAGGCCAAGTTGCGCCGCGAGGGAACCGCCGACGACTGGATGGTCATCTCGGTTCCCGAGTTACTTGCTCATGCGGGCAGCTCGAAGCGTGATGTGGATCTTCCGCTGCGGATCGCTGGCGGCGATTGGCCAAGTGACGTACTCGACATGGAGAGGCACTTGCTGGAAGCATTTCGGGGTATCCCGATGGCCCCGACTGCAACCGGGCCGCGCCCGCAGTATGACCCTGCCATTACGACACAGGAGCAGCGGATTGCGTCGAAGATCGCGGAGACGGCCGGCACGTCATTGGCCCGCTCGCGGAAGGCGCTGTTCAACTTCTGGAAGGTCTATCAATCGCACGGTGTGGCGGGGCTGGACGCCCGGATGCACAGACGGGGCAAGCGAAGACTTGTGATCGCGAGGGCAGATCCGCGACTGGTCGCCGTCATCGACCGTGCGCTGGACGATCGCAGGGATATGCCGACTACTACTCGACGCCACTGCGCGTTGCTGGTGCGTCGGATGCTGGAGAGCATGTACCCGGGCGACCCGGTCTGCGATATCACTGACACCACGCTGCAGGGTTACATCAATGAGCGAGACGCGGGTCGGTACAGCTTCGATAAGGCCACCACTCGGCGC
Source organism: Microbacterium testaceum (assembly GCF_003075375.1). Classification (GTDB taxonomy): domain Bacteria; phylum Actinomycetota; class Actinomycetes; order Actinomycetales; family Microbacteriaceae; genus Microbacterium; species Microbacterium testaceum_E. Next base: position 4,151 of record NZ_QDFT01000065.1, on the reverse strand, counting down.
ACGGCCGCGAACAGTCCGGATCGCCAACACTTCTCCGGCAGCGCCTTCCGACTCGGAGCGGTGTGCGAGATCGACTCGACGCTGCTGGATGTGCAGGTGTGGGATGACAGGGGCAACACCTACCGCCCCACTGCGACCGTGCTTTTCGATGTCGCGAGTCGAGTGCCTCTCGCATGGGCGATCCACGCTAACTCGCCGAACGGATTCGATCACTCACTTCTGCTGGCTCGTGCCATCGTGGGGCGCCGTGCGATTCCAGGGTCCGCTGCCGCGGTGCTTTCCGGATCCGCAACTCTTCCCATTGAGCTGATGAAGAGAGTGAATCCGTACCTCGACGACGACTCGTTGGCTGTGCCCTGGATCTTCCCTCACGCGATCACGATCGACGGAGGCGCCGACTTTCGCTCTGCGACGTTTGAGGCTGCGTGTCGCGCGTTCGGCATCACCCTGGTGCTGGCGCCCCCGAACGCCGCTACGGTGAAGCCGCATGTCGAGCGCAACTTCGGAACCACATCGACCAGCTTTGCGACCTGGCTGGCCGGCGCGACTGGCAGTTCGGTCGCGAACAGGGGTAAGCGGGATAACCCGACGCTGACGCTTGACTCGGTGCGGCTTGCGTTCGAGACATGGATCACGACGGTCTACTTGAACACACATCACGGCGGGTTGAAGTCGCCGCTGTTCCCGGGGCGGGAGTGGACTCCCAACCAGATGTACGCAGTACTGTTCGAGGTCGGCCCGGGCGTGCAGTTGCCGTTCCGCGCGGAGGACTTCTTCGCCCTCCTGCCTACAAAACCCCGCGTGATCAGCAGCGAAGGCATCGAGTTCAACAACCGGACCTACGACTCGCCGTTGCTGGCCGAACTGCGCGACCGCTCGTTGACAGGTGCGGCCACCGGCTCAACCCGGGCGCGGAAGTTCGACATCAGTTACGACCCTTACAACTCCAACGCCGTGTGGGTGCGCCACCCAGAGACCGACGAGTGGATCGAGTGCTGGGACACCGCGCTCGACGACAAGGCGGCGTGGATGGTCGCCGAGGCTGCAGTCAAGCTGGTCGAACGATTCGGCTCCGGTGACCCAGGCGAGACCCCGAAGAGGACGGAGCTCCTGGATGTCATGGAGAGGCGGGAGCGCAGCGACAAGCGCGCCCGCAATCGCAACCTTCGCGACAGGGCCACCGGCGCAACGGCGCCCTATATGTCCGATTCCGGCGCGACGAACCCGGAGCCGATCGACCTGGACGGATGGACCGACCCTGCCGATGTCGGTGACATCGACTGGGACTCGCCGGAGTACGACATCGTCACGGTGAAGGAGTTCTGAAGGTGATCGTCCAACCTCTGGTGCTACACCACGCGCGCAAGACCACCCTGCTCGGACTGCGTGAGGCGTTCACCGCTCTTCCGCCCCCGCCTCCCCCGCTGTCGTTCGCCGAGTACTCCACCCTGCCGACGAGAGGGCGGGCTGCGTACGATCAGGCCCGGGACGACTTCCTCCATCTCACGCTGCGTGTGCCAACACCAGAGCAGGACATCGGCGCCCGGATCCTGGCCAAGCTCATCGCCTCAAATCCGCGCCGGAAGAACTCACGCCGCGGTCTGATGATCTCCGCGCCCATGTTCTACGGCAAGACCGAGTTGGCGCTGCTTCTCGCCCGCTCTACTGAACAGTCGCACGCCGCCCGTAATCCTGACTACGTCGACCGCGGGGAGGTCCCGGTGGTGTGGACGGAGATGACCGACCACTCCACCGGCAAGGCACTGCTTGCCCAGATCATCGAGTTCCTCGCACCCACCGTCTCGGTGCCGCTTCACGCGAACACCGACAGACTCCGCAAGATGGCGGTCGACATGCTGCAGACTCATCGCACCAAACTGCTGGTGATCGACGAGGCCCACCGACTGGGCGGTAGCGAACCCTCCAGCGTCATCAAAGCGCTGCAGAACGAGTCATCCGCCACCGTCCTCCTTGTCGGCATCGCCCTGGGAGGGGGAAAGGCGTTCGGAAGCACAGAAGGGCTTCAAGTCCGCATGCGGTGCGACATGGTGACGCTGCGCAAGACCGATCTCAAAGAGGACGAGGGTCGGGTGCTGTGGCATCGGTGGGTGGCTGTCTTCGACCGCAATCTCCCGTTGTGCGGTCACGCCCCGGGGCTCCTAACCCGCAACGCGGCAGTCCTCCACAAGGCTGCAGGGGGCCAGCTCTCCGTACTGGCAATGATCGTCGAGCGGCTGATCGCCGCGACCCTGGACGACACCGCCCGCAGGAACGAACGGGTGACACGCCAGCGGCTGTACGCAGTGCTGGATGACTTGCGGTACACGACGCCGGTCCGGCACAAGATCACTCTCGAGGACCTCCACGAGGACGACCTTGACGAGGCCGCGTGATAGGTGAGCTCGCATGGGCAGTCCGCCCCAAGTGGCACAGGCTCGAGTCGCCGCGCTCGTACCTACGGCGCCAGTGCGAAGCCGCAGGGGTACCGCTCGAGATCGCCGAGCGGGGACTGACCACCCGAGCGCAGCCCTACCTGAACCGTGTCTGGGCCGTCGAGGGCGCGGCCGCAGCAATCGTTGAAGCTGGCGCGGGGCGACCCGCTGGTCACTACGCAAGATTGAAGGGGCACGCGCAGCCGAATCCCGAGGGAACTTATCCTGAGCGATTCCTCTGTCGGCTTTGCGGCGCGGGAGAGCGCGTGGAGCAGATCCCACATGATCGCGAGAACTGGTGCCTTCGGCATCCTGGGCAGATGGTGTGGGCCGGTCCAGGCACCCCGCCCGCGTCGCAGCCGGTCCTTCCGCTCGATCCCGCTCAAGCACACGCCGAACATAGGTTCCGGCGGTTGGTCAGCGCCGGCCGCGTCTCTGCACAACTTCACGCGCGAGTGTGGGAAATGGTGCGCGACGACGCAGTCCTGAGCAAGCCGCATGGCTCGCTGCTAACGAGAGGCATGAGCGCCGACAACCGCGAGATCCTTGGCCGCGCATTGCTGTACCCCGTGACCGTCGCCATGCTCGAAGTCCTCTCCGACAAGACGACGGTCGAGCGATGGCGGTCGTCGTCAACTAAGAACATCCGCGCCGCCATTGCAGATGACATCCCACGGGTCGGCGGTCCCGCCGACATCTTGATCGAGAGGGTTGTGCTCTGGCTGCGGCCGACTCGTCGCGCAACACGGCCTACCCGTTTCGCATCGTTGTACATTCCACTAGATGTCGTGGATGCTGCGGCGATCATCGATGTCACCGCCCCCTATCCGCTCTGGGTGCAGCGAAATCCGAGTGCCGTTGCTGAATGGGCCTGGGGTTTGAACGACCACACACGCAACCCATGGGAGACGCGCGGGATATCAAGGAACGCGTGGTGGGCCTGCGACGAGGGCCATATGTGGGAGGCAAGCCCTTCCACGCGGGGCCTCGCCATGAGCGGGTGCCCTTACTGCGCTGGCCAGCGAGCGTGGCCGGGGCATACAGACCTCCGAACAACTCACCCCGACCTCGCCCGGGAGTGGGACAAGACTCGTGGTCGCAATGCCGGCGACCCCAACCATGTCGGCGCCAACTCGGGCCGACGCGTCAAATGGCGGTGCCGGAGCGGGCATCGGTGGGAGGCTCCGATCCGAGCCCGGGTGACGAAGGGACTTGGCTGCCCGTACTGCGACGGCACGCGCGCCGTGCGGGAATAGCCATCCATGGCTTGCCTCCTCGTCGCGATTGCGGCTCGTCAGGATCGACGCCGAAGCGCCGAGCAACCTTGACCAGGTAGTCATTCTTGGGAAGCTGCTTACTTCCCCTCATCCACCCTCGGGCCAACGAAGGGGCCTGCCCCCTGATCTTGGACACGCTGATTCCAGCACGAACGCTGGGGAAGCGAGAATCCAAGGATGGCAAGGAAGAACTACACCGACGAGTTCCGGCGGCGGGCGGTGGACCTGTACGAATCGACGCCGGGCGCAACGCTCGAGGGCATCGCGGTCGATCTCGGCATCTCTCGCGGGGCGTTGAAGGAGTGGGTCGACAAGCTCGGCTCCGGGACGACCGCGAGCGGTGGCGTGGCGGTGCCGGTCGGGCCTCGGTCGGAGTCGCAGGCGGCGCGGGTGGCCCAGCTCGAAGCGGAGAACTCGGCGCTTCGAGCTGGGCCACCCGCGC
>NZ_QDFT01000064.1 GCF_003075375.1 Microbacterium testaceum | reverse complement strand
GGTTGTACTGCATCGAGATGAACTTGCGGATGAGGGCGTCGCGGTCATACCGCTCCCCCACCTGCAGAGCGACCATGGCGCGCAGGTACTCCTCGGGCGCACCGAGGCCGTAGATGCAGGACACCGTGGATACGACGACGACGTCGCGCCGCGACAGCAGGGAATTCGTGGTCGAGTGCCGCAGACGCTCCACCTCGGCGTTGATCGAGCTGTCCTTCTCGATGAAGGTGTCGGTCTGCGGGACGTACGCCTCGGGCTGGTAGTAGTCGTAGTACGAGACGAAGTACTCGACCGCGTTGTTGGGCATGAGTTCGCGGAACTCGTTCGCCAGCTGCGCCGCGAGGGTCTTGTTGTGGGCCAGCACCAGGGTCGGCCGCTGCACCTGCTCCACGAGCCAGGCGGTGGTCGCCGATTTGCCGGTACCCGTCGCACCCAGGAGGACGACGTCGGTCTCGCCCGCGTTGATGCGTCCCGCGAGCTCGGCGATCGCCTGGGGCTGGTCGCCGGACGGGGAGTATTCGCTGATGACCTCGAAGGGGCGGACGGAACGGGTGGCCTGCATGCTTCCAGCGTAGGCGGGGCCTCCGACATCGGGGTCGGGTTGCGTTCGCCGTGCGCGAGCGGACGGCGTCAGCGAGCTTCCGAGACCCGCTGCCAGAGCTCGTCGAGCTGACGCCGCGTCTCGTCGAGGGTCGTCGAGGTGTCGATCACCACGTCGGCGAGCGCCAGGCGCTCGGCATCCGAGGCCTGCGATCCGATGCGCGCCCGGGCGTCGTCCTCGCTCAGCCCGCGCGTCTCGACGAGCCGCCGCACCCGTACGTCCTCCGGAGCGTGGGCGACCACGACCAGGTCCCACGCATCGCCCCCGCGAGCCTCCGCGAGCAGGGGGACGTCGTACACGACGACGGCACCGGGGTCGCTCGCGAACGCCTCGGCGAACCGCCGCTCGGATTCTGCGCGGACGGCCGGATGCACGAGCGCGTTCAGCGCGGCCAGCCGCTCGGGATGACCGAACACGAGAGCGCCGAGCGCGGCGCGATCCAGGGCGCCATCGGCCTGCAGCACCTCGCCGAACTCACGGGCGATGGCGGCGAGCACGGCCGAGCCCGGCGCCTGGACCTCGCGGACGATCGCGTCGGCGTCCACGACGACGGCTCCGCGTTCGGCGAGCAGCTTCGCGATGGTGGATTTGCCCGAGGCGATCCCGCCCGTCAGCGCAACAAGAGGCACCCGAGCAGGATGCCACATGCCCCCGGCCCTCGTGCGAGGCGGGCGTTCGCGCGCCCGGTCGTCTACCATTCGACCAGGCGGAACATCCCGAGCCGCCCGAAGAAAGCACCGTCATGCCCGTTTCCCGCACCGCGGTGGTGATCGAGGACGACCTCGACATCCGCACGCTCGTGTCCGTCGTCCTCGAGGGCGCCGGCTTCGAGGTGCACGCCGCCCCTACCGGGCTCGACGGCATCGAGCTGGTGCGACGCCACGATCCGGTCGTGACCACGCTCGACGTGAGCATGCCGGGTATCGACGGCTTCGAGACCGCGCGGCGCATCCGCGTCTTCAGCTCCACCCGCATCCTCATGGTGAGCGCACGGGCCGACGAGGCCGAGCAACGCGCCGGACGAGAGGCCGGCGCCGATGACTACCTGACCAAGCCCTTCCGCCCGCGCGAGCTGCGGCAGCGCGTCGAGGAGCTCGCGGCGCTCTCCGACTGACGGGCTCCGGGCACCGGCATCCGCCGATCGCGCGCTCCGCGCGTCACCCGGGTCCGAGCGCCTGCTCCCCGGTCACGGCGGCGAGGCCCGCCGCTTCGTCCGCCCGCGCGGCGAGGGCGTGGGCGTCGTAGCCATGGTCCGACGACAGCGCCAGACCCACGCCGACGACCGGCACGACCGAGGCCCCCAGACGCGAGAAGTCCGAGTCGATGCGCTCGTGGAGGACGCGCACCACGCGGCCGACGTCGGTGGTGGGGGTGGTGGTGAACGCCGCCGCCAGGCCGGCGGCATCCGTCTCCCCGACGAGCGACATCGTCGGGGCGTGACGACGTACCGAGATGCGGAGCTCTCGCGCGAAGCCCTCGGCGTCCTCCGGACTGAAGGCCATGGCCACGCGCTTGAGGTCGTCGACGCGGATGCCGACGACGCACATCTCTTCACCGGCGTTCTCGGCGCGACGGCAGATGATGGCGAGGGTGGCCTCGAACGACTCGCGCAGCAGGACGCCGTGCGCGTCGACCGACAGGCGTCGGATCTCGGACGTGCCGCGCAGAGCCGACTCGTTCGCGCGGAGCACCGACGTCACGACCACCGCCGCGATGACGAGGGTGGTGGTGAGGAAACCCGAGACGCGCGTGTCGAAAGCCGCGCGGAAGAGCTCGCTGTCGGGACCGGCCGCCACGAAGACCACCGTGCGAGCGGTGAACCACACCGCCTCGACGGCGAGGATCGCGGTCAAGCCGCCGGCGCTCCACCGGCGCCCGATCGCCCCGCGGCGCGTCTCGAACGCCCCGAGGACCGCGAACAGGGCGTTGCCGAGGAAGAACGGGACCGCCCCCGCCCAGTCGCCTCCGTCGGGCCCCGCGGCCAGGGCCGCGGCGATCGTCACGGCGACCACGGCGGCCATGACCCAGGACGCCCCGCGCACCGACCGACCGTTGAAGGCGACGCACCCGAGCCAGATGAAGCCGGTCGCCGCGACGAAGGCGCCGTTCCCGACGGCGACGGCGAAGAAGATGTCCGGGAGCAGGAGCCACGCGAGGTAGCAGACGGCCGAGAACGTGCCCGACAGGAAGGCGCTCGCCCACAGTCGCCCGGGGATCCCGTCCTTGAGCATCAGGGTGTCCAGCAGATACATCACGGTCGAGACCACGATGACGAGCGAGGTCAGGGCCTGAAGGGTCAGGACGTCCAGGTTCACGGGATCTCCTTGGACTCGCGGGGCAGACGCACCGTGAACGTGGCCCCTTCGCCGGGTGCCGTCCGCACGGTGATCTCTCCCCCGTGGGCGCGCACGAGGTCGCGGCTGATGGCCAGCCCGAGTCCGCTCCCGTGGGTCGAGGACTTGCGCACGGCGTCGCCGCGGAAGAACCTCTCGAACAGACGCGCCTGTTCGCTCGGGCTGATGCCGGGCCCGTCGTCGGCGACGGCGATGAGGACGGAGTGCACGTCGGTGGTCACGGTCACCTCGACGGCACCCCCGCGCGGGATGTACTTGACCGCGTTCGACAGCAGGTTGTCGACGACCTGGCGCAGACGGCGCGCGTCGACGAGGGCGCGCACCTCGTCGATGCCGGTCGTCTCGATGCGGATGCCGTGGTCCGCCGCGCGCGGAGCCATCGACTCGATCGCGGCGCGGACGATGGCCGAGACGTCGGCGGGACGCAGCTCGAGGTCCACCCCGATCCCCTCGCGCGAGGTGGACGAGACGGCGAGGATGTCCGCCACGAGCTCGAGCAGACGCGAGGCGTTGCGCTCGGCGACCGCGAGCCGATCGCGGGTGCCCTCGGCGATCGTGTCGTCGTCGAGAGCGAGCTCGAGGTAGCCGATGATCGAGGTCAGCGGCGTCCGCAGCTCGTGCGAAACACTGGCGATGAGGTCCTCGCGCGCGCGCCGCGCCTGCTCCTCGACCGTGACGTCGCGCGAGACGACCACCCCTCCCGCCTCGCCGCTGTCGCTCGCGGGCAGGCGTCGCGCCGTGATGCTGAGAGCGCGCCGGCCCTCGCCCGGTGCCCCGTACCAGACGAGTTCGCCCTCGAAGACCTCGCCCGCGCGGGCGCGTGCGAGGGGCGACGCCTCGGGCGCGATCGCGGTCGATCCGTCGGCCGCGAAGACGGCCATCTCGGCGCCGAACGGGTCCGTCGCGTCGAGCAGGACGGCGTGCGCGGTGTTGGTCACCGCGAACTCCCCCGCCGGCGTGATGCGGGTGATGCCGAAGTCGACGGCATCCAGAACCTCGGTCACCAGATCTTCCTGACGCCGGGCGCGCTCGACGGCGCGTCGCAGTTCGGCCGACTGCTTCTCGAGCAGCTCGCGCTGCGCGCGCGTGCGTCGAGCGGTGAAGTGGGCCATGGTCGACAGCGCGGCGACCACGAACGGCAGAACGAAGGTCGACGAGGCGAAGCGCTGCATGTCGATCGCCATGGCCTGGTGCACCATGACGCTCGCGACGACGACGGTCAGGACGAGGACGCCCCACAGCCCGAAGACGCTGCCGACCCAGATCGCGGGGAAGGCCCAGAGGACGCCGAGCCCCGCGAGGGGCGAACTCTCGCGCATCACCGCGATCGCGACGACGTCGAGCACGGGAAGGATCCCCACCGTCCACCGCGGCAGACGGTCCCAGGGCACCAGCACGGCCGCCACCGCGCCGAGGAAGATCGTCGACGCACCCGTCAAGAAGAGCGTCGCGTCGACGATCTGCGCGAGCAGGATCGACACGACGACACCCAGCACCGTCGCCGCGGCCAGGAGCAGCTGATTCGCCACGGCGTTGCGGCGCAGCCCGGCGCGCTCGCTCGGGGTCGGGGGCGCCATGGCCTCGACCCTAGCGTTTCCGACCCGTTCGCACGGGGTGTCGCCGCGGCGGCACGCCGCGCGGCCTCACCGGAGAATCAGAAGCCGAAGTCGCCGCCCAGATCGAACCCGCCCCCCGCGTCCATCCCGCCCGCGTCCATCCCGCCGGCGTCCGCGCCGCCGGCATCCGCGGGGGCGGCGTCGACGGCGCCCTGGTCGGCGGCCGCCCCGTCGGCGTAGCCCGCGTCGTAGCCGGGGTCGAACAGGGCACCCACCAGGGCCGATCCGACGACGTAGCCGCCGATGGTGCCGAGCATGGACGCCCCGAGCATCGAGCCGAAGCCCGGCCCTCCCGAGAACGAGCGTCCACCGAACGTGCGTTCCATGAACCCGGGCCGGGAGTACTCGGCGCGCGTCGCCGCGCGGGCCAGAACGGACGGATCGTCGCTGGCGGGACGCTCGGCCGGTGACAGCCCCGCCGACAGCTCCTGCAGCACCTGCTGACGTTGTGCGGGAGTCAGTCGACCGAAGGCCTCGGCGTGCACCTGCTCGACGGTCTCGGGAGGCGCGGTGCGCAACAGGTAGCGATAGCGCTCGACCGCCTGACGATCGGTTGCTTCCGCGTCCTGCGCCCCGGGGTCCGGACCGATGGATGCCGCGCCCCCGGCCGCCTGCGCGGGAGGCGGCGCGTAGCGGCCGTCGCCGTCACGGAACCCGCTGGCGCTCGGCCGCGCGTCGGGCGAAGACGCGGCATTGCGCCGGCGGTCGTCGTCGCCGGAGCCGAACAATCGATCGAGGAAACCCATCTTTACCTCCCGGATAGGTTCCCCACGCTAATCGCGCGGCCCCGAATGCGACGAGGGGTTGCCCCGCACGGGTTCGTCGTCGGCGGGTCAGCCGCGGCGGGTCAGCCGCGGCGGGCGATCGCCTCGCTCGTCCAGAGCGCGTACGCCGACCAGGGGTCTTCATGCAGCGCGGCCACTGACGCGATGTGCGCGTCGAGCGCGGGGGAACGGCGGAACCATTCGGTGCGTCCGAAACGCTCCGCCGCGAACGATTCGTGACGACGCCGCTCGAGCAGGCGGTCGCCCGGCTCGAAGGCGAGCAGTTCGTCGTGCCAGATCGCGGCCAGGCGCTGCCGCGGGCGGGCGGTGGTGCCGATCTTGATCCGGTCCTCGAAGCGCAGGTAGTAGACCACGTCGATGCGCGGGGGCGGAAGTTCGTCGTCGATCGGCTCGCCGTGGCGCCACTCGCAGACCGCGCACAACCAGCCGCTCGGCCAGCGCACGCCGAGTCGCGACCCGCACAGCCGACAGGGGGTCGGCAACAGGTCGGTGACCCCGTCCGCGCCGCTCGACCAATCGGCGCTGACGGCCGCGTGCCACGTGCACAGCGCGACGGGCGCGTCCGCATCGGCCGCACCCGCGCAGTCGGGTACGAGGCAGACGGGGCCGGATGGAGGGGACGTCGCGCGTTCCCCCCGCGGCAGCTCGACGGCGGGCCGGCGGGGGCCGGGCGAGCCGGGCGCGAGAGTGGCGCGATCCGGCGGAACGCGTGCGGTCGAGTCGGGGGCGGGCACGCCTTCACGGTACGCCCGGCCCCCGACATCGGCGCCGGGGCGCTTCGTCAGTCCTCGGTCTCGGGGGCTTCGAGCACGAGGAAGAGCCCCGCGTAGGGCCCGAGCTCGAGCGAGAAGCTCTGCAGCTCGTCCACACGGCCGACGACGTCGCCGGTCGCGGCGTCGACGGCGGAGCTCTGGGGAACCAGCCACTCCGAGCGCACAGTTCCCTCGATCGTCTCGTTCGAGAAGTTCAGCACCGTGATCTGCAGGGGAGCGTCGTCGGCGCGTCGGTCCCCACCGTCGAGCCGGTGCACCATGACGAGCATGCTGGGGTGGCCCACCTGCGGGATGTCGACCTGCGACGCCACGGCGATACCGTGGTCCCCGCGGATGCGCAGGACGTCGCGCAGCCCCGACAGGAACGAATCCGGGTCGTTCTGCTGATCGCCGAGCGAGCCGTAGAGCGACCGGGCCCGCGGCATCCCCGACACCGACGACGCCGCTTCGGGGGCGACGTCGAGCAGATCGTGCGCGCCCCGCTCGATCCAGCGGGTGTCGCCCGACGAGATGAGGTGCCGCACATCGTCGGCCGGGAGCGTGAGCGATCCGGTGAGGTCCCATCCCGAGAGGGCGAAGACGCCCGGCTGCCAGGAGTTGTACTTCGCCAGCAGCAGGTGCGCATCGCGGATCGCGGGCACGTCGTCGTCGCCGATGTCGGCCAGGGTCGCCTTGCCCTGGGTTGCGGCGATGAGGGATGCCGTCGTGCAGGCGATCCCGTTCTGCGTGAACACGAGGTTGTAGTCGGCCTCGACGGTGAGCTTCTCGGTCAGCTCGGCGCGCACCGTCTCGGCGATCTCGCCGCCGGTGCGCTCATCATGGCGGAAGGGGTACAGCGTGTCGCGGTGCGTCGTCGCCCAGTGCACGAGCTCGTAGGTGAGCTCGTCGTGGTTCTGCATGCCGTGGACGAGCTGCACGGGCTCGACCCCGGTTTCGAGCGCGGTCGTGAGGGCCAGACGCAGGAACTCGGTGTTCGCGGTGGCCAGGGCGTGGTGGTAACCGGGACGGGTGACGAAGTCGTACGACAGGTCGGCGCCGACGGCTCCCGTGTCGCGGATGTCCTCCATCGTCAGGTTGAGCTCCTGGAAGGTGAACCCGCCGACCTTTCGCACCATGCCCGCGATGATGTGGTTCGCCGCGTGGGAGAGAGGGTGCCCCTCCGACCACGCGGGGAGTCCCTCGGCGCTCTTCTCGACGCCGAGGAAGCCGTTGGCGTCCAGGCGCAACGCGCTCGTCCCCAGGTCGCCGAGCGAGTGCAGGGCGTCGCCGATGACCAGGCGCATCCCCGCGAACGTCGGGTCGAGCCAGTTGATCGAGGGCTGACCCTCTTTGAAGTAGTGCAGGTAGACCCAGCGCCGCTCGAGACCGTCGGTACCGACCACCGGCGCGGTGGCGCTCCAGTTGGTCTCTTTCACACCCGGGGTGTAGAAGATGACGCGCTGGAGCTCGCCGATGATGTAGCCGCGGGCGCTCAGCTCGCGCTCGGTCTCGGCGTCGAGGTTGACGGAGTCGCGCCCGGCGGGCACCTCGGGCAGCAGCGCCCAGTCCTCGCGCGGGATCTCGACCATGTGGTAGATCCCGGGGTAGTCCTTGTACGCCATCTCGGCGAGGCGGAAGTCCGCCCCCTTGCCGGTGTGGCCGGGCACGATGTCGTCGATGACGCTGCCGCCGTGGGACTCGGCGACGTCCGCGACGCGACGGAACGCGTTCTCGTCACCGAACTCGGGGTCGATCTGCGTGCTGATGCGATCGAAGTGCCCGTCGACGCTGGGCGTCTCCTGCCACCCCGTGATGCCGCCCGCCCGCTTGACGGGTCCGGTGTGGATGCCGTTGATCCCCACCCATTCGAACGCCTCCCACAGCGCCTCGTCTCCGAGCGCATCGAGGAAGGACTCCCCCGGCCGCGTGATGAGCGAGATCGGATAGGCGGTGAACCACACGTCCGTCGACTCGATCGCCCGACGCGCATCGGGGCGGGCGTACGGGTTGCGCCACATCGAGGGCTGGCCCGACAATTGGCGGCTGAGCACGTCGGCGTCCTTGAGCATCGACTGGCGCACGAGCCACTCGACGTACGAAGGGTTGCCGCCGTTCGCGTTACGCGGGTCGGTCAGGAAGCGCCGCAGCGTGCCGCCCCGGAACTGATCGCGCGGACGCAGCCGCCGCGGCCGCGCGGGGTAGCGCTGCTCGTCGTAACTGATCTCGGAGACCGTCTCGAGCGGCTCGGCACCGTCGGTGGTCGATTCCGCCCCCGTTCCGAGCATCTCGTCCTCCGCCATGGTGCGCTCCTCAGCGTCGTCCACTCGCGACCTCCCTCACGTCACCCTCGACGCTAGTCGACACCGCCGACATGCGACGCGGGCATTGACCCGGGGCGCTCTCGTGTCGCCGGATCAGGACGGCACGGAGGGCGCCGTCCGCAGCGCCGCCGCCGCGAGGACGAGCGCCAGGGCGCACAACCCCAGCACCGCGGCGAGGAACCAGCCCCAACCGAGAGCTCCGAACACCACCCCCAGCCCCCATCCGAACGCGCTCGATCCGGCGTAATACCCCAGGTAGTACAGCGCAGAGGCTTGAGCGCGCGCGCCGGGCGCCGCGGCGACCGGGGTCCACCCGGAGGCCACCGCGTGGGCGCCGAAGAACCCCGCGGTGAACAGCACCAGCCCCACCAGGATCGCCGGGAGAACGGGGATCAGCATCGCCGCCGCCCCGATCGCCATCACCGTCGTGCTCGCGAGCAGCACGCGCAGCCGCCCGTATCGCACCGCCAGCGCCCCCGCCTGCGGAGACGACACCGTACCGGCGAGGTAGGCGAGGAACAGCAGCGTGACGATCGCCGGGGCCAGCGAGAACGGCGGGGCCGAAAGATGGAAGCCCAGATAGTTGTAGACCGCGACGAATGCGCCCATCAGCAGGAACCCCTGCGCATAGAGCGCCAGCTGCGCGCCCGACCGCAGGTTCGCCGCCACCCGACGCCGGAGCGACGGCCCGCGGATCGCGCGCGCACGCTGCGGGACGAACCCCCGCGCCGTCGGCACCAGCGTGAGGAAGATCACCGCCGCGATCACGCAGAGAAGGACGACGGATGCCACCCCCCACCGCCACCCGACGGGTTCGCCGATCCACCCCGACACGACTCGCCCGGTCAGACCGCCCACCGTGGTTCCGGCGATGTAGGAGCCGGCCGCAGCGGCGACGTGGCGCGGAGCGACCTCCTCGCTGAGGTAGGCGAGCGCCACCGCGGGCACTGCTCCGAGGGCCACGCCCTCGAGCAGCCGGAGCACGAGCAGCGGACCGACGTCCTGCGCGAACGGGGTGATCGCGCCCAGGACGGTCGCTGCGATCAGCCCGATCGTCATGGCCGGGACGCGTCCCACCCGGTCGGCGACGACCGACCACGGAATCACGGCGATCGCGAGCCCGAGAGTGGATGCCGACACCGTCAGCGCCGCGTCCGCCGGATCGACCCGCAGGTCGGCGGCGATCGCCGGCAGCACGGCCTGGGTGGCGTAAAGCTGAGCGAAGGTCGCCACCCCACCGAAGAACAGCCCGACGAGCAATCGGCGATATTCGCGACTTCCCGGAAGGTGCCCCGAGAACTCGCTCACCGGTCGAGCCTATCGTCGCGGGGTACGACGAAGCGCCGGCGCGGACCCGCCCCCGTTGGAATCGGGGTGGGTTCGCACCGGCGCTGTCACCCGTGCGCGCGAAACCTGCGCATAAATGCGAAATGGCCACCCAGCTTTGGGTGGCCATTTCGGCTGAAAAGAAGTCCGGCGGTGTCCTACTCTCCCACAGGGTCCCCCCTGCAGTACCATCGGCGCTGAGAGGCTTAGCTTCCGGGTTCGGAATGTGACCGGGCGTTTCCCTCTCGCTATGGCCGCCGAAACACTATTGATGTTTCAAAAACCAACAACGATATGTTTCATTGTTGTGTTCCCGACCGTACATCGAGAACCACTCAGTGGACGCAAGCACCAAAAACAGGTGTGTTATCAAGTCATCGGCTTACTAGTACCGGTCAGCTTCACGTATTACTA
>NZ_QDFT01000063.1 GCF_003075375.1 Microbacterium testaceum | reverse complement strand
GACACATSCTGTCCCTCGCCTCCGTGAGCGACAGCGGCGAGGTGGCGCATGTGTCCGCAGAGTACGCGCGCGAGCACCTGCAGCTCGCCTACGCGTCCACCGTGCACGGCGTACAGGGCGACACCGCCGACGCGTCGGTGGTCGGGCCCGATGTCGACGCCGCGGGACTCTACGTGGGCCTCACGCGCGGTCGACTGAGCAACGTCGCTGTCGTCGTCGCGCGGACCGACGCCGCGGCCCGCGAGTGCCTCGCCGAATCGATGCAGCGCGGCACTCCAGAGCTGACGATGCAGGATGCTGTGCGCGCGGCGCAGGCCGAGGTACGGCGTGCGGCGCGGAAACGGGAGGCAGCCACGGTGACGGGGCCGGTGGTTGGGGTGCCGAGTGCGGGGCGCGGGCCGGGGATGTAGAGCCCATCTACCGCGATGGAGGGTTCTCAATCGTTCGACCGTATGCCAATTGTCTGGCTCTGGCCACGGCCCTCATTGTCCAACAGTTACCAGCAGAAGTGTTGTTATCACGGTTCCCTGCCCCCCGCTTCTAGCGTCACCGTTCACGCCGCCCCGGCCGCAGGCCGCGCGCTGAAGAGGAAAGGAACGTCGAGAGCGGCCATCGTCAGGTCGTGATCTCGATGCTGCCGCGAACCTGCTGGTAGACGGGCGTCCACAGGTCGACCTCAACCTCGGGGGACTCGATGCTAATGATCAGCGAGTAGTCGACGCCCTGGTCGCTCTGGTCGTCCCTCGCACGGTTCTTCCACCAGCCGGCCACCGGATACACGGCGATCGCTCCCTTACTCGCGAGGGCTGCGGCGCTCCCGGACCAGATGTCGGTGTGGAGCGAGCCTGCGGCTTGCTGCTGGTTGCTGCCGAAAAGCCACCCGGACTCGGTGTCGAGGCTGGGTGGCTTCTCACCGCCGACGCGGGCGCGGGTGTTGATGCGTTGGCGGAATGACTCCACGCTCTCCTCAGGGCGGCGTGTCGCGAACCGGAGTCCGTGTGAGGGGTAGATGTAACGGCCGGTCCAGCCACGACTGGACGGGTTCGGCTCCACGAAGTAGGAGAGGGTGACGCGCATCCGAACCTGGGCGGCACCCAGCGCCTCGAGCTGCACGATCGGCCACGGCAGCTCGTGCAGGTTCATCTCGCGGGTCTTGCCTGCGTTGCTCATCCCCTGGCGCTCGTAGGGGTGGATCGTCGCCTCCGCAACGAGCGTGAGCGCATCGGCTGCGCTGTAGAGCGCGCGGCTCGCGTCCGGCACTCCCATCCCATAGCGGCGCAGGAGCGCGGCCAGGGCCGTCTTGCTGGACTCGGCGTCGAGGCGGGCTCGCATGGCGTCGGTCCACTCGGCGGAGTGCACCACGAGCGCGCGGACCGTCTCGGGGCGCAGGTCCGGGTAGGCGGCATAGATGTCGGCGGCGATCGCGGCGACGGAGGCTGTAGCGGCGGACGTGTCGCGTGTTGTAGTGAAGAAGCCCTCCCCTGGCGTGCGAAAACGCGTCGTCAGCAGTGCGAGATTCTCCGGCGTGTCCGCCGTGGTCATGTCGGGTGAGGCGGCCACGTTGCCGCCATCGGCGACCACGTCGGGTTTGGCGGGCCACTTCTTGCGATCAAACAGCACCGAGGTGCGGCTGACCGGCGAGAGCTCGCCGCGCGGCGCGATGGGCTGGTATCCAGCGAAGTCCGCGGGCGCGCCGGACATGTCGTCGTGTGCAGAGTAGGCGCCGACGGTGAGGGCGTTCCACGACTGGGCGGGATCCTCGACGGGTTCCAGGTCGCTGCGGTCGAGATGGTCGTCCGCGACAGCGATGTCGCGGATGTTGCCGGCCGAGACGACGAACAGCCGCGGCCGCCGAGGCTCGTCACGGTCGAGATAGGTGAACTTCGGGTCGGTGTCGTCGATCGCGCGGCCGAACGCCAGCGCATCGATCGACGCTGACCATGAGGTCGGCTTGCCCGCTTCGGGCACCGCCGCAGCATCTCCGTCGGCAGGCGGGTTCGGGTGCCGCGCGGTGATCGCGAGCATGAACACCCGCGGCCGGTCCGCTGCTTGAATCTCCGGCTGGTCGACCGCGCGGGCCGTGACGGCGCCGTAGAGGTCGCGGTCGTTGTCTCCACGGTCTGGAAGGAACTTCACCGACTCCAGGCGATGGCGAAGGTCGATCGCACCCGAACCCACCACAGCGCCGTGGAGGTCGCCGTAGAGCGCGAGCCCGGCCATCTCGGTGCCGTGACGGTTCACGGGCGGGAGCTGCCACAGCGGGTCTGCGACATGCAGATCCGGAGCGGTGATCGAATCGGTCAGCAGCGGATGCTCGTCTTGGACGCCCGTGTCCAGGATGCAAACGACGGGCGCACCGGACGCTGCTGGGCGGAGGCGCCGGCGGAGATCGTCGACCCATTCGGCCTGTTCGGAGGCGGGCAGCTCACTGAGAAAGTTGGCAACGTCGTGAGACTCTCGAAGCTCGGCGATGTCG
Source organism: Microbacterium testaceum (assembly GCF_003075375.1). Classification (GTDB taxonomy): domain Bacteria; phylum Actinomycetota; class Actinomycetes; order Actinomycetales; family Microbacteriaceae; genus Microbacterium; species Microbacterium testaceum_E. The sequence continues at coordinate 7,705 of NZ_QDFT01000063.1, read as the reverse complement.
TCCAGCGAACGGAAGGCCTCGGCGAGCTGGTCTGCCGTCGCGTGAAGCAGCACGACAGTTCTGTCGCCAAAGCCGAGGTAGTGATCGCTGGTTCGGAGCCCGTGGGCCGTAGCGAAGGCGCTGAACCGCTCCAGTTCGTGGCCGTCGCGCTTGCGCAGCCAAACCTCCCACCATCGCGCCTGGGAGGGATCAGCAGGGTAGGCGTCGTCCGCATCCGTCCAGAGCTCGCGGATCGTCGCCCGCCGGATGGTCTGGATGCCCTCCACAAGAGTGGCGTTGCGCGCCTTGTCCTCCCCAGCAGACTGGACGTACTGGGTGAGGCGCTTGAGGAAGTACTCCTTTTTCCCGTCCGGGATGTAGACGGTCGCAATCTGGATCGCGCCACCAGCGGAGTCCGCTTCCCGCACCGCGACCAGTTCAGGCTGCTCACCGGACCGCTGCACGTCCAGACTCTCCAGCGCGAGCTCAAGGCCCGGGAAGGAGAGAAACGAGAGATAGGTGCCCTCGACCGCTGGCGCATCGGGTGTAGCCGCCACCGCGTTCTGGTACTGCTCTACGAGCGCGGAGCCGTGGCGACGGCGATCGCCCGAGAAGCTCGGCCCGTCGCTCGCGCCGCCACCGGTGGGGATGGTGAAGGGCTCGGAACGTGGCTCGGTGGGCACGACGACGTGCGGACGGTCACGTTCAGCCATTCCGCCTACTCGCATCTGTCACCGGGGCCAACGACCGGGGCCTCTCCTCGAGGGCCGAGACAAGGTCGCCCGTGAGGACCCGCGTCCTGCCCGCAAGGATGCCGCGTTTCGCCGCGTTTTCCGCGGCCGTCGCAATCTCGGCATGGCTGAGTCCGCGGGCGGCCTCCAGCACGCGTGGCCAGCTGAGGTTGCTGATGTGAAAATGCGCGAGCCGGTTCCTGATGACCGCCTGGGCGCCGACGTCGTTGGGAAGCGTGAAGTCCATCACGGTGTCGAACCGTCGATACAGCGCATTGTCAAGCAGCTGCGGATGGTTCGTGGCGGCGACGACCACGCTCTCCGAGGTGTCCTCTTCGAGGAACTGCAAGAACGAATTCAGCACTCGGCGTATCTCACCCACGTCATTGGCTGCGGCGCGGTCGCCGGCGAGGGCGTCCACCTCGTCGAACAGGTACACCCCACGCGTTTCGACGAGCGCGTCGAAGATCAGCCGCAGCTTCGCCGCCGTTTCCCCCATGAACTTCGTGATGATCGTGTCCAGGCGGATCGCGAACAGCGGGAGCCCGAGCTCGGCCGCGAGCACACGAGCGGTGGAGGTCTTGCCGGTACCGGGGGGGCCGATCAGCAGCAGCCGCCGCGCCGGACGGAGTCCATGTCGCGCAAGCGTGTCTCGCTGACGCTGCTCAAGTAGGACATGCCGCAGACGCTCTCCGAGATCATCGGACAGGACCAGATCGCCCACTCGAGCGTCGGGATAGCTGACGGTGAGGAGCGAGCTCAGCTCGCCGCGAGGCTGCGTAACGGGGACCACCGATGCCACGCGTGAGGACCCGGTGCCGCGCTGGCGCAGATCCTCGACCAGGTCGCGGAGGTCCTGCGCGAACTTCGACTGCCCAGACCGTGCCGCCTTGGCCGCGACTTGCATAGCCACCGCGTAGAACTGTGGGTCGTCGCCGTCGGCGTGACTCTTCACGAGGGCTTTGAGCTGATCGTTGGTTGCCACCGCCTGACCTCCTTTTGCGACGAGTGCGGTCCTGACTGGGTCTGGCAGGCTGTCACCTGAGTGTATCGATGCGCATGTCGCCACACCTGGCACCACGCCCCGGCTGGCGCCGACACCGCCCAGTCACATGGACCGTATCCACTCTTTTCCCGCTCGGTAGCCCGAGAAGGAGGCCATCGAGCGGAGGAGGGGTCGACGGCTGATGCTCTTCCCCCTCGCGGTCAATCCTTGTGCTTGGCGTCAGCCGCCTTGGCGCAATGCGCGGAGCGGATTGCGCCGCCGACAGGTGGTTGCTGAGCCGATCCTCCACAGCGCGGGAATGAACTCGATGGCGATGACTTCGAACGTCAGCCCGGGGTGGCCGTGTGCGAGAAACGCGAGACTCACAACGGTGACCAGGGCGGCGGGCTTTCCGCCCGGGCGTGAGCTTGTCTAGATCCGCGGCGCCCGCGGCACGAATACCGCACCCTCTCAACGGGACGGACATCGTAACGGCGACCGAAGGCGCCGTGTCATCCGGTTCCGAGATAGAGAGAAATCAGCGTCGTGAGATTGGCGACGGCGACGTTCGTGCCGACGCCAGTGGCCACCTTGATCGCGCCGTCCTCGACGCGCTGCAGCACCCGCGTGAGGCGCGTTTCCCGCTTCTCGGGTGGCGCCGTCGCCGCCTGCTGGAGTTCTGCAAGCCCTTCCGAGGACAGGTACGCCGCGGCAGCGGAAACGAACGATTCGACGTCGCCGTGAATGACCGTGGCATCGCCCGTCGTCATGCTCGTCCTGTCGAGGGTGATCGGGTTGTTCGAGCCGTAGTTGTTGATCTGGATCACATTCGCGCGCACGGCATCCGCGATCTCCGGATCGGCGACCGTGGGACCTTCTGTGGTTCCGGCCGCGGGATCCGCTTCCTCCAGGTCAAGCGCGAGAGACAGCAACGTCGTCCGGACCTGGCCGATGATCCCCGCGAGGAACGACTGCGGGAGGGTCTGGCGCGCACTGAACAGGTGGAGCTCCCCCGGACGGGGCACCTTTCCGGCCTCGATGAGTGTGTTCCAAGCCGCCACCTTGGTCTGGTCCCACGCCATCGTGGGATGCGCACCGGAGGCAACAGGCGACGTCGCGAGATCCTCAAGCTCGGCGATGGGCTGGACGAGCCTGATGTCGAAGAGATACGAGCGCACCTTCGAGTCCGCGACGCTGTTGGAGCCGAGCTGGTATCGCGCTCGGAGCGTGCCGAACTCGTTGGTGAACAGTCCGTCGGCCTGCATCGCGAACGGGCCACGATACGACGGCAGTGTCTCGGGCGCCTTGGGGTCGTATCCGTCGAGTTCGTTTCTCACCCAGCGCTTCAGGTCGGAGGACTGTAAGCGGCTGGCGACGACCAGCGCCTTGCGCAGTATGGTGCCGGTGCCGACGACGTCGCCGCTAGCACCGTCGATGATCTCCGACAGGATAGACATGCCTCGTATTCTGCCGGGTGGACGCACACCGGAGCTGTTCGACGAGCGTTCACAAGCTCCTCGCTCAGCCTCGCATCTGATGGAGACGGTGGGCGGATCCGCTGCTCAAACGTAGGGACCGGCCGCGAGGCTTCTCCTGGCGGTTGCGATCGATTCTGCACCCAACTTGGTCAGACGTTGAAACCTGCCGACTTCGGATGTTACTCACCATGGAGTAGCCTCACCGAGGCATGGGACCTGGTCCACCTAGCACGACTCATGCAGGTAATGGCAGCCGAAGACGCTGAGCCGGCCGCTCGCATCGAGGCACACGACTTAGGCCCCGCTCTGGACGCGAAGCCACGAAGGTGGGTTGGCGTGCAGCTTTCACGCGGGCGCTCGTGACCGATCCAACGAGAGCGAACTGTCGCCGAGAGCTGAGCAGGGCGCCGACCGGCTGGCGCAAGGCGACTGGTGGCGTCGCGCTTCGTCAGGCAAAGCGTTCCCCTGCGACCGAATGGTCTGCGCTTCCGTGTGCGCGCGTGTGCGCGGCTGCCTCACTTGGCTACTCTCGCCTAATGACACAGGATCCCGCTGGTGGTGCTTTCTCCGACGAAGCATTGACAGACCCCGACGAGGATGCGCTCGGGCGTGCCGGATTCCTGGACAGTATCGTCACACTTCTTGAGCGCGTCGGATCACGCTCCGAGTCCACAGTCGTAGCTGTAGTCGGCCGATGGGGACTCGGCAAGTCAACGGTCCTGAATGCGGTGACGACAAGGCTTCGGAGGATCGATGGAACGCGGCGGCGTTGGATAGTCGCGGAGTTCAACCCGTGGTACTACCAGGACCTCGTGTCGCTTCAGCAAGCGTTCTTCCGCGAGCTTGCTGAGGCCGTACCGAGCGGTGCGAGTTGGAAGAAGGTTCGAGAGGGAATCGCGTCGTTCGCGGAGACTGTGGCGCCGTTGGGCGCTTTGGGTGGTCTTATAGGTGTCGACGCAACTCGGATAATCGAACAAGCGGCGAATGCTACTCGGGGCAATGTCGGTGTACTCGAGGCCAAGGCCGCGGTCGAGAAGGCGCTTCTGAAAGTCGACAGGCCAGTCCTCGTGGTGATCGATGACGTTGATCGGCTGGACCCGCAAGAGCTCCTGCTCCTCTTCAAGCTGATACGCCTCGCGGGCCGCCTCCCGAACGTCTACTATCTGTTGGCCTACGACGAAGACACGCTCCTCGACGCTCTGAGCCGAACTGGCCTCATCGGGGAAGGCTCCGCTCGGCGCGCGCTGGACTATATGGAAAAGATCGTCCAGCTGCGACTAGACGTGCCGCCCGTGCGCGAACGGCAACTTGCGACCTGGATAGACAGAGAAGTCGGCGAGCTCGCCGCGCGGCTCTCTGTGACCATGGACCAGGAACAACGTCGTCGCTTCGACCAGGCGTATTACAGCCACATCCGCTCCCGCCTACAGACCCCAAGAGCCATCAAGAGGTTCTTGGCTCAAGTTGAGTCGCTGGCCGCCGGCTTATCCCAGGAGGTGGACTTTGTGGACTTCCTCATCTTGAGCTGGATCCGGGCCTCGGAACCGCTGGTGTATCGCGCGATCATCGATCAGCGCTCCCGCCTGCTCGGCGAGCTCGACCCGACTGGCCGAATCTGGCCAGGAGACCGCGATGCCGGCGCCGACCACGCCTACTGGAGTGATGTGCTCACCCGTAGTCGAGTGGACTCCGCCCAGCTGTCGGGCGTCGCTGACTTGCTGAGCCAACTCTTTCCGAACTTCGCGGAGCAGTGGGGAGTAGAGCGGTCCGGCCACGTCGGCAGCGTCCGCCACGGACGCATCGCGCACAAGGACTACTTCGACCGGTTCTTCGCGTTCGGGGTTCCGGACGATGACCTGTCAGATCGCACCGTGGAGAAGGCATGCGCCGAGATCATTGCTGGCGCTTCGGGGCCGGAGCGGGAGGTCGTTGAGCGTAAGTGGCCTGACGAGACCTCGCTGATCATCGGAAAGCTGAACCGATACTGGGACCCCGGACGAGTGGATGGCGTGGTGGTGCTGCGGTGGCTGGCGATACAGGCAATCCGACTCCCTGCGCTTGACTACCTGCCGGGCACGCCCTACCGAGAGACGGTCCACTTTGCACAGTCGCACTTCACCCACCTTCGCGGTGATCGCCCTCTTGCGGCTGTTCGCGCGATGGCGGACGAGGACCCTTCACTGCGGTTCGCGGAGGACGTGATTTCGGTCCTTCGGGGCGGGATGGCACCGCCGGAGACGCGGAATGCGGAATTCGCAGCCGCGAAAACGGAGTTCGCCGCGCGTGCATCGACTCTCTTTGACGCCCAGGGAGATACCAATCCGCTCGATTACCCGACCGAGATCTGGGACCTATTCGGCATGTGGCTAGCGGCAGACGAAAGCGCAGTGCGCCGTTGGGCAGACAAGCATCTGGCTGACGGCTCATGGCCATTGCTGGATCTCCTCGCGCAGATGGTCAGTCGCGCAGTGCCCTTAGGGGTGCCCGACCCGCCGACTTTGGTTGGCGACCTTAATCTCGCCGAGGTCGATCGCACAGTCGGACTTGATCGGGTTCGTCGTGAGCTGGCGGACGAGATCGAACAGTTCGATAAGTCGCTCCCGAACCGTGCCGTTGCGACCCCGGAGAACCGACGTGCGGTCGCCCTGCGCGCACTGAAGGTGTCGCATGACAGTTGACAAATGGCTCTCATCGCTTCCAGGCGCTGGACGACGAGCTGATTGGCTCGATGTCTGCCGGCTGCGAGGGATCCCGCGCTCACGCCCCCACGATCAGGGGCGGTAACTGTGCGGCGCTCGTTGACCAAGGCGCCGAACGTGAAGCGGGCGTCACCTGGAGGAGCGGACAAGACCTGTGGCTTCTTTGCTCGACAGGCCTTCCTTCTCGCGCGGTGCTCGCACCAGGATCGGGCAGGAAGTCCCGGTTTCCGGTAGTAAGAGTCACAGGCCGCGCGTCAGCGTGCCGCCCGAGTGCGGACCGGCCGCCCGTCCTTGGTTCGTCGTTCGCAGAGGGGCGGCCATGGTCACAATCAGAACATGCGCAGCGCCCCAGACCAGCCGGACCGCTCATGCTGTCAGGATGACGGGGAAAGAAGGGCGCGCTCATGGCACTGTCGGACACCGAGGCAGGGATCGCTTGGCTCGACAACTTTCCGTCCGGCGATCGTGAGATAGCCAAACGACTGCTAGATGCGTTCGTGCTTGACAGTTGGACCACTGCACGAGCGTCGCTGATAGATCTCGTCGCGGAAGAGATTGATGCAGCACTCAGCGCGGGGACCGTGTGGGTGCTACCGGCCATGGACTCTGGAGACATTCGACACTCGAACAAGCTGCCAAAGCTCGAACCTCTGACCGCGTTCGACAATTTTCAACCGGGGATGGACATCCCCTCCATGCCTGGAAGCGAAGGTCTTATCGGTCACTTGCTTCGGGATGTTCAGCGGAGAGGTGTTATTCCGCCCACGGCGCTGATCGCTGAACTTCGCAAGAAGCGAGTACGGACCATCATCGTGGTGTCGGACACCATCGAGACGGGCGGCCAGGTGGCGAAGTATGTCCAGGCGTTGCTGCGTAATCCGACCCTGAAGAGCTGGCGCTCTTTTCATTGGATACGACTCATAGTCCTCGCCTTTGCGGTGTCACCCAACGGTAAGCAAGTCGTTGGGGACCTTCCACAGGTCGACTCGTTGCGATTCGTTCGTCACGCCCCGACTATCCGTGGTCTGCCCTGGGCCTCGAACGACATTGAGGCCGCGCTCGCGTTGTGCGATCGCTACGGGGAGGGTAGGGATCGCTTGGGCTATGGACAACACGCTGGCCTGTTCGGGTTTCAGGATCGCGTGCCAAACACAATCCCCAAAATCTTTCGACAGCGCGGTGCTGATTGGCAGCCTTTATTCGCCGGGAGCAGCGGGCGACAGGTTCCCAGCGGCATGATTCGCGAACTTGCCGAATCTTCCGATGTGCCAGTCGCGCATAACGAAATCGTCGCCGCCGTCCGACAGGAGCGGCTCGCCGTCAGCCTACGCAAGCAACAGCGGGAAAGTAATCGGGACATCCTGGCGACACTCGCGCTGCTGCGCGCTTCCCCTCAACGCGCCGACATTCTAGGAAACGCATTGCACATGAACCAGGCGGAAGTCGACGGTTTGTTGGCATACCTCTTGACCGAGGGCTGGATCGACAGTGCCAACAAGGTTACCGAGAGGGGCATTGCTGAGCTAGCCGCTGGCAAGCGGAGACCGCGGCGCGTCGAGCCGCAGCAGATCAGTGTGACGTCGATTCCCTACTACCCTGAGTCGTTGAGGTGAGGAGATGGCTGCTGCTGGCCTAGAGATGAAGTCACGACGTCGTCGTGACTCGTTGAGCGGATTCGCTCAATTGGTTCGGCAACGGACCATGGTGCCCCGGGTAGCCGGTGCATTCGGACTAGCTCGCGCAACGCGTGCAACAACGGACAGGCCGCCCTGCGTGTGCCTTCGGGCTCTTCCTGTCCGTGGATCCCTTCGGGATCTCCAGTCGGAGTAGACC
>NZ_QDFT01000062.1 GCF_003075375.1 Microbacterium testaceum | reverse complement strand
GTACGAGSATCCGCGTACTCGGGGGTGGCGGCGGCGAGCACCACCGCCATGCGGGAACGACGCGACTCCTCGTACTGGCGCACCATCAGCCGACCGGTCTTCGCCGTCGACTTCCAGTGCACCTGCCGCCGCGAATCGCCGGGGACGTACTCGCGGATCGCGTGGAACGACATGTCGGCGTCGACCAGGCGGCGAGTGGCGCTTCCCTCGAGGTCGCGGACGAGGCCCGCGCTGGTCGACGGAAGGACGACCGTTCGCGGATGGACGAAGAGATCGTGCACGTCGTCGAAGGCGTGCTCGCGCCGGAGCAGGCCCACGGGATCGCTGCGGACCGTGGTGACCGGCCCTACGCGCACGACGCCGCGCGGGAGCGGCGGGATCACCAGCGGCTCGGTGGTCACGGCACCGGGACGCAGGAACGGCACCCCGAACTCGACCAGCCCCCGACCGACGGGGATGTCCAGACGCCCCGGAAGGGCGGCGCGGGAGCCGTCGTTGCGCACGACGATCTCGCCCGTGACGCCGGTGCCCGCGACGACCCGCTCGTGCGCGAGGTCCAGGTCGACGTCGTAGGAGCGCGCGCCGAAGAGGAACGGGACGCTCATCGCGAGCAGCAGGAGCGCGGCGCTGCCCGCGACCATCCACTCCACCCACCCGAAGAGCAATCCGCACACCAGCCCGACGCTCGCCGCGACGGTGACGACCGCCCCGGCGGGCCGAACGGTCCTGCCCGCCCAGCGCACCGCGGCGACCACGGCCTCGCGGATCGCGCGCCAGGCCTCGGCGAGGCGGACGACCGCCCGCACGATCCGGCGCTGCCGCCGCACCGAGGTCGAGGTGAGGGACGTGCGCGAACCGGTGCGGAATGTGCCGGCCGAGGTGCGCGTCAGGCGCGACTCGGTGAGGTTCACATCGGGCACCGCGCACCTCCCGGCGGCGGTGGCGACGTCGAGCGACGCTTCATGCTCACGCGCTCTCGCGCTGCGTGGGCGGTGCGGTGTCGAGCAGCACCTGGCCGATTACGGCCTCTTGGGTGACGCCGTCGAACTCCGCTTCGGGGTGCAGGATCAGTCGGTGCGACAGCACCGCGACGGCGAGCGCCTTGACGTCGTCGGGGGTGGCGTACGTGCGCCCCTGGGACGCGGCCCGGGCGCGCGTCGCGCGCGTGAGCGCGAGCGCCCCCCGAATGCTCACGCCGAGGCGCACCTCGTCGGCCGTGCGGGTGGCATCCACGAGACGCGCGATGTAGTCGAGGACGAGAGCGTCCACGTAGACGGATGCCGCGAGGTCGGCCATTCCCACCATCGCCTGCGGCGTGATGATGGGGCGCAGCTCGGCGGTGGCGACGGGCGCGCCGTCGAGGATGCGCACGGTCGCCGCGTGGTCCGGATAACCCAGCGAGGTGCGCAGCAGGAACCGGTCGAGCTGCGCTTCGGGCAGACGGTAGGTGCCGGCCTGCTCGACGGGGTTCTGGGTGGCGAGCACCAGGAAGGGCACGCCGACCTCGCGCGAGACGCCGTCGATGGTGACCTTGCCCTCTTCCATCACCTCGAGCAGCGCCGACTGCGTCTTGGGACTGGCGCGGTTGATCTCATCGGCGAGCACGATGTTGGCGAAGATCGGCCCGGTGTGGAACTCGAACGTGCCCGTCTTCTGGTCGTACACGGTGATGCCCGTGATGTCGCCGGGCAGCAGGTCGGGCGTGAACTGGATGCGCGTGTTGGTGCCCTGCACCGACTGGGCCACCGCGCGGGCGAGCGAGGTCTTGCCCGTGCCCGGCACGTCCTCGAGCAGCACGTGTCCGTCGCTGAGCATCGCCGTGAGCACCAGCTCGACGACGTGGCGCTTGCCGAGGACCGCGCGCTCGACGTTGTCGGCGATCTGCGAGAAGGTCTGGGAGAACCAGGTGGCCTGCTCCTGGGTGATCGTCATGTCGAAGTCCTTCGAGGGCGTTGTCGGGGTGGGGCGGGGAAGGGCGGGATTCAGGATGCCGGGGTGCCCGGCTTGCACGTGCCGGACAGCGTCGAGGTGGCCTTGTCGAGGTTCCACCCCTGCTTCGTCCAGTCCACGCTGACGCCGATGTTCTCGACGGCGGTCGCGCCGGCGGGGACGAGGCGCGGGTTGTCGGGATTGCGCTCGAGGGTCGCGCCGTTCTTGTCGCGGTAGCGCACGTTGTCGTAGGTGAAGGCGAACGTCGCGCGGTCACCCGCCGACGAACCATCGGCACGCAGGGTGCCGCCCGCCTCGCACGCGCCGATATCCCAGCGCGCCTGCACCTGGTAGGGGGCGCTGCCGCTCGCGGGGGTGACCGCGCCGCGCTGAGACTCGGTTCCCCACACCTGGTGCTTGAAGTAAACCTTGATCTCGGGGTCGCGGTCGAAGGCGGTGCTCTTCTCGTTGCTCCAGCCCTCGTACAGAACGTCGTTGCGGCGGGGAGGGGCGTCTCCCCGGTTGATCTTGTCGATCGTCCATTCGGCTCGCTTGCCGGATTCGCTGACGCTCGGGCGCGATCCGACCGTGAACGTGTACCCCTTGGGCGCCTCTTTGCTCTGGGACGCGTCGACCTGCTCGGTCTTGGTCACCGCGCCGAACGATCGGCCGTCGAAGAACGACTCGGCGCACATCGTGTACCGGTACGTCTCGCCGTCGCGCTCCTTGGGGAACTGCTTCACGTCGCCGCCCGCCTTGGGACTGCAGAAACGCCCCTCGGGCACGATGTCGAACCGCACCTCGCTGTCGGTGCCGTTCTGCTGGGCGGTCGCGCGCGCGTCGATCGTGGCGGTGCCGTCGCCGTTCGAGGTCGAGGTGAGTGTCAGCGTCGGGTTGGTGGGGGCGCCCACGCCGTGCGCGCTGCCGACCAGCTCGCTGCCGTTCGCGGCGCCGCCGAGGCCCGGCGGCGTCGAGAAGCGCGAGATGGGCTTGACCGTGATGCTCGTGGACGCATTGGAGCCCACGGTGAAGCGGCGCACCTGCACGGTGTCCTGGTTGCGTCCGACGTTGACCTGGATCTTGTCGCCGACGGGGCTCGAGATCTCGAGGGTCCCGGTCTCGGTGCTGTCGACGCCGGTGATGACGAGATCGGCGACCCCGCCCTCGCCGTTGGTCTGCACGGGGGTGAACGTCACGGCTCCGGGCTTGTTCGGGGCCCGATACGCCCATCCGGTGGTGCGGACGGCGCTGCGGGACTCGCCGACGCTGTTGACGGCGGTGACGACGTACTCGCGCTGCTCGCCGTTGGGTGCCGAGATCGGCGCGCAGGTACCGTCGGCCGCGCACTGGCCGACGACCTGTCCGCCGGACCGCACGGTGAAGCCCGAGAGACCGGGGTACGCCCGACGCGCCTCGCCCGGGTCGACCCGCAGGGTCACGGTGCCGTCGCCGAACGCGGTCTGACGCACGCTCGCGGGCGGCCTCGGGTAACCGAGCAGGTCGAGCACCACCCGGGCGTCGCGCGTGGACGCGGTCGTCCGGCCTTGCGCGTCGCGCAGGGTGACGCTCGCGCTGCAGGTCGCGCCGGGGGCGTCGTCGGTCCACGACGCGAGGACGCCCGAGGTCGAGGCGACCGAGAAGTCGACCCCCGCGCAGCTCGCGGTCGGACGCACGGCGACCACTTCGAGCGGGGTGCGTGGCAGCGGGTTGACCTCGCCGCCGGCGCCGACGACACCGATCGAGCAGCTCGATCCCGACGCCTGAGAGCACTGCGCCGAGGTGGTGCCGCCCTGCGGGAGGGTCGATGGGGCCGAGCCCACCCGCAGCACGAGGCGGGCGGGCGCGACGGAATTGTGGCTGGTGACCGAGATGACCGCGGCGTTCTCGGTTCCCGGAACCGCGCGGTCGTTACCCGTGACGGTGACGGTGGACCCGTCGAGCGACACCGAGAACGCCGCGCCGGAATAGTCCATCGCGTATCGGATGCCGGCCCAGTCCTCGCGACCGAGCTGCCACGAGGTCATGTTGCGCAGGTCGAAGCTCGCCGTCTCGCCGGGGCCGACCGTGAGGGCCCCGGGGCGCAGCTCGGGCTGGGGATCGCGGGCCACGACGCCGATCGGCACCGACAGCACCGTCCACTCCTCGCTGCCCGCCACCCGGACCGGAACCCGGCACGCGTCGGTGTAGGGCGAGCCCGATCCGGCGTCGTAGGTGACGACCGATCCGGCGACCGAGCACCGGCCCTCGGCCCGTACGCCGGTGGCCGCGACATCGGTGCCCACCTCGAGCGTGGCGCGGCGCGGGAGGGCGACGAGGGATGCCATGTCGAAGGACACCGAGGCGAGCTCGTCGACGCGCTGAGCCGCACCGGGACGCAGCGCCAGGGTGAGGTCGTCGTCGCCGGGGACGCGGAGGAAGGCGTAGGTGGTCACGACGGCGTCGCCGAGGCGACCGGTGACGGCGAAGGGGATGACGCGCCGCGTGCTGGGCAACGCGCCCGAGATGCGACGGCCGTCCACCGTGAGGTCGGACGGATCGCCCCAGAGGGATACGTCGAGGTCGCCGACCTCTCCGCCCGACCAGGTCGCCCGGCCCGCGATGACGTCGACGCCGGTGGCGAAGTCGTCCCGGTTCTCGACGGTGAGCACGGTGTCCGTGACGACCGGGTAGTCCGGCACGTTCTCGCGGACGACCTTGACGACGACGAGGCCGCGCCCCGTGTTGCCCGAGTCGGATTCGACGTCGTACAGGAAGGACATCGTCCTCGGCTGCTCCCCCGCGCGCAGCACGACGCCCGTGTCGGTGACGGTCTGGACGAAGCCGTTCAAACGCGCGTACTCGGGGTTGTCGCTGCCGTCGACGAGCGTCTCGGGCAGGTCGGGGCGCACCCCGGTCAGCTTCAGCCGGCCCTGCGTGGGGTCGATGTCGTTCGCGAGGGGGCTGACCCTGATGGTGCGGTCCGCGCCGGCCTGCACCTGCACGTAGTCGGTGAAGGTGATCGGACTGGGATTGGCCTCGGCATCCAGGACTCCGATGCGCACCGTACCCTCGCCGGTGGCTCCCGACGGGTCCGAGACGCGGTAGCGGAAGGAGACCTGGCCGCGGTCGCCGGGGATCGAGGTGTAGAGGATCGCGGACCCGTCGGGCGAGATGGATGCCGTGCCCCGGTCGGGCTGCGCGGCGATGCGATCGAGGGTGACGGCGTCGCCGTCGGGATCCACGCCGAAGCCGTGGAAGTCGATCGAGGTGGTGCCGCCGCTGAGGACGCGACCCTCGAGCGTGTCGGGCAGGGGCGCGCGGTTGGCGTCGCCGCCGAGAACCGTGATGCGCACGGTCGCCTCGTCCCACAGGCCCGGCGTCCCCGTGGTGTAGACCCGGTAGGTCACCTCGTACGCGCCCGGCGTGGTGGGCGCCAGGTAGCGCAGCACGCCCCCCGAGGCGAACGCCAGGGCGTCGCTCGCCGGAAGGGCCTGGACGCTGGAGGGGTCGAGCGTCGGGCGACCGCCGGCGGGCGAGATGTCGTTGTCGAGCACGGGGATGTCGACCTGAGCGCCCGCACGCACGGTGACCGTGTCGTCGACCGCGATGGGTGCGATCTCGGGGGCCGGGGGCAGGAGGTAGACGGTGGCCTCGCCGCCGACGCGCGAACCGGCGTCATCCGTGCCGTCCGAGACGGTGTAGGCGACGGTGCCCAGCAGGCCGGCCGCCCCGTCGGCCGTGCTGCCCGAGACGCGCAGGTCGTTCTGGCCGACGGTGTCGACCGTGAGCGAGGCGCCGTCCTCTGCCGTGGCGGCGACGTCGCTGAGCAGCAGCACTCGTCCGGTGGGGTTGGACACGGCGCTGAAGACGTCGAGGGTCGCATCCTCTTGCGGGCGGACGAACGCCACGACGGGTGAGGTCGACAGCTGCGCCGGCGCATCGGCGGGGAGCATCGTGATGCGGGCCGTGCCGTTGGCATCCCGTCCCCCGCCGTTGACCGTGAAGTCGACGCGGTAGACGCCCGGCTGCGGCGCGGAGAAGTCGAAGGTCGTGCTGCCGCCGACGACCGTCGCGGTCGCCGCGGCGTCGTCGAGCACGCGCACCGACGTCAGCGACACGTCGCCGGCGGTACCGGTCACGTGGGGGCCGACGTCGACCGTGAGAGAGGAGCCGACCGTGTCGATCGCCGCGAAGGACTGCACGGCCAGGCCGGGGTCGGGGGCGACGCGGATGACGAGGGGTTTGCTCGTGACCGCACCGCGGGTGTCGGCGACGGTGACGTCGAGCTGGATGTTCTGCTCGCCGCCGGAACCGTCGTCGGCGTGCTGGTAGACGACGTCGCCGCCCGGGGTCGCGGCGACCGTGCCGACTCCCCCGGGGTTGTCGACCGAGAGCAGCAGCAGCGGATCGCCGTCGGGGTCCACCCACCCGGGGAGCACCGGCACGGTGACCGTGCCGCCGCGGGCGACCTCGGGGGTCGGCCAGGGCTGCAGGCACTTCTCGACGCCGCACCAGACGGGTGCGGCATTGGCCTCGGGGCCCGAGACCGTCAGGGTGACGGTGGTCGGGGCCGACGTCAGCCCGTCGACGGCCGTGCCGTCGGTCACGGTGTAGGTGAAGGTCGCCGACCCCGTGGCTCCCGGCGCGACGCGCACGGCGAGACGCTGCCCGGAGTCCGTCACCGAGAGCGTGCCGAAGCCGGGGTCGAGCCCCGTGACGCTCTCGGCGACGATGCTGAGGACGTCCTCGTTGGGGTCGTGGTCGTTGAGCAGGACCGGAAGGGTGGTCAACCGACCCGGCCGCACGCCGAACGCGTCGGGTTCGGCGATGGGCGGCTTGGGGTCGAGGACGACGCTGAGCTGCTCCTCGCTCTGCACGGCGGTCTGTTCGGTGCGGTCGTCGAGGGACCAGTTCTGGCTCGACGCGACGAGGGCTCCGTCGGGGACCGTCCACACCCACCCCGTGCGCGTCTCGTTGAGGATGATGGCGTGCTCGGTCGCGACGAAGACGGGGCGCCGCTGGTCGGGCATGGTGGCCCCGCCGTAATCGAGGCCGGTCTCTCCGCTGTCGGAGCGCCACAGGGTGCCCCGTGAGTCGCCGGGCAGCAGCCATGCGGCATAAGCGACCCCCTGATGGGTCAGGGGGCGGGCGGGTTGACCGAGGACGTTGCCGCCGCCACCCACCTCTCGGCGCGGCTCGCTCCCGTCGACCGGGATGCTCCACAGCGACTGGTCGTCGGCGACGTACACGTCGCGGGCATCGGCGTCGGCATCGCCCACCACGACCTGGTCGCCGGTGTCGATGGTCACCGGGTCTTCGCCGCGCACCCACGCGCGTCCGGCGTCGGCGTCGACCAGCACCCAGTCGTCGCCCGCGGCCGAGAGCGCGGGCGAGGCGACGTCGGCGTCGAGGGCGTCTCGCCCGCGCAGTTCGTCGGTTTCGATGTCGTAGCGGATGACGGAGCGGTCGGCCGACGAGTAGGCGAAGAGCATGCCGCGCTCGTCGACGGCGATCGCGTCGGCCGTGTAGGACGGCACGTCGTCATCGCCGGCCGTGCCGAAGGGGTCGAGCTCGCTCGCCGCCTGGCCCGCTCGGCTCAGCCGGGTGGCGAACAGGGTGCCCGTGTCGGTGCGGTAGACGGCGTAGTCGCCCGCCGTGGCGACGGACGTGGTGCCCGGCGGGGTGTCGGGGGCGGCCTCGAGCTGCTCCTGCTGCAGATCGATCGGCTGCGCCTCGTCGATGCGCGTGAGCTTGCTGAAGCTGTCGGTGAAGAGGTACGCCCCGTCGCTGCCCTGGGCGACCTCGCTGGGGTTGCCCGCCGTGCGTACGGTGTCGAGCTCGCCCACGGTGGTGTTGACGCGGGCGTAGCGTTGGCCGTCACCGGTCTGCAGCGCCCAGACCGAGGTGTCGACCTCGGGCGTCTGCTGCGCATCGAGCCCGGGCCAGACGACGCTCGCGGTGACGACGAGGGCCGCGGTCACGAGGCTCGCCGCGAGACCCGCGACGGTGCGGCGCTTCATCGCAGCACCCCCGTCGCGAAGAGGGCGGCCACGACCACCGCGCCCGCTGTGACGACCGTCGCCGAGGCGAGCACCCAGGGCAGGACGCGCGACCCGCCGGCCACCGGGGCCGCGATGTCGGTGTCTTCGTCGCGGGCGTACCCGGCCATACCGGAGGGGTTGCGCAGCTTGCGGGCGCCGTCGCGCTCGATGCGCGAGCGGGCGGGACCGCGCAGGGTGCCGTCGGCGAAGTCGACGGCACGCGCGGCGGGGGCCCATTCGGCCGCGGGGACCTCGAGCGGGGTGGCCGCGAGACCGGTCTCGGTCTGCACCGCCTGCAGGGCCTCGCCGAACGCTCGGGCGCTGGCGTAGCGCTGGGCGGGATCGCGTGACATCGCCGTCGCCAGCACGCTCTGCAGAGCGGGAGGGACGTCGGCGCGGGAGATGTCGGTGTACGAGGCCCGGGCGATGCGTCGTCGCAACTGCTCGCGCGAGTTCTGCCCCTTCTCGCGACGCTCGAAGGGACTCTGCCCCGCCAGCAGCGAGTACACGGTGGCGCCCAGGCTCCACACCTCGCTGGCGACGGTGCCGGCGGTCTGCTCGGCCACCACCTCGGGCGCGCTCCACGGCACCGACATCGCGAGCATCTCGTCGGCGCCCTGGCGCACGAGCGATGACGAGATGCCGAAGTCGGCGAGCACGGGCGCCCCGAAGGTGGTGACGAGGATGTTGCTGGGTTTGACGTCGCGGTGGATCAACCCGGCGTGGTGAGCGGACTCGAGCGCTCCCGCCATGCGCACGCCGATCGAGAGCACCTCGGCCACGGGGATGCGTTCGACGCGATACCGCTGCGCGAGCGACCCGGGGCAGAACTCCATCACGATGTACGGTCTGCCGTCGGCCGAGATCCCCGCCTGATAGACCGTGACGATCGAGGGGTGGGCGGACAGGTGCGCGAGCACGTCGGCCTCGGCGTTGAACATGCGCAGCAGGTCGGGGTCGCGCACGTCGCTCGGGAGCACCTTGACCGCGACGTCGCGGCGGGGCATGTCCTGCCCGTAGAGGAAGACGTCGGCGAAACCGCCCGATCCGAGGGGCCGGATGTACGCCAACCCGGGCAGGATGGGCGGCGACGACGGAAGCCGCTGCGGCATCGAGCCCCCTCCCTCGGACGACGCGTCCGCGACACGACGTGCGGACAACCCCCCGATGCTAACAAAAGCCCCTGACGCCACCGCTCGCCTGTGGACCCGGGGTTCAGGATGCCGGCGGCTCCGCCTCGCGCGGATCGAAGGGCGCGTCGAGGGAACGGGTGAGGTCGTCGAGCAGAGCGGCGATCTGCGGTTCCACGTACTCGGCGACCGCCGCCTGGATACGCAGGCGGTGGTGCAGCAGAACGGTGCAGATCTCGCGGCCGATCATATTGGCGTAGTCGTCGGCGAGGCCCACCTCCTGCCGCAGAGCCGCCTTCGCGGCATCCGTCAGAGGGGGAAGGGCGGGGATCGCGGCGTCCTCCTCGGCCGCGAGGCCCGAGAGGGTGAACAGGAAGGGCGCTCCGGGCTCGGGGTCGGGGTCGAGAGGCATCCCCTCGAACTCCGGCTCGAGACCCTCGGACGGGCGGTAGGAACGACGGCGATTCCGCTCGGCCTGCTGGTCGAGCTCCGCCTGCAGGGTGGGCAGGTTCCGGGCCGTGTAGTCGGCCACGGCATGGTCCACGATGCCCTTCACCCGGGTCGACAGGCCGTGCTGCACCCCGTGGGGGACGTCGGCGCCGAGCCCCGCGGCCGAGAGCACGGGCGAGCCGAAGCATCGGCGGCACGGGGCGACGCGGCCGCGGTGGTGGGCGGGTTCCCAGCGCGGCAACCACCGCAGCCAGGCGTCCACCGCCTGACCGACCTGGCTCTCGAGCGACCGCTCCACCCCTCTACGCTAGCTCGACACGCCCGGGAAGACGGGGATGCCGGCACGCATCGGCACGTCGCGGGCCGCGCTCACGGCTCGTCGTCGTCGTCCTCCCAGCGCCAGCGCGGACCGCGCGAGCGCGAGCGCACGAGGAAGACCCCGATAAGACCGGCGGCCAAACCGGCCAGCGCGACGACCGGACCGGCGAAGCCGAGGGCGACGCTGCCCGCCGCGGCCACCCCGCGGGCCAGGTCGGCTCCGCTGACGAGGGCCCCGACGACGATGCCGACGACCTCGCCCACGTAGGCCCCGATCGCGCACGGCACGGCCGTGAGGTAGCCCGGCGGATCAGCCCGCAATCCCCACCACAGCACGCCCGCGAACGCGCCGAGGGCACCGAGCTGGCCGAGGACGCCGGGCACGGCGCCGAGCCCGGCGKCCTCGGCCAGCTCGGTGCCC
>NZ_QDFT01000061.1 GCF_003075375.1 Microbacterium testaceum | reverse complement strand
TGAACCGCTTGTAGATCGAGTTCCACTTCCCGAACCGTTCCGGAACGTCACGCCACGGCGCACCGGTCCGGTACTTCCACGCCATCCCCTCGATAGCGAGCCGGTGATCCGTCCACGGCCGCGACCGACCGGTCACCGTCGGCATCAACGGCTCCATCACGGCCCACACCTCGTCAGAGATCTCCTGTCGCGTCACCGTTCAAGACTCACCCACCGAGGAGCGGAACCTCTTGATCAACACGCCCTAGGCGGAGGCCTTCGCCTTGGCTTTCTCGATCTGATAAACCCGCTGCTTGCTGATCCCGAGTACGCGGCCGACGTCGGGGGCGGAGTACTTCTCGTTCCTGAGCGCGGTTACCACGGCGCGGCGACGCTCCGCGGCGCGGGCCTGAGCCCGACGCGCCTCAGCTTCGTCCTTCTCCGCCTGTGCCCACTCGTCGAGCAGCTGCTTAGGGGCGCGCACGTCGACGGTGACGGCCACCTCGGCGGGGTCGACGTTGAGCCACATCGCAGCGACACCCTGGGCCTCGCGATCTACCTCGTCGAGAGAGGCTGCCTGCCCTCCGGTGCCGAGTTCGGGGATCTCGAACACCCACCAACGGCCTTCGCGCTCGACGCTGACGGCGAATGTCTGTGTCATCGCGTCCTCCCTCTCACTTCCAGGCCTGGGGGAGTGTCGCCCCGGCCCTCTCGATCTGTCGCAGCACGCCCGCTGAGACTTCCTTGTGCCCTGCCGGGATCGAGGCTTTCTGCGACTCGTCGGGCAGGCCCCATAGTTCGTGGCTACCCTGACCATCGCGCAGATAGACCCAGCCGATGCTCTTCAGGTGCTTCAGCACGTCTCGCGTTCGCTGTGCTTTCATGAGTCTAGTCTAGACCCCCCTTGCCCGCAAGTCAAGGGGGGTCTTGCCTTTTTGGTATTGTTCTTCGGTTTCAAACTCGGTGCCACACAGGCCGCAAAGGATCGGGCCCGCGTCGATCACGGCGTTGGATGCGCGGATCTTGCGGCTGCAGCTGCACACGGCCGTGCGGCCGTTGTTGCTCTTGGTCTTGCCCTCCGCGTCAGGCGATTCGCTTCGACGGTAGGCGGTGATCGCCGCCGTGAGCTGCGCAACCTCGGCCGCGTACGTCTCGGCGGTTCCCGTGGGCACGGTGGTGACTGACCATCCGATGCGGGGATCTTTCTCGAGCGTCAGACCGAAGCTCTCTGCGATGCTCCGAAAAGCTGCGTTGTGGTAGCGGCCCTGTCTGCTGGTGTCTTTGATTCCTCGCGTGTTCGCGGCGCCGTGGGCGGCTTCGTGCAGAAGTGTGCCGAGCACGTCCACGCCGCCGCGTGAGAGTCCTTCACCGCCGATGAACAACTCGTGCACCACCTCGTCACCACGCACCCACCGATCGGGGGCGAAGTGGCCGAGATTCACGCCCTTGACCGTGCGACCGGACGCGAGGGTAACGACGACCTCCGGCACGTCGCTGTGGCGCTGCTGAATCGCGGCCCAGGTGCGTTCGATCGCTGCGACCAGGGGAGCGGAGGTGCCCTCGCCCATCACACGGCCTCCGATGCGATCGCATCGATGAGGTCCGGGCGAAACCCTGTCCAGGGCGCCATGCCGGGAACTTGGACCACCGGAAGCTGCGTCGAGCCTCCCGCCTGCGCCACTCGCCGCGCCGTCGCCGCCGCGTCGAGGTCTGCGTCGACGTCAACGGACTCGAACGCGATTCCCCGCTCGGTGAGCGCTCGGCACGTTGCCCTGCACTGCACGCATCCCTCTCGGCCGAACACTTGCACCTCGCCGGCTTCTGTCGCACTCATCGTCCCTGCCCCTTCCCCCTCACGTTCTTTTGCCGTGAAGGCGACTAGGGCGTGTCTCTTAAAGCCTTGAGCCAGATGGTGATGGCGCGTAGGACGACGCCGCCGCGATAGGTCAGGGCGAGTTTGTCGTAGCGGGTGGCCAAGGCGCGCCATTGCTTGAAGATGTTGAATCCGCGCTCGACGACGTTGCGGCGCTTGTAGGCCTCGGTGTCGTAGGTGACCGGGCGACCACCCTTGGCGCCGCGGCGCTTGCGGTTGGCGATCTGATCATCGCGTTCGGGGATGACGGCCTGGATGCCGCGCCGGCGCAACAGCTTGCGGTTGGCCCGGGAAGAGTAAGCCTTGTCACCCAGCGCCCGGTCGGGCCTGGTGCGTGGCCGGCCCCCACCCAGGCGCGGTACCCGCAGGGCGTTCATCACGTGCTCGAACATCGGGGAGTCCCCGCCCTGCCCGGGCCCGAGCAGCATCACCAGCGGCCGCATGTTCCCGTCGCACAGGTGGTGGATCTTCGTCGACAGGCCGCCGCGGGAGCGGCCGATGGCGTGATCAGGCGGCTCGATGCGCAGATTCGTGTAATTCGTCAGGTCCCCCTGTGTCCCGGGGCAGGTTGGTGGCGTGCTGATGGGCGCGGTTGATCGTGGAGTCCACCGAGACTTCCCAGTCGATCAGCCCGGCGGCGTCGGCATGGGCCAGCAGGACGCTGTGGATCTTGTCCCACGTCCCATCACCGCTGAAGCGGCGGTGCCGCTTCCACACCGTCTGCCACGGCCCGAAGCACCCGGGTAAGTCCCGCCACGCGATCCCGGTCCGGTAGCGATAGATGATGCCCTCCACCACGGTGCGATGATCGGCGAACGGCCGACCACGACGCCCCTGCGAGGACGGCATCAACGGAGCAATCAGCTCCCACTGCGCATCAGTCAGCAACTCCGTTCGAGACACACACCGAGCGTTCCAGCGACCAGCCCAAACCTTTGGGAGACACGCCCTAGTCGCTTTCCAGGAGAACTGGCTCTTCGCGCGGATGGCGAGCGACGTCTTGCCGAGTCTTTCCAGGATGATGATCGGGTTCATCGGCGCTGTGGTCATCGGCGTGGTCGTGGGGTTCGTTCTCGGTCAGGCGCACCGCCTCCAGGCGATGTTCGCACCCGTGCTCGAGTTCCTGCGCGCGATCCCTGCGGTCGCGTTGATTCCCCTCGTCATCATCGTGCTGGGCCTCGACGACACCGCGAAGGTGATTCTGATCACCTTCATCTGCCTCTGGCCCGTGCTCCTCAATACCGAAGCTGCAATCAGAGGAATGGACCCCGGACTGCGCGAGACCGCCCGGGTGTACGGCATCCACTGGTTCCGCTACGAGTTGCAGGTCGCACTTCCCGCGGCAGCTCCGCAGATCTTTGCCGGAATGCGCACGAGTCTTTCGCTCGCGCTCATCATGGTCGTCGTGAGCGAGATGATGGCGGGAGGCAACGGGATCGGCGTCTTCGTTCTTCAGTCGCAGAGGTCGTTCGCGATCACGGACATGTGGTCGGGCATCGTGCTCATCGGGATCTTCGGGTACGTGTTCAACCTGCTGCTCATCGTCGTCGAGAACCGGGTGCTCGCGTGGCACCACGGCGCGAACACCGCCGTGGAGTGACACCGCGGTCGAGAGGACGCCCTCACACCTCGATGCCGCCGCACCACACACGCAGAACGCGACGCGCGGCAGCGATGTCGGTGAGCGGATCGCCGTCCACCAGCACGAGGTCGGCTCGCAATCCGGGGGTGATCGCCCCCCGATCGTCGAGTGAGAACGCGTGCGCGGCCGTCGAGGTGGCAGCGCGCAGCGCTTCGGCTGTTGACAGGCCGGCGTCCACGAGCAGAGCGAGTTCGTCGTGCATGCTCTCGCCGTATGGCGGCATTGCCCGTTCGAGGAGCCCGATGTAGGCGTCTTCGTCGTGCATGCTCTCGCCGTATGGCGGCGATGCCCGTGTGAAGGACCCGATGTAGGCGTCGGTGCCGGCCAGGACCGGAACGCCCGCGGCATGCATCGCGCGCGTGCTCTCGTGGGCGTGTGCATAGCTCACACCGGGAACGCCCGCTGCGGTGAGATTCGCGGCGACGCCTTTCATCATCGTCAAGGTCGGGATGAACACCGTGCCCTGGGCGAGCATCGTCTCAGCCGTCGCATCGTCGAGCGCGCGGTCGAGTGGAGCATGGGTGATCATGTCGGCCCCCGCAGCGAGGCTCATACGCACAGCTTCGTACAGGGCTGCGTGCGCGATGACCTTGAGCCCCCGCGCGTGCGCAGCAGCCACGAGTGCATCGAGCACGTCCTGGGTGGGACCGGGCAGATCGGCGATGATCTTGATGTAATCCACCCCGTCTGCCACCTGCACCTCGACGAACCGCTCCGCCTTGTCGGGGGAATCGACCAGCGCGACGTCCGGATAGGTCGGAATGCGGCTGTGCGTGCTGCCCTGAGATGTCGCCGCCATGCCGGCGGTGCGGAAGTCAGCGACTCCCCTCAGTCCCCGCAACGACTGGAACTGTGATGCGGGCCATGTCGCCATGTCCAGGCCGGTGGTGACACCGTACGTGGCGAGCGTCTCGAGGGACTCGCGCCCCTTCAGGTGCATGTGACAGTCGATCAGGCCAGGAAGGAGCACCGTACCTTCCGCGTTGACGACAGCGGCACCGACGACGACCGCATCCGCTGATACGTCACCGATGCGCCCGTCGGGCTGGACGACGACCGTCGTGGGGGCGCTCAGACTGTGTCCGTCGAAGACCCTGGTGTTCGTGATCGCGGTCGCAGAGACTGCGCCGAGCGTGGAATCCGTCATGAACTGCTCCGTTCGAGGAGATGTAGATACGAGACATTATTGTTCACGGGCTGACTACTCTCCCGCCGACGCGTTGACGGCGGCGAGCTGCTCGTCGGGGGTCATGTTCATGAACGCCTCGAGCATCTCGGGAGTCATCTCGTAGACGGTCGGGAACTGCCCGATCGGCACGACGGAGTGCAGCACCCGGTCGCCGTAGACGTGCACGAGGTTGTAGGACTGGCCGCC
Source organism: Microbacterium testaceum (assembly GCF_003075375.1). Taxonomy (GTDB): domain Bacteria; phylum Actinomycetota; class Actinomycetes; order Actinomycetales; family Microbacteriaceae; genus Microbacterium; species Microbacterium testaceum_E. The sequence goes on along the minus strand of NZ_QDFT01000061.1, from coordinate 6,184 downwards.
GTCCTGGCCGCGGGCACCGGGGTAGGCGACGGCGAGGTCCTGCGTGTAGCAGGTCGCCGACGCGACCGACACGGGCACGCCCGCGAACGTGCTGGTGGTCGAGTAGTGCAGGTGACCGCCCAGGATGCCGCGCACGTCGGTGCCCCGGATGACCTCGGCGAGGCGCTCCTGGTCGCGCAGCTCGACCAGGGCGATGAGCCCGATCGGGCTCGGCACGGGCGGGTGGTGCAGCGCGATGAGGGTGCCGTCGGGCGCGGGGACTTCGAGCTCGCGGCGCAGCCACGCCAACTGCTCGTCGCTGATCTCGCCGTGGTGCTGCCCGGGCACCGTCGAGTCGAGCGCGATGATGCGCAGACCGTTGACGTCGTAGACGCGGTCGACGGGCTCGGACTGGTCGGCCTCCTCGTCGAGCAGGCCGCGGCGGAACGCGACGCGCTCGTCGTGATTGCCCATCACCCAGATCACCTGGGCACCGAGCTTCTCGGCGGCGGGCTCGACGATGGCCCGCAGGCGCTCGTAGGCGTCGGGGCGGCCGGTGTCGGCGAGGTCGCCGGTGAACACGATCGCTTCGGGGCGGGCGTTGGCCTTGGTGAAGCCGTCGAACAGCTCTGCGAGGTTCTTGTCACTGTCGATGCGCTCGTGCAGCAGGTCGCCGTCGCCCACGAAGTGGGTGTCAGAGACATGCAGGATGAAGTGCTCGGGAGCGGGATGCTGGCTCGCGATGTGCGACATGGTGTGTGTTCCTTCCGATCAGACCGCGGTGGCGGCGGGGTCGATGATCACGGCGGTGAGACGCTCGAGCTCGGTGGGGGTGAGTCCGTGGGCGAGGAGGTAGGCGCTGATCGACCCGTGCTCGCGGTCGATGCGCTCGAGCAGCGCCTCGAGCACCTCGGCGGGGCTCTCGGTGATGAGTTCGACCATTCCCGCGGTCAGTTCGATGCCGCGCTGTTCGAAGACGGCGGTCATCGCGTCTGACCACTCGCCGCGCAGGTTCTCGGCGGTGGCGGCGTAGTCGGCCACGACGTCGTCGCGGTCGACCCCGGCGGCGGCGAGCGCGAAGGCCACGACGAGACCGGTGCGGTCTTTGCCGGCGGTGCAGTGCACGAGCACCGCGTCGTCGTCGTCAGCCGCGATGATCACCCGGATCGCGTCGACCAGCTGCGCCCCGCGCTCGTCGACGATGTGGTCGTAGACGGGCACGAGTCCGACGTGCGTGGTGGCCTGCGCGGCCGGGTCGGCGTCGTCGAACACGGGCAGGTGGTGCACGGTGACCTCGAGCCCGTCGACCGCGCTCGGCGCTGTGGCGCGCTCGTCGCCGCCGCGCAGGTCGATGATGTGGGCGACGCCGATCTCGGCCAGCCGGTCGCGACCGGTCGCGTCGATGCGGTGCAGAGCATCTGACCGCAGCAGCTTGCCCCACCGGCTGGTGCCGCCGGCTGCACGGTAGCCGCCGGTGTCGCGCAGGTTGTAGAGGCCGGCCACGGCGTGGCGACGCTCACGAGGCGCCGCGGTCGCGGCATCCGGCGACGAAGCGGCCGCGGCATCCGTCGCCGAAGGCGTCAGGTCGAGGTCGATGGTCATTCGATCAGCCCCTGCGCGCGCTCGGCGGCCTCGGTCATAGTGGCGGCCGGGTCGGCGCCGTAGAAGACCGCGTCTTCGATGGCGGTGGCGAGCACCTGGTCGACCTGGGCGTAGCTGTCGCCGGGGTACGACACCCACGGCTCGAGCGCGTCGAGCTGCTCGAGGTTGGGCTTCACGAGCGGGTTGGCTTCGACCCAGTCATAGAGCGGTCCGCCCTCGTCGGCCATGCTGCTGCGCAGCGGTAGGTACCCGATCTGGGTCGAGATGATCTCGTAGGCGCGGGGGCTGGTCATGAACTGCATGAGCTCCCACGCGGCGGCCTGCTTGGCGGGGTCGGTGGCGAACATCGCGAGGAACGAGCCCGAGTTGGTGGGCACGACCGCCTGGTCTCCGAACGCGGGCAGGGTGTGAGCGTCGAGGGTCCAGCCACCGGCCTCGGCGCCCATCATGAACGCGCCCTGCAGGGCCGAGCTGTTGACGTGGATCGCGGTCTTCCCCTGCGCGAACGCCTCGTACTGGCTGGTGAAGTCCTCGTTGGTGAGCACGCCGTCCTCGTACATCTCGGTGAAGGTCGCGACCGTATCGATCGCGGCGTCCGAGCCGAACTCGATCGTCGTGCGGTCATCGCTCAGCACCTGGGCGCCGTTCGAGAGGAAGAGGCCCTGCATGCACCAGCTGCCGCCGGTGATCACGCACGACGCGCTCATCGAGGGGGCACCGGTGGACTCGGTGATCTGCGCGGCGGCGTCTTCGATGATCAGGTCGATATCACTGACGGCGGCGGTGCTCTTGAAGGAGCGACCGACACCAGAGAGCTGGATCGTTCCCATGAGTCGCCTTCTGCAAGCGACCTGACGAACCGGGGCCTTCCCGCGAAATCCGCTTGCAGAGCTATTGCAATCGAGGAAAGTGAATTTCCTGCAAACGGAGTGTCAACGCCCATCGCCGTGGTCGATAACGTCTGGCACGTCGGATGCCTCGGCGTCGGAGCCGTCGTCGGCGACGATGTCGAGCACCTCTTCGCGCACCGCGAGGCGCGCGCGGTCGGCGGCGTCGCTCATGCGGTCGGCGACGGCGATCTGCAGGGCGTTGAGCACGAGCAGCTGTACGAGCCCGCTGCCGAGAATGCCTTGATCCCACGCCTGGAAGCGCGCACCGGCGACGAGCAGGTGGTCGGCGCGGGTGGTGAGCGGGGTACGGGCGAAGCTCGTGACCCCGATCACGGTGGCGCCGGCGTCGACGGCGGCGTCCGCAACCGCGAGGGTCACCGAGTTGGCGCCACTCGAGCTGACGATGAGGCACACATCACCGGGGGCGAGCACGCGGGCGGTGAGGTGGGCGACCACGCCGTCAGCGGGCGCTTCGCAGGGCCGGCCGTTGACGGCGAACGCGACGGCCGACGCCTGGGCGGCGGCGTGCGAGGCGCCGGTGCCCGAGATCAGCAGGCGCGGCGCGCGGGCGATGGCGTCGGCAGCGGCGTCGAACGCGACCGGGTCGATCGAGGCGAGCGCGGTCTGCAGCATCCCACCCGCCCCTCGGCCAGCCACCGCAGAAAGCCCTCGGTGCCGGCGGGTGCGTCGGGCGCGGCGGTGGCGTCGGCGGCGAGGTCACGCACGAGCAGCATGCGCAGGTGCTGAAAGCTGCGCAGCCCCAGCGCCTGGGCGGTGCGGCTGACGGTGGCCGGCGACGTGTTGGCGGCTTCGGCGAGGTCGGCGCCCGACATGTCGACCACGTCGTGGGGTCGCTCGGCGCAGATGCGGGCGACGCGCTGCGCGCTCGGTACGAGCGACGGCAGGATCGAGAGGATGTGGTCGATGGTTCCGCCGAGCGGCGGCTCGTTGAGGGGCGAGTTCATGTAGCCGGTGATCACCTTTCGGGTTCGCCGCACATCGTATGGGCGCAATGCGACCACGACCCCAACCATAGGTGAACGCAGCGTTCATCGCCTCCGCTATCCGCGAAAGGCAATTTCATGACCTCCCTGCGTCCGCTCGAGCTCCCGAACAGTGCCATGCCCGCAAGGAAGTCGGCCAAGGGTGACTCGACCGAAGACGCCCACCTCGAGCGCCGCGATGGCGCCTACGATGACCGTCCGTGCGAGCCAGAGCCACGTGATCTGTCGATCCCGGCGGTCAAGCGCTCGAACGTTCCGCACGTCGATGTTCCGCTGGCGGGGGCGCCGGGGCAGCAGACACCGGTAACCAACGACGCGAAGAAGCCTGCCACGACGATGACGCCCGCAGCGCGGAACCAGAGGGCGGGGGCGACGCGCGAAACTGATCCTGCTCATGGCCCGATCAGACCGATGGCCACTCAGACGTGAAAGGGGAGACATCGCGCCCGGGCCGAACCGTCGCACGCTGACGTCCCCTCACCGCGCAGTGCCCGCAAGGGGATGGTAGATGGGCGAGCAGTTCTGGGACTCTGGTCGACGATTCTTCAGCTCGCCTGTGGAAGTCCCTGGGACAACGCCTGTCGGATTCTCCAAACAGGAAAACCGCTGAGCTGCGCAATCAAGTCCACATCGAACTCGTGCTCGAAGTAGGCCACCCGCACCGCCCGGATGCGCGACGGATTGTCACCGAAAGCCAGTGTGAACTCGGTGGCGTAGCGCTCCCAGACGCTGAACTCATACCCCGGTGCCGTCACGATGCATTCACCTCATCCCGGGTGCAACTCTCAGGAGTGGTCGCGGTGCTAATGCGATGCTACGACACCCGTGTTAACGCCAGGACACAAGGAGATTCCGGGAAAGCTCGCTACGCACGGTGTGCACCGATACGGGGATGGCCCGCCCGGGGTGCATGGTTCACACCGGGGTGACCAAGGGAATTGGGGGCTCTTCGGACATGCGGTGGGGGTGAGGCTCGCCGGGTGATGGTCGGCGGGTAGGGGTCGAGGTCCCCGAGGATCAGTAGCGCCAACTGCTGATCCATCACGAGGACCTCGACGTGCTTCACCCTACTTCGGGGTGCGCTGACGCGCGCTCTGCCGCTGATCCGTGTTACCGCTGCGATCTGCTGGTCGGTCTCGACGGCGTCCATGTCGAGCACGTTGACCGCCGCGACGGGCTGCTGATCGTCACCGTTTCGACACCGGCGGCGCCGACCGGGTGCCCGTTGTGCGGGGTCGTGGCGATCGGTCGAGGGCGCCGCCGTCGAGTGTTGCATGACGTGCCGGGCGTGACGCGGGTGCGGATCGTCTGGCGGCAACGGGTCTGGCGATGCGGCGACGTGGGCTGTGCCAAGAAGACGTTCGTGGAGCAGCTTCCCTCGCTGGTCGCTCGGCGCGGGTCGCTCACAAGGCGAGCCGTCGACTGGGCGATCGGGCAGCTGCGCCGCGAGCACGCCACGATCGAAGGACTACGTCGTCAGCTCGGGACATCGTGGAAGACGGTGTGGCGGGCTGTTGAGCCTGAACTGGTGCGGTTGGCAGCCGACGAGTCCCGGTTCGAGAACGTGACCACGCTCGGCGTCGACGAGCACATCTGGCATCACGTCGACCACCGCAAGCGGGGCCCGAAGGAACTGACCGGCATGGTCGACCTCAGCCGCGACAGCACCGGGAAGACGCGGGCCAGGCTGCTCGACCTCGTGCCGGGCAGATCGGGGAAGGCATACGCGTCCTGGCTCAGCGAGCGGGGCGAAGCGTTCCGAAAGAACGTGAAGGTGGCGGCGCTGGACCCGTTCGCGGGCTACAAGACTGCGATCGATGACACGCTCGAAGACGCGGTCGCTGTGCTGGACGCGTTCCATGTCGTCAAGCTCGGCACCGCCGCCGTCGACGAGGTCCGCCGCCGCGTCCAGCAAGACACCCTCGGGCATCGCGGTCGGAAGGGCGACCCGCTCTACGGGATTCAGACCATCCTCCGTGCCGGGGCCGAGAACCTCACCGACAAGCAGCGGATCCGGCTGACCGCGGCAATCGAGGCCGATCCTGCGCACGACGAGGTGTTCGTCGCGTGGCAGTGCGCACAGCAGCTGCGCTCTGCCTACCACGCGAAGGACCTGACCGAGGGGCGGCGGATCGCCGAGAGGGTGGTCGACACGTTCCACACCTGCCCGATCCCCGAGATCGCCCGCCTCGGCCGCACCCTCCGCCGCTGGCGTTCAGCGTTCCTGGCGTACTTCACCACGAGCCGCGCGAACAACGGCGGCACCGAGGCGATCAACGGGATCATCGAGCTCCACCGCCGCCTCGCCCGCGGCTATCGCAACCGCGAGAACTACCGCCTCCGCATGCTCCTCACCGCCGGCGGACTCACCCCATGACCCCCCCACCGGATGTCCGAAGAGCCGGTTATGCCGCTTCCGCGAGGGTAGCGGACGCGGTCGCCGCGTAGGCGGCTTCGTAGGTGTTCGGGGTGATGTTGCCGATCGCGGAGTGGCGCCTGCGGGTGTTGTAGCGGTGGGCCCACCGGAACACGGCCCGGTAGGCGGTCGCCTGGTCCGGGAACGCTGCCCGGCCCTCGAGAAGCTCGCGTTTGAGCGCGGCATTGAAGCTTTCGGCCAGTGAGTTGTCGGCACTCGTCCCGATCGCGCCCATGGACTGGGTCACCCTGAACTGCTCGCAGAGCGTGCCGTAGGCCKTGGAGGKGTAGACG
>NZ_QDFT01000060.1 GCF_003075375.1 Microbacterium testaceum | reverse complement strand
AACGTGTAGGACTCGAGCAACTCTCGCGAAAGCTCGTAGCCACCATTCTCGAAGTACTGCTCGTCGAGCCAACGAAAGACGTCAGCGCGAATCGCGAGCTCCTCAATCCTGGAGCGCACTCCTATCCCTCCGCGATGTCCGCTACGACGAGCACTCGCGTCAGCGGGACAACCGACCGCCACGACTCTGGCAGCTCCGTGTAATTCTCCAGCACCATCGTGACGACATCTTCGCCAGAGAGCAGCCGGAGGCCGGGGCGTTGGCGCTCGATCGCTAGAGCATCACGTGAATACCCGCCAAGAGTAACGAAGAGCAGCAGCTCGCCCTGCCCTTGCGTGCCGATCAGTTGTTGCACGTCCGGCGCGCCTACCGTGCCCGTGTGGTGCTTGCACTGGACTTTGATGAGAGGTGGTTCCACGCCAAGCGGATCGCGATGCGCGATGACGTCGACACCGCCATCCTGGGAGTACTGAGTGACCCGAGCCTGATAGCCGAGAGCGCGAAGCAGTGCAGCCGTGAACTCCTCAAAGTCCTGGTGTGTTAGTCGCTTGTGAAGTGATTCGAGGACGAAGTCACGCGTGTGTCGTTCAATCCGTGACGCGCGAGGCTCGTCGATCTCGTCGTCGCTCGCCGCCTGGTCCGCCACCAGGTCGATTCTCTTGGCGAGAACGTCGAGAGACTCTTCCGAGCTCTCGAGTGCTGCGAGAAATTCGTCGATGTGCCGTCGGACGCGGAAGACGGCGAGAACCGAGCCAATCTCATACAGCGCTGCTTGTGAGAACAACGTTCGAGGAAGGCCGACGCGCTTCCACTCGACCCGTCGCCTGTGACGGTGAGCCGACGCCAAGGGCTCGAAGTAGTAGTCGCTGGCGATGACGCCTAGGTTGATCGTCGAATCCGGCTTATATGGTGCGACAACCACATCACCGATCTGCATTTCGTCGCGAAAGCGAGTGAGGACCCCGGCTTGGCCAGCAATTGATCGCACCTTCGCATCGGGTTCGGCTGCAGTGAGCGCAGCCTTGATCCCATCACGCCCCGCCGCGATCTGGGTTAGATCAGGGAGGTCATCCCAGCCAAGGCTGATGAAGCCCTCGTCGACAAGCTCGGTGGTCAATGTGTTGTTATGTACCCCCCACACGTTCACGTGGCGGATCCCCCTCCCGTGGTCCTTTCGACCGACTTGGACTTCAGGTACTCGTATAGCATCGCCGGCAGCGCCTTCCCCAGCTCAGCGAACAGGCCGCTGTCGCTGAGCATGTCGTCGATGAACGCCGGCGTCTCCTCACGCACCTCCACCACTGCCTTGCTGAATGCCTTCGGCAAGGCCGGCGACTCCGCAAACTGCTGCGGCGTGTTGACTTCCGCCTGCCGTGCGAGGTCGTAATCGAGCGCGAGCTTGCCCACGATGTGGTTCATGGTGATGTCGATGACGCCGACGCCGTACTTGTCGCCGAGGCGTTCGTTGAGCTTGTGGATAATCTCCTCAAGCGCGGAGCGGTGCTTTTCGTGGATCGCACCGGACCCGATGGCGGTGATCGGATCCAGCCCCGGTCCCTGCTCAAGGTTGAGCTTCACCGACTCGCCCGCGCTGATGTTGTATCCCACGAGCGTCACGTCTGAGATGTCGACCGGTTCAAGGATCATTGCGGTGGACAGTTGAGGGAGGATGCGGCGGAAGAAGTAGTGCCGGCGGGGCAGGTCGGTGTCTTCGAGGTTGCGGGCCTGGGAGATGAAGTCGTAGAACTTCACGAAGTTCCCCACATCCGCCTTGAACAGGCGCAGTTCGTCCTGCTCAGCCTTGTCGTTATCCAAGACCGCGGCGACCCACCGCCTCTGGAACCGGTCCACCGCCGGGGCGGTGGCGGCCGATACCTTCGAGTTCGCGTTCACCCCACCGGCGAGGGCCGCATCGAAGGCCTGCTCGACCTCCGACATGTCGTAGATCCCGGCCGAGTCGAGCTTGACCACGAGGTCGTAGATCAGGTTCGGGTCCGTCGTCGCGGTGAGCGTCGCCTTCCGGTAGTACGGCAGGAACGCGTCCAGCACCTCGACGGGGTCGTTGACGAAGTCGAGGACAAACGTCTTGTCCTTGCCCGGGTAGGTGCGGTTCAGGCGGGACAGGGTCTGCACGGCCTGCACACCGCCGAGCTTCTTGTCGACGTACATGGCGACCAGGCGGGGCTGGTCGAACCCGGTCTGGAACTTCTCCGCCACGATCATCACGTTGTACGTCGCCGGCTTGAACGCCTCCGCCAGATCCGACGGCACCCCCGGGTTCTGGCTCCGCTCCGTCAACCCCTCTCCGACATCATCGGGGTCCTCGACGGTGCCCGAGAACGCGACCAGCGACCGCACCCCCAACACCCCGGCATCCAAGATGTAGGTGTCGAGGTACTTTTTCCACCGCACGGCCTCGACACGCGACCCGGTGACGACCATCGCTTTCGCCTTGCCGTCCAGCAGCGGCTGCACGAAGGCACGGAAGTGGTCGACGACGATCTTCGCCTTCTGGCTGATGTTCGTCGGATGCAACCTGACGTACTGCACCAGCGCCTTCACCGCGGTCGACTCGTCGACCTCACCGGCACCGTCGTAGTCGGAATCGGGATGCTGCAGCTTCCACGCCACCTTGTACGGGATGTAGTTCTGCAACACGTCGAGGATGAACCCCTCCTCGATTGCCTGTTGCATCGAATACAGATCAAACGGCTCCGGAGTCACATCCGGCCCCGCACCCTCAGGGACCCGCCCGAACAGCTCGAGGGTCTTCGCCTTCGGGGTTGCGGTGAACGCGAAGTAGGAGATGTTCGGGGCGGAGGCGGTGACCTCCATCGCCCACAGCAAGTACGCCTCCGAGTTGATCGGGGCGCCCTCCGCGACCGCGGCCTGCTCATCCGGCGACAACACCTTCGTCAATGCCCCCGCAGTCGACCCGGTCTGTGACGAGTGCGCCTCGTCCGCGATCACCGCGAACCGGCGCCCCTGCAACTCCGGCAGGGTCTGGATCGCGGTGATCAGCGCCTCGAACGACTGGATCGTCACGATCACGATGTTCTTCCCACCGGTCAACGCCACAGCGAGCTGCTTCGACTTCGACTCGCCGGCATCCTTCGTGATCGGCTGCACCACCCCGGCCTGCTTCTCGAACTGCGAGATCGCGTCCTGCAGCTGCTTGTCCAGCACCGTCCGGTCCGTCACGACGACGACCGTGTCGAACACCCGCTCATTCGCGTCGTCGTGCAGCTGCGAGAGCCGGTGCGCGAGCCAGGAGATCGAGTTCGTCTTCCCCGACCCTGCCGAGTGCTGCACCAAGTACCGGTTCCCCGGGCCCTCCGCCCTGGCCGCCTCGATCAGTCGGGTCACCGCCCGCCACTGGTGGTACCGCGGGAACAGCACCTTCTCGGACTTCTTCTTCTCGCCCGTGTCGGGGTCCCGCTCGACCTCGACCTGCAGGTGCACGAACGACCCCAGCAGTTGCAGCCAGGTGTCGCGCTGCAGGATCTCCTCCCAGAAGTATGAGGAGGCAGACCTATCCGGGTTCACCGGGTTCCCCGCCCCCTCATCATCGCCCTTATTGAACGGCAGGAACCGGGTGCCAGCGCCGGCGAGCTTCGTGGTCATCCGCACCTCGGAGTTCGACACCACGAAATGCACCAGCGACCGCTTCGCGAACCCGAACAACGGCTCACCCGCCGGCGACCGGTCGAACCGGTATTGATTCACCGCGTTCCCGATCGGCTGCGTAAAGTCTGTCTTCAACTCGACCGTCGCGACCGGGATGCCGTTCACGAAGAGCACCAGATCCAACGCCTTGTTTGGATGCTTTAACGAGTAATGCACCTGACGCATCACCCGTACCCGCATCTTCGCGTACGCCTCGAGCGTGTCAGGGTTGTTTGTGGTTGCCGGCCGGAACTGCGCAAGCTTGAACTTCACCGCACCCCCATGCAGCGGCACCATCGAGAAACCCTCATGCAGGATCCGGATCGTCCCACCGTTCTTCAACGGATCAAGATCGAGGGACTTCGCCAGACGAGTCAGTATGCTGCGGCTCGCCGCGTCACGCTGCGCGCTGGTGTCGCCGGGGCGGACGACCTTTGCGAACTCGGTGGGCTGCGAATCTTCCAACCAACCGAGCACGTCGTTGGGGAACAACGCGAGCTCACGGTCGTAGCCGGCGTCGGTCGGCGAGTACTCCCAGCCGTTCACGGCGAGATGCTCCGCGATCTCGTTCTCCAGCACCGACTCCAGATGCGCCCCTGCAACACCACTCACACCGTCACCCCCACATCGATCTTCCCCGTCACCGCAGCGCAGATCAGCGCCGCACGACGTTCACGCGCGAGCTCGACGCTTCGCCGCACAACCGAGAGCGCCTCCTCGATTCGGTCGGTGGAGGTCGTCACCGCTCGCAGTTCGGCGCTTTGCACAGTGCTAGCCGGGACGCTCACGATGATTTCCCCGAGATCCGCCACACTGATTCGCGGCGTGCGCACCGCTCCAGAGTCCGTCGTCCCGATGCCTCGAAGGCGTAGGACCATTTCGCCGACAAAACGAGGCGTACGCATGACGAGGGCAAGCCAGTCGGGGTCGACGTCGGCCGCCGGTCGAAGCACGGCGTAGTCGGGACTGACTAGGCCCGTGCATGGTGCGACACCGAGACCACCTTGGAACGCGCGCATTCTGTTGAGGACGATGTCGCCGGAGCGGGCGACCTTGTAGTGCGACAGATCGCTTAGTTCGCTTGACGACTCGGAGTCATCGTCACGCGGAACAACCCCGTTGTGGATGGAGACCGAGAGCATAGGGAGAGCCTCCCACCTGCTGCCAGCCCGCACGTCGATCTCCCGGAACTGAAACTTGAGGCGTGATCCTTCGCCGACATGCTGCTCGACCTCTGACTGCGCCGCCGCCCCGCGGCGTTCAGTGAGGAGGGTGATGAGTTCCTCGTTCTTCGCGATGAACGCGTCGATCTGCGCCGTCTCCCGATCCAGATAGCCCGCAATCGCCCGCTGCTCATCGACAGGGGGCCTCGGCACTTGAATCGACCCGATGTGCTGAAGGTTGAGCCCATCGCGAAGATCCCCACCAGCGAGCCCGCGGATGTTCAGGTAGTTGGACGTCAGCCAGTACTGAAGAAAGCGATACTCGAGCGAGGGGCGTGGGACGATGGCCGCCAGCGACTGATTCAGAGTGCTATCGATCTCGAGCCTGGCAGCCATCCCCTTCGTCTTGCCCTGTCCGGCAAGAGCCACGAGCACGGAACCCTTCGGCGCGCAACGGGTCGCTCCGTTGGCCAGGGCTGCTCGAGAGATCAGTTCTGACGGTGCCCGAATTGCCCAGTCATTCACAGACCCAGAGTTGAGCCACGGAACGGTGCCGTCCGTCCAGTAGTCGGTGTTCTTCCGATCGGGCGTGCCGCCAGCGAAGATCCTCGCGAGCATCCTCAAGTTGACGACATCCCATTCCGGCGGAATGTCGGGTGCCCACTCAAGTCGCTTGCGAGTCGGTTCCTCCTCGCTCACTGCTCGACCGCCACGAGCATTGCGCGGAGTTGGTCCATGACGGCGTCGAGGTCGCGGTCGATCTCTTCGAGTGGGCGGGGCGGGATGTACTGGTAGAAGTGGCGGGTGAAGGGGATCTCCGCGCCTTCCTTGGTCCTGGAGTGGTCGACCCAAGCGTCGGGCGCGTACGGGAGGACTTCGCGGGCGACGTAGGCATCGGCGTCCTCGTCCCACGGCACGTTCTCGGTGTCGCGGAGCGACGCATCCGCCTCGGGGTTGCCCTTCGTGTCAGTGCAGGTGTCGGCCGTGTCATCCTGCTCACCAAGCTCGGTCGTCACCGTCTTGAGCAGCGGCGCGGGGAGGCTGAGGCCTTCGGCTTTCGCGGCATCCTTCAGCGCTTTCTGGAACGCGGTGCGGTTCTTCCACACTGTGTCAGCGCCGAGCCGGTCGAGGGCGGCGCGGAGCGCTGCGGCATCTGTCTCATTCAGCTTCTGGATGGCCTTGGCTTCGAAGACGGTGTCGATGCGTTCGGAGGTGGCGTGCCAGTTGAGTTTAAGGGGACGTTCGACGGTGATGGTGCGGTAGAGGAAGTCCTCGTTGCGGAAGATCTTCGAGTGCTCGCCGTCCTCGAACGCGGCGTACATGCCGACGATGGTCTCGATGTTTGCCGGGGAGAGTTCGTTGCGCTTGGAGCCGAGGCCCTTGCGGAGCTTGGTGAACATCTCGCGGCCGTCAATGAGCTGCACCAGGCCCCTGCGGTTCTCGTCCTTGCGGTTGGTGAGGACCCAGATGTACGTGGAGATGCCGGTGTTGTAGAACATGTCCTTCGGCAGCGCGATGATCGCCTCGACGAGATCGTTGTCGAGCAGCCACTTGCGGATGTTCGACTCGCCGCCGCCGGCGCCTCCGGAGAACAGCGGTGACCCGTTGAGGACGATCGCCATGCGGGAGCCGCCGTCTTCGGGCTTGCGCATCTTGGAGATTAGGTGCAGCAGGAACAGCATCGCCCCGTCGCTGACGGCTGGTGTGCCGGGGCCGAATCGTCCGTTGAAGCCGAGCCTGGTGTGTTCGTCGTCGACGTAGGTGCGCTGATCTTTCCAGTCGACCCCGAACGGCGGATTGGACAGGCCGTAGTCGAACTTCTTGTCGGCGAAGTGGTCTTCGGTGAGGGTGTCACCGAGGGCGATGTTGTCGACGTCCTGCCCCTTGATGACCATGTCGGCCTTGCAGATCGCGTACGACTGGTCGTTGTAGTCCTGCCCGTACAGGCTGAGCTGGATGCCCGGGTTCATCTTGCGTAGGTACTCGTCCGCGACCGACAGCATCCCGCCCGTGCCGGCGGTGGGGTCGTAGATGGACCGCACCACGCCCGACTTCGACAGGGCGTCGTCGTCGAGGGCGAACAGTAGCTGCACCATCAGCGCGATCACCTCACGCGGCGTGTAGTGGTCACCGGCGGTCTCATTGGAGCGCTCGTTCGCCCACCGGATGAGCTCCTCAAAGACGAGACCCATCTGGATGTTGCTGACTGTGCGGGGGTGGAAGTCGGCCTGCGCGAACTTCTCTGTCACCGCGAACAGCTTGTTCTTCTCGGCCAGCTTGTTCAACGTCTTGTCGAACTCGAACCGCTCGAAGATGTCCCGCACGTTCGAGGAGAAGCCCGCCAGGTACGAAGTAAGGTTCGCCCGGAGATCCTGCGGGTCCGCGACGAGCTTGGCAAAGTCAAACGGGGAAGTGTTGTAGAACTGGTGGCCCGCGGCATCCGTCAGCTTCATCTGCTGCAACATCTCCGGCGCCGTCGCGACGGTCGGGGCGATCTTCAGCACCTCGGCCTTCGTGTCGGCGAGGACGGCATCGAGGCGTCGGAGCACCGTGAACGGGAGAACGACCGACCCATACTCGGAGGGCTTGAACGGGCCACGGAGAGACTCGGCGATGTTCCAAATGAAGTTGACATGGTTGACCACTGGTCGATGCTCCCGGGGCTGAACTGCGGAGGCCGACACTCGGCCGTGACCTCCATCCTGGCCTAGTGTGCTTCAAACGAAGGATAGGCAGCGTACCCTGCAGTGCCCACGACGTGAGATCGAGCGGCGCCGTCCCAGCGACGGGCATCTGTTGAGCAGGATGGCCGCGACTGGTGTTTGTCGCGTTCGCGGATTGGTCAGCACTGGCTTCCGGGAACTCTAGAATAATCGCTGCCCCGGACGTCCGCTTGCGCGCGTCGCGGTGAGTGACCTGATCTGTACCCCTACTTCAGGGGTTGTGCCGGCATGCGTGAAGCTTCGCGACATCGTCGCATGGGAGCTAAGCCCAGTGGCGCCCGCTGAGGCGGAACAAGCGCCAATCCTCTTTGGCTGCTTTAGCCTTCACCCAGCGATCACGCCAGGACTCGATCTCGCGATCAAAGAGCTCAGCCATGTCCAAGGGGACTTTCGCGACACCACCGCCAAGGATCGTGCGTGCCGTCTGGTAGCTATTCCACACACTGAAACCATCCTTCAGCTGAGCGTGGAATACGCCTGCAAAGAGGCAAGCGATGAAGTCGTTCACCGGTGCGCACGTCGAGATCGCGGTTCTCGCACCGCTCTCAATCGCTGCGACATCCAGGGGAACGGCTTCGATTCGCTGGCCAAGCTCGAACTGGCCGCCCCCTGTGTCGCACGCAGACAAGTAGGCCACGTCGCATGACCTTGCATCGACCTCAAGCAAAATGCCGGCGCTCGTCAGAATCGCGTCGCGATCAGCGCCGAGCTTCAGGCTCACTTCGTATTCACGAGCGCCAGTCGTTCCGTGTCCGGCGAGGTGGACATATCTCGGCCAGACGTCCGAACGCGGCGATTGCTCCCCCAAGAGTTTCGAAACCAGCGCCACCTCGTCCGTGACTGCCGGCAAGTACTCCGAACCTACGTCGGTGTATCCGTGAATCCAACTGCCGCTGACATCCGACGCGCCTCGAGGCTCAAGAGTCGCGACCCGATGCGTGTAGCTAACCTCGTCGAACCCCAACGAAAGTAGGGCGTCGTGAAATGGCGCGTTGTACACACCGGCGCCGCATGACAGGACCGCCTTTATGACGCCAGCTGCGGGGAGCTCGGCGAGCTCCGCCAAGCCGTCACTGAGGTACTTGGAAAGCTGCCCCACATCGTTGAATGATCGCCCCAATTCGATTGAGGTCGAGAACTCGAGCGAGACGGCCCGGAGATTCCCTTCATCATTCTTGTAGGCGCCGTCACACCGGAGGTGCGGCCACGACCCTAAGCGGACGTGGAATTGCAACAGCGCGCGGTTCGGGCCGAGGAGATCGAGGTCGATTACACCCGGTTCACGAATCGTCTTCGATACCTCGCGTGACAGCTCTTCGTGTGACTCCTCGAGCAGCGCGTGGTCCGGAGTCGCCCCCACAGCCCAGTCTTTCGCCGCTCGGTCTACAACAAGCAAACGACGGTCCCATGCCGCTTGCAAGCTTGGAGCTTTAGCCCTCCGGCTTCCTGGAACGAGAACCGCCTCGAAAAGGGAAGCCTCAATCATGGCCAGCCGAGCGAGATGCTCCTCCTCCGACCAGCCAAAGTCGAACCGATCCGGCAGGTCTCGTCCCTCTGCGAATACCTGCGGCGCTGCGTCTTCGATCACCGCTTGCGGAAGCGGTACTCCGAAGTTCCAGCAATGCTCGAGTTCACCACCAGGGGTGAATCGATACATCTCGATCCGCAGAAGCCCGACGGCGAATAGTACCTGGACCTCTTGGAGCGTGCTGTAGGAGGAGTATGAATAGCGGAAGGTCACATACCCCGGCCCGTCGTCGAACTCGGGGACCAGAAGAAGTTCGTAGCGGTCGACCTCTGCGGGCACGGTTCCGAACCGCGGGCTATACGTCCATCCTTCCCATGCCCGCAGCTCCTCAGCGGACTCCGCGACGATGAACACGGCGGGCACGTGACCTGTCGATGCGTAGTATTGCCGGGCTCCCAGGTTCGCGACAGTGTCTCTCACCCAGCTCGGGACCTTTGCTCCTGCATAGCTCGGCCAGGAACCCTCCTCCAGCCGCGTGTAATGGATCTCGTCGCTCGAGCGCTCGAGGGCCGCAATACTGGGGGTAGTTTGCTGCGAGTAAACGGTGTACAAGACCTCGAGACCCGTCAGCACCAGGCCGACTTCTGATGCAGTGAATGTGTCAAGGAGAAGGTTGATGACTTCTTCGTGATTCATTGCACCGCAGAGCAGTTCCGGTCTGCGCGTGGCTACCTCCTCGAGCGCACCTCTGTAGTCGCGGGGCGGCTCCGTGACCTCGGGCATGAGGCGTTTCAGCCTCTCCCACAGTTGAGAAGACTGGACAGATCTAGCGACGGTGGCCGCGTCGGGATCATCAACGCCAGAACAGGCCCAGAGCAGGGACTGGAGTGCGTAGGGAAGCGCCGTCGATGAGATTGGCTCCGACAACCCAAATCGCCACCAATCCGTGAGCACCCGCGCGACTTCCTCTGTCGTCAGCATTGATTCGTCTGCGAGGTCGTCGTCGTCAATTCCAAGGATGTGACCAAGTCCAACGGCAATGAGAAGTGTGGCTCGCGGGACGGGTGAGAACCCAGAGAGACCCGGGCACTTCGCGACGGCCCTGTCGGGAGCGATAGCGCCAGCTGTGGACTCGAACCAAAGCATCCGGTAGTGATGCAACAAATCGTGCTGGCTCTTGTCCGCCGAAGTCATCCTCGGAGGCTACCTGAACCGTACTCGTGGACGGGAGCACACCAAATGCGATTTCGGGAGTCAGGGCCGCGGATGGTCGGCATAGCGGAGTACCACCGTCACGTTAAACAGAGGATCTACAAGGAAGACGTGCCGTCGAAGCACAGAGCTAACACGTCGCATGGAACACCGCCACCGCCACGACCACCGCCACGACCACCGCCACGACCACCGCCACGACCACCGCCACGACCACCGGCACCGGCACCGGCACCGGCACGAGAGAGCGATGCACGCAGGCACCATGGGTGAGCGACGCCCTTAAGCAGCACTTCCCTACACATACCTGCACGCCCGAAAATCCCTGGATAATCGCTAAAACGCGCCCTATTCTGACCGTATGCGTGGAGGCCTCAAGCGATGGAAGCGAGGTGTCGAATCCCGAGGGGTTCGACAGGCGATCGCCTATGCGCTCGAGGGCACCTGCGATGCTCACCTGCAGCACTCCCCCGGCGTTGAGGCGCTCGAACGGTACAGTGCCGCATCCGATTCGACCGTCTCGCGGTTCATCGTCGAGAACGGTGTCATCACCTCCGACGAGCTCACCGCTGGCGGCCTTCGTGTCTGGCTCACCGGCCACGACCCGGTCACTGGGGAAGAGCGCGGCCATCAGCGGCTGAGCCCCGACGCCGACCTGCTGCTTGACGGGACCCTCAACCACCCGAAGTCGTACAGCATCGCCGCGCTGCTGCACCCCGAGCTCGCCGCGGAGTTCGAAGCGCTCCAGGACCGGCTACGTGAACGCATCCTGCTTACCTGGCAGGCAGAGCTCAACGCGCGGCGCGGGCACGGAGGGCTCATCCGCGAGGAGATCACTCGCATCGAGGTAGTCGAGCTGCAGCATCGGCGCTCGCGGGCGCTCGACCCCCACATCCACCGTCATCTCTGGCTGAACATCAAGGTGCTCGGCGCGGACAACAAGTGGTCAAACCTCGACTCACGCGTCGCAATGAAACTCCACACCGTTGTCAACGCCGAAGGCGAACTCGCCGCCCGCACCGATCCGGCCTGGATCGCCGTGCTCGCCCGGAACGGCTACACGCTCGACATCAATGGGGAGATCGCCGAACTCGCTGGCGCCGTCCGACCCGTCTCTCGACGGTCGGCGCAAATCGAAGCCAACCGCGCTCGCCTGATCGCGGAGTGGTCGGCGGCGCACGGGGGATCTGCGCCGAGCGCGGAGGTGCTACAGCAGATCGATCGACGCGCGTGGGCGGTGTCGCGTCCGAACAAGCCCGCTGATGTCGATGAGGCGTTTTGGGAGGCGCGCGTCCGCGACGAGCTCGGAGCGATCGATCCGAGTCTGATCACCCGCCGCGCACCCCTTTCGATTGCTGCGATAGACCTGAATGCCGTCGACCTGGATCTACTCGCTGCACAGGCGGTCGTCGACGCGGACGGGCGGTTCACCGCATGCGGCGGGAGGTTCAGCATCTTCGACATCCGCGCGGGCGCGATACGCGCCCTCTCCCGCACGGGCGTCGTCGCGGAGCGCGACCGGCTCGATGAGGTGATCACCGAGATCACGGAGCGTGCCGTGCGTTCCGTCTTCCGGCTCGTTGCGGACGATCCGCCGGCGCATGTCAAGGCGTTCATGGCAACCGAGACCGTACGCGCCAAGGTGCGTCTCGCCGGACGCTTGGACGTGCTCGCTCAACCGGGGCGCTCCCTACTGCCGGACGAGTTGCGCCGGCTCGCACAGACGGCGGATCTCTCGGCGCTGGATTCTTCGCAAAGCGTTGCCGCGTGCGCCATCGCCGGCACGGACGGGCTCGTGACGGTGACCGGCCCCGCCGGCGCGGGCAAGACGACGATGCTGCGCGCTGCGTTCGCCGCGCTCACCTCGCAGCGGCGGCGGATGCTCGTTGTTGCTCCCACTCGGAAGGCTGCTTCGGTGGCGTCTCGCGAGGTCGGGGCCGCGGCATCCAGTATTCATGCCTTGCTTTCGGATCATGGCTACCGATGGGGCACCGACGAGGCCGGCGCGAAGGTGTGGACCAGGCTTCGAGTGGGAGAAGTCGATGCCAGCACGGGCGCCGTGTACGGCGGACCAAGCCGGTACGTGTTGCGTTCTCGCGATTGGATCGTGGTCGACGAAGCCGGCAAGGTCGACCTGCAGACGGCGAACGTCCTCGTCGAGCTCGCGATCGAGCAGGGTGTCGGGCTGGCGTTCGTGGGTGACACGCATCAGGCGTTGCCGGTCGGACATGCGGGTGCGATGGGTCTTGCGATCCGGCACGCGAACGCTGCGGTCGAGCTCAACACGGTGCACCGGTTCCGCGATCCCGGCTACGCGGCGCTCACACTGCGGCTCCGGGATGCGGGTGATCACGAGCGTGCGCTGGTGGTCGCGGGCGAGCTTGCCGAACATGGTCACGTCGACCGGGTCGAACATCACGACGCGGCGCGCGAGCGGATGATCGACGCTTACTTCGACTGGCACGCACGCGGCAAGCGGGTGACGCTGGTATCCGGCACGAATGCTGAGGCGGATGCGATCAACGACGCCATCCAGGAGCGGCGAGTCGATCAGGGCGAGCTCGACGTCCGCGTCGCCGCGTGGGGAATCGGGCGGCAGCGCATCCTCGTCGGAGACACCGTCCAGACCCGTCGCAACGACCGGCTCACGGGAGTCGAGAATCGCGCGCAGTGGATCGTGCGCGGCATCCGCGACGAGTACCTGTCCCTCGCCTCCGTGAGCGACAGCGGCGAGGTGGCGCATGTGTCCGCAGAGTACGCGCGCGAGCACCTGCAGCTCGCCTACGCGTCCACCGTGCACGGCGTACAGGGCGACACCGCCGACGCGTCGGTGGTCGGGCCCGATGTCGACGCCGTGCAC
>NZ_QDFT01000059.1 GCF_003075375.1 Microbacterium testaceum | reverse complement strand
ACTCGGCATGGAGCTGGCCMTCGSCGCCGCCGAGTGGTACGCCACGACCACCTGCGCTCCCGCTTCGGCGGCGGCGAGGGCCAGCTCCATGCCGAGTACACCGGCGCCGAGCACGACGATGCGCTGTCCGGCCGAGACCGCCGTGCGCACGAGTTCGGCGTCGGCGAGGTCGCGCAGCGCGACGACACCGCGCGGCAGGGGCGACGTTCCCTGGTCGAGAGCGGTCGGCTCTGCCGGTCGCGTCGAGCGGTGGCGCTGCGCGCGCTCGAGACCGGCCAGGGTCGGGACGTTCGCGCGCGCTCCCGTCGCCAGCACGAGACGGTCATAGGGGATCCGGATGCCATCGTGCAGCCGAACGACCCGCGAATCGCGGTCGACACCCACGACCGTCGTCCCGAGCGCGAACCGCACCCCGGCCTCTTCCGCGATCGCGCGACCCGCCAGGTCGAGGCCGTCCCGCTGCATGCGTCCCACGGCATATTCGGCCAGCAGCACCCGGTTGTACACGTCGTGCGTCTCGGCCCCGACGACGGTCAGGTCGATCCGCCCGTCGCGGACGGCGGGCAGCAGCCCCTCGACCAGCCGCGCCCCCACGGGTCCGTAGCCGACCAGCACCACACGCTCAGACATGGATCTCCTCACCGGCGGGGGTGGGGGCGACCGGCGCCACCCGCACCCGCGTGCGCTTGAACTCGGGCATCGCCGAGGTCGGGTCGACCAGCGCCTCGGTCAGACAGTTGGCGCAGCCCTCGCCCGCGTAGTGGAACGGCAGAAAGACGGTGTCGTGCCGGATGTCGGTCGTCACGCTCGCCCGGACTCGCACGGTTCCGCGCTCGTTCGCCACCGCCACGAGGGTGCCCTCGCGGATACCCAGACGAGAGGCCGTCGCGGGGTGGATCTCGAGCCGCGCCTCGGGCCGCGCGGCGTGCAGCTCGGTCACTCGTCGGGTCTGCGTCCCGGACTGGTACTGCTGCAGGTAGCGCCCGGTGGTGAGGGTCAGATCGCCGCCCCGGTCGGTCGGTGCCGGGGGAGCGGCATCCACGGGAATCAGGCGCGCGCGTCCGTCGGGGTGCGCGGAGCACTCGGCGAAGGGGCGCGGGGTGCTCGACGAGCGGTAGGGCCAGTACGCCTCGACGCCCGTGTCGAGCAGCGCGTGCGACAGGCCGGAGTAGTCGGCGATCCCGCCCTCGGACGCCCGGGCCAGTTCGTCGAACACGTCGGCCGGCACCGTCGGCCAGGTGGATGCCGCGCCCAGCCGCCGCGCGATCTCGGCCATGATCCACAGCTCGCTGCGGGCGCCGTCGGGTGCGGGCAGCGCCTGCCGGCGGCGGATCACGCGGCCCTCGAGGGAGGTCATCGTCCCCTCCTCTTCGGCCCACTGCAGAACCGGCAGCACGATGTCGGCGAGCTCGGCGGTCTCGGAGAGGAAGAAGTCGCACACGATGAGGGTGTCGAGCGCTTCGAGCCCCGCGCGCACGGCCTCGACGTCTGGGGCGGAGACGACGACGTTCGACCCGGCGACCAGCAGCGTCTTCACCGGCCCGCCCAGTTCGCCGAGCAGGGCGGTGGCGGGGATGCCGGCATCCGGGATCTGTTCGGGATGGATGCCCCACACCCCGGCGACGTGCCGACGCGCCTCGGGGCCGCGGATCGAGCGGTAGCCGGGCAGCTGGTCGGCCTTCTGGCCGTGCTCGCGGCCGCCCTGGCCGTTGCCCTGCCCGGTGAGTGTGCCGTAGCCCGAGCCGGCGCGGCC
This sequence comes from Microbacterium testaceum, assembly GCF_003075375.1. Classification (GTDB taxonomy): domain Bacteria; phylum Actinomycetota; class Actinomycetes; order Actinomycetales; family Microbacteriaceae; genus Microbacterium; species Microbacterium testaceum_E. The sequence goes on along the minus strand of NZ_QDFT01000059.1, from coordinate 11,187 downwards.
GACGAGTCCGAGCACGAGCGCGAGGTTGATCGCGGCGGTCGCGGTGGCGGTGCCGTCGACGTGCTGCTCGACGCCGCGTCCGGTGAGGATGTACGTGCGGCCGGCGGCGAGGCGGCGTGCGGTCGCGCGCAACTGCGCGACGGGGATGCCGGTGGTCGCCGAGGTCCGCTCGGGCCACCACGAAGCGACCGACCGGCGGACGGCGTCGTAGCCCGTCGTGCGCTCCTCTATATAGGCGCCGTCGGCGAGACCCTCGGCCAGGACAATCTGGGTCAGGCCGAGCAGCAGCGGCAGGTCGGTGCCGGGAGCGGGCTGCAGGTGGGTGCCCGCCCCGTCTTCGGTCAGGCGCGCGGTCGCCGAGCGGCGGGGATCGACGACGATCAGCCCGCCCGCCCGCGGCGCGGGCTCCGGCGAGGTGCGCGAGGAACGGCGGCATGGTCGCGGCGACGTTCGATCCGAGCAGCAGGATCGTGCGCGCGTCGTCGAGATCGGTGACGGGGAAGGGGAGGCCCCGGTCCATCCCGAACGCGCGGTTCGCTGCTGCCGCCGCCGACGACATGCAGAACCGGCCGTTGTAATCGATGCGCGAGGTACCGAGCGCGACCCGGGCGAACTTGCCGAGCTGATACGCCTTCTCATTGGTCAGTCCGCCGCCGCCGAAGATGGCGTTGGCGTCGGGTCCGTGCGCGGCTCGCGTGTCGCGGAACGCTGCGGCCACGGCATCCAGCGCTTTGTCCCAGGTGGTCTCGGCGAGAGTGCCGTCGTCTTGGCGGAGGAGTGGCATCCGGAGTCGGTGGGGGGATGCCAGAAGCTCCGCCGACGTCCAGCCCTTGGCGCAGAGTCCTCCCCGGTTGGTGGGGAAGTCGCGGCCGGTGACCGTGGTGGTGCCCTCGTGGCTCACGGTCATGGCGCACTGCAGCGCGCAGTAGGGGCAGTGGGTGTCGGCGGAGCTCATGGACATCAGATGCGGGTGCCGGTCTTCTTCGACATGCGCAGGTACACGCCCGCTGTGAGGGCCAGGAAGGCGACGTACGCCAGGGCGAACCAGCCGAGCGCCGGGGTGTACGAGCCGAACGTCGTCTTCGAGAAGCCGAGCAGCTGCGGGATGAAGAACCCGCCGTACGCGCCGATCGCCGAGATCAGGCCGAGGGCCGCGGCGGCCTTGCGCTGCGCACCGATCCCGCCGTTGGCGCGCAGGGTGAAGATCGTCGGGATCATGCGGTACGTCGAGCCGTTGCCCATGCCCGCGGCGGCGAACAGCACCAGGAAGCACAGCAGGAACACCGCGAAGTTCTGCATCGGCAGGGTGAGGATGACTCCCAGGATGCCGAGCCCCATCACCGTGAATGCGCCCATCGTGATGACGGTTCCGCCGAAGCGGTCGGCGAGCTTGCCGCCGTAAGGGCGGGCGAGCGAGCCGACGAGCGCGCCCAAGAAGGCGAGGGTGACGGTCGCCGTGCCGATGGTGAAGCCCTTGAAGTCGGGGAACGTGTCGGCGAGCAGCTTGGGGAAGACGCCGGCGAAGCCGATGAAGGAGCCGAATGTGCCGATGTAGAGGACGGCCATGACCCACAGGTGCGGTTCTTTGAGAGCGGCGAGGGATGCCGTCATGTCGGCCTTGGCGCTGGAGAGGTTGTCCATGCGGAAGTACGCGCCGACCATCGCGACGATGATGAGCGGCACCCAGATGAGGCCCGCGAGCGGCAGGTTGAGGGTGGCGGCGGCACCGACCGTGATGACGATGGGGACGACGAACTGCGCGACCGAGGCGCCGAGGTTGCCGCCGGCGGCGTTGAGTCCGAGGGCGTATCCCTTTTGCGCGGCCGGGTAGAAGAAGGTGATGTTCGCCATGGAGCTGGCGAAGTTGCCGCCACCGAAGCCGGCGAAGGCGGCGATGAGCAGCAGCAGGCCGAAGGGGGTCTGCGGGTTGCTGACCGCGATGGCGAGGCCGATGCTCGGGATGAGCAGCAGGCCGGCCGACACGATCGTCCAGTTGCGACCGCCGAAGCGCGGGACCATGAACGTGTAGGGGATGCGCAGCGTCGCGCCGACGAGACTCGGCATCGAGATGAGCCAGAAGATCTCACCGGTGGAGAGCTGGAAGCCCGCCGCCGGCAGCGAGACGACGACGACCGACCACAGCTGCCAGACGACGAAGCCGAGGAACTCGGCGAAGATCGACCACCGCAGGTTGCGGGAGGCGATGGCCCTGCCTTCTTTGGCCCACTGGGTGGCGTTCTCGGGGTTCCAGTTGTCGATCCAGCGGCCGGGGCGGTGCCGGAGTTCCGTTGTTTCGGTTGCGGCCGCGGGCGGCGTTGCGGTTTCGGGGCGCGGGTCGGTGACGGTCACGGGGGTCCTCCGTTGGGCGATGCGGGGGAGGTGCAGCGCCTCGCATGGGCGGGGCGTGCCGTCAGCGTAGGGAGGGGGCGTTACCCGGGAGGGCGTCGGGAGGGGCGGGGAGGTAACGGTTGTCTCACCCGCGGTGTGGGTGGGGGAGAGGGGGAGTTCACGTGGGCGTTACACGGAAAGGGGCGCGGATGACATCCCTGTGGCTGACCACGCACGACAGTCGCGCACTTCAACCCGATCTCGCGCGGAGCCTCGGGCTCGCCCCGATCGCGGTGGGGACTGACATCTCCACCAGGAAATCTTAGGTCTTGTCGATCGGTACGCGCGTGAGTGCCACGTTCATGAAGCCGAGCCGGTTCAAGTCTCTGACTGTGCTCGTATCACGACCTCACGGACACGATCGCGAAGGCGCTGGACGTTGCCATCCCTCGCGTCACCCGCACCCAAGACGGCTCGAGCGCCCCCGCGGAACTCGAAGCTTGTCCTCGACGCGTTGGAGATCCTCGTGTGAGGGGCGAGGAAGTCTCCCGCGCGACTCAGCGGCGCGCCCGCGCAGACGCGGCGACGGTTGACCTGCCGCGGTGCCTTCTCAGCCGATGCTGAGCCGAGCTTCCAAGCTCGCCGTCGAGGTCAACATCAGCACTCCGCTGCGCCCCTTAAGCTCTCACGCGATCCCACTCGCCGTGATGCCTTGCCGTGGATCGCGTGAATTGCTGGGTGCAATTGGCGCCGTTTGGTGCCGCGACGAGGAGAGGGCCCGACGTCGAAAGGTAGGTTCGCGTCGTGGGCATAAATGGGGAGCAAGCGCGGGTCCTGATCACAGTCAAGGCTTCACCGCAGCCGTCGGCGAAGTACGGAGACACCGTGTGTGTCGCGGGCCTGCGGATCGACACCGAGTCGCCCCATTGGGTCCGGTTGTACCCGGTTCCCTTCAGATGGCTCGAATCGGGGAGCCAGTTCGTGAAGTACGACATCATCGATCTGCAGATTAAGCGGCGGTTGCAGGACAGCCGCCTGGAAAGTTACGTGCCGGACACGCAATCGATCCAGGTGATTGAGCATCTCGATGACTGGAGCGACCGCGGGCCGTACATGAACACGCTTTCCACAACGACGACGTGTCGGCTGATGCGAGACGCGGAACGTGATCATGCTGCGCCGTCCCTTGGCATGGTTCACGTACGGGACCTTGTCGGCTTCGAGCTAGATGCGCATCCTGGGTGGACGCCCGCTGAGGAGGCGAAAATCGCCCAGGCCATGATGACGAGTGAACTCGATCTGTTCGGTACGAGTTCTCAGCCCGCACGGTTGCGGCCTCCCCGATTGAAGCTGAGATATCGATACGTGTGCGAGGAGTCTGGCTGCCCCTCTCACCAGGGGCTGAACCTCGACTGGGAGCTGACAGCCCTTCAGAACCGCCATCACGGTGAATCGCTGGCCCGGCTGCGGGAGATCGTGGAAGACCGGTTCGTTCGAATGATGTTCGAGGAACGTCGTCTGACGTCGTTCTTTATGGGCAACTTCGAGGCCGCAATCAAGCGTGCGAAGTTCAGCGTCCTGGGGACCTATTACCCGCCGCGCGGCGTCGCCTCGGCAGTGCCCTTGTTCTAGCAGCTAGGCGGAGACGAGCTCTTCCAGGCGGGCGCGGATCGCGGCCAATGTCTCGCGTCGGTGGCAGTGCAGCTCAGATGCCTCGAAGCACAGCAACGCAATCCGCTCACGGCCTGCCAGCTCGGCCAACTCGTCGATCGCGGAAGCTGCGCCAGCCCCACTGAGGCTATCTGTGTACCGCTCTCGTGCCGCACGCCCGGCGTCGGTGCGTGACTCCTCGGCGAAGCCTGCGCGATTTTCGCGGGGGTTACCTAACTCTCGCCGGTGCTGGTAGCTGATGCCAGCTTCCTCAAGTGCGGCGCCAAGTGCACGCTTTGAGAATCCGCGTTTGCGGGAGATGGCGTTCAAGCGGACGTCTACGAGCGTTGTGATGCCGAGGGCCTGGAGATCCTTGATCAAGGCCTCGAGCGTCTTGCCCTCGTATCCGACACCGGTGATGCCGCCGCTCGCTGTCCACATGCACTTCACAGTAGTGCGCCGGGATGAGGGAGCGCCGGGAGGCGCGACGTGCGTCGCTGCACTGCATGGTGGCGCGGGGCTGGGCCCTCTCAGCTCTCGTGCACGACCGCGGTCAGCTCAGGCAGCAAGTCCCGCGCGAGGAAGCCGATGCCGACCCGCTCGGTGAGCCGGTCGCCGGCGCGGGCGTGCGTCCATCCGCCCCAGACCGCGGCTCGTTCCGGCTCCATGCCGAGAGCGGCGAAGCCGGTGATCGCGCCCGACAGCACGTCGCCGCTGCCGGCGGTGCCGAGGCCCGAGCTGCCCGGCTCGGCCTGCCACGTGCGTCCGTCCGGGTGCGCCACGGTGCCGAAGCAGTGCACGACGGCCTCGTAGCGTTCGGCGATCTGTCGGACGTCGGCGGCGCGATCGTCGGTGAGGTCGCGTTCGAGCAGCAGCGCGGCCTCCTCCTCGTTGGCGTTGAGGATCAGGTCGGCGGGCAGGATGCCGCGATCGACCGACCCCTGGATGGGTGATGGGGAGTCGATTCACGCGACTCGCCGGAACCGCGACCCCGCGTACCGGTCCCGCTCCTCGGCAACCCCCGGCTGTGTTCGGTGACGGCCATGTCATCCACGCGGGAACGCTCGGTACCTGCGCCGCCATCCACCGAGGCCGTCACCCGATCGCGTTGACCCACTCCGTTTCGCCGGTCACGAAGACCTGCTCCTTCCAAATCGGCACGCGCTCTTTCACGCGGTCGACCAGCTCGGAGCAGGCGGCGAACGCCTCGCGCCGGTGTGCGGACGAGACGACGCAGGCGATCGCACAGTCGCCGACGACGAGATCGCCGATGCGGTGCTGGACGGCGAGCGTCACGGCGGGGAACTCGGTGGCGATCTCGAGGGCGACCGCGGCGATGACGTCCGGCGCGCTCGGGTGCGCGCTGTACCGCAGCGCCGTCACCCCTCGGCCCTCGTCGTGGTCGCGGACCGCGCCGTCGAAGGTCACGATCGCGCCCGCGGTCGACGGCCGCGTGTCCGGCAGGAGAAGGTCGACGCCGATCGGCTCGGGGCTGATGCCCGCGGAGATGACGCGCAACTGGGCCTCGGAGGGCGGGATGGTGGGGTTCATCGGGTGCGCCTTTCACGCGGCTCGGCGACATGGTCGCCGCCGGCGAGCTGACTGAGGATGTGGTCGAGGAGGGCGTCGAGGACCTCGAGTCCTTCCGCGACGCCGGACGGTGAGCCGGGCAGATTGAGGACGAACGTGTGACCGGCGATGCCGGCGAGCCCGCGGCTGAGGGCGGCCAGGGGGGTCGTGGCCGCTCCTCGTTCGCGAATCGTCTCGCTCACCCCGGGCAGGACGCGGTCGAGCAGCGGAGCGGTCTGCTCGGGAGTCGCATCGGTCGGACTGATGCCGGTGCCGCCGGTCGTGAGGATCAGGTCGAGTCCGCGGCGGATGCCGTCCTCTATCGCGGTGCCCACGGGCGACCCGTCCGCGACGAGGTGTCGCTCAGCCGTCCACCCGCGCGTGCGCAACCATTCGACGATCACGGGTCCGGTTCGATCAGGACGTTCCCCGCGGGCTCCGCGCGTCGACGCGACGACGACGAGCGCCCGCCTCATGCGCTGACCCAATGACCCGAGCGTCCGCCCTCTTTCTCGATGACAGCGATGTCGGTGATCCGGGCGGTCCGGTCGACGGCCTTGATCATGTCGTACAAGGTCAGCCCCGCGACAGAAGCGGCCGTGAGCGCTTCCATCTCGACGCCCGTGCGCCCCAGCGTGGTGACCGACGCGACGATGTCGACCTCATCCCGACCGACGGTCAGTGTGACGTCCACGCTGGTGATGGCGATGGGGTGACAGAGCGGGATCAAGGTGCTGGTGGCCTTGGCCGCCATGATCCCGGCCAGCCGTGCCGTGCCGAGCGCCTCTCCCTTGGGGAGGGTGCCGTTCGAGATGAGGCGGATGACGTCGGGCCGCGTCCGCAAGGTCGCCACCGCGACGCCGCGCCTCTTCGTCACGCCCTTCTCGGCGATGTCCACCATGTGCGCGGCTCCGTCCGGGCGCAGGTGCGTCAGCTGGTCCGTGTTCTCAGCCATTGATCCTCCAGGCTCGTACGATCTCTCCGGCTTCCAGCCGGGTGACGGATTCGGGTATCAGCACCAGCAGGTCGGATCGGGCGAAAGAGCCGAGAAGGTGCGACCCCGGACCCCCGACGAACTCGATCCGCCCCGCGGCCGTGAACCGCGCGCGGCGCACCTGCAGCCGCCCCGCGGGCGACTCCGCATCCTCGGTGATCGGCGCCTCGACCGTCGGACGCCCCGGCCACCACCCGCCGGCCGCGAGCAGGGCGGGGCGCACGAAGACCTCCGCGCTGATCAGAGCGCTCACGGGGTTGCCGGGGAGCGCGACGACCGGCAGACGGCGCGTACCGACCTGTAGGTGGCCGAAACCCTGCGGCCCACCGGGCTGCATCGCGACCGAACCGAAGGACACTCCGCGGATTCCGAGGGCCTCCCTCACCACCTCGTGGGCGCCCGCGCTGACTCCTCCCGCGGTGACGACGAGGTCCACCTCGTGGGCGTGGGCGTCGATCGCGCGGAGCAACTGCTCGGGTTCGTCGTCGACCGATCCGGGCGTCAACACGCGGACCCCGATCGCCGTGAGCAGAGCGGTCAACGCCGGGGTGTTGGCATCCAGGATGCTACCCGGACGGGCGGTCTCGCCCTGCCCGCGCAGCTCGGACCCGGTGGCGATGAGAAGCACGGTGAAAGGGCGGAAGACGGTGAGCCGTCGCACTCCGGCGGAGGCAAGCGCCCCCACGAGCGCCGGCGTGAGTGCGGCCCCCGCCGCAGCGATGACGTCACCGGCGCGGATGTCGGAGCCGGCCCGCCGGACGAAGGCATCCGCCACGGGAACCTCACGGACGGTGAGGGATGCCACCTCCCCGCGCGACGGGAAGGCGGTCAGACCCGACGACTCGATCGGGATGACCGCGTCGGCGCCGACGGGGATCGGCGCGCCGGTCATGACCGCCCACGCCTCGCCCCGCGGGAGCGCGCTCGCCGCGTCGCCGGCCGCGATGTGACCCGTCACGGGGAGGAGCACCGGATGCTCGGGTCGCGCGTCCACCACGTCGGCCCGGTGCACGGCGAACCCGTCCATCTGGCTGTTGTCGAACGGGGGCAGGTGGCCGGGGGCGATCACATCCGCCGCGAGCGTCCGGTAATGGTCGGTCTCGAGCGCGGAGAGCTCGACCGACGCGGTCGGCCTTTCGATCGCGGCGACCATCTCCGCGACCAGCCGGCAGTGCTCGGTCACGCTGCGACGGGCGAAGGCCGCTGTCGTCATCGTCGTCATCGGTCAGCCGCCGATCGCGCTCATGGTGCGTTCCGGCTGCACGTAGTCCGCGCTGGCGAGACCGATCGAATCGGAGCCGTGCGCGCGGGGCTTGCTCCACATCGCCTCACGCCAGCGCTGCGCGATCTCCTCGTCGCTCGCTCCGCCGCGGACGATCTCGAGCAGATCGGTCTCCTCATGCGAGAAGAGGCAGGCCCGGATGCGGCCCTCCGCCGTGACCCGCGTGCGCGTGCACGCTGCACAGAACGGCTCCGTGACCGACGAGATGAGCCCGACGCGGCCCAGAGCCGGTGTGCCGGGGGCGGACCCGTGTCGGCGGACCTCCCACCGCTCCGCGGGGGATCCGAGCCGCGCGGCGGGATCCGGCGACAGAGCAAAACGTCGACCGAGCCCGTCGCGGATCTCGGCCGCCGTGATGACCTTCTCCTTCTTCCAGGAGTGATCGCCGTCCAACGGCATGTGCTCGATGAACCGCAGCTCGTAGCCGTGCTCGAGCGACCACTCGAGCAGATCGGGGGCCTCGTGATCGTTGACACCGCGCAGCAGTACGGCGTTGATCTTGATCGGCCCGAGCCCGGCCTCATCGGCGGCGCGGACGCCGGCGAGCACCTTGTCGAGCATCGGGCGGCGGGTGAGGGCCGCGAACGTCTCGGGATGGAGGGAGTCGAGGGAGATGTTGATGCGCGACAGTCCGGCATCGCGGAGCGCCTGAGCCCTGGCATCCAGTCCGATCGCGTTCGTGGTCATCGAGATCGGGAGGGTCGGGCAGGCGTCGCGGATGGAGCCGATGACGAACTCGAGATCCTTCCGCACCAGCGGCTCGCCGCCCGTGAGCCGCAGCTCTTCCACACCCAGCAGGTCCACGCCCACGCGCACGATACGCGAGATCTCATCCGGGGTCATCAGCATCTGCTTCGGCAGCCATGGCATGCCGTCCGCGGGCATGCAGTACGTGCACCGCAGATTGCACTTGTCGATCACGGACAGGCGCATGTCTGTCGCGACGCGGCCGTGACGGTCGGCGAGACCTCCCGTGGTCGGTGGCGGGCTCGAAAGGAGCCGCACGCGGGGGAGTCCGAGATTCTGGGTCATGGGGCGTCCTTCGTGTTCGGGTACGACTCAGGAGCGAGACGCGCGGGAGCGCGCTCGCGAGGTGGGGGATCCGGATCAGTAGCGCGGCAAATGAGGATCGATGACGCGCGACCACGCGTCAATGCCGCCGCGGAGCACCGAGATGTCGGTCCGGCCGCCCGCCGCGAGGATCGTGTGCGCTCGGCGGGCTCTCGTGTCGTGATGGCAGTGAACGACGAGCGGGCCGGCGGGGATGTCGGCGTCGGAGAGGTCGCCGAGCGGCAGCGAGACGGAGTGCGGGATGGTGGCGATCTCTCGCTCCCAGGGCTCGCGCACGTCGAGGAGAGTGGCCTGCCCGTCGCGGAGGAGATCGGCGACCTGCCCCGGCTCGACCCAGGTGATCGTCGGCGGCGCGTTCTGGGAGAGGGCACGCTCGGGGGCTCGTCCCCCGGAGAAGCGGACCTCGGTGGTGGACGAATCGACCGCGTCGATGATCAGCAGCCGACCGAACAGTGGATCGCCGAAGCCGACGATCAGCTTCATGGCCTCAGTCGCCATCCACGAGGCCACGATGCCGCAGAGCGGGCCGATGACGCCCGCGATCGCGCAGTTCGCGCCGCCGCCCGCGGGGGCCTCCGGGTACAGGTCCCGAAGAGCGACGCCGCCACCGGGAGCGCCGCGCCAGAACGTGGAGACCTGACCGTCCGTCTCGAGCACCGTGCCCCAGACGCACGGGATGCCGAGCCGGTCCGTCGTGTCGGCGATCAGGTAGCGGGTCGTGAAGTCGTCGGTTCCATCCACCACCAGGTCGTAGCCGGAGAAGAGACGCTCGGCGTTCGTGGCATCCACTCTCTCGGCATGCTCGACGACCCGCACGTACGGATTCGCGCGGCCGACGGCCGCAGTCGTCGAGGCGACCTTCGCGAGGCCGACCGTGCCGTCGTCGTGCAGGATCTGACGGTGCAGGTTCGAGGCGGCGACGGTGTCGTGGTCGACGACACCGATGGTGCCGACTCCCGCGCGGGCGAGGTAGGCGATGACGGGCGATCCGAGGCCACCCGCGCCGATCACCAGCACCTTGGAGCGCTTCAGGCGTGCTTGGCCGGAAGAGCCGATGTGCGCCATCGCGATCTGGCGTGCGTACCGGGCGAGCTCGTCGGGGCCGAAGTCCGGGGATGCCGCGTCCCGGAGCGGGATCGCCGTGGGGGAGGCCGTCGGTTCGAGGAGGACCACCGCTCAGCCCCCCGCGAAAGGCGGGAGCACGTCGAGCGTGTCGCCGGAGGAGAGGACGTCCGCGCCGGTCGCGGATCGGCCGTTGACGAGGAACGAGCTGCGCGCGAACACCGGACTGGAACCGAAACCGGCGCGGTCGATCGCGTCCGCCACTGTGCACGTCGCCGGGACGTTCCAGACGTCCTCCGCGCGTCCAGCCTCCGCTTTGGCGGCGGCGAAGAGGCGCACCGAGATGTCGATGGTCGCCCGCGCGGTCGGATCGGCGGCGACGCTGGGTTGTGCGGTCATGTCAGAGATCCAATGTCAGAGTCGGGGTAAGTGAGCGCGAGACGCAGACGTACATGTAGTCGCCCTCGAGCTGCTCGTCGTCGGTGAGGATCGAGTCGCGATGGTCGGGGATCCCGTCCACAACCACGACCTCGCAGGAACCGCAGGTGCCCTCGCCGCACGAGTTCCGCACCCGCACCCCTGCCTCCAGAAGAGCGGACAGCGCGGACTGATCGGCGCGCACGGGGATCTTCTGATCGGTGGAGTCCAGCACGATCGTGAATTCCGAGTCGGTCTCGCTCGTCGCGAGCGCCCTGGGGGCGAACCGCTCGACACTCAGGTGCACGCCGGGATGGGGGCGGATGGCCTCCTCGACGGCATCCAGGAGGGACTCCGGTCCGCACGCGTAGAAGTGCGCATCCGTGTTCTCGGCGACGATCGTGGACAGGTCGGCCCGGCCCATCGTGGACGACTCGATCACCGTGACGTGATCGCCGAAGAGGGAGAGCTGCTGCAGGAACGGCATCGAGTCGGTGTACCGGCCCAGGTAGAGCAGATGCCACGCCAGGCCCTGCTCTTCGGCGCATTCGATCATCGGAAGGATCGGCGTGATCCCGATTCCGGCCGCGATGAAGTATGGACGTGCCTCCGGATCGAAGGAGAACAGGTTCCCGATCCGTGTCACCTCGACGTCGACGCCCTCGGTGAGGTGCGCGTGCACGTACGCGGAACCACCTCGCCCGGGATCCGCGCGTCGTACGGCGATCCGCCAGGACTGCGAATCCGACGGGGAACCGCAGAGGGAGTACTCGCGAACGAGGTCATCCGAGCCGAGCCGGAGGCCGATGTGCGC
>NZ_QDFT01000058.1 GCF_003075375.1 Microbacterium testaceum | reverse complement strand
TGTTCATTCCGGCCGGACGCATCATCATGTGCAACGTCGCCTGCGCCATCTCGACCATGTTCGAGCACATGGCGCAACACGTCGCCATTTCGGGGCCGTGCATCATGTCGCTGCCGGCGCACATCGCCGCGGCCATCGCGCACGCGTTGAGCGACTGCATGCATTCCTGCATGGCATCCATGTCCATCGACATCTCGCCCATGTCCATCGACTTCATCATGGCCATCGTGTCCATTGCTACTCCCGTGTTCTCGGTATGACGGAGGGACCGGATGCCGCGGAGGGACTCCGGCGTATCGGCGATGCTACGCCCGGGAGCGCAAGCGACGACAGGGCTCTGAGGAGTTTGCTCAGTTCGTCATGACCGACCAAAATGCGTCGCCTTACACACAACGAGCCGATCGCCAAGACCCAGCGGGCGCGCACGCGCGTCTCTTAGGCTCACGACATGGCGAAGAACAAGAAGTACGGGCTGTTCAGCTTTCTTTTCGACGTGATCCTCACTCTGATCACGGGCGGACTCTGGCTGATCTGGATCTTCGTGCGCGAGATGCGGCGTCGCTGAGGCACGCCGCTTAACTGCTGTCAGGCCACCCGACGGAATCGCGGCCCCGAGTATCCGTCGCGATCGACCGTCCCGGTGAACATCTCGATGGGGCGCACCCAGTACGAATAGTCGTCGTAGAGCTTGCGGTACGAGACGAAGACCTCTTCGGTCTCGGAATGCCGCGTTGTTCCGAACACCTCGTAGCGCTGGCCCTTGAAGTGTTCGTAGATGCCGGGTTCGATGGTCATTCGCGCAGCCTTTCAGATTTTGCCGCGGGGCACTTCGTACGAACGTTCGGCGGGACCTGTCGGCATGCCCCGATCACGCCATCGCGTGGGCGTCGTCGTGCCGCGCGGTGCGAAGCGGTGAGAACAGAATGACGAGCGCCGCCGCGGCGAAGATGAGCGCGGCGGCACCGATGGTGACCGAGAAACCGAAGACGGTGGCGAGCGATCCCGCGAGAAGCGCCCCGAAGAAGAACACGACTCGGTTGGCCGTGCGGATGGTCGAGTTCATGCGGCCCTGCAGGGAATCGGGAGCGACGGCCTGGCGGTAGCCCATCTCGTTGGCATCCTCGATCCCCTGGGAGAGGGCGTAAAGGAACTGAACGGCGGCGAGCAGGGGGAGGAGGATCGCGAGGGACGTGGCGGCGGTCAGCGGAAGGACTGCCACCGCCAGCCAGGGCACGACGGTGACGGTGCGCCCGAGGAGGATCGCACGGCCGGCGCCGAGGCGCGCGCCGATCCGCGGGGCGACGAGCGCACCGAGGAAGCCGCCCACGCCGCCGGCGGCCAGGATCAAGCCGAACGCCCACTCGGGTACGCCGAGCTCCCGCAGCACGAAGACGCCGAAGAGCGTCGTCACGATGCTGTGGGCCAGGAACCACGTGTGCACCGAGAGAGCGAGCGGGCGCAGCGTGCGGTGACGGTAGGTGTACCGCACTCCCTCGACGATCTCGTGTCCGAGATGGCGGCTGATGGGGCGGGGCTCGGCCCGCGCCTCTCGCACGCGGATGCGGGATTGCAGCAGGCCCGACACCGCGAGCATGAAGGCCTCGGCGAGGACGAGCAGGGGGACCCCGACGAGGGTGAGCAGCAGGCCACCGATCGCGGGGCCGGCTGTTGCGGCGACGGTCGCGCTCTGACCGAGTCGGGCGTTGGCCATGACGAGGGAACGCCGCGGGACCAGGTGGGGAAGGAGGGGCTGCGCGGCCGAGTCGGCGAACAATGACAGAACGCCGAGGGCGAGGATCACCGCCGCCAGCGACCAGAACGTCAGCGTGCCCGTGAGGAGCAGCACCGGGATCGCCGCGAGAACGAGCGCCCGGCCGAGGCTCGTCAGCACGAGGGTGGGTTGGCGCCGCCACCGGTCCATGAGGGCGCCGATGATGAGCCCGAGGAAGAGATACGGCACGACCCCCAGGGCGCTCAGGACGCTGATCTGCATCGGCGTCGCGCCGATGACCGTGACGATCAGGACCTGGAATGCGACGCCGGCGATGGCCGTCCCGAAAGCGCGGAGGGTCGTGGCGCTCCAGAAGAGGGCGAACGCCGGAGCGCGCAGCACCTCGGCCGGCCGGACGGCTCCGGCTGCTCCCGCGGCGGCGTTGCTCACGGCGACCAGCCTAGGTGCGGCCTCGCGAGCAGGACCGTCCTCGCCGCTGCCGTCAGCTCTCGTGCACCACCGCGGTCAGCTCCGGCAGCAGGTCCCGCGCGAGAAAGCCCATCCCGACGCGCTCGGTCAGCCGGTCGCCGGCGCGCGCGTGGGTCCACCCTCCCCACACGGCGGCGCGCTCGGCATCCATTCCCTGCGCCGCGAAACCCGCGATCGCGCCCGACAGCACGTCGCCGCTGCCCGCGGTACCCAGGCCCGACCCGCCGGGCTCGGCCTGCCAGCAGCGCCCATCGGGGTGGGCGACGGTGCCGAAGCAGTGCACCACCGCGCGATAGCGGCGGGCGATCTCGACGACGTCGGCCGCGCGGTCCTCGCCCAGGTCGCGTTCGAGCAGCAGGGCCGCTTCTTCTTCGTTGGCGTTGACGAGCAGGTCGTCGGGCAGCAGGTCGCGGTCGAACGAGGGCAGGATGCCGAGGGCGAACGCGTCGAGCACGAGCCGTCGCACCTCGGCGCCGGTCACCGCCAGCAACGCCGCGCGGGTGGCATCCGGGTCGTCGAATCCGGGTCCCAGCAGCACGGCATCCGCCGACTCGAGGGCCGAGCGCAGGGCGTCGTCGAGGGGATCCGACCCGGTCGGCAGCGCGTAGATCCCGGCCTCGGGGAACGCCGGACCCAGGTGCGGCGCGAGCGCGGCGGGCGCGGCGATGCCGACGCGACCCGCGCCCACGCGCAGCGCCGCCTCACCCGACAGCAGCACCCCGCCGGGGGAGCGGGGCGAGCCGCCCACCACGACCACTTGGCCGCGGGACTTCTTGGACCCACCCGCGTCGGGAGCGCCCCATTCGCGCAGGAACGCCAGGGTCACGTCCTCAGGCATCGTCGTCTCCGGCGTGGACGGTGACGTCGGCGCCCTGCTCGTGCAGGTGATCGACGGAAGAGAACGTCACCAGCCGCCACCCCTCGTCGTCGCGGACGAGTTCGGTCACCGACGCGTTGCGCACGGTGTGCCCCGCGGCGAACGCCATCAGCCTCGCCTCGTCGAGGTCGAGCAGCACGTACAGGACGAGCATGATGACCGCGTCGTGCGCGACGACGAGCGCGGTCGGGCCGGGTCGGTCGAGCGCCTCGCCCAGGAACGACCGCAGCCGCAGTACGACGTCGGCCCACGATTCCCCGCCCGGCGGCCGGTGGAAGAACTTGCCGAGGTGGCGGCGTCGGGCGGCCTCTTCGGGGTGCAGCTCCTGCACGCCCTTCCAGGTCAGCAGGTCGAGGATGCCGAGCTCGCGGTCGCGCAGACGCTCGTCGACCAGGGCTCCGGATGCCGAGGGCCCCACCGCGATCGACAGGGTTTGCAACGCGCGCCGGCACGGCGACGACCAGTACTCGTCGATCGTCTCTTCGACCGAACGCACCCACGCCCCGAGGGCGGCGGCCTGCTCGCGGCCGACGGGGGAGAGCTCCACGTCGGCGTCGCGCGCGTCGAGCGCGATCACGGGCGAACCCTCGCGCTCCGCTCTCGACGCCGCGACGTTCCCTTCGCTCTCACCATGTCGGACGAGCCAGAGTCGGGTCACTGCCATGCCGGGACGCTAAGTCGCATACCGTCATCCGCGCGCGGGCGTTGACACCGCGGCCCGGGATTTGCAGGGCCGTCAGGCGGCGAAGCGGATGAGGCCCAGCGCGAGCACGGTGATCACCGTGGTCCACAGGGCGATCGCGGCGGCCTGCCATGCCAGCACGCGGAGGGGCGGCACGCCGGTCGAGGTGAGGGCGGCGGCGGTGAACTGGGTGGGCAGCAGCAGCGGGCCGAGCAGGCTCACCCCCGGCGTGCCGTAGCGGTGGTACGCCTTCTCGAACTTCTCGCGTCGCGCCGACACCGGTTGCACACCCCCACCGCGACGGGTGGTGACGGCGGTGCGCACGCGCGAGGTCACCAGGACGACGACCGCGACGCACAGCAGGTTTCCGACCGCGCCGGCGAGGGCGGCGACGACCGGCGGGATGCCGCCGATGATGCCGATCGCGGCGGCACCCTCGCCCTCGATGAACGGCACCGCGCCGGCCAGGGCGACGATAAGAGGCTGGACGAGGTCGGGCACGTCGGCCACGAGACCCTGGAAGCCGAGGACGAGATCGCTGACGGGGTTCGACATGACTGCTCCTGGGAGGACGGATCCGCGGCGTCTCCGCGGTTGTTCCATCCCATCGGCGACGGGCGGACGGCGGCAGTGCCGCGGTGTCACGACCGATCGGGAGGATGCGGCGGGGCGACCATGACGAATGTCACGGCCGTACAGTGGCCGGGGTGAGCTCCTCCACCGCCGCCTACGCCCGCGACGTGCGCGTGACCTGGTGGTACACGGCGTCGTCGATCGTGTTCCTCCACGCCTTCGCGGCGCTGCTCTGGTCGCTGGCCGTCTTCGTCGACGGCAGCCTCGCCGCCCTCGTGTTCAACCTGGTCGGCGTGGCCGGGTCGGTGGCATCCGCTGTCCTTCTGCTCGTGCACTACCGCCGGGAGCCCCTCGACGACGGCGACCGGGACGCGCGTCGGCCCGTGTGGCCGCTCGTCGCCGTCGGCGTCGTGTCGGCGGTGGTCATGGGGGTCTCGGCCGGGTCGCCGCTGCTGGGGGTGGGCTTCGTCGCGCAGACGCTGTGCCTGGTCCGATGGCGCGGGGGTGTGCGCCTGCGCCTGGCGGTGCTGTCGATCGCGGTGATCGTCGTCGTCTGGTTCATCGAGGCGACGCGTGTGAACCCGCAGGGGTACATCGCGGTGTTCTCGCTGCCGTTCTTCGTCGCCCTGTTGCCGGTGCTGACCGCGACCTCGCTGTGGTGGTGGGACATCGTGCGCGAGCTCGACCGCGCCCGCCGCGCCGAGGGACGACTCGCCGCAGCCCAGGAACGCCTGCGCCTCGCCGGCGACCTGCACGACCTGCAGGGGCACCACCTGCAGGTGATCGCCCTGCAGCTCGAACTCGCCGAGAAGATGATGGGACGCGACCCGGATGCCGCCGTCGAACAGGTGCGCGCGGCCCGCGCGAGCGTCGACGAAGCCCGACGCGGTACCCGCGACCTGGCCGCGCGGTTCCGCGGAGTGCCCCTTCCCGACGAGCTCGCCAACGCCGCCGACCTGCTGCGCGCCGCCGGCCTGACCGTCGACCTGCTCGTCGACACCGCGGCCGTCGACGCCCCCGCGGACGTGCTCGGGCCGGTCGTCCGCGAGTCCACGACGAATGTGCTCAAGCACGGCGGCGGGGTGTCGGCATCCCTCTCTCTCGCCCGCCACGAGGGGGCGTGGGTGCTCGTCGTCGAGAACGACGCCCGCGGCGCGTCGTCGCCGGTGGGCGACGGCGCCGGGCTCGCGGGGATCGCCGAGCGCGTCGGGGCGGTCGGAGGGACGATGGATGCCACCCGCCCCGGCGACCTCTTTCGACTGACCGTCCGCGTGCCCGAGGGGGCTTCCGCATGATCCGCGTGCTCATCGCCGACGACGAGGACATGATCCGCACGGCCCTCGCCGCCCTGCTACGGCTCGAGGACGACCTCGAGGTCGTCGCCGAGTGCCGCGATGGCGAGAGTGCGCTCGCCGAGGCCGAACGCCTGCGCCCCGACGTGTGCCTGCTCGACCTCGAGATGCCCGGCCTCGACGGGGTCGACACCGCCGCGCGCATCTTGCGGCGCGTGCCGTCGCGCTGCGTTATCGTCACGCGCCACGCTCGTCCCGGCGTGCTGCGGCGCGCGCTCGGTGCGGGCGTCGACGGGTTTCTGCCGAAGTCCCGACCCGCGGATGACGTGGCCGCGGTGATCCGCGAGGTCGCCGCCGGGCGCCGCTACGTCGACCCCGAGATCGCCGCCGACGCGCTGAGCGACGAACGCAGCCCCCTGACCGACCGGGAGCTCGACGTGCTGCGCGCGGGGGCGCGGGGGCAGACGGTGGCCGAGATCGCTTCCGCGTTGCATCTGTCTGCCGGGACGGTGCGCAATCACGTGTCGTCGGTGCTCGGCAAGCTGGGGCTCGCGAGTCGGCAGCAGGCGACGATCCATGCGCGGGAGCGGGGGTGAATCTAGGGGGGTGAAATGGCCTCGCTCTCGGGTGAAGCCCGGCCGGAGACGCATGTGCACGTGATTCGCTGAGGGGCGTACCTCGCCCCTTGCGAATCGAAGGAACGTCGTGTCCATTCAGGTAAGCCGCCTCCGCAAGTCCTACGGCTCCATAGAGGCCGTGAGAGATCTGTCCTTCGACGTCCCCACCGGCTCGCTCTTCGCCTTCCTCGGCGCGAACGGGGCGGGCAAGAGCACCACCATCGGTTGCATAACGACAACCCTCGCCCCGACGTCCGGCACGATCCGCGTGCTCGGGCGCGATGTGTCCACGCAAGCCGATGAGGTGCGACGGAGCATCGGCGCCGTCTTTCAACAGTCCCTTCTCGATCCGCTGCTCACCGTTCGCGAGAACCTCGCCCTGCGTGCCGGCTTCTACGGCCTTCGTCGGCGAGATGCCGCCGGACGCATCTCGGAGCTGGCGGAACTGATCGCGCTCGACGAGTTCCTCGATCGTCGGTACGGCGTGTTGTCCGGCGGGCAGAAGCGCCGCGCGGACATCGCGCGGGCGATCATCCACCGACCGGGTGCCGTCTTCCTCGACGAGCCGACGGCTGGTCTGGATCCGCGGTCGCGTGAGCAGATCTGGAGCGCCATCGCCCAGCTGCGCGCAGACCACTCGACCACGGTCTTTCTCACCACGCATTACATGGAAGAGACCGAACGGGCCGATCGGGTGTGCATCATCGCGCGAGGTGAGGTCGCGGCTGAGGGTTCTCCGGCGGAACTCCGTTCCCGGTTCAGCCGCAGTGTTCTGACGATGCGAGTCGCTGACGTGAGCTCGTTCGTCGCCGCACATCAGCACCGAGGACTCGTCATGGAAGCTGCCGGCGACACGGTGCGCATATCCATCGACGAGATCGACGAGGCGAGGGCGATTCTCGCCTCGCCAGACGTGACGGATTTCGAGTTCCGCCACGGGACCATGGATGACGTTTTTCTCGCTGTGAGTGGGGAGCGGGTCGCATGAGGGCAGTCGCCATGTTGACGGGCCGCAACCTGCTGTTGTTCGTTCGAGACCGCGCCGGAGTCTTCTTCTCTCTGCTGTCCGTCCTGATTCTGATCGCCTTGTACGCCCTCTTCCTGGGCAATCTGCAGGTCGACAATCTCGTCGAGCGGTTCCCGAACGCCGACGCCGCTGACATTCACTGGTTCGTGGGGGCATGGGTCCTCGCGGGAATCACGATGATCACCACTCTCACGACGGCTCTGGCATCTCTGTCGGTCTTCGTGGACGATCGCGCGAGCGGACGCTTCGTCGACATCCTGATTTCGCCGATCCGCCGCGGCGAGCTCATCGCGGGTTATCTGCTGTCGAGCTTCGTGATCTCGGTCACGATGAGCGCTCTGGTCGTGGTGGTGGGGCAGGTGTATCTGCTCAGCCAGGGTGGCGGGATGATGCCGTGGGGACGCATCACGGAAACGCTCGGTTACGTCGTCCTCTCGAGCGCCGCCTTCTCCGCCCTGTCGAGTTTCGCCGTCACCTTCTTGCGCAGCTCCGCAGCCTTCTCCGCGCTCTCCACGGTCGTCGGCACCATCATCGGATTCCTCGCCGGAGCGTACATCCCGGTGGGAACCTTCCCCGACGCCGTCCGCGACGTCATCAACTCTCTGCCTTTCGCGCAGGCGGCCATGCTCATTCGCGGACCGATGACGGCTGAAGCCCTCGCGGCCCTGACCGACGGGCAGGCAGACGCTTCGAAAGCGGTCGAGGCGTTCTACGGAATCTCGGCGGACGTGGGCGGTCTCGAGGTCGATTCCGTCTTCGCCGTCGGTCTTCTCGCGGTGGTGCTGGTCGTGTTCGCCGCCCTCGGAGCGCGTCAGCTGCGGCTTCGCATCCGCTGAGACTCAGCGGTCGACGACCGCCGCGACCGCCTCGATCTCGACGAGCTGGTCGTCGTAGCCGAGCACCGTCACGCCCACGAAGACCCTGACACCGCGGCGAGGATCACGCCGGTTCGGCCTGTGCGGCCGGCTCAGGAGCCGCTGAGCAGAACCGCCCCGCCGTGCTCAACGCACCCGATACGGCCACTCCGCCGTTGAACACCGCGTGCCATGGTGAGCAGGTGAGGCGCTCGGTGGTCGCGTGTTCCGAAAAGACTCCGCAGCTTGCCACGCCGAGGTCGCCGATCGTGCCCGCTGTGCGTGCATGGCGCGGTGCTTACGGGACCGTCATCATCTCCGGCACGAAGACGGTGACGAGTCCACTCGTTTGGGAGTGCCCGCGCGCTTCACTCGAGAGCGTCGCGGTCGGTTTCTTCACTCACCCGCGGGTGAATTTTCGACGGGTGAGGGGCGGCCAATCGCGACTTTCAAGGGTCTCAGGGCGATCGCGCTGACATCGGCACCTAGCATGCGAGCGTGCGAAACCCTTTCTCTCGCCGTCGCCTCATGAGAGAGCGCCCGTCGGCCCCCGAACATCGGTCGATTGAGAAGGAGGGGGCATCATCGGCCGGCGTTGTGGGCCGAATCGATGCGCGCTTCCGTGTCGCGGCGTGGCTCGTCATCGCTCAGGGTGTGGTGATGGAGATGGGGGCGCCGCTGGCGCTTCCGGTTTTTCTAGTCACCGGCCTTGATCAGAAGGACGTCGGCGAACATTTCCGATTCGCGTTGCCCTATCTCCAGAACAATCTCTACCTGCTCATGATCATGAGCGGAATCTTCGGAAGCCTCCGGGTCCTCGGAGGCATCGGCATCCTTCGCGACCGTCTCTGGGGCCTCGGAATCACCCTCGTGATGTGTGTCGTCACCCTTGTCCTGATGGTCTTCATGCTTCCGGCGGGTATTGCCGACGGTCTGTTGTCGGGCGGAGCGCTGGTGCTCATCGCCTTCGCATGGTTCGGTTCCCGCCCCATCTCGGCGCGGGCCTATGCGGAACCCTGAGCGGCAATCGTTAGGCGGCAGCGCCTCGGTGGGTTGCCAGGCTGCCCCGCATCGTCAACGCCGATGACGCCGTGAATGGTGGTCGCACCGCGGGGTGAGATCGGCGTCAGAAGCGAGGGACGCCGCAGATAGCACCCGTGATTGATGCGGGTGATGGTGCGGGAGCGGTTCGAGGGGGTGGGCGAACGCGCGGCAATCAGCCGACGACCGCCGCGACCGCCTCGATCTCTACGAGCTGGTCGTCGTAGCCGAGCACCGTCACGCCCATCAGCGTGCTCGGCACGTCGTGATCGCCGAACGCGTCGCGGACGACCTCCCACGCCGCGACGAGATCCGCTTGACGGGTGGATGCCACGAGCACGCGCGTGCTGATCACGTCAGTGATCTCGGCACCCGCCGCTCGCAGCGCGCCCGTCATGGTCTCGATGCACTTCGCCGCCTGCGCCGCATAGTCGCCGATCCCGGCGGTGGAGCCGTCGTCGTCCAGGGGACAGGATCCGGCGAGGAAGATGAATCGGGCACCCGCGGGCGCGGTGGCGGCATAGGCGTACTCGGCGGCGTCGGACAGAGCGGACGCGCGAATGAGAGTGACGGCGGAGGTCATGCGGGTCCTTCGAGGTCGAGGGAGTGAGGGGGCGTGCCCGCGAGCGACGGCGAGCGTCGGCGCCCCGGTCGTTTCATCATCCGATGGTCGCATGTGCCGCCGGGCGGAGGTTGTGATCGACTTCGGGTCCCGTGGGAACCGAGGCCGGGCGAACCGTGAGCTCCCGATCGTCCCCGTTCAGGCCGTAGCGGAACACGATCCGATCGAGGTTGCTGCGTCCGCCGTCGGGACCCCCCGGGTATCGGCGTGACAGCGCGACTCTCGTCGGACGTCGGGTGCGACGGCGCATCGGCGACGTCCGGGGGTAGCGCTCGCCGCGCTGTGGATCGGATCGTCGCCCTCGTGCTCGGGGTGCTTCTCGTGGTGCCGTATCTCGTCCGCGGGCCCCTGGTGCTCCTGCCGATCGCGGTCGTCGTTCTCGCCGGCGTCGGCGTCGGCCTCGCCGTTCGCGCGCGACGTCACGCGGCTTGACCGACACGCGGAACGGTCTCGCGTCGTGGTGCGCGTTCCGCGCGGCATCCCTCCCTCCCATCGAAGGGGCGGGGGTCGGGCGGTTTCACGCCGGTCGGGTAGGGTTGTCCACTGGCGAAGATCTCTTGATATCGAGAGAGTTCGCCTCCTCCCACCACCGATCGCCCAGCGAAGGATTGTCCGTGGATCTCTACGAGTACCAGGCACGTGATCTGTTCGAAAAGTACGAGGTGCCGGTGCTCGCCGGCATCATCGCCGACACCCCTGAGGAGGCGAAGGCGGCCGCCGAGAAGCTCGGCGGTGTCGTCGTCGTCAAGGCTCAGGTCAAGACCGGAGGCCGCGGCAAGGCCGGCGGCGTGAAGGTCGCCAAGACCCCCGACGAGGCGTTCGAGGCGGCCCAGGCCATCCTCGGCCTCGACATCAAGGGCCACGTCGTCAAGCGCGTCATGGTCGCCGCCGGTGCCCGCATCGCCAAGGAGTTCTACTTCTCGGTGCTGCTCGACCGCGCCAACCGCTCCTACCTGTCGCTCTCGAGCGTCGAGGGCGGCATGGAGATCGAGGAGCTCGCCGTCGAGCGTCCCGAGGCGCTCGCGCGCATCGAGGTCGACCCGCTCGAGGGCATCACCACCGAGAAGGCCCTCGAGATCGCCAAGGCCGCGAAGTTCGACGACGAGCTGGCCCCCAAGGTGGCCGACGTCTTCGTCAAGCTCTTCAACGTCTACAAGGGCGAGGACGCCACCCTCGTCGAGGTGAACCCGCTCATCCAGAGCGAGGACGGCGACATCATCGCCCTCGACGGCAAGGTCTCGATCGACGAGAACGCCGGCTTCCGCCAGCCCGACCACGAGGCGCTCGAAGACAAGGACGCCGCTGACCCGCTCGAGGCCAAGGCCAAGCAGCACGACCTCAACTACGTCAAGCTCGACGGTCAGGTCGGCATCATCGGCAACGGCGCGGGTCTGGTCATGTCGACCCTCGACGTGGTCGCGTACGCCGGCGAGAAGCACGGCGGCGTCAAGCCCGCCAACTTCCTCGACATCGGCGGCGGCGCCTCGGCGACCGTCATGGCCGCCGGTCTCGACGTCATCCTGGGCGACGAGCAGGTCAAGAGCGTGTTCGTGAACGTCTTCGGCGGCATCACCTCGTGCGTCGCCGTGGCCGAGGGCATCGTCAAGGCCCTCGAGATCCTGGGCGACACCGCGACCAAGCCGCTCGTCGTCCGTCTCGACGGCAACCAGGTCGAAGAGGGCCGCGAGATCCTCGCCGCCGCCAACCACCCGCTCGTCACCCTCGCCGCCGGTATGGACGAGGGCGCCGACAAGGCCGCCGAACTGGCCAACGCGTAAGGGATAGGGAAACAGAACCATGTCGATCTACCTCAACAAGGACTCCAAGGTCATCGTCCAGGGCATCACCGGCGGTGAGGGCACCAAGCACACCGCCCTCATGCTCAAGGCCGGCACCCAGGTCGTCGGTGGCGTGAACGCCCGCAAGGCCGGCACCACGGTCTCGCACAAGGATGCCGCCGGCAACGACGTCGAACTGCCCGTCTTCGCGTCGGTCGAAGAGGCCATCCGCGAGACCGGCGCCGACGTGTCGATCGCGTTCGTGCCCCCGGCCTTCACCAAGGACGCGATGGTCGAGGCCATCGACGCCGAGATCCCCCTGCTGGTCGTCATCACCGAGGGCGTGCCCGTCGGCGACACCGCCGAGGCCTGGGCCTACGCCAAGTCCAAGGGCGAGAAGACCCGCATCATCGGCCCGAACTGCCCCGGCATCATCACCCCCGGTGAGGCGCTCGTCGGCATCACGCCCGCGAACATCACCGGCAAGGGACCCATCGGCCTCGTGTCGAAGTCGGGCACCCTGACCTACCAGATGATGTTCGAGCTGCGCGACCTCGGCTTCTCGACCGCCATCGGCATCGGCGGCGACCCGGTCATCGGCACGACGCACATCGACGCGCTCAAGGCGTTCGAGGCCGACCCCGAGACCAAGGCCATCGTCATGATCGGTGAGATCGGCGGAGACGCCGAAGAGCGCGCCGCCGCCTTCATCGCCGAGAACGTCACCAAGCCCGTCGTCGGCTACGTCGCCGGCTTCACCGCTCCCGAGGGCAAGACCATGGGCCACGCCGGCGCCATCGTCTCGGGCTCGGCCGGTACCGCACAGGCGAAGAAGGAGGCCCTCGAGGCCGCCGGCGTCAAGGTCGGCAAGACGCCGTCCGAGACCGCGTCGCTGATGCGCGAGATCATCGAAGCGCTCTGACGTTTCTCCTTCGGGGCCCGGATGCCATGGCATCCGGGCCCTTTCGCGTTCCCGGTGCCACGGGGAGTTCAGTGTCCAGGAAACGCCGCATCGCGCGGCGGGCTCACGGCGTTTCTTGGACACTCAACGGGGGGGGGGGGGGGGTACCGCGAGACCGTGCGCGATCGTCGAGACCGCGGGGGAGGGGCGACCGACCGGTGCGTCCTCGACGAGGGGGTGCGGGTTCGGCGCCGTCCGCCCCCGGGCCGCGGCAGCAGCGACGGAACGGGGCCCGGATGCCGTGGCATCCAGGCCCCGAAGAGCGGCGGCGATCAGCCGAGCAGCGACTCCACCGGGCCGCGGGCGAAGAAGACGACGAAGCCGGCGGCGACGATCCACAGCAGCGGGCTGACCCGACGCGCGCGACCCGAGAGGGCCTGGATCAGCACCCAGCTGACGAAGCCCGCGCCGATGCCGTTCGCGATCGAGTAGGTCAGCGGCATGACCGTCACGGTGAGGAACACCGGGATGAGCACCGACAGGTCGCTCAGGTCGACGTGGCGGATCTGCGCCATCATCAGCGCACCCACGATGACCAGCGCCGCGGCGGCGATCTCGCTCGGGACGATGCTCGTCAGCGGCGTGAAGAACATCGCCAGCAGGAACAGTCCGCCCGTCACGACGTTCGCGAGACCCGTGCGCGCGCCCTCGCCGATGCCCGAGCCCGACTCGATGAAGACGGTGTTCGACGACGACGACGTGGCACCACCGGCGACGGCGCCGATGCCCTCGATGACCAGCGCCGATCGCAGGCGGGGGAAGGTGCCGTCGGGGGCGGCGAGGCCGGCCTCGCGCGAGAGTCCCGTCATCGTGCCCATCGCGTCGAAGAAGTTGGTGAACACCAGCGTGAAGACGAGCATCAGCGCGGCGAGCACGCCGATGCGGCCGAACGAGCCGGCCAGGTCGACCTGGCCCACGAGCGACAGGTCGGGCAGGCTCACCCACTGGGCGGGAAGCGTCGGGACGGTCAGACCCCAGCCGCCGGCGTTGCCGTCGGCCTTGGCGCCGAGCCCGGCGAC
>NZ_QDFT01000057.1 GCF_003075375.1 Microbacterium testaceum | reverse complement strand
AACAAAAGTCAGATCGACGAGGAATAAATTGTCATTTGACAAGTGCACGCTGTTGAGTTCTCAAGGAACGGACGCACACACAGAACAGTCAKCACGACCACCCATGGAGCAGTTCACAAAACAGCCACCGACACACAACCCCACACCACACCCCAGAAGGAGCACCACATGTGAGAGAAGAAGCCGAATGGCAGGACCCCAACACTAGACCAGAAAGCCGAAACTCTCAACATACAGATCGGGGGCGGTTCACCACTTGAGAGGACGCGGGGCCTTCCGGCCGCTCCGCTCTCCCCTGTGGGGCGAACAAGTAATAACTTACGCCCGAACCACCCACCCGTCGAATCCACACCACACCCCGGGCGTGTCGCTCCCACGAAACCCCGAAAACATGCGGAAAAACCAGAGCCCGTCGCGCCAAGCGGCGTGACGGGCTCGATACGGACGATCGATCAGGCGGTGAGGACGAACGCGGGGGCGGCGGCATCCATGTGTCCACCGGTGAACTCGATACCGCTGAAGAACATCGCGCCGATCACCAGCGCGAACACGAAGGCGATCGAGAGGAAGAGCACGGCCACGCCGGCGAGGGTGATGAGGAGGGGAAGTGGAGAAGCCATGGGGACATCCTGCCCTCCCCCGGCGCCGAATGACCAGGGCTTGCGCCCGGGAACGACCGAAGGCCGGCACCCCGAGGGGTACCGGCCTTCGATGCGGGACGGATCAGCGACCGGAGAGCTTCTCGCGAAGCGCAGCCAGCGACTCGTCGTCGGCGAGGGTGCCCTGGGCGGGCGACTCGGACGAGAAGGATCCACCGAACGAACCGGTGTCCGTCGGGTTGGCGGCCTCGGCCTCGAGGGCCTTGGTGACGGCGGCCTTGTGAGCCTCCCAGCGACCCTGAGCAGCGGCGTACTCCTGCTCCCACTGCTCGCGCTGAGCGTCGAAGCCCTCGAGCCAGGCACCCGACTCGGGGTCGAAGCCCTCGGGGTACTTGTACTCGCCACGCTCGTCGTACTCGGTGGCCATGCCGTACAGCGCCGGGTCGAACTCGGTGCCGTTGGGGTCGACCGACTCGTTGGCCTGCTTGAGCGACAGCGAGATGCGGCGACGCTCGAGGTCGATGTCGATGATCTTGACGAAGACCTCTTCGCCGACCGACACGACCTGCTCGGCGAGCTCGACGTGCTTGCCCGACAGCTCGGAGATGTGCACGAGGCCCTCGATGCCGTCGGCCACGCGGACGAACGCACCGAAGGGAACGAGCTTGGTGACCTTGCCCGGAGCGATCTGGCCGATCGCGTGGGTACGGGCGAACACCTGCCACGGGTCTTCCTGCGTCGCCTTGAGCGACAGCGAGACGCGCTCGCGGTCGAGGTCGACCTCGAGGATCTCGACGGTGACCTCCTGGCCCACCTCGACGACCTCGGAAGCGTGCTCGATGTGCTTCCACGAGAGCTCGGAGACGTGGACGAGACCGTCGACGCCGCCCAGGTCGACGAACGCACCGAAGTTGACGATCGACGAGACCGTGCCCTTGCGGACCTGGCCCTTGTGGAGGTTGTTGAGGAACGTGGTGCGCGACTCGGACTGCGTCTGCTCGAGCAGGGCGCGGCGCGAGAGCACCACGTTGTTGCGGTTCTTGTCGAGCTCGAGGATCTTGGCCTCGATCTCCTGGCCGAGGTACGGCGTGAGGTCGCGGACACGGCGCAGCTCGATGAGCGAGGCCGGGAGGAAGCCGCGGAGGCCGATGTCGACGATGAGACCACCCTTGACGACCTCGATCACGGAACCGGTGACGACACCGTCGTTCTCCTTGATCTTCTCGACGTCGCCCCACGCGCGCTCGTACTGCGCGCGCTTCTTGGACAGGATGAGGCGGCCTTCCTTGTCCTCCTTCTGGAGAACGAGGGCTTCGACGTGATCGCCGACGTTGACGACCTCGTTGGGGTCGACGTCGTGCTTGATCGACAGTTCGCGGGAGGGGATGACACCCTCGGTCTTGTAACCGACGTCGAGGAGGACCTCGTCGCGGTCGATCTTCACCACGGTGCCCTCGATGAGGTCGCCGTCGTTGAAGAACTTGAGCGTCTTCTCGACCGCGGCCAGGAAGTCTTCGGCGGAGCCGATGTCGTTGATCGCGACCTGCTTGGTAGCCGGGGCGGTCGTTGCGGTAGTCATGTAGTGGGTTGTCCTAGTTGGGTTTGGTGTCGGGCTCCGGCTGCTGCGCCCTGGTCCGAGAGGACCGGGCCGCCGGGCACTCGCACGCCCGGAGGCGAACGGATGCCGCGAGCCGAAGCAGAGCGGAAGGTTCGTGCGATGCCACGGGCGCGCCCGGAATCCGGGCAGGGCCCCACGTGTGATACCCCAGTCTAACGCACCCGTCTCCCTTCTCGCTGCGCGGGCCGCACCGAGGCGGGGCTGAGCCGAAGCAAGCCCCGCGCGAGGGTCGGAGGATTCGCCTCCGATCGGCTCTTTTCGCCGGGGCTGCGCGGGCGCGACGCCCAGGTGGCGTCCAGACTGGCGTGCCAGGCTCCGGGTTTCGTGCCCGCCGAACGCGGGTCGGACGGTGACACCCGCACCGCCCTCCCTCACGTGAAACCGGTTCTATGCGCTCTGATTCGACGCCCCCTTCCAACCGTCGTGACCGTCGCCTCGCCGCCCGCCGCACCCGCCGTCGCCCCCTGACGGCCATCGGTGCGGTCGTGGTCGGCGTCGTCGCCGCCGCGGCCCTGACCGGCACGGCTCCGGCCGCGACCGCTTCCCCCACCGACCTGTCGACGGCCCGCTTCTCGCTCGCCTCCGCGACCACGCCGACCGTCCTCGCGACCGCCCGCGGCGCCGGCGCCGACGAGGCCCGCACGGCCGAGTCGTCCGCCGCCACGTCGATGGCCGCCGTCACCTCGGTGCAGAACGACATCGCGGCATCCGGTCTGGACATCGGCCAGCCCGCCACCGTCGACACCTCGGCCCTCGAGACCGCCACCGCGCGCCTCGAGGCTGCCTCCGTGCTGCCCGACACTTTCCTGCCCGACCTCGCCGAGGACGTCACCGCCGCGCGGGCGGGCGTCGACCAGCGCGTCGCCGAACTGCGCGGCGGCCTGGACGCCGCCGTCGCGAAGAAGGCCGAAGAGGAGGCCGCCGAGAAGGCGCGCCAGGAGGCCGAAGCGGCCGCGGCGGCTGCGAAGGAGAAGGCGGCAGCCGAGGAGCGGGCCGCCGCCTCCACCCGCACCAGCAACGGTGGCGGCTCGTCCGCCCCTGTTCCCGTCACCTCCGGCGGCGGATCCGGAGACAACAGCCCCGCCGGCGCGCAGGCGACGGCGCGCGGCATGCTCGCGAGCCGCGGCTGGGGCGACGACCAGTTCTCGTGCCTGGTCTCGCTGTGGAACAAGGAGTCCGGCTGGAACTACCGCGCCTACAACGCCGGCAGCGGTGCGTTCGGCATCCCCCAGGCTCTTCCGGGGAGCAAGATGTCGTCGGCCGGCGCCGACTGGGAGACCAACGCCGCGACGCAGATCTCGTGGGGCCTCGGCTACATCTCGGGCCGCTTCGGCACCCCGTGCGGCGCCTGGGAGCACTCGCAGGCGGTCGGGTGGTACTGACCCACCTGCGCCATCGCACGCGAAACGCGTCGTCGGACATCGTCCGGCGGCGCGTTTCGCGTCTCGGGGTTGCGCGCCGTCGCGACGAGCGACGGCTGCCCCCACGATGCCGGAGCGGGATGGAACCCGGGAACCCGGGGAGGGAGAACGACGCACGCCGGCGCAACGGACCGGGTCGCCCGCCGACGAGCACGACCCGCCCGAGCGCCGGCGCAACGGACCGGGTCGAGCGCCGACGAAGCGGACCGGGTCGTGCACCGACGCAGCGGCCCCGGTCGCGCCGGGGCCGACCGCGCCGGGGTCGCGCGTCGGTCAGAGACCGTTGCGGCGGGCGATGAAACCGGCGAGCAGGGCGTGCGACAGCGGGGCGATCGAGACGACCATGAGGATGGTGCCGAGCACCGCCTGCTCGGCCTGCAGGAGCACTCCCCCGATGAGCAGACCGGTGAACAGCACGGACGACACCACCCGTCGCACCATGCGCTCGAGGTCACGTATGCGCCGTTCGATCCGCGGCGTCTGCACCGACACCGACCCGTCCTCGAAGCGCTCGATCAGGTTGTCGATGCGGCGCGGAAGGCGCGCGGTGACGGCGGCGACGGCACCCACCTCGCGCGCGAGGGCCTGGGCGGTGTTGCCGCTCTCTTCGCGGATCAACCGCTGCGCGTAGGGCTCGACGGCATCCCAGATGTTGAAAGCGGGGTCGAGGGCGCTGCACATGCCGCTCGTGAGCGACATCGCGCGGACGATCAGGAGGAAGTTCTCGGGCAGCTGGAACGGGAGCGAGCGCACCACGTCGCCGAACTCGATCGCGAACGCGCGGAACTCGCGCGGATCGACCTCTTGCAGCTCCGCGAACCCCATGCCGCCGAAACGCGCGAAGAGCTGCGTCATCGCGCGCTCGAGCTGGATGGTGTCGGCGGTGGGCAGAAGGACGCCCACATCGCGGATGCCGTCGACCAGACCCTTTCCGTCGCGGGAGGCCGCCGCGATGAGCACGCGACGGAGCCCCCGTCGCAGACTCGGCGGAACCTCGCCCATCATGCCGAAATCGATGAAGGTGAAGCGCCACGCCGGCGTACCCCGGTCGGTCAGGGACCCCGACGGCGTGACGAACACGTTGCCGGGGTGCGGGTCGGCGTGGAAGAAGCCGTCGTCGAAGAGCTGGTCGAACATCACGCGGGCGAACCGCGCGGCGACCTCGGACGGGTCGATACCCGCGGCGCGCAGGGCGTCGACGTCGTTGATCTTGATCGCGGTGACGTCCTGCAGCGTCAGCACCCGGCGGGTCGTGCGCTCCCAGACGACCTCGGGGACGGCGATCGAGCCGTCGGAGCCGAAGTCGGCGGCGAATCGCTCGGAGTTGGCGGCCTCGTGCAGGTAGTCGATCTCTTCGAGGCTCGTCACGGCGAACTCCTCGACGAGCGAGGGCATGTCGACCCGATCGCGCACGAGCGCGACCTTGCTGAGCCACACGCCGACCTTGCGCAGGGCCCGCAGGTCCACGTCGACGATGCGGTCGATGCCGGGGCGTTGGATCTTGAGCACGACCGAGGTCAACCCGGTCTCGCCGGCCATCGCGTCCGTCAGGACCGCGCGATGCGCCTGACCCAGCGATGCCGCGGCGAGGGGACGCTCGTCGACCGAGGCGAAGGCGCGTTCCAGCGGCATCCCGAGCTCTTCTTCGGCGCGGACGCGCATCTGGGCGAAGGGCACCGCGGGCACCTCGTCCTGCAGACCCTCGAGCTCTTTCGTGATCTCGGGCGGCAGGACGTCGAGGCGCGAGGACATGAACTGACCGACCTTGATCATCAGGCCGCCCAGATCGACCGCGAGCACGTGGAAGCGCTGCGCGATGCGCTGCAGCCGGCGGGTGCGGCCCCGGGCGGAGATCCACCCGAGGCCGAACCGCGGCAGGAAGAGCTCGTACCACCACGCCTGGACGAGGTAGCGCGCGGCGAAGCGCGTGATACGGCGGTAGCGGGCCTTCATGAGGGCGTCGTCGGTCATCGAATCTCCTGGATGCCGACGTGCGCCCCGCACGCGTCGAGCTCGGGCAAACCTCAGCCCTGGGCGAGGATGGAGTAGAGCTTACGGCGCGCGTCGTCGAGGATCTCGACGGCTTGCGCGACCTGCTCCTTGTTGCCCGTGCGGGCGACCTGGGCCGCCGCCTGCGCCAGTTCGACGCCGGCCTTGGGCAGCGCGGTCATGCGTCCTCCCTCGCGCGAGCCCGCGGCCTCCCACGGAGCGGTGCGCTCGGTGGTCTCGTCGCCGGCCGCGGCGCGACCCTCGGGCGTGAGCGAGTAGGTCTTGCGACCGTTGGACTCCTCGGCCTGCACGAGACCCTCGTCGGTGAGGAGCTGGAGCGTGGGGTAGACGGAGCCGGGGCTCGGCTTCCACGACCCGCCGCTGCGCTCTTCGATCTCGCGGATGATCTGGTACCCGTGCATCGGCTGCTCGAGCAGCAGCGACAGCACCGCGGAGCGCACGTCGCCCTTGTTCATGCGCGGCGTCGAGCCGGCCTTCTGCTCGAACTGCGTGCGCAGCTGCTCGAGCCCCTCGAGGATGTTGGACATCGGCCAACCGGGGGTGTTCGAACCACCGCGTCCGCCGAACGCGTCTCCCAGGAATGAACCACTCATGACGACCTCCTTCGCGCGGACCCGATCTGAGTCAGCGATATACAACGATATATCGCTGGAGAGGCACCGGGGTGGGTCGTCAGGCGATTCTCAGTACCAGTTGACCGCCTGCGAGTGACCCCAGGCGCTGCACGGCGTTCCGTACCCGCGGTCGATGTAATCGAGACCCCACGCGATCTGCGTGGCCGCGTTCGTCTGCCAGTCGGCACCGAAGGACGACATCTTGCTGCCCGGGAGGGCCTGCGGGATGCCGGTGGCCCCGCCGTCGTTGTTGTAGGCCTGGTAGTTCCAGCCCGACTCCTTGGTCCACAGCGACACGAGACACGAGAACTGATCGCTTCCCCACCCGTACTTCTCGGCGGCGAGCTGCGCGGCGTAATCCTTCGCGCCGGCGGGGGTGTTGACCCGCGCGAGCGCCTCAGCCGCCTCGGCCTGACGCTGCGCCTCGGCAGCCGCCGCCTCCGCAGCAGCCTTCTCGGCCTGTCGCTGCGCCTCGGCGGCGGCGTCCGCGGCCGCCTTCTCGGCCTTGGCCTGGTCGAGACTGCCCTGCACCTCGGCCACGCGCGCCGACACGCGATCGGTCTCGGCCTGGGCGTTCTGACTGAGGGCGGGGACCAGCAGCACGGGCAGCAGGTCGCTCGAGCCGAGGCGATCGACCGCGTCCTGAAGCGCAGAGGTGTCGACGGACGCATCGCCGATCGACAGCGGCAGCCCGGTCGAGGCCACATCGGCCTGGACGGCGGTGGCGCTGGCGAGCGCCGCCTGCGCGTCGGTCATCGCCGAATCGGCGCCGGTGGTCACGTCTCCCAGCGTGGGGGCGGACGAGATCGTCACCGCCGACCCGGGCGCGGCGAAGGAGGACGCGGACGCGTCGGGCAGGGAGACGGGGGCGGCCATGGCGAGACCGGTCGTGGCCACGAGGCCCAGCGCGAGACCGGCGCACGTGGCGGCGGTGACGAGGGTGCGGCGGGCGCGGTGGACACGGACGAGCTTCATATCGGAACGCAGCAAGGAGAGATCTTTCGTTCGGGCGCACTCGTCGGGATCGAGCGCGATCTGCGCCGTCGGGTCGGCACAAGTCCCCGAGTGTGGGTGCCCCTTCTGAGCGTTATCTCTTCGTTACCTGGACGGACGGTGGGAGCGGGGCTTCTGTCACGCCTCTTGGCCGTCGCCGTCCGCGTCGTGGCGCAGCCAGCGCCTCGTCGCCCGTTTTATCCCTTTTGACCAGCCCTTTAGCTACGGCACCCGCCCTGGCCGCGAGGGCACCGCGCACCCGCCCGACGGACGACGGACGGGCCGCCCCGGAAAGATGCGGAAATCCCTCCGGGGCGGCCCGTCATAGCGGCGGAACCGCCGGTCAGGCGCGGTGCGCGCGGTAGTAGTCCAGCAGCGAACGCGTCGATGCGTCCTGCGCCGCCAGAGCCTCGTCGTCCCCCTCGATCGCCGGCGCGATCTGCAGCGCGAGCTGCTTGCCGAGCTCGACGCCCCACTGGTCGAACGAGTTGATGCCCCAGATCGTGCCCTGCGTGAAGGTGATGTGTTCGTACAGCGCGATGAGCTGACCGAGCACCGACGGCGTCAGCGACGGGGCGAAGATCGACGTCGTCGGACGGTTGCCCGGGAAGGTGCGCGCCGCCACCAGCGCTCCGGTCGTGCCCTCGGCCTCGACCTCGGCGGCGGTCTTGCCGAAGGCCAGCGCCTTCGTCTGCGCGAGGAAGTTCGCCAGGAACAGCCCGTGCACGTCGCGACCGTCGTCGGCGAGCGGATACGCCGGGTTGACGAAGGCGATGAAGTCGGCCGGGATCAGCCGGGTGCCCTGGTGGATGAGCTGATAGAAGGCGTGCTGACCGTTCGTCCCCGGCTCGCCCCAGAACACCTCGCCCGTGTCGGTCGTGAC
Source organism: Microbacterium testaceum (assembly GCF_003075375.1). Classification (GTDB taxonomy): domain Bacteria; phylum Actinomycetota; class Actinomycetes; order Actinomycetales; family Microbacteriaceae; genus Microbacterium; species Microbacterium testaceum_E. The sequence goes on along the minus strand of NZ_QDFT01000057.1, from coordinate 5,053 downwards.
GGGAGTGCCGTCCCACCGCACCGACTTGCCGTTGGACTCCATGGTCAGTTGCTGCAGGTACGCCGCGAAGCGGTGCAGCTGCTGCGCATACGGCAGCACGGCGTGCGACTGCGCACCGAGGAAGTTGGTGTACCAGACGTTCAGCAGACCCATCAGCACCGGGACGTTCTGCTCGATCGGAGTGGATGCCACGTGCTCGTCGACCGTGTGGAAGCCGGACAGCAGCTCGCGGAACACGTCGGGGCCCAGGGTGATCGCCAGCGACAGACCGATCGCGGAGTCGACCGAGTACCGGCCGCCCACCCAGTCCCAGAACCCGAACGCGTTGTCGGGGTCGATCCCGAACGCCGACACCTTGTCGAGCGCCGTCGAGACGGCAACGAAGTGGTGGGCGACGGCGTCGGTGCGGGCGGCATCCGTCCCGTCGATGGCACCCGCCGCGGCCAAACCCTGCCACAGCCAGTCGCGCGCGAGACGGGCGTTGGTGAGGGTCTCGAGGGTGGTGAAGGTCTTGGACGCGACGATGAAGAGCGTGGTCTCGGGGTCGAGGTCGGCGGTCTTCTGCGCGATGTCGGTGGGGTCGATGTTGGACACGAAACGCGCGTGGATGCCGGCGTCCGCATAGGGCAGCAGGGCCTCGTACACCATCACCGGTCCGAGGTCGCTGCCGCCGATGCCGATGTTGACGACGTGCGTGACCTTCTTGCCGGTGACCCCGCGCCACTGGCCCGAGCGCACGCGATCGGCGAACGCGGCCAGGCGGTCGAGAACCTCGTGGACGTCGTGATCGACCTGCTGGCCGTCGACGACGAGGGCCGGCTCGGCGCCCGCGGGGCGGCGGAGGGCCGTGTGCAGGACGGCGCGGTCCTCGCTGGTGTTGAGGTGGGCGCCGCGGAGCATGTCGGCGAAGCGCGCGCGGACGCCGGTCTCGTCGGCGAGCGCGACGAGGGCCTCGAGCACCTCGGGGGTGACGAGGTTCTTCGACAGGTCGACGTGCAGATCGCCGACCGTGCGCGTCAGGTCGCGCGTGCGGTCTGCGTCGGCGGCGAACCAGCCGCGCAGGTCGGGTTCGAACCCGTCGCGCAGAGCGGTGAGGCGGGACCAGGCGGAGGTGGAGGTGGGATCGATAGGCGCAGTCACCCTGCTCACGCTAGCGAGCATCGGGGCCGCGTGCGGGCCGGATGACGAACGCGGCTCGACGCGCTAGAGGCGATCGGCGCTCGGGGGCACCGGGAGCGGGACCTCTCTCGTGCGGTCCCACTCCTCGGTCCACCCGAGGCGGTCGAAGAGGCCGTCCAGGAGCATCGCCGTGAAGCCCCAGACGATCTGCGGCCCGCGCGGGGTCTCGACGGCGAACGCGGGGCCGCGCCACTCGCGGCCGTCGCGGTGGATGACCGTGACGCCCCGACGCGCGGGGTCGAGCAGGTCGGCGACCGGCGCGCGGAAGACCTCGGCGGACTCGGCGAGGTCGACGGCGCGCACCGGCGTCGGGCGGGTCCACCACCCCAGTACCGGGGTGACCTCGTGGCGCGAGTACGCCAGGGGCACCGGCGCGAGTGAGCCCAGCACGTCGACGCCCGCGGGATCCAGACCCGTCTCTTCGCGGGCCTCCCGCAGCGCCGCCGCCACGGCATCCGCATCTCCCGGATCCAGCCGACCGCCCGGGAAGGCGACCTGACCCGGATGCGCGCGCAGAGTGGCGGCGCGGGCCAGGAGCAGGACGTCGAGGTCGCGCGGGACGCTCGGGGAGTCCCGTTCGCTCGGGATGCCGTCGAGCACGCCGAACAGGATGAGGACCGCCGCCGCGCGGGCCTCACCCTCGACGGGCAGGGCGCGCAGGTCCGGCGACACGTCGCGTCGTCCCGAGGCGAGGAGGATCTCGAGCTCTGCGCGAGGAGAGGGCATGGATCGAGGCTATGCGCTCGCCGACGTGCGACACCCGGCCCGGCATCGACGGCGACATGTCAGGATGAGGAAAGGGAGGAACGCGATGTCCGAAGTGCTGCACGCGGTGACCCTGGTGGTCGACATGCCCATCACCAAGATCGACGCCCTCGATGCGATCGCCTTCGCCGCCGACGGCAACGTCGAGGACGCCGGCACCGCCCGCCCGCGGGTGTGGCTGGCGCCCCACGCCTGGGCCGAGGTCGAGATCCCCAAGTTCGCCGATCCGCCGCCCTTCGCGATCGACGTCTACTCCGACGTCTCGGGCGAGATCGCCTGGGCGCAGGCGCGACGACTGCACGGCGCCCTCGAGCGCTTCGGATGGAACGTCGCCCCGCCGCGGGCCGGCGTGAGGTGAGCGACACCGCCCGACCGCGGGTGCTCTACGTCGAGGACGACGCCGAGATCGCGGCCATGACCATCGAGGTCCTGAGCGAGACCTACGACGTCGCGCACGAGACCGACGGAGCGACCGGGCGCGACCGCGCCTTGCGCGAGACGTTCGACGTGATCCTGCTCGATCGACGCCTGCCCCGCCGCGACGGTGCTGAGATCGTGCGCGACCTGCGCACCGCCCACATCACCACACCGGTCCTGATGCTCACCGCCCTCGGGTCCGTCGCCGACCGCGTCGACGGTCTCGACGCGGGCGCGAACGACTACCTGCTCAAACCGTTCGACTTCGACGAGCTGCTCGCGCGCCTGCGGGCCCTGCGCCGCGCGTTCCGGGCCGAGGGCCGCCGCCGCGGTGTCGCCGAGTGGACCTACCTTCCCGACACGGCGGTCGTCTACGGACCCACCGGGGCGCGCGTCGCGCTCACCGCGACCGAGAACGCCGTGCTCGACCTGCTCACCCGCAGCCCCGATCACGTGTTCTCGCGCGAGGAGATCGCGCGGGCGGTGTTCTCGTCCCCGGATGCCGTGACCACGGTCGACACGTACGTGCACTACCTGCGGCGCAAGACCGACACGGACCTGGTCGAGACCGTCCGCGGCCGCGGCTACCGCGCCGGGGCCGAGCGATGACCGCCGACACGGACCGCCGCGTCGTCCGCGACGCCGCCCTGCGGGTGGGGACGCTGGTCGCGGGCGCATCGGCCGTCGCGATCGCGGTGGGGGTCGGCATCCTCGTCGCCGTCCTGGTCTCGGGTGCACGCACCGAGCAGGGCGGCCGCCACCCCGGGTTCGGCGGGAACGGTGGCGGCGACCGGTTCGTCGTCGACCTCGACGACGTGCTGCCCTGGGTCGTCGGGCTGGGCCTGGCGGGCGTGATCGTGCTGGGCCTCGTGGGATGGGCGGCGGCGCGATGGTCGGTGCGTCCGCTGGACGAGGCGCTGCGTCGCCAGCGCGCCTTCGTCTCGGACGCCAGCCACGAGCTGCGCACTCCCCTCACGGCCCTCACCAGTCGCATCCAGATCGTGCAGCGTCGATTGAGCCGCGGCGAGCCGGGCGACGAACCGCTCGAACAGCTGCGCCGTGACGCGCAGGTGATGGACGACGTGCTCGCCGACATGCTGCTCACCGCCGAGGGGACGGCCGCACGGGGGACGGCACGGGTGGACGAGAGCGTGCGCGCCGCCGTCGACGTCCTCTCCGCTCTGGCTGACGACGCGGGGGTCGCGCTGCGTGCGAATACGCTCGCCGCCGAGGTCGTCGCCGTGCCCGCGGTGACCGTGACGCGGATGTGCACGGCCCTGCTCGACAACGCGATCGGTCACTCCCCCGCGGGCGCGGCGGTCGACGTGTCGGCCGACGTCGAGGACGCGGACGTGGTGATCCGCGTCGAGGACCGGGGCGCGGGCATCGGCGCCGACGACCTGCCCCGCATCTTCGAGCGCTTCGCCCGGGGCGCGGAGTCGGGGCGCCGCCGGGGATTCGGGCTGGGGCTCGCCCTCGTGCGCGAGGCCGCGGGCCGCTACGGCGGCCGCGTCGAGGTGGAGCGCACCTCGGCCGCGGGAACGGTGTTCGCCCTGCGCCTGCCGCGGGTGGACTGAGCCGGCGCCTGGGCCGTCGAGCCGGGGCGCGGACCGAGCCCGCCGACGGGTCGGGTCAGCCGGCCAGGGCGTCGTGGAACGCCGACACCTCGACACCCCCGGCGAAGCGCCGGGTGCGGCCGTGCTGCCACACGATCCCGGATGCCACGGGCGCCGATCCGACCACGTCGAGGTCGTCGATCCCGGCGACGGCGGCGATCGTCGCCCACGCGTCGGCGGTGGCGAGGTCGGACGCGACGACCGTCGCACTCACCGGACCCGTGAGCGCCGCCCCCGTGCGGGGATCGATCAGATGCGCCCCTCGCTCGGCCGTGCCCGAGGTGGCCACGGCGGCGTCGACCACCTCGACCGTGGCGAGCAGGGTTCCCGCGCGGGTCGGGTGCGCCACCCCGACGCGCCAGACGTGGTCGCTGCCGGCCGCGGTGCGCAGCCGCATGTCGCCCCCGACGTTCACGCCCACCGCCTCGATCGCCCCCGCGGCGAGGACGCCGTCGAACGCCGTCGCCGCGGCATCCACCGACCAGCCCTTCACGTACCCGGTGGGGTCGAACCATCCGCGCCAGTCGGCATCGAAGCGACCGCCGCTGCGCGCGCGCAGCTCGCGGCACCGCGCCGCCACCTCGGCCACGCGGGGATCGGCCTCGTCGAGAGCGAGCAGTCCGTCGCGCAGGCGCGAGACGTCCGAGTCATCGCGATACGTCGAGAACACGCGTTCGTCGTCCCGCAGCCGCTCGATGCATGCGGCGACGGCCTCGCCCACGTCGCCGTCGCGGCGCACGGCGGCGATGAGCGTGATCGAGGCGACCGTCCCCATGACCTCGGCCGTGACCGTGACGGCCGGGCTCACGAGCGGGCCTGGTCGAGGGCGGACTGCAGCGAGGTGCGGTACCCGGTGCTGGTGTAGGTGGCACCCGAGACCATGTCGACCTGCGCGCTCTGCGCCGTCATCGTCTGCTGCACCAGGATCGGCAGCGCGCGCGAGTTGATCTGCTGGTCGCGCCCGCTCTCGGAGGGGTACTGCGGGACCTGCACGTCGGTGATGGTCCCGCCCGACACCGTGATGCGCACCTGGACGGGACCGTAGSSGGYGAACACCCGCTACGGTCCCGTCCAGG
>NZ_QDFT01000056.1 GCF_003075375.1 Microbacterium testaceum | reverse complement strand
CGTTCATGAACGACGTCGTCGCCCGCTACAACGCCTCGCAGGACAAGGTGCGCGTCGAGATGGACAGCTCGGGCGTCGACGTCGTGTCGGCGAGCTTCGTGCGCGGCAACCCGCCCGACATCATGCTCGCCAACTACAACTACGAGGTCGCCCGCTTCGTGCAGCGGTGCGCGCTCAGCGATCTCGGCGGCACCGCCGCGGCGGCGAGCGTCCGCGCAGACCTGCAACCGCTCATGGACCAGTACGGATCCTGCGAGGGACGCACGAGCGCGCTGCCGTACTCGGTGATGGCCGCCTCGGTCATCTACAACACCGAGATCTTCGACCGCCTCGGACTGCAGGTGCCCACCACCTACGACGAGCTCGTCCAGGTCGCCGACACCCTGACGCAGAACGGCATCACCCCGTTCTACGGGACGTTCAAAGACGACTGGACCGTCGCGCAGGGCTGGTACGACTACTCCGTCGGCGGCTCCCTCGACGTCCTCGACTTCTTCGACTCCCTCGCCGCCGAGGGCGACCGGGTGGGCCCCGATTCGCGTGTCTCGTTCGCCAAGGACTTCACCGAGCCGATGCAGCGCATGCTCGATCTGGCGAAGAACTACACCAACGCGGATGCCGAGAGCCGCGCGTACGGCGACGGCAACCTCGCGTTCGCCCAGGGCGAGGCGGCCATGTACCTGCAGGGGCCGTGGGCGCTCGGCGAGATCGCGAAGACGTCGCCCGACCTGCCCGTCGGAACCTTCCCGCTGCCGATGACCGACGACCCGGCCGATCTGAAGGTCCGGGTCAACATGGACCTCGCCGCGATCATCCCCGAGGCCTCCCGGCACCAGGATGCCGCGCGCGACTTCCTCGAGTACCTCTATCAGCCCGAGGTCATCGAGGCCTACAACGAGTCGCAGCTCGGCTTCGCCCCGACGACGGACGCCCCCTCGCCGAGCGATCCGCGCGTGGCCGGAATGGTCCCCTACTACGACGAGGGGCGCATCTACCAGGGCGCCTCGGTGCTGGTGCCCAAGACCATCCCCACCTTCAACTACGCCCAGGCGATGATCTTCGGCGCTTCGCCCGAGTCCACCCTGCGCACCATGGACGAGGACTGGTCGCGCCTGGCGTTCCGCCAGCCCCCGGCCTCGACGAACGATGCCGCTGGCGAGGAGGCCGCGCGATGAGCACCACGACCACCATCGTCACCGGAGGCAAGGCCTCCGCCCGACGCAGCACCCGACGCGTCGAACCGATCTACTACCTGTTCCTGCTGCCGACCCTGGCGCTGTTCACCCTGGCGATCACGGTTCCCGGTCTGATCGGCATCTTCTTCAGCTTCACCGACTCGATCGGGCTGGGCGAGTGGAACTTCACGGGGCTGACGAACTACATCGCGATCTTCAGCGACCCGGCGATCCTGCAGGCGTACCTGTTCACCTTCGGTTTCTCGATCGCCACCGTCCTCGTCGTCAATGTCGCGGCGTTCCTGCTGGCCGTGGGCCTGACCGCGCAGATCCGGTTCAAGAAGGCGCTGCGGACGGTGTTCGTCATCCCGATGGTCATCTCGGGCATCATCATCGCCTACGTCTTCAACTTCCTCTTCAGCAACTCCGTGCCCGAGGCGGGAGCGGCCCTCGGCATCCCGTGGCTCGAGACCAGCCTTCTGGCCAATCCCGACCTCGCGTGGGTCGCGATCGTCATCGTCACCGCGTGGCAGGCGATCCCCGGGACGCTGCTGATCTACATCGCGGGTCTGCTCTCCGTCCCCGGTGACGTCTACGAGGCCGCCGGCCTGGACGGCGCCAGCAAGACCCAGCAGCTTCTGCGCATCACGCTGCCCCTGGTCGCCGGGTATGTCGTCATCAACGTCATCCTGGGCTTCAAGGGCTTCCTCAACGCCTACGACATCATCGTCGGCCTCACCGGCGGCGGTCCCGGCACCGCCACCCGCAGCGTCGCGATGTCCATCATCCTGGGCTTCAACGGCGGCGACTACGCGTACCAGATGGCCAACGCCGCCCTGTTCTTCGTCGTCGCCGTCGTCATCTCGCTCCTGCAGCTCTCGCTGACCCGGGGAAGGAACACCCTGTCATGACCGCTCTGAACCAGCCCGCCCTCGCCTTCGAGCAGGCCGAGCTCTCCGTCCCCGATCGCCAGGGCACCCCGGCCCCGCGCCGCCGCATCCGGCGCGTGGGTGCCGAGCGCATCAACTGGTCGACGACGACCATCCTCGTGCTCTGCGCGCTCACCGTGCTGCTGCCGCTGTACGTCACCGTCTCGATGGCGTTGAAGAGCGGGACGCAGGTCGTCGACGGCAATGCCTTCTCGTTGCCCTCGCCGATCAGCTTCGACGGCTTCGTCCAGGCCTGGACGCTGACGAAGTTCCCCGTCGGCCTGGCGATCTCGTTGCTCGTGACCGCGGGGACGGTGGTCGCGACGATCATCCTGGCGGCCTTCGCCTCCTACGCGATCGCCCGCAACTGGGACCGCAAGCTGTTCCGCTACTCGTTCTTCTACCTGCTCGCGGCGATGTTCATCCCGTTCCCCGTCGTCGCGCTGCCGCAGATCCAGCTCACGGGTCGTGTCGGGCTCGACAACCCCGCCGGCGTGATCATCCTCGCCACGATGTTCCAGCTGAGCTTCAGCGTGCTGCTGTTCACGGCGTTCCTGCGCTCCATCCCGCTCGAGCTCGAAGAGAGCGCGCGCATCGACGGGGCGACCACCTGGCAGACGTTCTGGCGACTGATCTTCCCGCTGCTCGCCCCCATGAGCGCCACCGTGGGCATCTTCGCCTTCCTCTACGCCTGGAACGACTTCATGATGCCCTCGCTCATCATCAGCGACCCCGCCCTGCAGACGTTGCCCGTGCGCCAGAACCTGTTCCAGACGCAGTTCAGCAACAACTACAACGTCGCCTTCGCCTCGTACCTCATGGCCATGGCCCCCGCGATCGTCGCCTACCTTTTCACCCAGCGCTGGGTGATGGCGGGCGTCACGCAGGGCGCCGTCAAGGGCTGACCGATCACCCCCCTCGAAAGGACAACCGTGACCACCGTCGCACCCTCCCCGCACGCCCGCGTCCTCTCCGACGCCCCCGACTGGTGGCGTCAGGCCGTGGTCTACCAGGTCTACCCGCGCAGCTTCGCCGACACGAACGGCGACGGCCTGGGCGACATCCCCGGCATCACCTCGCGGGTTCCTTATCTCGCGGAACTGGGGGTGGATGCCGTCTGGCTCAGCCCCTTCTACCCGTCCGACCTCGCCGACGGCGGCTACGACGTCGCCGACTACCGCGACGTCGACCCCCGGCTGGGGACGCTGGCCGACATGGACGAGCTCATCGCGCAGCTGCACGCGCACGGCATCCGCGTCGTCGTCGACATCGTGCCCAACCACACCTCGGACAAGCACGCCTGGTTCCAGGAAGCGCTCGAGGCGGGGCGCGGGTCGGCTGCGCGCGAGCGGTACATCTTCCGCGAGGGCACCGGTCCCGACGGCGCCGAACCGCCCACGGACTGGGTGTCGGTCTTCGGTGGAGCGGGCTGGGAGCGCGTGGCGGACGGGCAGTGGTACTTCCACAACTTCGACGTCTCGCAGCCCGATCTGAACTGGGCGAACCCCGAGGTGCGCGCGGACTTCGTGAAGACCCTGCGTTTCTGGAGCGACCGCGGCGTCGACGGGTTCCGCATCGACGTGGCGCACATGCTCACCAAAGACCTCACCGAGCCGTTGCCCTCGCGGGCCGAGCTCGAGGCGATGCCCATCGACGGCACCCACCCGCTGCTCGACCGCGACGACGTGCACGAGGTCTACGCCGAGTGGCGCGCGGTGTTCAACGAGTACGACCCGCCCCGCACGGCCGTCGCCGAGGCGTGGGTGCACCCCTCGCGCGTGCCGCTGTACGCCAGCGCCGAGAGCCTCGGCCAGTCGTTCAACTTCGACCTGCTCGAGGCCGACTTCGACGCCGGGCAGTTCCGTCGGATCGTCGCCGACAACCTCGCCCTCGCCGCGGAGTCGGGCTCGTCGACGACGTGGGTGCTGTCCAACCACGATGTCGTGCGTCACGCCACCCGCTACGGGCTGCCGGATGCCGAGCGCGGCGCGGACGGCCGGCCCACCCTCAAGCACGGAAACGAGTGGTTGCTCTCGGGCGGCCGTACCCCCGCGCTCGACGCGGAGCGCGGCGAACGCCGCGCGCGGGCCGCCGCGCTCTTCGTGCTGGGTCTGCCGGGCTCGGCGTACCTGTACCAGGGCGAGGAGCTCGGCCTGCACGAGGTCGCCGACATCCCCGACGCCGAGCGCCAGGATCCGACGTTCTTCCGCAGCCCGGGGGTGGATATGGGACGGGACGGATGCCGTGTCCCCCTGCCCTGGGCCGCGTCCGACGCCGCGTTCGGTTTCGGCGCGGGCGGCGCGCACCTTCCGCAGCCGGAGTGGTTCGCCCGCTACGCCGTCGATCTGCAGGACCAGGACCCCGCGTCGACGCTGGCGCTGTACCGCCGGGCGCTCGGACTGCGGCACGAGCTGCAGGCGGACGAGGAGCTCTCGTGGGTCGACGCCGGGAGCGAGGGCGTGGTGGCGTTCGAGCGGCCCGGCGGCTGGGTCGTCGTCACCAACTTCGGTGAGAGTGCGGCGCCGCTGCCCGACGGCGAGATCCTCGTCTCGAGCCGCGAGCTCGACGGTGGTGCCCTTCCCGGCGAGACGACGGTCTGGCTCCGCCGGTCCTGACGCCACGCGGACCGGCGCGAAGTCACGCGCCGGTCCGCGCCCACCCGTCGCCGCGCTGCTCGATCGCACCGGCCGCCGCGAAGGCGTCCAGCCACCCGCCCATGGGCCATGAGCCCCACCGGCGATGGAAGGTCGCGCCGTTGCGCAGGATGTCGTCGAGGTGCTGCCACGGCGGTGAGGACACCGGATGCCACTGGTGGAACGCGTCCGCTCCGCCCACCCAGCGCAGCTCGACGCCCCCGGCGCGCGCGGTCCAGGCCAGGTCGGTGTCTTCGGCGCCGTAGCCCTCGTATCCAGGATGGAAGCCGCCGATGCGGGCCCAGGTCGCGGGCGTCACCGCGAACGACAGTGACCAGAACAGGTCGAACTCGGACGGGGTCGCCGCCCGCGTCGTCCCCGGCTCGAGGGCCGGGCGCGCGCGGTGGGGACGCACCAGGAAGGGCAGGTCAGCGGCCCGTTCGGGACGCTGGACGCTCGCCAGGTAGGTCACCGCTCCCGCCAGCAGTGTCTCGGGGTGAGCCGCGGCGGCGGCCCGGTAGGCGGGCAGCAGCCCCGGTCCGGGCAGGCAGTCGACGTCGAGGAAGATCAGCAGATCGGCGCCGGCGTCGATCGCGGCGGCGGCGGCGCGGTTGCGTCCCTCGCCGACCCGGAGCCCGTGCGGACCCGGGGGAACGTGGATCGTGCGGGTCTCGGCATCCGGAATGCGCTCCGGGGGCGTCTGGTCGAGCCAGGCCTCTACGCGCACGATGTCGTCCGCGACCTCGGCGAGTACGCGCCGTTGACGCTCGAGGTGTTCGCGTCGGGAGCGCGAGGCGACCGTGATGACGGCCGTGGTCACGGCAGCACCGCCTCGACGGCGGAGGCCATGCGGTGCGCGGCGCCCGCGACCTGCCAGCGCTTCCAGTCCGGTTCGTCGCCGGCGGCCCGCTCGACGAGGTCGACCAGCGCGGCGGCCGAGACCGAGGCGTCGGCCCGATGCGCCAGCCGCCAGCGTTCGAGAGCGTCCGCGGTGTGCTCCTGCTCCGCGAAGGGGCGTTCCTGCGCGATGACCACGGCGCGGGCGCCGGCGACGGCGAGATCGGCGACGCTGTTCTGCCCCGCCGCGCTGACGACGACCGTGCTGCGCGTGAGCAGCGGCCAGGGGTCGTCGACCCGCGAGGACGCGTCGTGGCCGATCGCCGTCACCGTCCAGCCTCGGTCCTGCAGCCGTCGCGTCGCCTCCAGCCGGATCGCGGGTTCGAGCACGCGCCCGAGCAGCAGCACCGACCTCGTTTCGGCCTCGCCCGCGGCGTCGCGCCCGTCGAAACGCGAGATCCCGCCGGTCCAGACCACTCGATCTCCGTGGGCCGCGAGGCCGTCGGTGGGCACGGCCCCGTGCGGCCAGGGCGCGACGATGCGGTCGGCCAGGTCGTAGGCGAGGGCGTGCGGGGCGTCGGTGCGCGTCCCCGGCTGCGTGACGGCGATGGTGCGCAGGCCGAGCAGCCGGACGAACGCGACGACCTCGGCGCTGACGTCCACGACGAACGCCTGCAGCTCCCGCTCCACCGCGGCCGTGGCGATCGATGCCAGGCGCGCGCGGTGACCCGGGTGCGCGTGCGGGGCCCAGTGCAGCGCGCCGCGCGCCGTCGGGTCCGCGTCGCGGGGGTCCACGACCGAGCCGTCGGGACCGTCGAACGGATCGGCATCCAGGGGCAGCTCCACCCATTCCACGTCGGGGGCGAGCCCCGCCGGGCGGGGCATCGACGAGAAGGCCACGACGGGTGCGCGCAGGTGCGGGTGCACCGCGAGGAACCGCGCGACGTGGCCGTAGCCGTGGTGGTGGACGTACCAGCCGATCACCACGACACCGCCGGCACCCGCCGGGCGATCGCGGGCTGCGCGGTGTGGGCGAGCACGCGCTCGACCTCGCGGTAGCGCTGGGCGAGGGAGTGCTGGCGGACGGCGGCCCGCCGCGTCCACACGCGCGTCAGGGGCTCGCGCGCACCCTCCGCCGCGAGGCGCGACGCGGCCTGGGCGAGGGCGACCACGTCGCCGGGGGTGACGGTGGCCGAGCCGGGCATGCCGGCCAGCACCTCGGACACGCCCCCGATGTCGAAGGCCGCGACGGGAGTCCCCGTCGCGAGGGCCTCGGCGATGACCAGGCCGAACGGCTCCTCCCACATGGGGGTCACGAGCGCGACGGCCGACGAGCCGACCAGTCGGCACAGGTCGGGCTGGCACAGCGGACCCACGTAGCGGGCGTGCGCGCCCAGGCGCGGCACGATCTCCTGCTCGAAGTAGTCGGCATCGCCGATGCGGCCGGCCAGGGTGATGTGGGCGCCCGCGTGGCGTGCCGCCTCGATCGCCAGGTGAGGGGCCTTTTCGGGCACGACACGGCCCGACCACACCCACGAGCTTCCGCCGTCGCCGCGCACCCACTGGTCGGTGTCGATGCCGTTGGGGAAGACGAACGCGTCCACCCCTTCGATCGACCACGCCCGGGCCGTCGCCTGGCTGACCGCGACGAAGCGGTGCGGGCTGTCGCGCACCTCCGCCGCAGCCTCGAGCAGGGGCTCGAGGGGCGGGGTGTGCAGGGTCGTCACCACCGGGATGCCGGCTTCGCGGCTCCAGCGGATGGGGGCGGGGTTGAGGCTGTGGTTGTCGACCACGTCGTAGAGGTGCCGGTCGGCGAGCAGTCGATCGCGCGCCGCGTCGTAGGCCGCATCGACGGCGTCTCCGTATCCCACGGGGTAGTCGGTGTCGGACGAGTCCTCCGGACGCGTCCACTCCGGAACCGGAAGGCGGAACTCCGGGGTGTCGCCCAGGAAGTCGGAGCCCTCCGCCGCGCACAGGGTCACCTCGTGACCCCGATCGCGCAACCAGCGCACGCGATCCCAGACGCAGGCCTCGAGCCCACCCGCGTGGGGCTGGCGCAGCGGATATCGGCTGGGGGCGACGACGAGGACGCGCAACGGACGCTGTCCCCGGATCATGCCGCGTCCTCCGCCACGAGCACCGAGCGGTACACCTCGAGGTGGGCGGCGCGCACGGCGTCGCGCTCGGCCGTGCGCTCCTCGCGTCGCCGGGCGACCTCGGCCGCGCGCCGCGGCGTTCCCGGACTCGACCACGCGGGGTCGGTGGCATGCACGATGGCTCGCGCGAGCGAGATCGGATCGCCGACGCCGAAGGTGTGGAAGTCGCCGGGGTGCTGGGACGCCATGTGTCCCACGCGCGTCCCGATGACGGGAACGGCCAGGTCATGGCACAGTTCCGCCCAACCCGACTGCGTGCCGTGGCGGTACGGCAGCAGACAGGCGTCGAGGTCGGCGAGCCACGTGGCGAGCTCGTCGTCGTCCAGCCGCGGGCCGCGTTCGACGCGGACGCCGTCGGCGTCGCGGGCGAGCAGATCGATGGATGCCGCAGCCTCGGCATCCCGCACCCTCTCGTTCAGCCGCACGACGCCCTCGACGCGGGCGCCCTGCGACCGCAGGTCGGCGATGGCCCGGACGAGGGTGGCGGTCGTCCCGACGCCGTCGATGTTGGGGCGCAGATCCCGCAGGTGGACGCCGATGCGGACGGCCTCGTGCGCGGTGCCGACGGGGCGCTCGGCGTCGCCGAGCAGGGTCGGATGGGCGATGACGACGGGCGTGCGTCCGGTGCGCACGCGCACGTCCGCTGCGGCCGTGTCGGTCAGCGCGATGAGGGCCGCGGCGCCTTGAGCCAGAACCGCGACCGAGGCGTGGTGGTCGTTCTGGTCGACCAGCTGCGGGTTCTCGAGGTCATGCACCGTGTAGACCAGGGGGCGACCGAGAGCGCGCAGGGTCGCGACCGTCTCCTCCAGCTCGGACGGACGGTACGACTCGATGCCGAAATGCACGTGGACCAGGTCGAAATCGTCGACGTTCGCGCGGAGCCATGCGGGCAGCAGCACCTGCGGAGGCCACCATTGTCCGGCCGGAGCGCCCGGGGGCGGCGGGTCGGCGAGCAGGTGGACGTGCTCCGGGTCCGTGACGGCGGCGACGTACGGGTGCGCCGACGGCACGGCCGCGACGCGGACCGGGGGAACGGTGGTGACGACGATCTTCTCTCCTCCTCGTGCGTGCGGGCATGGCGGTGCGCGTACCGCATCGCCAGGCACATCGCAATGCAACGGGGCGGTTGGGACGACGACGACACCGACGGATACGTTCTCATCATGGGTGGCGAGCACACGCGGGACGGAAGCCTTGCGGACCACGACGACGCGGTGATAGCGCGCCGAGCCCATTACGCCGTCTTCTTCGGCGACGTCCCACCTCCCGCCGGGTACGGGGTGGTCGTGGGCAACTGCCAGGCCGAATCCCTCCGCCTCGTCATCTCGTCCGACGCGCTCCCCGCCGTACGCGTGCCCGCGGTGCACGAACTCACGAGCGCCGACGCGGAGCGCCTGCACCGCCTCCTCGCCGGGGCGGCCTTCCTCGTCGCGCAGCCCATCCGGGACGATTACCGCGGGATGCCGTTGGGCACCGCGCAGCTGCGCCGATCGCTCCCCGCCGCGGCCCGCACCGTGACGGTGCCCGCCGTGCGCTTCGCCGGACTGCACCCGTTCCAGGCGGTGCTGCGCCTGGCCGACTTCCCCGAGGATCCGCCGCTGGTGGCGTACCACGACGTCCGAACGGTCGCGCGCGCCGCCGGCCTCGCCGTGCCCGCGTCCCTTCCGCCCGCCGCGGTGCGCGCGATCGCCGAGGCGTCGCGTGCCGAGCTGCGACGTCGTGAGGGACTCGGTCTCGACGTCTCGGCATCCGATCTTCTCGAGCCGGTGGTCGCGGACCTCGCGCGCACGGTCAACCACCCGGGCAACGCGCTCTTCCTCCCGCTGGGGGCGCGGATCGTCGCGGCGCTCGGGGCCCCGGGACGCGTGGTCGATCCGGGCCGCCCGATCCTCGCATCCGTCCGTGCGCCGCTCGAGGACTGGGTCGTCGACGCGTGGCGGCTCGACACCGCACCCCGCCCGGACTGGACGGTCGGTGGCGAGACCGTCCCCGCCGACGTCGTCCGCGAGGCGCACCTGGCGTACTACGCCGAGCGCCCCGCCCTTCTCGCCGCGGTCGTCGACCGGATGACCCCGCTCATCCGCACCTGGAGCACCGCCCGATGACCACGATCCCGGATGCCGCCCCGCCCGTCCTCCTCGTCCACCCCGGCACGCACGGGGTCGCTGTCTACGCCCGCGACACGGCGGCCGAGGTGGTGCGCCTGGACGGCCGCGCGCGGGTCGCCACCCCGGACGCCGTCGCCGCGCTCGCACCCGGCACCCCGGTGCACGCGCACGTGACCGACCGATTGTGGGGCGCTTCGCCCGAAGAGGCGACGCGTCATGTGACGGCGCTCGCGGCGCGGCATCCGCTCACCGTCACCCTGCACGACGTCCCGCAGGAGTCCGACGGCCCGCGCAACCGGCCCCGGCGGGCGGCGTTCTACCGCGCCGTCATCGAGGCCTCGCGGGGAGTGGTCGTCAACAGCGCGCACGAGCGCGAGCTGCTGCGCGAAGAGGGCGTCTGGAGCGGCGCGGTCGGCGTCGTCCCCCTGCCCGTCGATTCCCCGCGCGCCGTGCGCAACCACGAGGGAGATGACGACGCCGTCGGCGTCCTGGGCTACTTCTACCCGGGCAAGGGGCACGACGAGGCGCTGGCCGCGGCGGTCACCGCCGGTGTCGCGCGGCTGACGGTGCTCGGACGCGCCTCCGACGGGCACGCCGCGGATCTCGAGGCCTTCGTCCGCCGTGCGGAGGCGCAGGGGGTCGCCGTCGAGGTGACGGGGTGGCTCGACGACGTCGACATGGCGGCTCGCGTGGCCCGCGTCGCCGTGCCCGTGATCGCGCACCGCCATGTCTCGGCCTCGGGATCCCTGGCGTCGTGGGTCGGGTGGGGCCGGCGACCCGTGGCCGTGCGCAATCGCTACGTCGACGAGATGGCGCAGCTCCGACCCGGAACCCTGGCGGTCGTCGAGGCCGGCGAGCTCGCCCGCGCAGTCGCCGCCGCCCGCGCCGACGCGTCGACGACGTGGCACGGGGCCGACCCCGTGCCGTTCGGCCGTACCGACGGCGCACGCGCGTACTTGCACTGGTGGAGCGGGGTGTCCGCGTGATCCCCGAAGGATGGAACGACCGGATGCCGTGGGTCCCGGGCAATCGCTGGGACCTCGTCGCCCACCGACGGCCGCGTCCCCCGCGGGTCAGCGTCATCGTCACGCACTACTCGCAGCCCGATGAGCTGGCGCGCACGCTCGCCGCGCTCGCCCGACAGGACCACCCCCGCGAACTGCTCGAGATCATCGTCGCCGACGACGGTTCTCCCCGGGTTCCCGTGGTTCCCGAGGGAGTGCGTCTCGTGCGCCAGGACGACCTCGGTTTCCGCGCGGCCGCCGCCCGCAACCTGGGTGCATCCGCCGCCACCGGCGACGTCCTCTGCTTCCTGGATGCCGACACCACTCCCGAACCCGCCTACATCCGCCACCTCTCCCGGCTGCCCGCTCTGCTGCCCGAGGCCGTGACGGTGGGGCGCCGGCGTCACGCCGATCTGTCCGGGCTCGCGGCCGACGAACCGATCGAGGCGATCGGCCCGCGGCACGAGCTGACCGAGCCCGCGTGGCTGCGAGAGGCCTACGCGCGCAGCGGCGATCTGCTGCGTGCCGACGATCGGTCCTACCGCTACGTCATCAGCGCGGTCCTCGCCTGCTCGCGGGCGTTCTTCGACGAGGTGGGCGGTTTCGACGAGACCTTCTCGTCGTACGGGGGCGAGGACTGGGAGTGGGCGCACCGGGCCTGGCAGTCGGGCGCCGTCCTCGCCCACGTCCGCGACGCGGCGGCGTGGCACGACGGTCCCGACTGGGCCGATCGCGACGGCGTCGATCGCGCGGACGAGGGCAACCGCCAGAGCCTCCTGCTCTCGCGGCGGATCCCGGTCGAGGGTTCCGGCGCGCGGGGGGTGCTCTCGCGTGACGCTGACCTGCTCGTCGTGGTGCCCGGGACGCCCTCGCCCGCGGCAGCGTTCGTCTGCGCCGATTCCTTCCTCGCGGCGTACCCCCGCTCCGCGGTGACGATGGATGCCATCCCCCCGGCGGCAGCGCTCGACGGGGATCCGCGTATCCGCGCCCGCGCCGATGACGTCGACGCGCGTATCGTCCTGCGCCTGGAAGCGCCCGCCGTGGTGCTGGAGCCCGACGCGTTGCGGGCGGCGCTGTCCGTGCTGGCGGAGGGCGACATCGGCGAGCTGCGCCTGATGTCGTCGGGAGGATCGCTCGTCGGCGTCGCGCGATCCCGCCGGGCCGCGCGCCGGCAGAAGCGGTGGGGGACGTCGGCGGGGCACGCGTCCGCAGAAGTGGCGGTCGCCGGCCTGCACGTGATGCGCGCGCACCCCCACGTCGAGGCGTGGCTCGGAGGGTGGGGCGGGGCCGACCGCTTCGTGTGACGGCGTCGTCGGGGAGTGCGACACGCCCGGGGTGTGGTGTGGATTCGACGGGTGGGTGGTTCGGGCGTAAGTTATTACTTGTTCGCCCCACAGGGGAGAGCGGAGCGGCCGGAAGGCCCCGCGTCCTCTCAAGTGGTGAACCGCCCCCGATCTGTATGTTGAGAGTTTCGGCTTTCTGGTCTAGTGTTGGGGTCCTGCCATTCGGCTTCTTCTCTCACATGTGGTGCTCCTTCTGGGGTGTGGTGTGGGGTTGTGTGTCGGTGGCTGTTTTGTGMACTGCTCCATGGGTGGT
>NZ_QDFT01000055.1 GCF_003075375.1 Microbacterium testaceum | reverse complement strand
GGCCGCGATCGCCCCCGACGCGTCGGCGTAGAAGTGCTCCGAGTAGATCACCCGTCCCGTCGGGTCGACGATCCACGGCCCGTCGGGGGCGATCGCGGCCAGCCGACCGCGCTCGTCGCTGAGGATCCCCTCGACCCACACCGGCTGGGTCGCGCCGGTGGAGCGGATGGCATCCACCCCCACCTGCGCGTAGTGCTTGTACACGTCGATGCCCACCGACCACCGCGGCTCGTTGAACACGTCGTAGGCGGCCACCCCGGGTTCGTCCCGCAGCCGCCCCGCGAGAGCCGTCCAGACCGTCGTGACGTGGTCCTCGGTGATGCCGTCGCCGCACCGCACGCTGCCCGGGATCTCGGGCCCCGCTCCCCACGGATAGGTGCAGCCGTTGTGCAGGTCGACGACGGTGCGGATGCCATGGCCCCACGCCGTCCGCACCTCGGCGACGATGGCATCCAGGTACGCCGTGTCGATCGGCTGCGCGAGTCCGTCGAGGGCGGATCCCCCGGCGGGGATGACCTGCAGGCGCTGCCACGGCACGGCCAGACGCACGATGTCGACCCCGCGAGACGCGAGGAAGGCGTAGCTCGCGTCGGGTTCGTTCGCGACCCCCGGATCGGCCCCCGCACCGCCGAGCACGTGACCGTAGAGGTTGACGCCGCGCAGGTACGGGGCGCCGTCGAGGTAGGCGTCGAAGGCGTCGGCGGGTACCGGCACGACGTCGGGACGCGGCCCGGGGGCGCACCCGGCGAGCACCACCCCGGCGGTCAGGACGACGCCGATCAGCGCGCGAGGAGCGCGCCGCGTCATACCGGAACGGCCCGTCCCGCGTCGGCGTGCGCCACGGCCAGATCGACCGCCCGCAGCAGCAGACGAGCACTGGATGCCGGCGCGAACCGCGCGAGCCAGTCGTCGACCCCGGCCACCTCCAGGTGCGAGGCCGCGACGATCGCGTCGGCCAGCGCGACCGCATCCCCCGCGACGGCGAGTTCACCGGTGACGCCGGGGACGATGGCATCCGCCACCCCGAGCGCGGTCGACACCGCCACCGCGGGCACCCCGCGCGCGGCGGCGCGGACGAGCTCGGCACCGAAACCGGCGCTGGTGGCGCCGAGCACCACGACCGCGCTCGGCCCCCACGCCCCGTCGTCGGCGCGTATCGCGAGGCCGTGCGACACCGCGGCGCGGCGCACCGTCTCGGACAGCGCGCCGCCGGGGCGCACGACGAGCTCGACCGCGATCCCGCGTCGGTCGAGCTCGCCGGCCGCCGCGACGACGCGCAGCGGATCGTTCGCGGCGGAGAGATCCCCCGCCACGACGACGGTCAGGCCGCGCGCCGTGCCGGCCGCGCGCGCCGCGCGGACACCCTCGACCGACACGACGTCGGCCACGGGCGGCGGGACGATCAGACTGCGGCTGGCCGGGACCCCGCACCCGGCGTTGATCTCGGCGGCGAGCGCGTGCGACGAGGCGATCACGACGTCGGCCGAGCGGTAGCGGCGGCGCGCCTGGAGCGCACCGATGCGGACGGCGGGGACGCGGCTGCGTCGACGTGCGACGAGCGACGCGTGCTCGCTCGCCACGACCGCCGGCGGCCGGGTGGTCAGCTCGCGCGCCGCCAGCGCCGCGAGCGCGGCCGCGGTCCCGGCTCCCACCACCGCGCGGGGTGCCACGGCGTCCAGCCGCGCGGCCAGGGCGGCGACGCGCGCGCCGCCGCGACCGGGCAGCGTCCGCACCGCGATCGTGTCGGTGCGGACGCCCATCGCGGCCAGGGCTGTCGCCCAGGTCGCGGCGGTCGCCGTCGCCGGGTCGTCGGGCGCCCCGACGACGAAGACGAGGTCGGTGTCAGGCCGAGCAGAAGACATTCGTGTTCCCGCTTCCCGCGGCGTCGATGTCGTTGTCGCACGCGACCGTGACACCCCGCGTCTTGTCGTGGACCCACACCCCGTAGCCGGAGGTCCCGGCTCGGCCGGTGTTGGCCCGGAAGTCGTTGTCGTAGCCCCAGTCGCCCCAGCTCATGGAGGCGTAGGCGTTGCCGACGGCCGTGTCGCCGGTGTTGCCGGTGACCGACCAGCCGTTGCCGGTGACGAGGACCCATCCGAGCGAGCGCGAGCCGGCGAGGACGCCCTCGAAGGAGTTGTCGGCGATGATGCCGTCGCTCGTCCCCTCTTTCGCGTCGATCCCCTCGGCACCGGTCTGCACGAACCGGTTGGCGATGATCATGTTGCGGTCCGAGGCGTCCGCGTAGCCCTGCGTGACCTCGGCCCAGCGCCGCTGCGAGGTGCCGATGTACACGCCCTCGCCGTAGGCGACGTCGAGCGAGCCGGTGCGGCCGAGGACCGAGTGCGCGACGATGCTGTCGGTGGTGAGGGCGTAGAGGTGGATGCCCTCGTAACCGGTGTCGCGCACGATGAGGTCGCTGAGGACCAGGCGCGAGCTGTATTTGACCATGACGCCCTGCAGAGAGCGCGCGACGGTGAAGCCGGTGAGCACGACGTTCGAGGACTGCTCGACGCGCAGCGCCGTGCCGCTGTCGATCGCCCCGGTGGTCAGCGTCGCCTTGGACGACCCGCAGATCCAGATGGGGCGGTCGGCGGTGCCCGACGCGCTCAGCAGGAACTGACCGGTGTAGGTGCCGTCGGCGAGGCGGATGACGCTCCCCGGCGCGGCCGCCTTGAGCGCGGCGGTGAGCTCGACGGCGTTGGTGACCGTCGTCGTGGCGGTCGGGCAGTCGGCGGCGCGCGGGATGTCGGTGGTATCGAGCGGGTCGACGGCCTCGGCGGTGACGACGAAGGAGTCCAGGTGCGTCATGCGTCCGCCCGAGGCGGTGTTCTTGGACCCCGATCCGACGATGGTGATCGTGTGCGAACCCGGGGTCACGGGGGCGCTGTAGCCGATCACGGCGGTCGCGCTGGACTTGGCGTAGTTGTCCACCCGGGCGACCTCGGCGCCGTCGATCAGGACGCGGACGATGCCGGCGTTCGGCGACTTCCACGTGTACCAGGTGATCCACCCGCCGGTGAAGGTGAGACTGGCGGATGCCGTCGACACGGTGCTGTAGCGGATGGCGCCGCCGCTGGATCCCGAGGACCCCAGCGACGTCCATGTCCCGGAGTACGAGAGGGCGGGCGAGGTCTCCTCGTACGTCCCGGGACCGACCGGGGACGGCGCGGCGACCGCGGCGGAGGGGACGGCGGTCAGCAGGGCGGCGACGAGGGCGAAGACGAGCAGCAGTGGCGCGAGGACGCGACGGGGGGACAGTGACACGGAAGGCTCCTGATCTGGCTGGGGGGACATCGGGGGTACTAGCCGTCCGCGATGGTCAGGAGAGCCCGGTGTGCGCGAGTGGAGCTTTTCGCGGTCAGGGTGAGAAGGGCCCGGCGAACATCACGGCGTCTCAGGAAGACTGCCATCTCGGCGAGGCCCAGCATCCGACGGTTGCGCGATACCAGTACTTTCCGCTCAGATAACAGGTATTCCGCCCTCAAAGCGTCCTTGATCCCCGACAGGGCGATGTACCGCGCGCGGAAGTAGACGAGGTCGTCCGCATCGTGCAGCCCGAGACGGCGGGCGGTGGAGGTGACCGTCTCGTCGATGAGGGCGAGGGAGTCCGCCCGCTGCCGCACGGACGTGATGATCGACCCGTCGCGCAGCAGGTAGTCGTAGATCGGGATGCCGGTGAACGCCACCGCCGTCGCGTGCCCCAGGGCGTCCGCGACCAGGGCGAGATCGGATTGCACCCGCGCGGGCGCGAAGGCCGCGCGCAGCAGCGTCTCGCGGCGGAACAGTTTGTTCCACAGGTGGCCGGTGATCTCTCCGCGCAGCAGCATGCGGAACGCCGCCCGACCGTTCACCGGAGGCGAGACCGGGGGGACGAGGGGGCGTCGCTCGCCCCCGCGCGTGACGAGGGTCGCGGCGGCCACCACGACGTCCGCCTCGCGCGCGGTCGCCATGCCCACGAGCGTGCGCAGGGCGTCGGGGCTCCACGCGTCGTCCGCATCGACGAACCAGACGTACTCCCCCGTCGCGGCCTCGACCCCGGCGCGGCGCGCGCGGGCCACGCCGCCGTTGACGGGCAGCTCGACGAGGCGGAACCGGTCGTCGTCGGCGGTGAGGGCGCGCGCCACCTCCGCGGTGTCGTCACCGGAGCCGTCATCCACGATCACGATCTCGAGGGCCGGATAGTCCAGGGCGACCACCTGCTCGACCGCCCGCGGCAGGAACGCCGCGGCCCGGTGGACGGGCAGGACGATCGAGACCGGCGGCGCGGCGGTCATCGGCGCACCCGGTCCGCGATCACGGCGGTGAGCGCGCGCAGCGACACCCGCGCCGCGATGACGGCCCCCACGATCTCGTCCCGCCGAGCGAGGCCGTCGCGGATGATCTCGCGAGCCGCATCGACGTCGCGCAGGTCGCGGGCGACGCTGGTGCCGGTGATGCCCGCCCCCTCGAGCGTGCGCGAGGTCTTGTCCAGCGGCCCCGTGCTGAGCGCGATCGGCACGGCCCCCTCGGTCGCGGCGATGACGACCGCGTGCAGGCGGTCGCTCAGCACCGCGGCGCTGCGGCGGTAGGTCTCGCGCAGGCGCTGCTCCTGGCGCGCGTGCGACGCGTCGAGCCAGGTGACGGCCTCGCAGTCGAGTCGCGCGGCGAGGTCGCGGGCGAGGTCGCCGTCGCGTTCGATCTGCGCGACCACGACGGGCTGCAGTCCGAGGTCGTCGGCCAGGGCGCGCACGGCCTCGACCCAGCGGTCGTCGGGCCGCTCGCGCGCGGCGTGCGAGAGGCCCTGACGCACCGAGATCGCCAGCAGGGGTCGAGGAGTCTCGGCGTCGCGCAGGGTGGCGGCATCCGCCCCCAGGGCGAAGGCCCAGTCGGGGGTGACCTCGCCGAGCCCCATCATGCGCCGGCTCGCGGCATCCCTCCAGGTCACCGCTCGGCACAGCCGCAGGACCGCGGCGATCACGTGGCGCCAGGGGTGCGGTTCGCGCACGCCCACACCGGTCAGGACGGCGGTGCCCCCGCGCAGACGGTGCACGAGCAGCAGGGGCGCGAGCCGCAGGTAGCGCAGGGCGAAACCGCGGCGCACCTCGGTCTCGCCGGTGTCGAAGGCGTAGACCCCGCGGCCGGACAGCAGCCGGCGCGAGACGGTGCGGCGCCACTGCCCCGCCTCGCGCACGACGGTGTCGCCCGGCTGCAGTCCGAGGCCGCTGAGGTAGTCGTCGCTCTTGTCGCCCACCCAGACCGTGAGGGGTCCGAGCGTGCGCAGGTGGTCGAGGTAGCCGCGGCGCAGCACGGTGTCGCCGACGTTGTCGAACTGCCCGACCGCCGACGCGAGCACCGGAACCGCGGTGGACGATCCGCCGCGCCGCGCGCGCTCGATCGCGGCGAGCAGCACTCCTCCGCTGTGCGCGCTCGAGAACCGCCGGGCCCACGCGCTCGTGCGTTCGGCGTCGAGACCGCGCACCCGACGGATCGCGTCGGCGATGTCGACCGGGTCGCCCGAGAACGCCAGCTCGCCCGTGACGGTCGGCACCATCGCGTCGGCCGCGCCGTAGGAGTTCGACACCGCCACGCTCGGGATGCCGCCCATGGCCGACTCCACCAGCACGTTGCCGAACCCCTCGCGGTACGAGGGCAGCACCGTGATGGCGTTCTCGGGGGCGGATGCCACCCAGTCGGCCGTCCATCCCGGCAGATCCAGCGGCACGTCGCGGTCGGCCGCGAAGGTCGTCAGCTCGTCGACGAGGGGCCCCTTGCCGAAGCACACCACCCGCACGTCGAGTCCCTCGGCGCGCAGGAGCGCCGCCGCCTCGACCGCGCGCGTCGCCCTCTTCTGCGGGACGAGGCGCATCGGCAGCAGCAGGTGCAGGGTGCGATCGAGCGAGATGGTGTCGGAGCGGTGCGACGCCGCCGTCCGCACCTCGGCGCGCCGCCCGGCGGGATTCGGCACGACCACGACCTGGTCTGGCCGCACGCCGTACGCGCCGACGAGCTCCCCCGCCACGGGGTGCGAGATCGCGACCACCGTGTCGGCGTGCCGGTACACCCGGCGCGCGATCTCGCGCTTGACCAGATCGGCGCGGGATTGCGGCTCGGCCTCGCGCGTGGTGATGTTGCGCTCGCTGACCAGCACCGCCGGTCGCGGTCGCAACCCGCGGGTCGCGGCGAGGGCGACGAGGTTCGGGAAGTTCTGCAGGGCCACCACCGCGTCCACCGGCTCGGCGCGCAGCGCGGCGCGCACCTGTCGCACGGTCGCGGCGGAACCCCCACCGGCCACGCGGTGCACCGCGAACGGCACGCCCTCGGGAATCGTGGCCCGCGGGTCGGTGAGGATCGCCCGCACGTCGTGCCCCTCGTCGGCGAGCCAGTTCGCCCACGCCCCGGCGACGAACTCGGCTCCGCCGCCGGTGAGGGCCGTGGTCAGGATCGCGATGCGCATGGCCGGCCGGTGCCCTCAGGCCCGCGCGGGACGCAGGTCGCGGAACGACGACGTCGCCGCATCGGCGTCGACGCCGGCGGTCTTGGCATCCACCACGACGACTCCGACCGGGTCGATGCCGACCGCGCGCAGCCCCTCGGTCGCGGCCGAGAGCTGCGGCGCCGTGGCCCGGCCCGCCGTGACCGCCAGGATCGTGGAGCCGGCGGTGGAGGCCGCGAAGATGGTGTCGCTGAGCGGAAGGGCGGGTGCCGCGTCGAGGACGACCATGTCGTAGGTCTCGGACAGCGTCTTGACCACCGCGGCGAACCCGGGCCCGGACATCAGCTCTACGGGGTTCTGCAGCGTCCGCCCGACCGGCAGGACGGCGATGCCGGCGGCCTCGCGGACCGCCTCGACGACCGTCGCCTCTCCGGTCAGCACGCCCGCCAGGCCCGGTCCGTCCAGCGACAGCTGCGACGAGATCGTGCCCGAGCGCAGATTCGCGTCGACGAGCACCACCCCCACGCCGAACTCCCGCATCGCCAGGGCGAGGTTGGTCGACAGGGCCGACCCGCGGTCGCGCGGGGTGGCCGGGACGACGGCCACCACGTCGAGGCGGGTGTGCGGCATGTGTCCGAGCACGGCCGCGACGGTGCGGTACGCCTCGGACTCGCGCGACTGCGGGGTGTCGACGATCTCGGTCAGGCTGCCGCCGCGTCCGGGGATGCTGCCCAGGACGCGCGGGACGCCCTCGCCGACCGAGGCGGAACCGTGCACGCGCCGATCGCCGATGGCCGCCAGGGCGATCCACACCAGCGCGATGGCGAAACCGACGGCGAAGCCCAGGGCGAGGTTGGTCAGGACGTTCGGCGACGAGGCCTCGTCGGGGACCTCGGGGTCCTGCAGCGTCTCGAGGCGGACGGGCGAGGATGCCGCCCCGGCGGGCGTCTCGATGGCCTGGACCGTCTGCGTGAACGCGTCGACGAACGCGGTCGCCAGGGTCGCGGCGCCCTGGGCCGTCGGCGCCTCGGCGGTGAGCTGCAGGATCGGGGTGTTCAGCGGCGCCTCGACCGTGAGCTCACGGGCGAGCTGCTCGACCGTCGTGTCGAGCCCCTGCGCGGCGATCACCTCGTTGAGCACGCGGGGCGAGCGACCGATCTCGGTGTAGGCGTAGGCCTTCTGCACCGCGAAGCTGTTCGCCTGCACGAGGTCGCTCGACCCCGCCTGCGCCGGGGCGTTGAACGCGACCACGAGCTGGGCCGTCGAGCTGTACACCGGCGGCAGGATCAGGCCGACGGCGAAACCGGCCGCCACGCCCAGGGCGGAGAACGCCAGGAGCGTCCACCACCATTTCTTGATCGCTCGAAGCAGGGCGGTGGCGCTCATGTGTATCCGATCGTTCGTGACGCGTCACTCGCGGATGAACCACTCGGCACCCCCACAGGCTCCGAACGCTTTATCCCCCCGGCGACGTTCTTGGTTGATCGCAGGTTATGGATTCTTTATTGCCGCCGTGTTGCATCGTGACGGCGAATTGTGTCCGGTTTCCCTAACGGAATGCGTCCGATCGGTGCGCGTGGTCCGCTATTTCGCGTTATCGCGCAGAAAAGACACGATCGAACGACGCGTGTCATTGTTGAGCAATTGCAGGCCGTGCTTCGTGCCGTCGACGACGACGAGATCGTGGGTGATTCCGGCATCCGCGAGCGCCCCGTCCAGCAGTTCCGCCTGCGCGAGGGGGATCAATTCGTCGCTGCCGTGGACGATGAGCGTCGGCGGCAGCAGCTGCGCGGACTGCACCGGCGAGGCCGCCGCGGCATCCGGGCACTGGTTGAGGTCGTCGCAACCGAGGTAGGCCTGCACGACGCTCTCGAGGTCGGGGCGCGGGTCGCCCAGCTGGGCGGCGTCCGCGGTGAGCGAGGCCGCCGGCGACAACGCAACGACCGCGTCCACCGGCGTCGAGGCCGTCTCGAGGCTCTCGGCCGTGCTCAGGGCGATGATCGCGCCGGCCGAGCTGCCCAGCAGCGACAGCGACCCGTCCAGGCCGAAGCGCTCGACCTGCGCATCCTCGCGGAGCCAGCGGATGGATGCCGACACGTCGTCGATCTGGGCGGGATAGGTCGCGGGGATCAGACGGTAGTCCACCGCGAAGGCCGCGAAGCCCTGGTCGCCCAGGGCGCGGCAGATGCTGCCCATCGTGCCGCGGTCGCCCTCGGCGAACGCCCCACCGTGCACGAGCACGACGGCCGGGTGCGGACCCTCGCCCGTGGGCACGCACGCGTCCGCCTCGAGCGCCGAGCCGTCGGCGCCCGGGTACTCGATGCCCTTCTCGACGGTGACGGCCGGGTCGTCCGAGGGGGACGACCCTGAGGGGCTGCAGGCGGCGAGCGCGACGCCCAGGGCCACGAGCCCCAGAACGGCCCCGGATCGGGCGGCGGTACGGGTCATCGTGATCCTCCTCGGACACGGTCGAGGGCGGCGCGGTAGACGTCGCGGTGGCGGCGGCCGACCTCGTCCCAGTCGCGGCCGCCGAGCGCAGGGCGGTCGTCGTCGCCGAACGCCCCGGCGGCGGCGAGGGCGGCGGTCAGGTCGGCGTCGTCGAGCGTCCCGTCGAAGGGGAGAACCCAGCCGGGACCGACCTCGCGAGCCAGCTCGTCGTTCGCGGGGCTGCGCGGAACGAGCACGGGTCGATCCAGCGACAGCGCCACCAGGGCCGCGCCGGAGTTGTGCATCTCGCTGTAGGGCAGGACGACCAGCGATGCCGCTGTGACCTCGGCGACGAGCTCGTCGTCGTCGACGAAGGCCAACCGGGCCGAGACGTCGTCGTGTCCGGCGATGCGCGCGGCGATGCGCTCGGCCAGTTCGGGCGTCGGCGAGCCGACGATGCGCAGCCGGCAGCCCGGGCGCTCCCGGGCCAGGAAGACGTCGATGAGGTGCTCGACGTTCTTCCGCGGACGGATGATGCCGAAGTACAGGATCCGGCCGGGCACGCGGTCGGAGCGCGGGTGCGCGGCGAAGCGGTCGCGGTAGTGCCCGTGCGCGATGACCGTCTCGAGACCCGGAGCCGGGGCGGCGGTGGTGCCGTTGAGGTGGATGAAGGCGGTGGTCGCGCGATCGACCGCGCGGACGAGCCGCCGCTCGGCCGCCGTCCCCGACTCGTGCGGGGTGACGTTGTGGGTCGTGCGGACGATCGGGATGCGCGCCCATCGGGTGCGCCACAGCAGGACGCGCATCGCGAGGCGCTTGGCGACACGCGTGCGGCGGCGACGCGCCCGCACGAGGAACTCCGGCCAGTGCAGGTGCAGCACGTCGTAGCGGCCGGTGAGCGCGACGCGCCACGAGAAGTAGCGCACGCGGACGTCCGCGGGGGCGCCGTCGGTCATCTGATCGACGTACCGCGTCGTGCCGTCGGGCGGCGCGAGCGAATGCAGCACGGTGATCGGCGCATTGTTCTCGACCATCGCCCACCTCCCCCCGGATGTTTCATGCAGAACCGCCGGCGGCTCTTCGGCCAGACCATACCCGGCTCGGATGACGAGCAACGACGCATTCCCGTCGCATTCGCGGCATCCCCCCGCATCGACAGCAATTCGTAACCGCGGCGTAACGCCGTCTGCACGAGCGGGGGTCATCGTGGTGGGCAAAGGACGAAATGCATCCGGTCGGGGATCCGGGCATTCGTCGGTCGGGGGTATGAAATGACCATCACGCGACGCCACGACGACACGATCGAGATCGTGGACGCCGATTCCACGCAGCCCGCCCGCGAGCGCGAGCGCTGGGCCCGCGCCTACGGGCGCCTGCTCGTCGTCATCGACAACGCGGTGGTGTTCACCGCCCTCAGCGCCGCCGCCGTGATCGGCACGCAGCCGACGATCCTCCCGGCCCTCGACGGGCGCGTGCAGGTACCCGTGCTGGTGCCCCTCGCCGTCCTGGCCGCGGCCATGCTCGTGACGCTGTCGATGACCGGCAGCCGCGCGCCCCGCGTCTACGGCGTGGGCAGTCGCGAGTACCGCGCCGTGCTGCTCTCGGTGGTGTTCACCTTCGCCGGCGTCGCCCTCGTGGCCTACGTCGTGTCGCTGCACGGTCTGCACGCGATCCTGGCCGTGGGCGGCGTCTTCACCGCCGCGGGTCTGATCACCGCGCGATTCGCGGCACGGCGCTGGCTGCTGCGTCAGCGACGTCGCGGACGCATGTCGCATCGCGTGCTCGTGGTCGGCTCCCCCGCGGTCGCCGGTCCGCTGTCCGACGACCTGCGTCGCGCGCCCGGCGCGGGGCTGCAGGTGGTCGGCGCGTACGACCCGAGCGGCACGGCCGCCGACGCCGACGGCGCGGCCGCGCGAGCGATCGCGGCAGAGGTGGTCGCCGCCCTCGGTGTGCTCGGCGCCGACACCGTCCTGATCTCGAGCGCGAACGAGCTGACCCCCGCCACCGTGCGCGAGCTGAGCTGGCATCTCGAACCCGGTCGGCAGCACCTCGTGGTCGCGCCGAGCCTCACCGACATCGGCGGTCCCCGCATCCACGCCCGTCCGGTGAACGGTCTGCCGCTGCTGCACGTCGAGACCCCGCGCTACGCCGGCGGTCGCCTGCACGTCAAGCGACTGTTCGACATCGTCGCCTCGGCGTCGCTCATCGTCGTGCTCTCGCCGGTGCTGCTGGTGATCGCGGCCCTCGTGCGCTCGACGAGCCCGGGCGGCGTGCTGTTCCGCCAGGAGCGCATCGGGCTGCAGGGCGAGACCTTCGCGATGCTGAAGTTCCGGTCCATGTACGCCGACGCCGAGCAGCGTCTCGCCGAACTGCACGCGCGCGAGCGCGGCGAGGGCAACAGCGTCATGTTCAAGATGAAGGACGATCCCCGCGTCACCGCGGTCGGTGGCATCCTGCGCCGTTTCAGCCTCGACGAGCTGCCGCAGCTGTTCAACGTGCTGAGCGGATCGATGTCGCTCGTCGGACCGCGGCCGCCGCTGCGCCGCGAGGTGGAGCTGTACGGTCGCAGCGTGCACCGCCGGTTCCTGGTCAAGCCCGGCATCACCGGTCTGTGGCAGGTCAGCGGTCGCAGCGACCTCGGGTGGGACGAGACCGTGCGCCTCGACCTCTTCTACGTCGAGAACTGGACGCTCACCGGAGACCTGGCGATCCTGCTGCGCACGGTCAAGGCCGTGCTGCGCAGCGAAGGCGCCTACTGACACGAAGACGGGACCGCCCCGAGGGACGGTCCCGTCTCGCGTGACTCAGGCGCTGCGACGGCGCCGGGCCACCAGCAGTACCGCGCCGATGAGCAGCGCCGAGGCGGCGCCGATCCCGAGCGGCAGCACCGCGTCCGTATCGACTCCGGTCGCGGCGAGCGCTCCGCCCTTCGTGGTGGTGGATGCCGGGACCGCGGTCGCCGTGGCCGACGCGGTCGGCCGGGGCGTCGCGGTCGGCGTGACCGTCGCGGTCGGCGTCGGCGTCCCCGTCGGCCCGGTGCTCGCCGACGGGGTCGGCGTGGGCGTCGGCGTCGGCGTGGTCGTCCCGCTCGGCGACGGGGTCGGGGACGGCGTGACGTCCGGATCGCACCCGATGACGCTCACGCGCGGGTCCGGAGCGGTCAAGACGCCCGACGTCCAATCGGGCGCGGTGCCCAGCTTCTCGAAGCCGAACGTCGCCGCGGCGGTCTCGGCGACGTCGTCGCAGTCGTACCCCTTCAGCGTCTTCGTCCACGTCCAGGTCTCCCCCGGCTGAAACAGGCGCGGGCCGTAGTCCTCGACCGCCCCGTCCGGCGCCTTGATGACGGCCGTGCCGTAGGCCGGGACCGAAGACGTGTTCTGAGCCCACACCTTCACCTCGACCTGCCCCGCCGTCGTGAAATCGAGAGTGACCTCGGTCTCTCCCGTGATGTCGGCCGCCCACGCCGCGGAACCCGCGCCGATCGCTGCCGTCAGCGCCAGGGCTGTCGCGCCCGCCCCCGCTGTGATGATCCTCTTCCTCATGTGCGGCTGTTCCCCCTCGTGCTCCCACGTGACGTGGGTGGGGACGCCCAACACGCCCCCGCTCGCACGTTATCGACGCCGATGTCACCTCCCGTGTCGGCAACAGAAACAGGTTGTTTCGCTTTCGTCACCCCGCTCGCTCACCCGCGGGTCTTCGCCGCCCGCGTCCGCGCACGCGACAGACCCCCACGGGGAACAGCGACGCCGCCGCCCCGCTCGAGAGGAGCGGAGACGGCGGCGGCGGATGAAGAACGCGGCGGCGTCAGGCGACGGTGAAGACGACCTCGACCTCGACGGGGCTGTCCAGGGGCAGCACGGGCACGCCGACGGCCGAGCGGGCGTGCGCGCCGGACTCGCCGAACACCTCGCCCAGGAACTCGCTCGCCCCGTTGATGACACCCGGCTGACCGGTGAATTCGGGAACGGATGCCACGAACCCGATGAGCTTGAGCACCCCGGTCAGGTTGTCGACGCCGCCGACGAGCGCCGCGGCCGCCGCGATCGCGTTGAGCGCGCACTGGCGGGCGTAGGTCTTGGCATCCGCGGGGGTGATGAGACCCTCGCTCTCGCCGACCTTGCCCGTGGCGGGGAGGCTGCCCGAGACCATCGGCAGCTGGCCCGAGGTGTAGACCAAGTCGCCGTGGCGCTTCGCGGGGATGTACGACGCGACCGGCGGGACGACGGCGGGCACCTCGACGCCGAGGGCGCCCAGACGCTCCGAGACGCTCACTGCTGTCCCTCGAATTGGCGCGCGGCCGCCTCGGCGGCGCCCAGTCCGGCGTTGGCGCTGCCGCCGCCGACGGGGCGCTTGAAGTAGGCGACGAGGCCGCCCTCGGGACCGGTCACCACCTGCACGAGCTCCCAGCCCTGCTTGCCCCAGTTGTTGAGGATCGCGGCGGTGTTGTGGATCAGCAGCGGCGTGGTGAGGTATTCCCACGTGGTCATGTCGGGCTCCCGGCGGTGACTCGGATGCGCGCAACGGGAGTGCGCGCGGGGGCGGATACGTGCGCGCGCGAGCGCACGCCTTCGAGGCATCGCCCAGCAACGTCGCTTAGCATCAAGCCTATGCCCGAGAACAAACGAACGGCTAGCGGTGCCCTCGGCGGCATCGTCGGCCTCGTCGGCCTGAGCGCGGTCGCCGGACTCCTGGTCACCGCCGCCGTGACGCCGGCCATCGCCGTCTCCGGTGCCGCTGCCTCCAGCGCCATCACGATCTTCGACAAGATGCCGAGCTACCTGCAGCCCGACGAGCTCATGCAGCCGACGACGCTGATGGCGGGCGACCGGGTGCTGGCGAAGTTCTACGACCAGAACCGATCGCCGGTCACCTTCGACCAGGTCAACCCGGTGATGTACGACGCGATCCTGTCGTCGGAGGACCCGCGCTACTACCAGCACGGCGGCGTCGACCTGATCGGCACGACCCGCGCCCTGCTCAGCAACGCGCGCGGCAACGACACCCAGGGTGGCTCCTCGATCAGCCAGCAGTACGTCAAGAACGTGCTGGTCCAGCGCTGCGAGCGCGACGCGCGCGCGGTCGAGGCCACCGACAGCACCCCCGGCAAGACGCGCGACGAAGCGCTGCAGGAGTGCGCCGAGCAGGCCGTGCAGTCCGTGGGGACCGCGGGCTACCAGCGCAAGCTGCAGGAGATGCGGTACGCGATTCAGCTCGAGAAGGAGTTCACGAAGGACCAGATCCTCCTGGGCTACCTGAACATCGCCAACTTCGGTGGAACCACGTACGGCATCGACGCCGCCGCGCGGTACTACTTCAACACCCCCGCGGCCGACCTGAGCGTCGGCCAGTCGGCGGTGCTGGCCGGCATGGTGCAGAACCCCAACCGGTTCCGCATCGACCGCGAGGGCGGGTCGATCTTCGACGACGACGGCACCGCGAAGAACAAGGCACCCGACGGCTCGATCGACGACGTCGACCAGAGCACGATCC
>NZ_QDFT01000054.1 GCF_003075375.1 Microbacterium testaceum | reverse complement strand
GATGACGACGAGCCAGCCTAGCTGACCGCTCTGCACCGACACGATCTGCCCGGTCAGCAGGCTGAAGCGGGTCGCGCTGCGGCCGTTGTAGAGGGAGAGGCACAGGATGCCGACCCCCAACCCGAACGGCATGAGCACGCCGATGATCGAGTTGCGGTCGCGCGCACGGGCACCGAGCACGCCGATGAGCGCCGCGGCGATGAGCGAACCCACGATGGAGCCCGACACGACGTCGGCGCCGACGAGCAGGGCGACGGCGGCGCC
The DNA here is from genome assembly GCF_003075375.1 of Microbacterium testaceum. Lineage (GTDB taxonomy): Bacteria > Actinomycetota > Actinomycetes > Actinomycetales > Microbacteriaceae > Microbacterium > Microbacterium testaceum_E. The sequence goes on along the minus strand of NZ_QDFT01000054.1, from coordinate 13,195 downwards.
GGCGAACGACAGCTCGCTGATGCCGTGGACGGCGAAGGCCATGTCGCGCTGCATGACGAAGACGCCGATGAGTCCGCCGACCAGACCGAGCACCGCTCCGGCGTACACCGAGTTCTGCACCAGCTCGAGGATCGCGCCGTATTGGCTCACCCCGCCGAAGAGGGCGTCGCCGACGTCGGACCAGTTCATGCGTCGTCCTCGTCGTGATGGTGGTGATGGGCGTCGTCGGCATCCGGGGCTCCGACGACGATGAGCTGCCCGCCGGCGCGGACCACGTAGACCGGGGCGCCGTACAGCGCCGAGAGGGTCTCGGTCGTCAGCACCTCGTCGGGGGTACCGAGGGTGAAGCGCCCGTTGGCGATGTAGAGGATGCGGTCGACGCCCGAGAGCACGGGGTTGATGTCGTGCGTCACCAGCAGCACGGCGGCTCCGCGTTCGCGCCGGTGACGATCGATGACGCGCACGACGGCCTGCTGGTTGGCCAGGTCCAGGCTCGTCAGCGGTTCGTCGCACAGCAGCAGGGCCGGGTCGTCGGCGAGGGCCTGGCCGACGCGCAGCCGCTGCTGCTCGCCGCCTGAGAGCAGTCCCACCGGGCGGTCGCCGAATGCCGTGGCCCCCACGGCCTCGAGCAGCTCGTCGATGCGGGCGCGGTCCTTCTTGCGCGACAGCGGCAGGCCGAGCCGGTGACCGTCGACGCCCAGACCGACGATGTCGCGCCCGCGCAGGGGCGTCTCGCGCGGCAGGGGTCGCTGCTGGGGGATGTACCCGATACGCCGGTTGCCGGCGCGGCGGACGGGAGAGCCCAGCGCGTCGATCGACCCCGCGCTCAGACGCTCGAGGCCGAGGATCGCGCGCAGCAGGGTGGTCTTCCCCGAACCGCTCGGCCCGAGCACGGCGACGAGCTCGCCGGGCGCGACCTCGAGGTCGAGCCCGGCCCACAGCTCGCGTCCGCCGCGTTCGAGGGCGGCATCGCGGATGCGCAGCGGCGCAGCCGCGCTCACGCCGTCAGCGCGTCGCTCAGCGCCGTGATGTTGCTCTGCATCCACGAGATGTAAGTCTGACCCTCGGGAAGCGTTTCCGTGAACTCGATCACCGGAATGCCCTTGGCCTTCGCGGCGTCCTCGACCTGCGTGGTCTCGGCCCCACCGGTCTGCGGGTTGACGATCATCACGCGCACCGCCCCGGATTCGATCAGCTGCAGCGACTCCAGCAGGGTCGCGGGCGGCACGTCCTGGCCCTCTTCGACGGCCTCGCTGAACTCGTTCGGGGTGGCGTTGTCGAGGCCCGCGGCCTCGATCAGGTACACCGGCACGGGCTCGGTGACGAAGACCTTCGCCGCGGCATCCTTCGTCTCGATCTGGCCGAGCGAGTCCTCGAGCCCCTCGATCTGCTGGGTGAAGGCCTCGGCGTTGGCGTTGAAGTCGGCGACGTGGTCGGGGGCGAGCTCGCCCAGCTGCTGCGCGATCGCCGCAGCGAGATCTTCCACCGTGTGCGGGTCGTACCAGACGTGCTCGTTGAAGCCCTCGACGTGGTCGTGCCCGTCGCCCTCGGCGTGCGCCTCGCCCTCGGCGTGGTCGTGGTCGTCGGCGCTTGCGCTGGGTTCGGCGCCGGCGCCGTCGTCGTGGCCCTCGGCTCCGGGGTAGTCGTGGTTGTACTCCACCGCGGTGATGACGGGCGCGGTGGTGCCGCTGGCCTCGATGAGCGACTCCATGAACGAGTCGTAGCCCGCACCGTTCTCGATGACGAGGCCCGCGTTCTTCAGCGTCAGCTGGTCCTGCGCGCTCGCCTCGTACTCGTGCGGGTCCTGCGAGGGCGAGGTGATGATCGACTGCACGTCGACGAGGTCGCCGCCCACGGCCTCGGCGATCGAGCCGTAGACATCGGTGGACGCGACGACGGTCACCACGCCGTCGGCGGGCGCCGCCGCGTCGGTCTGGGTGGTGGTGCCGGCGCAACCGGCGAGCGCGAGAACGGAGGCGGCCCCGAGGACGACGGGGGCGAGGAGGCGACGGGTCATGAGTCCACGGTAACGCTGCTGATAATCGTTCTCAAACTCAGCGGCGAGCCCATAGCGCCTTTTCAGGATCGACCCTGCCTGTGCCACATCGTCCAGCGGATCGGCGCGGGTTGTGCGAATCGGCATCCCAGTCCTCCCCGCCGACGCCCTTTACTGGACGCATGACCGACCACGACCTCCCCGTCATCGCGCACTGGTTCGACGGCGCCGCCGCCCCCTCGGCGAGCGGACGCACCGCCCCCGTCCACAACCCCGCCACCGGGGCCGTGCGCGCGCACGTGGCGCTCGCCGACCAGGCCGACATCACCGCCGCCCTCGCCTCGGCCGGCCGCGGTTTCGCCGCGTGGAGCGCCTTCTCGATCGCCAAGCGGCAGAGCGTGCTGTTCGCCTTCCGCGAGCTGCTGAACGCCCGCAAGGGCGAGCTGGCGCGCATCATCACCGCCGAGCACGGCAAGGTCGTCTCGGACGCGATGGGCGAGATCGCCCGCGGCCAGGAGGTCGTGGAGCTCGCCTGCGGCTTCCCCCACCTGATCAAGGGCGCGTTCAGCGAGAACGCCTCCAACGGTGTCGACGTGTACTCGCTCAAGCAGCCGCTCGGCATCGTCGGCATCATCAGCCCCTTCAACTTCCCCGCGATGGTGCCGATGTGGTTCTTCCCCATCGCCCTCGCCGCCGGCAACGCCGTCATCGTCAAGCCCAGCGAGAAGGACCCCTCGGCGTCGCTGTGGCTCGCGCAGCTGTGGAAAGAGGCCGGACTGCCCGACGGCGCCTTCACCGTGCTCCAGGGCGATAAGGTCGCCGTCGACGGCCTGCTGCACGCCGACGAGGTGCAGTCGATCTCGTTCGTCGGCTCCACCCCCATCGCGCAGTACATCTACGAGACCGCGTCGAAGAACGGCAAGCGCGTGCAGGCCCTCGGCGGGGCCAAGAACCACATGCTCGTCCTTCCGGATGCCGACCTCGACCTCGTCGCCGACCAGGCCGTCAACGCGGGCTTCGGCGCCGCCGGCGAGCGCTGCATGGCCGTGTCGGTCGTGCTGGCCGTCGAGCCCGTCGCCGACGAGCTGATCGCCAAGGTCACCGAGCGCATCGCGAAGCTGCGCATCGGCGACGGCGCGGCCGACGCCGAGCCCGACATGGGCCCGCTCATCAGCGCCGCCCATCGCGACAAGGTGTCGTCGTACGTCGACATCGCCGAGGCCGACGGGGCGAGGATCGTCGTCGACGGCCGTGGCTACACCGTCGACGGATACGAGGACGGCTTCTTCTTCGGCCCGACGCTGCTGGACGAGGTGCCCACGTCATCCCGCGCCTACACCGAGGAGATCTTCGGGCCCGTGCTGTCGGTCGTCCGCGTCCGGACCTACGACGAGGGCCTCGCCCTCATCAACAGCGGCGACTTCGGCAACGGCACCGCGATCTTCACCAACGACGGCGGCGCCGCACGACGGTTCCAGAACGAGGTGCAGGTCGGCATGATCGGTATCAACGTGCCGATCCCCGTCCCCGTCGCGTACCACTCGTTCGGGGGGTGGAAGAAGAGCCTGTTCGGCGACGCCAAGGCGTACGGCGTGCACGGCTTCGACTTCTTCACCCGCGAGAAGGCCGTGACCAGCCGCTGGCTCGACCCCGCCGCCCACGGCGGCATCAACCTGGGCTTCCCGCAGAACAGCTGACCGCGGTCGACGGATGCCGCTGCCTCGGGCCGCTCCTAGCCCCGGGGTCGCGGCATCCCTCGTCCGACCCGCGGGCGTCAGCCCGTGAGCTGCAGCGCCGCCCAGAGCTCGGCGCGGGCTGAGAAGGTCGACAGGTCGATCCCCAGCACCTGCTCGAGCTGAGCCATCCGCGCCTTCAGGGTGTGCCGATGGATGCCGAGCCCCCGCGCCGCGGGATCCCACGCGCCGTTCGCGTCGAGCCACGCCCGCGCCGAGTCGACCAGGCGTCGCCGCTCGCCCGGGGCCACGGCCTCGAGCGGCCGCAGCAGCGACGCCGCGATCAGGTCGCCGCCGCGCTCGCGGAGGGCGCCGACCAGGCCGGACCCGGCGATATCGGCGTAGGCGCGGACCGTCCCCGCGGGCGCCTCGCGGGCGGCGAGGTCGGCGCGACGCAGTGTCGTGGCGAGGTCGTCGCCGTCGAGGTGGACCGCGCTCCCCGCGACGAGGCGCCGCCGGGCGACGAGCGACGAGATCACGTCGTCGCCCTCGATGGCGAGCACCACGACGTCGCCCCCGCGCTCGGCGAAGAACAGCCGCCCGGGGTCGGTCATGATGACGTCGAGCTCGTCGAGCAGTCCCGGCTCAGCGGCTCCGGCGGCGAGAGTAACGACCGTGGTCGGCCCCGCAGGCAGGGCGCCGAACACCGCCTCGGCGAGGCGTCCGGCCGCGTCGGCGTGGCCGTCGACGAGCAGCTCGAGCACACCGGAGCGGACGGTGCGCAGCGACGTCTGCACGTGACGCTGCTGATCCAGGGCGATGCTGGCGAGGGCGACCACCGTGGCCACCAGGTCTTTCTCGGCCGGGTCGAACGCGGCCCGCGCGCCGACCGCGAGCACACCGCGCAGCCCTCCGCTGCGCCCGATGGTCTGCAGGACGGCTCCCCCCGGCGCGGGAAGCTGCACGCTCGCCGCCGTGGCGCGCTCGAGCAGGCGCCGCGTCTCGCCGGCGACCCGCTGCTCCTCGACCGGCGGCGCCGACGGGATGCCCTCGAGCGGGATGCGGGCGCCGGCGCCGTCGTAGAGCGCGACCCACGTGTCGAGCAGGCGCGCGAGCGTGCGCAGGATCTCGCGCAGTCCGTCGTCGCGCACCGCCGCCCGCGCCACGGCGCGCTGCGCGTCGAGCAGCCAGGTGAATCGCGCGGCGCGATCCGCCGCGATCAGGTCGGCGACGAAGCGGATGATGCCGATGAACGGCGCGCGGCGTCCGACCTCGATCAGGGGCACGCCCGCCGCGGCGCACGCCTCGACCACCTCGGGCGGCACCTCGGCGTGGATGACGTCGGTGGCGAAGCCCAGGCCCGCCACCCCCGCGTCGCGCAACCGCTCCGCGTAGGCGCGGGGGTCGGCGGCATCCGTTCCCGAGAAAGGGGCGCCGTTGGTCAGCAGCAGGTTCCCCGGTTCGAGCCACGGTGTCGGGTCGAGCAGATCCGAGCTGTGCACCCACGACAGCGGGCGGTCGAGGATCTCGTCGTCCAGAGGAGTCAGAGCGCGCAGACGCGCGCGGTCGTTGTCGAGAAGGGTGCGGAGCGAGGCGGGCATCGGCGGGCCAAACTGTCGAGTGTCCCTCGAGGGTACCGACAGTTCCGCCACCCCTTCCCGCCGGACGACGGAGCACACTGGGGTCATGTCGACTCCCCTCACCACGACCCGCAACGCCGAGATCAGCGAGCGCGACCGCCGCAGCGTCTTCCACTCGTGGTCGGCCCAGCGCACCCTCGCACCGCTCCCCCTCGCCGGGGGTTCGGGAGTGGAGGTGTGGGATGCCGACGGTCGCCGCTACCTCGACTTCTCGAGCATGCTCGTCAACGTCAACATCGGCCACCAGCATCCCCGCGTGGTCGCCGCGATCCAGGAGCAGGCCGCGCAGCTGACGACGGTCGCCCCGGCGCACGCGAACGAGACCCGCGCGCACGCCGCCGAGCTGGTGCTCGAACGCGCCCCCGAGGGCTTCTCGAAGGTGTTCTTCACCAACGGCGGGGCGGATGCCAACGAGAACGCGATCCGCATGGCCCGACTCACCACGGGCCGCGACAAGATCGTCTCGCACTACCGCTCGTACCACGGCAACACGGGGGCCGCCATCGTGGCCACCGGCGACTGGCGACGGATGCCGAACGAGTACTCGCGCGGCCACGTCCACGTCTTCGGGCCCTACCTGTACCGCACCGAGTTCTGGGCCGAGACGCCCGAGCAAGAGACCGAGCGCGCCCTCCGCCACCTCGAGCGCACGGTGCAGGCCGAGGGGCCCGACACCATCGCGGCGTTCCTGTTCGAGACGATCCCCGGCACCGCCGGCATCCTGGTGCCCCCGCCCGGATACCTCGCCGGGGTGCGCGAGATCGCCGACCGGTACGGCATCCTGCTCATCCTCGACGAGGTCATGGCCGGCTTCGCCCGCGCGGGCGAGTGGTTCGCCTTCGACGCGTTCGACGTGCGCCCCGACCTGATCACCTTCGCCAAGGGCGTGAATTCCGGGTACGTCCCCGTGGGAGGAGTGGTGATCTCGGATGCCGTGGCCCAGGTGTTCGACGACCGCGTCTTCCCCGGCGGACTGACGTACTCGGGCCACCCGTTGGCCGCCGCGTCGATCGTGGCCGCGCAGCAGGCGATGGCCGACGAGGGCGTGGTCGACAACGCCCGCCGCATCGGCGACGAGGTCATCGGGCCGCGCCTGCGGCAGCTGGCCGAGGAGTCACCGCTCGTCGGCGAGGTGCGCGGACGCGGCGTGTTCTGGGCCGTCGAGCTGGTCGCCGATCGAGCGACCCGCGAACCCCTGGCCGCCGCGCGGATCGGCGCGATCAAGACGGCAATGCTCGAGCGCGGCGTGCTCGGCTTCTTCGCCGAGAACCGCGTGCACGTCGTGCCGCCCGCCGTGATCGGCGACGCCGATGCCCACCGCGGTCTCGACGTGCTCGCCGAGGTGCTGCAGGCCGAGGCCGCGCGGGGCTGAGGCGCGGTCGCGCGGGCTGTTCAGCGGGCACGGGTGCTGCGTGCCCGCCAGGCTCGCCACGCCCCGGTCGACCAGAGGGCCCAGATCACCAGCAGAGGCTGGAAGAGCAGCCGGATGAAGCGAGCAAGGTCGGAGTCGAGACCGAAGGCGTCCGTGCCGCGGACGAACTGCTCGATGTTGCCGGGGAAGACCGCGACGAAGAACGCCGCGACGATCCAGCCCACCGGCACACGGAAGCGACCCAGGACGAGCAGGGCGAGTCCGAGGGCGATCTCGACGATCCCGGATGCCACGACGGTGACGTCGACCGGGAGCGGCAGCCAGGACGGCACCTGGGCGACGAACTCCTCGCGCGCGAACGTGAGGTGCGCGGTCCCGGCGAAGACGAGTGCCGCCCCGAGCAACCAGCGGGCGAGGGTGCGCAGAATGCTCATCCTCCGAGGGTAGGCGGCCCCTCCCCCACCTCGAGTGTCCAAGACACCCGGGCCGCATTCCGCGGCGTCCGGATGTCTTGGACACTCGAGCGTCGAGCTGCGGCGCGCCCGTCGAGCGCTGGCGCGCACCGCCCCGTGCGTGGAGCGCCCCGGGTCGGCCGCGTCAGCGCCGCAGGATGCGGTGCGCGAGGGCGTTGCCGACCAGCTGACCGGCCTGCACGATCACGACGATGATCGCCACCGTGACCCACGTGGCCTGCTGGTTGAACTGCTGATAGCCGTAGATGATGGCGAAGTTTCCGAGACCGCCGCCGCCGATGTAGCCCGCCATCGCCGACATGTCGACGACCGCGATGAACATGAACGTGTAGCCGAGGATCAGCGGCGCGAGCGCCTCGGGGATGACGACGCCGAACAGGACGCCGATCCGCCGCGCACCTACAGCGCGAGCTGCTTCGACGGTGCCGGGGTCGACGGCGACGAGGTTCTGCTCGACGACGCGGGCGATCACGACGGTCGCCATGATCGTGATCGGGACGATCGCGGCATCCGTCCCCAGTGTCGTCCCCGTCACGGCGCGTGTGACAGGGGCGACCGCGGTGAGGAAGATGATGAACGGGATCGGACGGATGACGTTGATGACGAGGTTCGCGACGAAGAAGACCACGCGGTTCTCGAAAAGGTTTCCCGGCCGCGTGGCGTAGAGCAACGCCCCGATGACGAGGCCGGCGACGCCCGAGATGAGCAGCGACACGGCCACCATGTAGACGGTCTCGCCGATGGACTGCAGCAGCACCGGCGTCAGGGTGTCCCACTTGTTCATGCGCGCACCCCCTCACCCGGCAGCACCACGTCGGTGTGCGCGCGCAGCTCCGCGACGATGGGGGCGAGGTCGTCGGCGTGGACGCGGTAGGTCAGCGTGCCGAGCTGCTTTCCCAGCACGTCCGTCACCCCGCCGTAGACGACCGAGTGACGCGCGCCGTGACGGTGGAACACCGCCGAGACGTCCTCGCTCGAGAACTCGTTGACCTCGACGCTGACGAGGTCACCCCCGCCCGCGGCGAGCGCGGACAGCGTCTCGCCCGAGGGCACGCCCTGCGTCACCGCCGCGACGAACCGCTTCGTGAGCTCGGCGCGCGGGTGGGCGAACACGCGGTAGGTGTCGCCGCTGTCGACGACGCGGCCGCCCTCCATGACGATGACCTGGTCGCACAGCTCGTGGACGATCGAGATCTGGTGCGTGATGACGACGATCGTGATGCCCAGGCGGCGGTTCACCTCGCGCAGCAGGTCGAGCACCTCGGCGGTGGTCTGCGGGTCGAGCGCGCTCGTCGCTTCGTCCGCGAGCAGGATCTGCGGGTCGGTCGCGATCGCGCGGGCGATGCCGACACGCTGCTTCTGACCGCCCGACAGGCGGCGCGGGTACTGCCTCGCCTTGTCACCGATGCCGACGAAGTCGAGCAGCTCGGCGACCCGCTTGTCGCGGTCGGCCTTCTTCCAGCCCGCCACCTTGAGCGGGTAGGCGACGTTGGCCGCGACGGTCCGCGAGGTGAAGAGGTTGAACTGCTGGAAGATCATGCCCACGCGGCGCCGCAGGTCGCGCAGCGTGGCCTCGCTGGCATCCCCCACATCCACTCCGAGCACCTCGACGGTGCCGGAGGTGGGCTTCTCGAGGCCGTTCAACAGCCGCACGAGCGTGGACTTGCCCGCACCCGAGTACCCGATGATGCCGACGATCGACCCCTCCTCCACCGCCAGCGACACGTCGTCGACGGCGGTGGTGGAGGAGCGGCGATCGGTGCGGAAGCTCTTGGTGACGCCCCGCAGCTCGATGACCGCGGTCATCCGTTCTGGGCCTTGAGGGCGTCTTCGAAGCTCGTGAGCTCGTCCTGCAGCTGCGCGCCGGTCCACTCGGTCTTGAACTGCAGGTTGCCCTGGTTGAGCTCGGTGACGGCGGCCTCGACCTCGGGCGAGTGGTACGCCGCGACGAGCTTCTCCCAGCGCGGGTCGTCCTTCTTGTCGTCGCGCGTGACGAAGGCGTTGATGTAGGGGGCGAGCTGCGGGTTGTTGAGGTCTTCCTTGAAGATGATGAGCTCGTCGCCGAGCCCGCCCTTCTGCGCCTGCGTGTTGTTGACGATCGCGGCCTGGGCGCTGCCGTCCTTGAGCGCGGTCACCGTCTGGTTGGTGTCGACGGGCAGCAGCTCGACCTTCGAGGTCTCGATATCGGCGGGGGTCGACAGCGCCGTTCCGCCGTCCTTGAGCGTGAGCAGTCCGGCCTTCTGCAGGTTGAGCAGACCGCGGGCGAGGTTCGTGGGGTTGTTGGGGATCGCGATCTTCGCACCCTCGGGCAGGTCCTTCACATCGGTGTACTGCTCCGAGTAGAGGGCGAGCGGGTACACGGCGGTCGCGCCGACCGGCACGAGCGATCCGCTGTTCTCGACGTTGAACTGCGACAGGTAGATGAGGTGCTGGAAGAGGTTCACATCGAGCTCGCCGTCCTGCACGCCCTGGTTGAGCTGCACGCCGTCGTTGATCGTGCGCACCTCGAGCTCGATGCCCTCGTCGGCGAGCTTCTGCTTCAGCACCGTCCAGTGCGCCTCGTTGCCGTCGTCGGCACCCAGGACGATGCGCGAGGAGTCGTCGGACGAGCCCGCTCCCCCGGCGCATCCGGTGAGGGCGAAGAGGAGGGCTGCGGTGGAGGCGCCGAGGATCGTGGCCAGGCGAGCGGTGCGGTGCGAAGTCATGAGACCACGTCAACATGCGCGCGCGAGGTCTCCAAACCCGACCGTTACGGCCGGTAACGGCCCGTCACGCGGGGTCACGGATTAGGCGGATGCCACGCCTTCGGCGATGATCGCGCGCTGTCACGCCGTGACGCCACCGTGCGCAACCGCCGACCGACCCGCCGCCCGCCCGCGCCGGATAGCCTGGACGGTGATGTCACGGGATGAGAACGCGCGAAGAAGACTCTCCCGGAACAGCCCCCAGGGGCTCGTCGTTCTGGTGCTCGCCTTGGCCGGGCTGTGCTCGTCGTTCATGTTCACCCTCGTGGTGCCGATCCAGTCGCAGCTCCCCCAGCTGCTGAACGCCTCTCGCGACGACACCGCGTGGGTGGTGACCTCGACACTGCTGGCGGCGGCGGTGATCACCCCGATCGCCGGACGTCTCGGAGACATGTACGGCAAACGCCGCATCGTCCTCGTGCTGCTGATCGTGATGATCCTCGGCTCGGTCGTCGCGGCACTGTCGACCGGCATCGTCGGCATGATCGTCGGCCGCACGCTGCAGGGCGCGATCGTCGGAGTCGTGCCCCTCGGCATCTCGATCATGCGCGACGTGCTGCACGAGAACCGGGTCGACAGCGCCATCGCCCTGATGAGCGCGACGCTCGGCGTCGGCGGGGCCCTCGGCCTGCCGGTCAGCGCCCTCGTCGCCGAGAACACGGATTGGCACTGGCTGTTCTGGATCGCCGGAGCCCTCGGAGCGGCCGTCTTCGCACTGATCCTTTGGATCGTCCCGGTCAGCGTGCTGCGCACCGCCGGACGCTTCGACTACATCGGCGCGGCCGGACTCGCGATTGGTCTGATCGGCATCCTGCTCGCGGTGTCCCGCGGCAACACCTGGGGCTGGACGTCACCGCTCACCCTCATGCTGGCGCTCGGCGGGATCGCCGTGCTGCTGCTGTGGGGATGGTTCGAGCTGCGCGTCCACAACCCGCTGCTCGACCTGCGGGTCGCGGCCCGTCGCCCCGTCCTGCTGACCAATCTGGCATCCATCGCCATGGGTTTCGCGCTGTTCACCTCGAACGTCGCCTATCCGCAGATGCTCGAGCTGCCGGTGGCGACGGGCGTCGGGCTGGGACTGTCGCTGCTGGCCGCGAGCCTCGTCGTCATGCCGTCGGGGCTGGTCATGATGGTGCTCTCGCCCATCTCGGGCACCCTGGCGCGCACGATCGGTCCGCGCATCCTGTTGATCGCGGGGGCCGTCTCGCTCATCGTCGCTTACGGGTTCAGCCTGGCCTTCTCGACCGAGGTGTGGCACTTCGTCGTCGCGAACATCCTGATCGGGTTCGGGATCGGGTTCGGCTACGCCGCGATGCCGATGCTCATCATGCGCGCCGTCCCACCCAGCGAGACCGGCGCATCGAACGGCCTCAACGCCCTCGCCCGATCGCTGGGAACGAGCACGGCGGCGGCCATCGTCGGCGTCGTGCTCGCGACCCTCTCGACCGGCGATGGCGAGACCCGGGTGCCGACGTCGCAGGCGTTCCAGGTGTCGTTCCTGCTGGGCATCGGCGCGGCGATCGTCGCGCTTGTGCTGGCGTTGCTGATCCCGACGAAGCCGGCGGTCGGGAAGACCCGGGCGTCGCTGCCCGGCTAAACCGCGCCGGGCGACCGCCGTCGGCGCCGCCACCACGTCGCCAACCGCGCCGTGTGGCGGTCGGTGAATTCGTTCGACAGGGCGAAGGCCTCGGCTCCGATGTCGGCACCGTCGTCGATGGCGCGGAGCGCGCGCAGCGCCCGCTGTTCCGCCGTCTCGTCGTCCGCCTCCACGCCGTCCATGCTACGAGCGGGCGGACTCAACCAGACGTCCTGGTCGAGGCGATCGCGATCGTCGGGGCGGCCCCGGGTCAGTCGAGCAGCAGCGCCGGCTCCTCGAGCACGGATGCCACGTCCGCGATGAAGCGCGAGATCCCGTCCCCGTCGACCACGCGGTGATCGAACGAACCCGACACCGTGGTCACCCAGCGGGGGCGCACCTCGCCGTCGACCACCCACGGCTTCTGGCGGATGGCGCCGAGCGCGATGATGCCGGCCTCACCGGGGTTGATGATCGGGGTCCCGGCATCCACTCCGAAGACTCCGATGTTGGTGATCGTGAACGTGCCACCGGTCTGGTCGGCGGGGCTGGTCTTGCCCTCGCGCGCGGTGAGTGTGAGGTGCTCGAGCGCCTTGGCGAGCTCGCGCGTCTTCATCGCCTGCGCGTCCTTGATGTTGGGCACCAGCAGACCGCGCGGCGTCGCCGCAGCGATACCGAGGTTGACGTAGTGGCGCACCGAGATCTGCGCGCCGTCCTCGGTGTCTACCCACGCCGCGTTGATCATCGGCGTGCGCCGCAGGGCCCAGATGACCGCGCGCGCCATGATCAGCAGCGGCGAGATCTTGACGTCGGCGAAGTCGGGCGAGGCCTTGAGGCGCTTGACGAGCTCCATGGTGCGCGAGGCGTCGACGTCGACCCACACCGACACGTGCGGGGCCGAGTACGCGCTCGACGTCATCGCGTTGGCGGTCGCCTTGCGGACGCCGCGGACGGGGATGGACTCCTCACGGGCGTCGTCGACAGGAGCGGGGGCGGCGGGAGCGGCGACCGGGATGGTCTCTTCGCGCACCTCGCCCCACGCGGGCGTCTCGATGTTGCGGAAGACGCTGGCCTGCTCGGCGTGCTTGACCACGTCGTCGCGGGTGACCTCGCCGGCCGGACCGCTCGGGGTGACGGCCGACAGCTCGACCCCGAGGTCGCGCGCGAGCTTGCGGATCGGGGGCTTGGCCACCACGCCGACCGACGCCTTCACGGGCCGCTCGGCGGGCTTGCGCCTGCGCGACGACACCGCGCCGCCCGTGCCGTACCCCACGAGCACCGCACCACCGGGGTCGCTCGGCTCGGGGACGCTGGTCGGCGCGGCGGGGGCCGGGGTGGCGGCATCCGCGGATCCGATCGTGATGATCGGCGCGCCGACCTCGACGGTGGCCCCCTCGGATGCCAGCAGCTCGCCGACCGTGCCCGCGTAGGGCGAGGGCAGCTCGACGAGCGACTTGGCCGTCTCGATCTCGACGATCACGTCGTTGACGGCGACGGTGTCGCCCGGCGCGACGCGCCACTGGACGATCTCGGCCTCGGTGAGGCCCTCTCCGACGTCGGGGAGGACGAAGGTCTGCTCGGTCACGATGGTGTCCTTTGCTCGCGAAACAGCATCTCACTGACAAGTCGGTGACGGAATGTCACCGTCTGGTCAGCGGCATGCAGTCTCGCGGTCCACGGGGGCGGGCGGGGCGGGTCAGGCGGGCGGGGCGGGTCAGGCG
>NZ_QDFT01000053.1 GCF_003075375.1 Microbacterium testaceum | reverse complement strand
GCCCAGCACCTCGCCCGCCGCGGCGGGCGAGGTGCTGGGCCGCCCGGTGACCTACACCGCGGTGACCGTCGACCAGCTGGCGGCGGGCCTCGAGGCGGCGGGACTGGATGCCGGGACGGCGGCGTTCGTCGCCGGCATCGACGACGCGATCGCCCGCGGGGCGCTCTCGCAGACGGACGGCGCCCTGGCCCGCATCATCGGCCGCCCGACGACCCCGCTGATCGACGGGCTGCGCGAGGGGCTCGCCTCGCGCTGACCCGCGGCGATCACGCTCGGCCGTCAGACCGCGGCTCGGGCGGTCAGCCGGCGCTGACGCATCGCGAGGAAGAGGGGGAGCGTGAACGCGAAGGCCGTCAGGCCCGACAGCACCACGTACACCCATGCGAAGCGCATGCCGAGACGTCGGCCCTCGACGAGGATGAAGATGCTGCCCGCGATCGCCACGACCAGCAGGTCCACGGTGATGGACGACACCGCGGGACCGCTCGAGACGAGGTCGCCGATGAAGTCGCGCATCTGCACGATCGCGAAGGCGTTGAAGATCCACGTGCCCACGAGTCCGGCGACGGACAGGACGAGGTACGCCACGGCGGTCGGTGTCCAGTGGCGTCGGAGCTCGCTCATGAGCCGATCCTGCCCGGCCCCCGATGTCGGAGGAGGGGGCTAGCGTCGCACCATGGATGCCACCACCGCGACACGCATGCTCGACGACCGCGCGCGCGAGGTCGAGGCGCGCCTGGCCCGGTTGCGCGAGGACGACGACAGCCTGCGCCACGACCGGGCCGACGCGACCGCCGACGACGAGCACGATCCCGAGGGGTCGACGCTCTCGGGGGAGTGGGCGCAGGTCGACGCGCTGCGCCGCGGGGCCGAGGCGGAGCGCGACGAGATCCGCGCCGCGCGCGAGCGCGTGGCATCCGGTGTCTACGGCACCTGCGAGGCGTGCGGGCGTCCGATCGCCGAAGCGCGGCTCGAGGCGCGCCCGTTCGCCCGCCGCTGCATCGCGTGCGCGACCTGAGAGCGGCGGGTGACCTTTAGGCTCGGGGGGTGGAACCGCTCCTGATCGTCCTGCTGTTCGCCAACGCCCTCTTCAACGCGGTCGTCTGGCCGCGTTTCTACCCCCGCATCGCGAAAGACCCCCGGGCGCGGGATGCCGCGGGCAAGCCGACGGCGTTCCTGATCGTCCACACGGTGCTCATCGCGATCGCCCTCGTGCTGGCTCTGGCGTCGGTGATCGCCGCCGTCGTCGCGCTCGTGTCGTGACCCGGGCGGCGGTTCGCCACCCGCGGTAGAATGGTGACGCGGGATCGTCCCGCCGCACAGAGTGCACCTACCTACCGGTCCGGCAAGGCGGCACGTTCCATCGCCTCCCGGAGACCGCTCCATGTCACTGCCCGCGTCCTCATCCGCCGTCCTCGACCGCCCGCTCGTGCACCACACGGGGTTCTGGTACTTCCCGATCGCGTTCATCGCCCGGCTCCCGTTCGCCATGATGACCGTCGGCGTGCTCGCCATCGTCGTCGCGCTGCGCGGCTCGGTCGCCCTCGGCGGTCTCACCTCGGCCGCCGTCGGCCTCGGCGTGGTCGTCGCCGGTCCCGTGCTGGGCGACCTCGCCGATCGGTTCGGGCAGCGACGCGTGCTCATCCCGGTGGGCCTGGCCAACGGCATCCTGCTCGCGATCTTCCCCCTGGTGGTCGCCTCGCGCACGGGCGACGCCCTGCTGCTGGTCGCCGCGGCTGCGATCGGACTGACCGGTCCGCAGACCGCGGCGATGTCGCGCAGTCGCGTGATGGCGCTGATCGGCGAGCGCGTGCGCCCCGAGCGGCGCGAGCGCACGTTCTCGCGTGCGATGGCCTACGAATCGGCGGCCGACGAGACCGCGTTCGTCATCGGCCCCTTCGTCGTGGGCGTGCTGGCGGCGCTGATCGCCCCGTGGGCGCCCATCGCCGGGGCGGCGGTGCTGAGCTTCGTGTTCGTCACGGCCTTCGCCCTGCACCCGACGGGGCGCGCCGTGCCCGCGCGCGCGGAGCGCGCCGAGATGGCGCCGGCGCGGGAGCTGCTGCGGCCGCGACTGACCGTGCTGGTGGCGGCGGTGTTCGGCGTGGGCTTGTTCTTCGGCTCGACGCTGACCTCGCTGACGGCCTTCATGGAGGCGCAGGGCGCTCCCGAGGCGGGAGCCCTGCTCTACGGCGTCATGGGTGTCGGTTCGGCCGTGCTCGCGCTGGCCGTGGCGCTGCTGCCCGAGGCGTTCGCGCTGCGGTGGCGGCTCGTCGCGTTCGCGGCGGTTCTGGCGGCCTCGGCGGGCGCGTACACCGTCGGAGGGTCGGTCGTCACGGTCACGGTCGTGCTGTGCCTCATGGGCATCGGCGTCGGTCCCTCGCTCGTCACGGTCTTCAGCCTCGCCGGGCTCCGCGCGCCGCGCGGGCGGTCGGCCTCGACGATGACCCTGCTCGCCTCGGCGCTGACCCTCGCGCAGGCGCTGTCGTCGGCGATCACCGGCGCGGTCGCCGAGAGCGTCTCGGTCGAGGCCGCGATGCTCCTGCCCGCCGTCGCGGCCGCTCTCGTGCTCGCGACCGCCGTGCTCAACGCCGCCGCGACACGACGGTGGGATGCCGCCACGGCGACCGCGTGAGTCGTCCGCTGGCTACGCTGTCGGCATGACCACCCTCGTGCTCACCGTCGTCGGCGACGATCGAGCGGGCCTGGTGTCCGCGGTCGCCGACATCGTCGACTCCCATGGCGGCAACTGGGAGAACAGCGAACTCGCCGAACTGGCGGGCGCCTTCGCCGGGATCGTCCAGGTGTCCATCGCCCCCGACCGCGCCGACGACCTGCGCGCCGCGCTCGAGTCGCTCGCGGGCACGCTGACCGTCACCGTCCACGCGGGGGCGGCCGAGCCGGGCGTCGCGTCGGCGCGCGCGGTGACCTTCGACGTGGTCGGCAACGACCGTGCCGGCATCGTCCGCGAGGTCTCGGCGGCGCTGAGCGGGCACGGGGCGAGCATCGAGCGCATGTCGACGCAGACCACGGATGCCGCGATGGCCGGCGGACGCCTGTTCGAGGCCACCATCACCGCGACCGTGCCCGCCGACGTCGCCATCGACGACCTCGTGGCCGAGCTGGAGCGTCTCGCGAGCGAGATCCAGGTGGACGTCGCTCTCGCCGACGAGGCCTGAGGCCGAGGCCGATCGGAGCCGTCGCGCCGTCTCAGCGCGTGGCGCGTCGCCGCGATCGGACGACGAGCAGGGCGATCGCGCGCCAGCCGAGCAGGAACACCGCGAGGGTGATCGCCGCGACGATCACGAAGGCGATCGCGATGCCCTGACCGCTCGCCGCGCGCAGGATGACGCCCAGCACGACGGTGATCGCCCACAGGGGGAGCCCCGTGCGCACGAGCGCAAGCGGCGCGCGCCAGACGCCCGTGATGAGCCACCCCAGGGCCAGGGCGGCCAGGAACGGCCAGACCGTGGTCAGCAGACCGGTGCCGAGGGGGCCGAGGACGGCGCCGTCGTGCGTCGCGCGGCCGATCGCGGCGAAGACGACGACGAGGACGGCATCCGTCACAAGAGTCAGGACGGGGAGACGGCGGGAGGTCGACACCCCTCCATTCTCGCGCGCCCGCCGCGGTCGGGGTCGCCCGGCCGCACCCGACAAGCCCCGCCCGGGCGCCCGGGGGCATCGCTAGCGTGGGACGATGCCGACCCGCCTGCTGCTCGTGGCCGACACCCACGTACCCCGACGCGCTCGCACGCTGCCCGACGATGTCCGGCGCGCCGCCGCGGCGGCCGATCTGATCGTCCACGCCGGAGACTGGGTGGACGAGAGCGTGCTCGACGAACTCGGCGGGTCCGGACCGCTGCTCGGCGTGTGGGGCAATAACGACGGTCCCGCCCTGCGCGAGCGCCTGCCCGAGATCGCCCGCGCGGACATCGACGGCGTCCGCGTGGCCGTCGTCCACGAGACCGGAGCCGCCGCGGGGCGCGAGAAGAGGATGGATGCCGCCTTCCCCGACACGGACCTGCTGGTGTTCGGTCACAGCCACATCCCCTGGGACACCACGACCCCCGGCGGCATGCGCCTGCTGAACCCCGGGTCGCCCACCGATCGGCGTCGCCAGCCCGCGTGCACGATGATGACCCTCACCCTCGCGGATGCCGGGATCCACGACGTGCGCCTACACGAGGTGTCGCGCGCGTGAACGCCGAAGGCGCCGCACCACGGGGGTGCGACGCCTTCGGGACGAACGGCTCCCGGTGAGGGGTCAGCCCTTCTCGACCGTGAGGTGCCGGGTCGATGCGGTCATCGGGCACTCGAACGGATCGCGGGCGGCGAGGCCCACGCGGTTGAGGTAGGCGATGACGATGCCGTACGACTGCAGCAGCGTCGTCTCGACGTAGGGCACATTCAGCGTCTCGCAGTGCTCGCGCACGATGAGGCGCGCACGGCTCAGGTGCGGGCGGGGCATGTTCGGGAAGAGGTGGTGCTCGATCTGGTAGTTCAGACCGCCCATGAGCCAGGTGGCCCACCAGCCGCCCGCGATGTTGCGGGAGGTGCGCACCTGCTTGCTGAAGAAGTCGAGCTTGGCACCCGGGGCGATGATCGGCATGCCCTTGTGGTTGGGGGCGAAGGACGCACCCATGTAGATGCCGAACACCGCGACCGACACCCCGAAGAACGCGAAGGCCAGGCCGACGGGCAGGAAGATGAAGATCGGCGCGATGAAGATCGCGTGGCGCAGGGCCAGCAGGCCTAGCTCGCCCCAGCGTCCCTTGATCTCGCCGCGCGAGAACAGGTGGCGCAGCGCCAGCACGTAGAGGTTGATGCCCTCGAACGCCAGCAGGGGGAAGAACAGGTACCCCTGACGCTGGGTGATCCAGCGCTGCACGCCGCGCGCCTTGGCGGCGTCGACGTCGAGGAACGAGATCGTGTCGATCTCGATGTCGGGGTCCTTGTCGACGCGGTTCGGGTTGGCGTGGTGGCGCGTGTGCTTCGACGCCCACCACGACCGGCTCATCCCGACGATGCCGTTGCCGATGAACAGGCCGAGACGGTCGTTCGCCGGTCCCGACGCGAAGATCTGGCGGTGCGCGGCCTCGTGGGCGAGGAACGCCACCTGCGTGAACAGGATGCCGAGCGCCGCCGCGATGAACAGCTGGAACCAGCTGTCGCCGAGCAGGATGAATCCGGTCACGCAGCCGGCGAAACCGAGCACGATCGCGCTCGCCACGACGGCGTAGAAGACGGGGGTGCGCACCAGCAATCCGCTCTCGCGGACGACCTGGGACAACTCTGTGTAGGCCTTGGTGATGGGGGGGAATTCCGTCGTGCCGGAGTAGGTCTGGCGAACGGGGCCGAGGCGGGACTCGACGATGGTGGAAGCGATGGACTGCTCCTCGGATCGGGATGACCGTGGTCGGGAGCCGGGGCGGCTACCCCGGGCTGAGGCCCACACTACGGGGCGCCGTATGGACGACCCGGCATACGTCCACATGTCCAGCAGCCTCACGGGAAACGGAAACATCGGATCCCGTCCGCGCCCGGGAACGACACAAGCCGGGGCGTCGCGAGGCGACGCACCCGGCTTGCGGGGGGAGCGGAGCTCAGAGGGGGCGGATGTTCGCCGCCTGCATGCCCTTGGGGCCCTGCTCGGCGTCGAATTCGACCTTCTGAGCCTCGGTGAGCTCCTTGAAGCCGTTGCCCTGGATCGCGCTGAAGTGCGCGAACAGGTCGGCCGAGCCGTCATCGGGAGCGATGAAGCCGTAGCCCTTTTCGGAGTTGAACCATTTCACGGTGCCAGTGGCCATCGTGTTCTTCCTTTATTCATGTTGGGCCGCAGATGCGACCGTGGGTGCCGCCCCGACGCACGCGGAGCGGACGGGGACGCCGCGGCACCGAGTCGGTGACGCGGACGCGATGTCCGTCGACGGCGGCCTGAGCCGTCTCGACGGACGCGTGGACGCCGAGGTTCTCGCCGAGCGGACCCTGGGCTTCGTAGCCCGAGGTGGCCGCGCCGACGAAACCGGCGTAGTCGGATCCGGCCGTCGCGACGAAGACGTCGAGATCGGCCTGACGCCACGACAGTGGCGAAGGGTGAAGCAGAGACACAGAAACTTTCCGCGAGTGCGACGCGAGGGCGGATGCCGTCGAGCAAGGCACGCGATGATTGAGGGAGGGAACGCTGTCGGAAACGGCTCGGCGCCGTGCGCCCGGCATCTCAGCGATGAGGCGGGCGTCGATGAAGCAGGTCCCAGAACGAATAGCCTCACGGTAGCACGGATGACCGGACGTTCGCCGGGGAGTTTCGCGGGCGGCGACGCGGGGGTGGACTGGGGGCATGGCATCCGGAACCGAGGACCCCGCCGCAGACGAACGCTGGCTGGTCGTGAACGGGCGCCGGTGGCGGCGCACCGACCCGGAGCTACCGGGCGAGATCGCGGCCCGACTGCGATCGCACCTGGGCCGGGCGCGTGCCGCCGTGCGGACGACCAGGGGCGCCGATGACGAGGAGGGGACCGCCGCCGCCCGGCACCGGGTGGGGCTGGCCAAAGCGGGCCTGGGGGAACGCGGACCGCGGTGGTGGGACGACGACGTGCCCGCGCGGCTGCAGCGGGCGCGAGAGGCCCTCGCGGAGCTCGATCGGGTCGCCCCGCCGAGAGCAGATCCATCGGCCGACGTCAACGCGTAGCGCCGCACCCGCGCGGGCGGATGGGCTGAGGGTCTCGACAAGAAGGAGCGTCATGACCGCCACCACCCCCGAGCTGGACAAGCTCAACGAACTGCTCAAGAAGTTCCGCTTCGCGATGGTCACCACGCGCGCCGAGGACGGCGCCCTGCACGCGCACCCGCTGACCGTGCAGGAGACCGAGTCGGACGGCGACCTCTGGTTCATCGTCGGCACCCACGCGTCGGCCGTCGAACACGTGCGACGCGACCCCCAGGTCGGGCTGTCGTTCAGCACCGACGGCACCTGGCTCTCGCTCGCGGGCGAGGGCGAGGTCGTCGACGACCTCGCGAAGCTGAAGGAGCTGTGGTCGACCAGCGTCGAGGCGTGGTTCCCCGACGGGCCCGAGTCCCCGGGCGTCACGCTGCTGAAGGTGTCCGCCCTGAGTGGCGAGTACTGGGGGAGCGCCGGCGGACGCATCGCCACCGCTGTCGCGCTGGTGACATCGAAGGTCACGGGCGAGCGGCCGCGCGGCGGCGAGAACGAGAAGTTCGACCTGCCCGAGTGAGCGTCGTCGGGCCCCGCCCCGGATCGAGGTGGGGCCCGACCTCCGTTCAGCCGCCCGAGGGGTTGTCGACGGGAGCGTCGTCGTCGTCGGTGGTGTCGGGGATGTCGCTCGCGCCGACGACGGGGGCGTCGGCGGTCTCGAGCTCGTCGGGCTGGTCGGCGGTGTCGGGTTCGCGGTGCGGTGAGGTGTCCATGGCCGCAGCACACCACGCGCCCGCCGAGGCGCGCGCGGGCCTTGCGCACACCCCGGTCCTGTGAGAGCGCAAGCCCCCGATCCGTCGACGCCCCGTTTGCGACGATGACGGCATGTCACGACCCGAGGTGCGCTCCAAGCCCTGCGCTTACTGCGGCCGGCCCTTCACCGATCGCAAGCGCTGGAGCGGGCGCGACCAGTGGGACCAGGTCCTCTACTGCTCGAGAGGATGCCGGGCGAAGGCCGCGGCGCAGAGGCGGCGGGCATGAGGGCCGCGCTGATCCTCGCCACGCAGCAGTTCGCGGAGCATCCCGCCTACGCCGACGACGGCATCCGGGAGTTCTTCTTCATCGAGTCCGCTCCGCGCTTCGCGAAGCTGCCGTACCACCGGCACAAGATCGTGCTGCTCGTCTCGGCCATGCGGCACACCGCGGCACGCCTCGAGGCCGAGGGCAAGACCGTGCGCCGCATCGCTCTCGAGGACGACCTGACCTTCAAGGCGGGACTCGAGCGGCTGCTGACCCGCCACCACGTGACCGAATTGACGTGGATGAGCGACCCCAACCGACCGGTCGACGAGCGCATCGCGCGGATCTGCGCCGACCACGACGTCGAGACCGACGTCCTGTCGGACGGGCTCTTCCTCACCCCCGAAGAGGACGTCGACGGGTGGTTCGCCGAGCACCCGACGCCGCTCATGGAGGACTTCTACCACTGGCAGCGGCGACGGACCGGCATCCTGATGGATGGGGGGAAACCGGCGGGACGCCGCTGGAACTTCGACGCCGACAACCGCAAGGCCCTGCCGAAGAAGGGCGTCGAGATCCCGCCGCTGCCGCAGCCGGAGCACGACGAGATCACGCGCGCGGTGATCGCCGAGGTCGACGAGCGCTACCCCGACCACCCCGGATCCGCCTCGGACTTCTGGCTGCCGGTCACCCCCGAGGACTCGCGCGACTGGCTCGACGTGTTCGTCGCCGAGCGGCTGCACGATTTCGGTCGCTACGAGGACGCGATGAAGGCGGACGAACCGTTCCTCTTCCACGCGATCATCTCGCCGATGCTGAACATCGGCCTGCTGACCGTCGAAGAGGTCGTGGCCGCGGCGACCCGGACCGATGCGCCCCTGGCATCCGTCGAGGGGTTCATCCGCCAGGTGATCGGCTGGCGCGAGTACATGCGCGGCATGTACCGCGCGCACCCGAAGCTCGAGCACGTCAACGCCCTGCACCTCGACGGGCGCATCCAGAAGTACTGGTTCTCGGGCGAGCGGATGCCGAAGGACCTGCCGATCCCGGTGCGCACGGTGCTCGAGCGGGTGCACCGGTGGGGCTACGCCCACCACATCGAGCGGCTCATGGTGCTGGGCAACTGGTTCCTGCTGCAGGGATACGCGCCCCGGCAGGTGAACGACTGGTTCCTCGCGCTGTTCGTCGACGCCTACGACTGGGTCATGGTGCCCAACGTCATGGGCATGAGCCAGTTCGCCGACGGCGGCTTCGTCGCCACCAAGCCCTACGTCTCGGGCGGGGCGTACCTGCAGAAGATGGGTTCGTGGTGGCCGTCCGCGCAGGACGCCAAAGACTCGGTCTTCACCGAGGCGTACTGGGATTTCCTCGAGCGGCACGAGGACGTGCTGGCGGGCAATCACCGGTTGGGGCTGGCCCTGGCGCAGATGCGCAAGCGGCGGGACGCCCGCGAGTAGGCCCGGTGTGCGGCGCGTCTGCCGGGGTGTGTCGTCCGCGACCCCTTCGACAGGCTCGGGGATCTTTCCGCCGAGCCTGTCGGAGGACGAGGCGGATCAGCTCTTCAGCTTGTTGAGCGCCGACCCCTTGTGCGCGGCCTTCGAGCCCGACTTCTCCGACTCGACGATGTAGGCGGGATCGTCGTCGGATGCCGTGAACTTCTGTCCGTCGTGCTGGAAGTCCTTGGTCTTCTTCTCGACGACCTTGCCCTGCGTCTTGCCCTGGGGCGTGTCCCAGCTGACGCGGTCGCCCTTCGACAGATCTTTCGACATCGTTCATCCTTCCGTTGGCGTGCGCCCATGCTGTCGGGGCGCGGTGGGGCGCCTCGGGGGATTGACACGTCGGCCGGCGGTCAGAGCGCGGAGCGATCCCGGCGCGTGAGCGCGAACCGCGATGCCAGGACCCCGGCGGCGAGCGCTCCCGCTCCGCCGGCGATCATGTCGCCGATGGTGTCGTCGTACGTCACGAAGATCGCGTCGGTGATGAAGCGGTAGCCGAACCACTCGACCATCTCCCACACCGCGCTCAGGGCGAGTCCCGCGATCGTGGCGACGACGATCGGGGTGCGTCGGCGTCCGGTCGGCGCGATCACGCCGCCGTCGTCGAGCAGCACCATGGCGACGGCGGCCAGCACCCCCGTGCACAGGGCGTGCACGACGAGGTCCCACCCCGTCCACGCGCGGTACAGGTCGATCACGTTGCTGCCGGCCGCGACGAACACGGTCGCGCACGTCAACAGGTCCACGCCCGAGCGCAGACCGATCATGCGCGCCAGCATGACCGCCGGCAGGGCCATCGACAGCACCGCGAAATCGGTGAACGGCAGGATGAAGAGGGCGACGACCGTGGTGACGATCGCCCCGGCGCGCACCGCGTCGGCGAGCCACTCGGTGACGGTCCGCGGTGGTCGCTTGAGATTCGCGATCATCGCGGGGAGCATCGGCATCCCTCCCCGGGGGGACCGGGCACGGTGGAGCGGATGCCGGCGGTCACGACGAGGCGCTCGAGGGCAGCCGGACGACGGCCTGGACGGGCAGGTGGTCGCTCGGCCACTGCGTGCCCGTCGGGCGCGGGTCGATGCCCACGGCGCGCACGCCCACGTCGGGGCTCGCGAGGATCGCGTCGATGCGACGCGCCCCCAGCTTGGGTCGCCGATAGTTGTTGAACGATCCCCACTCCGCGGTGCGGCGGGCGGGGGCGACGGACCAGGTGTCGATCAGGCCGCCGTCGGCGAACATCGCCTCGAGCTCGCTCGAGCGCACGTGCGCGTTGACGTCCGCCGTGAAGAGCAGCGGTCGCGTGCGAGCCGCTGCCAGATCGTGCAGCCAAGCCGCCGACCGGCGGCGCGCCCGCGGCGAGAACGCGTCGAAGTGCGTGTTGACGAACGTGAATCGCGCACCCGTCTCGAGATCGCGCAGCTGCGCGATGACGGCGATGCGGGGGATGGTGTTGCCCCAGCCGGTCGACCCGGCGAGCTCGGGGGTGTCCGACAGGGCGACCTGCCGCCAGTCCTCGACCTCGAGGCGGTCCCGGTCGTAGAAGAGCGGCGTTCCCTCGCCGTCCCGGCGCGGTCCGCGGCCGAGACCCACCCGGCCGTACTGCGTGCCGAGCGCGTCCTGCACCCACCGCGCCTGGTCGGGCATCGCCTCCTGCGCGCCCAGCAGGTGCGGCTTGTTGGCGCTCAGGAACGTGCGCAGGCGCTGCTTGCGCATCGGCCAGCGGTCGGCGGGCGGCCAGGTGACGCGGTCGAACCGTCGACGGATGTTGAAGCTCATCACGTGCAGCTCGGGCGCACGGACCGTCGGGAACAGCACGCCGCTCACGCGCGGGCCTCCTCGAGCGGCAGGTCGCCACGGCGTCGACGTCGCCGCAGCACGCGCACCCACCGGGCCGGGGGGATGTCCTCCGGCCAGTGGGCGAACACCGTGCCGGCCCCGCGGCGGAAGCAGCGCGCGAAGCGGCGGGGCTGGACGGTCCGCGACGACACGCGCATGTGCCGGCCCGAGACGATGCCGATGCGGTGCCGGACGCCCAGGTGGTACGCCAGGTCGAGGTCGTCGTGCAGCTCGGGATCGAGGTGCACCTCGTCGCGCACGTCGCGCCAGGCGCTGCGGCGGAACGCCATGTTCGAGCCCCACAGCGGGGCGTGGCCGAGAGCGGGGGTGGCGAACGCGGCGTAGGTGCCGAGGAAGGCCCGCGCCATCCCCACGCGCTGCGCCGCGGGACCGTCGTGGAACACGGCACCGCCGCTGACGGCATCCACGGCGTCGTCCGCGAAGGCGTCGACCATGCTCCGCACCCAGGTCGGTTCGGGGATGCTGTCGGCGTCGAGACGCAGGATCAGCTCGCCGCGGGCGGCGTCGTAGCCCGTCGCGGCGGCGGCGGGGATGCCGCGCTCGCCGCAGAACACCACGCGGGCTCCGGCGTCGCGGGCGACGCTCGCGCTGTCGTCCGAGGAGTCGTTGTCGACCACGACGATCTCGTCGGGGCGAAGGGTCTGCCGGCTCAGGGCGGCGAGACAGCGGCGCAGGTGAGACGCGTCGTCGCGGACGGGGATGACGACCGACACGGTCGTGACCGCTGGCGCGGGGTCGTGGGGCACGCTTCCTCCCGGGGACGAGTGCTTCCCACGCTAGGCGATGCGGCGCGGGCGTTTCCCGGCTTGACGCCTGCGTGTCTCGACGCCGAAGCACGAGCGGGGGCGCCGCGCTCGTTTCGTAGGGTGGATGCCATGGCATCCGTCCTGAACGTCTCGGCGTACCTGTTCACGCGCATCGACGACCCCGCCGCCCTGCGCGACGAGCTGCGCTCGCGCGCCGCGACGGCCGGACTGCGTGGGACGATCCTGCTCGCCGGCGAGGGGATCAATCTGTTCCTGGCCGGCGGGGCGGACGCGGTGCGCGGGTTCCTCGACGCACTGCGGGCCGACCCGCGCTTCGCGCCGTTGCGCGCGAAGGAGAGCTGGTCGGACACGGTGCCCTTCGGGCGGCTGCTGGTGAAGGTCAAGCGCGAGATCATCCGCATGGACCGGCCCGAGGTGCGCCCCCAGGACGGCCGCGCCCCGGCGGTCGCGCCCGCCACCCTGCGGCGCTGGCTCGACCGCGGCGCCGACGATCAGGGCCGCGAGGTCGTGCTCGTCGACACCCGCAACGCGTTCGAGGTCGACTACGGCACCTTCGTCGGCGCGCAGGATTGGCGCATCGAGCGCTTCACGCAGTTCCCGGATGCCGCGGGCGCCCACCGCGACGACCTCGAGGGCAAGACGGTCGTGACGTTCTGCACCGGCGGCATCCGGTGCGAGAAGGCCGCGCTGCACCTGCGCGACGAGGGGATCGACGCCTACCAGCTCGACGGGGGCATCCTCGGCTGGTTCGAGGAGCAGGGCGGTGCGCACTGGGACGGCGGCTGCTTCGTCTTCGACGGACGCGAGGCGCTGGACGTCGCGCTCGCCCCGGTGTCGTCATCGCGCGAGCAGGCCGCCGCCTGATGCTCTGGGACCAGCACGCCTGCGCCGAACTCGTCGAGACCGCCGACCTGAGCGAACTGCACCGCTACCGCCCCGCGGGCGGCGGGTTGGTGTCGCTGAACGTCGGCTTCTCGCCGCACCCGCCGGCGCTCACGGCGTCCCTCCTCGATGCCTTCCGCGCGCAGGTCGAGCGGATCGACGGCCTGGCGCTCGCCGCGTCGGTCGACGACGTCGACCGGATCGCCGCGGCGGGCGACACCGCCGTGGTGTTCGATCTCGAGGACGCCGGTCCCCTCGGCGGCGACCTCGACGCGGTCGCCCGACTCGTTGCCGCGGGCGTTCGCACGCTCGGACCCGTCTACAACCACGCCAACGCCGTCGGCGGCGGCTGCCTCGACCCCGTCGACGAGGGGCTCACCCCCTGGGGGCGCGACCTCGTGCACGAGCTGAACCGGTCGGGGATGGTGCCGGACGGCTCGCACGTCGGCGCGCGCACCTCGATGGACATCTGCGCCGCGTCCTCGCGCCCCGTGGTGTTCAGCCACTCGAACATGCGGGGCGTGTGGGAGCACCCGCGCAACCTCACCGACGACCAGGCGCGCGCGGCGGCCGACACCGGCGGGGTGGTCGGCATCACGGGCGTCGGGATCTTCCTGGGGCCCAACACCCCGACGCTCGAGGCGATGGCGCGCCACCTCGAGTACGCCGTCGAGCTGGTCGGGATCGCGCACGTCGGCGTCAGCACCGACTTCTCGTTCGACTGGCAGACCTTCCGCGTCGAACTCGCGTCGAGTCCCGAGCTGTACGACGCCAGCTACACCGCGTGGGGTCCGGTCGAATGGATGCCGCCCGAGACGTTCATCGGACTGGGCGCGGCCCTGCGGCAGCGGGGCTGGGCCGACACCGATATCGCCGCCGTGCTCGGCGGCAACTTCCGCCGCGTCGCGCGGCAGAGCTGGGAGCCGCTGGGCTGACCGCGGGGCCGCTCGATAGCCTCGGAGCATGACCACCCTCACCGACGGCGCCGAGCTGCGCCCCGCCCGACGCGGCGACGAGACCGGCATCCTCGCCTGCATCCAGGCCCTCGCCGACTACGAACGCGAACCGGATGCCGTCGACAACACGGCCGAGATGATCGCCGCGACGCTGTTCGGCGACGACCCCCGTGCCTTCGCCTTCGTGGTGGACGGCGGCGACGGCGAGATCCGCGCGATCGCGATCTGGTTCCTCACCTACTCGACGTGGACCGGGCGTCACGGCATCTGGCTCGAGGACCTCTACGTCCACGAGCGGTTCCGCGCGAACGGCTACGGCGTCGCCCTGCTGGCCGCCCTGGCGGGGGAGTGCGTCGACAAGGGCTACCCGCGGCTCGAGTGGACCGTGCTCGACTGGAACGAGCCCGCGATCGGGTTCTATCGCGCGCTCGGGGCCCAGGCGATGGAGGAGTGGACCACGCGCCGCGTGACCGGCGAGGCGCTGACCGCGCTCGCCGCCCGCGCGTAGCGCGCGTCACCGCGCGAGATCGGACAGCACCGCCTCGGCCGCGCGCTGACCCGAGACGAGGGCACCCTGGATCGACGCGGTGTCGCGGTGGTCCCCGGCGACGTAGCGCCCGTCCCCGAGACGGACGGGCCGACGCAGGCGCAGCGGCGGGTCCTGCGCGGGCAGGGCGCCGACGACGTCGTCTCGGCGCAGCAGGCGCCACGGCCGGGTGTCGGCATCCCACATCTCGGACAGCTGCCGCCGCACGACGTCCTCGGGGGCGTCCGAGGGCAGCACGCAGGTCGCCTGCACCAGGTGCTGGCCGCGTGGGGCGTAGGTGGGTGCGGTGTTCGTCATCACCGCGGTGTTGACGATCGGTCCGCGTCGGCGGCCGTCGACCCGCAGGGCGGCGTCGTCGCTCGGCGCCCGGTCGACGGCGAACCACCACGTCCGCAGGCCGCGCGACGGCGGAAGCGGCACGTCGAGAGCGGGGTCCGGCCCGGTCGCCACGATCACGGAACGAGCGGTCACGGCATCCCGTCCGTCGATCCCGACGTGCCAGCCGCGCGCTCGTCGGCGGGTCGACACCACGCGGTGACCGAGACGGATGCCGACCCCCGCGCGGCGGGCGGTGTCGGCGAGCTGGGCGGGGAGGGCGCCGATCCCCGCGGCGGGGACGCCCGGGCGCCCGAGGGCGAAGCTGCGCACGAGCAGGCGGACGAAGGCGTCGGAGGTCTGCTGCCGGTCGTCGGCGAGCACGCCCGCCAGGAACGGCTCGAGCACACTCTCGCGCAGCGGCCCGCGCAGGCCCGCGCGATCCCACGCCTCGGCGAGCGGACGGTCCGGTCCGGTCTTCGCGCTCCGGGCCGACACGACGGTAGGTCCCGCCCAGCGGGCCAGGGCGAGGACGTCCGCCGGCCGCACCAGGCCGCTGCGCAACGACGCGGGGATCGACGAGGGGTGGCGCAGCGGATGCGCCAGGCGCGCGAGACGGTCGTCGAGCCGCACGCCGACCGCGACGGGGAAGCGCCGCAGCGCGAGGGCGTCGACGTCGACCCATCGACGGATCGCCGGGTACGCGGGGTTCAGCACGTGGAAGCCGAGGTCGAGGCGGAAGCCGTCGACGACGTCCGTGCGCTCGCGCCCGCCCACCTCGTCGCCGGCCTCGAGCAGGACGACGTCGCGACCTGCTTCGGCGAGCCGGGTGGCGGCGCGCAGCCCGGCCAGACCCGCCCCGACCACGATCACGTCGTACTCGCTCATGCGGGAAGCCTACGAAGCACCTCGACCCCCGCCCCCGGGGTTGCGGCCCCCCGCCCCGTGCGTCGACCGTCCACGACACGCCGCATCGCGTCGGCGACGGACGGCGTGTTCTGGACGCTCGACAGAGACGGAGGGCCCGGATGCCGTGGCATCCGGGCCCTCCGAAGGGGATTACGCCGAGGCCTGCTCGCGCTTGGGCAGCACCCAACCGGGACGTACGAAGTGGCACGTGTAGCCGTTGGGGATGCGGATCAGGTAGTCCTGGTGCTCGGGCTCGGCCTCCCAGAAGGGAGCCTCGGCCTCGATCGTGGTGACGACCTTCGCGGGCCAGATGCCCGAGGCGTCGACGTCGGCGATGGTGTCGCGCGCGATCTTCTCCTGCTCGGGCGAGAGCGGGAAGATGGCCGAGCGGTAGCTCGTGCCGATGTCGTTGCCCTGACGGTTCAGCGTCGACGGGTCGTGGATCTGGAAGAAGAACGCGAGGATGTCGCGGTACGACGTCCGGGTGGGGTCGAAGACGATCTCGACGGCCTCGGCGTGACCGGGGTGGTTGCGGTACGTCGCGTGGTCGTTCTGACCGCCGGTGTAGCCGACGCGCGTGTCGAGCACGCCGGGCTGGCGGCGGATCAGGTCCTCGACACCCCAGAAGCAGCCGCCCGCGAGGACGGCGGTCTCGGTGCCGGGACGGCGGGTGATCTCGCCGGTGTCGGAAGGTCCGCTGGTCATGGTGTCGCTCCTTTTGCGGTCACGGGTGAAGAGGGAGAAGAGGTTCATGAGGCCCGGCTCTCGCGGAACAGCGCGAGGAAGGCGCCGTAGCCCTCGAACTCGAGGTCGGCGACCGGCACGAAGCGCAGCGCGGCCGAGTTCATGCAGTATCTCAGTCCGCCGGCCTGGCGGGGGCCGTCGTCGAAGACGTGACCCAGGTGGCTGTCGGCGCCCGACGAGCGCACCTCGGTGCGCGTCATCCACAGGGTCCGGTCCTTCTTCTCGACGACGGCGGCGTCGTCGATGGGCTTGGTGASCGGACCCTGTGG
>NZ_QDFT01000052.1 GCF_003075375.1 Microbacterium testaceum | reverse complement strand
CGAGATCTCGACCGCATGGGGATCGCAGGCCTCCCTCGTCCTCGCGCGCGGCGAGAAGCTGCGGACGTGGTCCGACACCCCGGTGACGGTCGACCTCGCCACCTCCGCGCCGCAGACCTATGCCGAGGGCGAGGTCGTCGGCCGGATCACCTGGACAGCGGGACCGCGATCCGCCTCGTCCAACGTCAAGATCTCGGGCGAGCTCGGCGAGCCGACCCTGTGGTGGCGCCTGACCCACCCGGGGCAGCTCGGCTGAGCGGGACTCACACGGCGGGCAGGTCGGCGTGCGCGACGACCGACCGCTGGGTGTCGCGCAGCTCCAGGCGCACCGTCTCGGACCGCGGCACCGCGGCGTTCATGCGGCAGACGATCGGCACCTCGGACCCCAGGACCTCGCCCGCGGGGAACTCCGTGCCGTCCGCGCCGACGAAGACGAGCTCGTAGGTCGCCCCGACGTTCAGGCCGGTCGCCTCCAGGTACGCCTCGGTCCCCCAGGTGTGGGCGACGACCTGCGCATCCACGTCGACCCCGGCGTCGTCATCGGTGACGGCGAGCTGCTCGACCGCACCGAGCGTCCCGGGAGGACCGGACGGGACGGAGGGCTGCACGAGGGCGGCGCCGTTCGCGCCGATGACTAGGCCACCCAGCAGACAGGCCGCGGCCACGGTCGGCACGAGCCACGGCCGCCGCGGACGCCGTACGGGCTCGACGACCCGCGGCCCCTCGGCCGTCTCGCCCTCGGCACGGAGGATGGATGCCGCGATCCGGGCCTCGAGGTCCGAGTCGTCGCGCGGCGGAGTCCACGCCAGATCGCCCTGTCGCAGTCGCGCGGTGATCCCGCGCAGGCCCTCGTACTCGTCGGCGCGGCGCGGATCGCGCCGCAACTCGTCGAACTCGACGGTCTCGGCGGGAGACAGTTCCCCGGCGAGGGCGGCGGCGCAGAGCTCCGCCCAACGGTCATCGGGAGTGCGCATCAGGCTCCTCCATTCCTTCGAGGTGCGTGCGGAGGGCGCGCAGCGCGTGGAACGTGCGCGTACGCCAGGTCGAGACGGGGATGCCGGTGGCATCCGAGAGGTCCTGATAAGAACGCCCGTGCAGGTGCACCGAGACGACCGCGGTGCGATGGGCGTCGCTGAGGTGCGACAGGGCCTCGAGCATGTGCAGGCGGTCGAGCGGGTCGATCGCCTCGGCGGTGCGCGAATGCAGCTCCGCGTCGTCGCCGATGAGCGGCAGGCGGGCGCGGGCGCGCAGGGTGTCGATGATGACGTTGCGCGCGATCGCAAAGAGCCACGTGCGCTCGGACGCGTGCGCGGGATCGAACCGGTCGCGTGCACGCCAGGCGCGCAGGAACGTCTCCTGCACGCAGTCCTCGGCCAGCGGCCGATCGCGCAGAGCGTTCACCGTGTAGCCGAGCAGCGCGCTGCCGTGGTCGCGGTAGGCGCGGTGGACGTCGAAGTCCGGCGGGCGGCGGGGCGACACGGGCATGCGCGTCTCCTCGCGGTTCGCGGCGGTCCGCTTCATCGGTGCCGTCCTCTCCGAGGCTAACGCGCGCCGTGCGGGTGCCTCGTCAGGGGATACGACGGCGCCCCGCCGACCGTTCATCCGAGAATCGCAACGGGCCGTGAACGCTGCGGCCACCGCCGTCGTACACCCTCGCAACCGGACCGAGTCGGTCCCGATCGAAAGGCACGACGATGACGAAGACGTACACCCGCCCCCTGATGATCGGCGCCACGGCGGGCGTCGCCCTGCTGGCGTTCGCCGCTCCCGCCCACGCCGAGACCGAGGTCGCCGAACCCGCCGAGTTCACCAGCGCCTTCACGGTCATGGCCACCCCCGACCAGGTGATCAACAACGACGGCGTCGCCACCCCCGGGCAGAGCGGCGCGACGGGCACCTTCACGTTCCGCATCAATTCCGAGCTCGAGATCATCTGCTACGACATCCGCCTCGAGGGCGTCTCGGGCGACTACCAGAGCCCCGCCAAGACCGCGACGCACATCCACGAGGCCGCGGTCGGCAAGCCCGGCCCGCCGCGCATCGCCTTCCCCAACCCCGCGCCCGTCGGCGACGGACCGCGCGAGTCCTCGGGCTGCCTGCAGGGCCCCTTCACCACGGGCGTCCAGGCCAACGGCGCCGACACGGGCGACGGCTTCTCGCTCGCCGAGATCGAGGCCAACCCCGCCGGCTTCACCGGCGACTCGCACACCGCCACCTCGCCCGCGGGCGTCGTGCGCGGTCAGCTCAGCGCCATCCCCGTCGGCGGGGTCGACACCGGCGCCGGCGGCTCGTCCACGTCGGCCGTCCACCCGGGCGCCATGGCGGCGACGGTCGGCGGTGTCGGCGCGCTCGCCGCGGGGGCGGTGCTGTGGCACCGTCGTCGCGCGGCCGACGCCCGATGACGAACGGCGTGCGGCGCGTCCCCCGCAACGGGGGCGCGCCGCGCGTCGCGGGCGGTCTCGCGCTCGCGGTGGCGCTCGTGTGCACCGGCTGCACGACGGCGCCGGTCGACTCCGCTCCCGCTCCCCCGACGGTCGCGGCGAGCCCGGCGGCATCCGGTCCCCCCGCCCCGACGGCGTCGGCATCCCCGTCGCCGACCGTGGAGGCGACGGATCCGGCGCGCGTGGTCATCCCGGCGCTCGACCTGGACGAACCGCTGATCGATCTGGGCCTCGCCGCCGACGGATCGATGGAGGTGCCCGAGGACTACGCCGAAGTCGGGTGGTTCACCGGCGGCGGACGCCCCGGAGGAACCGGGCCCACCGTCATCGCCGCCCACGTCGACTCGCCGACGGGCCCCGCGGTCTTCCAGCGCCTGCGCGAGGTCGTGGTCGGCGACACCGTCGAGGTGTTCGGCGCGGACGGATCGGTCCACACCTACCGGGTCGTCGAGACCGCGGACTATCCGAAAGCGCAGTTCCCCACGGCGCGGGTGTTCGGCGCGACGGCCCGCGACGAACTGCGCGTCATCACGTGCGGCGGTGTCTTCGACCGCGCGGCGGGGTCCTACGTCGACAACCGCGTCGTCTTCGCGGAGCGGGTCTGAGCGGGGTTCACCCCGAGAGGTGATCGCGCGCCCACAGCGCCGCGCTCGTGCGGTCCGCGACGCCGATCTGGCGGAAGATGCTGCCCAGGTGCGCCTTGACCGTCCGCTCGGTGATCCCGAGCACCGCGGCGACCTGCTTGTTCGCCCGCCCCTCGGCGACCAGGCGCAGCACCTCCCGCTCCCGCGCGCTGAGGCCGGCGTCCGCGTCGCCCGCCTCGGGCAGGAGCGCCCCCGCGACGCGGGGATCGAGCGGGGCATGACCGGCCGCCACGGCGCGGACCGCCGCCCGCAGCTCCGCCGGCTCGGCATCCTTCAGCTGATAACCGGTGGCCCCCGCGGCCACCGCCCGTCTCACCTGATCCCGGTCGCCGAACGAGGTCAGCACGAGCACGCGGATGCCAGGATGCGCGGCGCGGATCGCGCGGGGGGCCGCGACCCCGTCCATCACGGGCATCGACAGGTCCATCACGACCACGTCGACGCCGTCGCCCGCCGCGGCGAGCGCCTCGGCGCCGTTCGCGGCCGTGGCGGTCACGGTGATGTCGCCGTCGGCGGCGAGGACCGAGGCCAGGCCCTCCCGAACCATCGAGTGGTCGTCGGCGACGAGGACGCGGATCATGCCGTCTCCCGGGTGCGGTCGTGGGCGGGCACGCGCAGACGCCAGCGCGTGCCCCGGCCCGGGGCGGTGGCGAGGGAGAGCTCGGCGCCGGCGTCGACGGCGAGGTCGCGCAGCACCCGGGTGCCGAGGTGGCCGTCCGACGGGGCGCGGTGCAGCAGCGCGGGGTCGAAGCCCGGTCCGTCGTCGGCGACCTGCAGCTCGACCGCCCCGTCGACGCGCGCGATCGACAGCGACACGGTGCAGGGCGCCGCGTGGGTCGCCGCGTTGCGCAGCGTCTCCTGGGCGACGCGGTAGAGCAGGCGCTCGTGCGCCTCGCTCAGGTGGTCGAGCGACGCGCCGAGGTCGAGGTTCACCGTGACACCGCGCGCGTGCGCCGTCGCGGCGAGATCGCGCAGTGCCGGAGCGAGGCCCGCCGCGCCGAGGCTCTCGGGGTAGATGTCCACGAGCAGCGAACGCAGCACGCGCACGTTTCCGCGCACCGACCCCGCCACCTCGCGCATGCGCGACGCCGCCTCGACGTCTCCCCGCCGGTCGGCGTCGACCGCGGCGCTCTCGGCCCCGTAGCTGGTGGCCACGAGCTCCTGCACCGGCCCGTCGTGCAGGCTCCCCGCGATGCGCCGGCGCTCGGCATCCGAGGCGTCGACGGCGCGTTGCAGCAGTTCGGCGCGTCGCGTCTCGGCCCCGCGCAGCTGGCGCAGGAGCGTCCACACGATGGGCGCCGTCAGCACGACCAGGAGCAGGAGGCTGCTGAGGGTCACCCCCGTGAACCCGCGCCACAGTTCCGCCGAGCGCGCGGCAACGGGGGCGTAAGGGTAGTAGACCTCGAAGAGCACCTGCTGGCCGCCCGGCGCCCACATGGGGCGGTACACCTCGAGCAGGCGCGGGGCGCTCTCGAACACGTTCTCGTCCTCCGAGAGGTCCGACACGGCCGCCCGGGTCGCGGGTGCGTCGAGAGCCTCTCGCTGCGCCTCTTCGAGGGCGAAGGTCCGCCCGATCAGCTGAGGCTCGTCGGCGTACAACACGCGCCCCTCGGGGCTCCAGATCTTCACGCGGACGACGTCGTCCCCCAGGATCTGTCCGCGCACCGCCACGTCGAAGGCGGCCACCGCGGCGGGGTCGCCGGCAGCGAGCGCGTCACTGAGCACGGGGCGCACCACCGCCTCGGCGAGGACGTTCGTCACCTGCGCGGCGTCGTTGACGGCCTCGCGCTCGGCGAGCCACTGCGCGCCGAATCCGGCGAGCGCCGCGACGGCGACGATCACGGCCGCGAGTCCCGCGGCCAGGCGCACCAGTACAGCCCGGGTCGACAGCCGTCGCGCGGGTGCGTGCGGTGAGGGGGCGGCGACGAGCACCTCCCACGAGGGAGGGGATGCCACTCAGTCGTCTCCTCCGTGGCCACCGTCGTCCGCGCGGCCGCTGTCGTCGCCGCTCCGGTCGTCGCCGTGGCGGTCCTCGCCGCCGTGACGTCCGCCGTCGTCGGTCGATCCTTCGACGGCGGATCCCCCGCCGCCGGTCGATCCCTGCGTCGCCCGGTCGTCACCGGGTTCGACGCGCTGATCGCGCGGCACCTCCCCGCCGCGGTCGTCGCCGGTCGTGTCGTCGGTGACGACCGCGCCGCCGGTCGATCCCTGCGTCGCCCGATCGTCACCGGGCTCGACGCGCTGATCGCGCGGCACCTCCCCGCCGTGATCGTCCGCCGAGGGCGAGAGCGAAGGCGACGGCGAGGCGGTCGCTGTCACGGCGGGGGTCGGACGCGGCACGGGCACCGACTCCGCGAACGAGGGGTTGCCCCACAGGCCGATCGCGGCGGGCGCGGCGGCGAGCGCCAGGGCACCCGCTCCGATGAGGATCCGCTTCTTCATGTCATCCGTCCTTCCGCCCATTGTCACCTGCGGCACGGGCTGTCGTGGTCCACCCTGCGCGGATCGGCCCGGTCGCACCATCGGACCTTGGTCGTAGTACCAAGGTCCGATTGCCCGGTCCGGGCCCCGCCGACGACGGTGGGAACAGCTCCCCACCGATGAAACGAGGCACCATGAGCAGCAACGTCCCCACCCGTCCTCCCCTGATCCGCACCGCGGCGATCCTCGCGGTCGCGGTGGTCGCGGCATCCGGTCTCCTCCTCCCCTCCGCCGCGAACGCCAAGACCACCTCGACCGGAGGCGACTACGCCGTCACCGTGAACGGCACCACGTACAACCCCGCCCCGGGCAAGGACGCCAAGGTCAAGGACGTCGCGGTCTCGACGCCGATCACGGTCAGCGGCCGCAACAACCGCTTCACCATCGACCCGTCCACCCTGGGCGTGTACGACTACACGCTCACCGGCGCGCCTGACACGCAGCGCATGGTCACCGCGCCCACCGTCGTGTTCTCGTCGAAGGTCCCCACCCTCACCGCCGCGCAGCGTCAGAGCACGCGCCTGTCGAGCCTCGAGGTGCGCGACGACGCGATCGTGGCGATCTTCACCACCGCCGCCGGCAAGCTCAAGATCCAGGCGAAGGACGGAGCGCAGGGCGGCATCTTCCAGATGGAGCCCGAGTTCGCGACCCCGGTCGAGCTGGTGCACACCCTCGGCCCGGGCCTGTACTACTTCGTGAACCAGTACACGGGCAAGATCAACTTCGGCAACGGAGTGGATGCCGTCGCCACCGGCGCCGACGCGCACCAGATGCTCCTGGGCAAGGACAGCCCGCAGGTCGCGACGAAGACCTTCCAGGACGCCACCGTCACGAAGTGGACGGTCGCCTCGGGCGGACGCATGGGTGGTGTCCTGGGCGAGGATGCCGTCGAGCTGTCGGCCGGCGCGACCAACTGCACGAGCCAGTGCCAGGCGCAGAACCGCATCAACGGCTCGCTGCCCGTCCCCCCGGACCCCTCGAACCCCACCCCCATCGGCGGCTGAGCACCGTCGCGCGGACGCCCCCGGCCGATCGGTCGGGGGCGTCCGCGCGCGTGGCTCTTAGGCTGGGCCCATGCCCACCCTCTCCCCCGCCCAGCTCGACCGCGCCGCCGGAACCGTCCTCGTCTCGGCGGCGGGCGACGCCCTCGGATCCGCCTACGAGTTCGGTCCGGCGCTCGCCGACGACGTCACCCCGGTCTTCGGTCGCGGTCACTTCGGGCACGCCGAACGCGAGTGGACCGACGACACGAGCATGGCGGTGCCGATCCTCGACGAACTCGTCGCCGGTCGGTCGCTGACCGATCCCCGCGCGCTCACGGCGATCGTGACCCGCTGGCAGGAGTGGGCACGCGACGCCCTCGACGTCGGCGCGCAGACCCGTCAGGTGCTCGGCCGCATCCCTGCGGGGGCGGGGATGGATGCCATCACCGCCGCCTCCCGCGGGGTGCACGACGCCACGGGGCGCAGCGCCGGCAACGGCTCCCTCATGCGCACCGGACCCGTCGCGCTGGGCTTCCTCGACGGCCCGCGCCAGGACCTCGCCGCCGCGGCCGCCGCGGTCGCGCGCCTGACCCACTGGGAGGACGACAACGTCGACGCCTGCGCGCTGTGGTCCGGTGCCGTTCGGCACGGCATCCTGTTCGGCGAACTCGACATGCCCGCGCAGCTCGACCTCGTCCCGGCGCCGCGCCGCGAGAGGTGGGCGCAGCTCGTCGACGAGGCGCTGGATGCGCATCCGCGGGACTTCCGCGAGGCGAACGGCTGGGTGGTCCGCGCGTTCCAGGGTGCGCTCGCCGCCGTGTCGGGAGCCGTCTCTCCGCTGGATGCCATCGAGCGCGCCGTCCGCGGCGGCAACGACACCGACACCGTCGCCGCGATCGCCGGGTCTCTCGCGGGCGCGGTGTGGGGCGCCGACGCTCTGCCCGCCTCGCACGCCGACGGTCTGAACGGGTGGCCGGGGGTCGACGGGGTCGAGCTCGCGCGTCGCGCGCGGGTGGCTGTCGGGGCCTGAGGGCCTACGGCTTCGGCGCGGTCGCCCCGGGCGGCGCGTCGAGCACCGTGCCGACCCCACCGCGCATCGCGATCGCGGCCCCGGCGGTCACCGCCAGCAGCACCGTCAGGTACACGATGAAGCCGACACCGCCGCCCGTGGCGTGGAACATCAGTGGCGCGGTGCCGCCGAAGAGCGAGTTCGACACGGCATACCCGAACCCGACGCCCAGGGTACGAATGTGCGCCGGGAACACCTCGGCCTTGGCGATGCCGTTCACCGACAGGTAACAGGTGAGCACCGCGAAGGCCAGCACGAGCACCGCGAACACCGCGGCCGGCGAGGTCACGCGCGCGGCCGCGGTCACGAGGGCCCCCGCGCCCAGGACGCCCCCCACCCCGAAGACGACGAGCAGCGGTTTGCGTCCGATGCGGTCGCTGAGCGCCCCACCGAGGGGCTGCATGAGCATCAGGATCACGAACGCGGCCAGGACGAGCCCGGTCGATGCGCGCTCCGCGGCGGCCCCGCCGTCGGCGAAGAACGTCTCGCGGATGAGATACGGCACGGTGACGGTCGCGGTGTAGAACGCCGCGCTCCCCCCGGCCGTGAGCAGGATGACCCAGAGCAGCGGGCGCCAGTATCCGCGGAAGAGTTCCGACATCGTCGACGCCCCGCCCTTCGGCGCCGTCCGTGCGGAGCGACGGGCCGAGCGCGCCCACCACAGCGAGACGAGCCCCGCGAGCCCGCTCGCGGCGAACGCGACCCGCCACCCCCAGGCCGCGACGTCCGCGCGATCACCCGCCAGCAGCAGGACGAGCAGCAGCCCCTGCGCGAGCACCAGACCCCCGACGATCGTGGCTCCCTGGAACGACGAGAAGAACCCGCGACGACCGCGCGTGCCCGACTCCGACAGCAGCACCGCCGCGGCCGCATACCCGCCGCCGGCGGCGACGCCCTGCACGACGCTCACCACCACCAGAATGACCGCCGCCCACACCCCGATCACCCGTTCGGTCGGAGTCGCCGCCAGGACGAGGGATGCCGCCGACATCAGCGTCACCGCGGTCACGAGCGCGCGCTCGCGCCCGCCCGTATCGGCGAGGCGACCGAAGATCCACGAGCCGAGCGGGCGCACGAGGAAGGTCACGGCGAAGAGCGCGTAGACCCACACGAGAGAGTCCGGAGAATCCGGGTCGAAGAACTCGGTGCGGAAGTAGGGCGCGAAGGTCGCGTACACGTACAGGTTGAACCACTGCACGAGGTTGGGCACCGATCCGGTCAGGATCGCCCGCACCTGAGCGCGACGATCCGGTCGAGGAACGGCCAGGTTCAGGCGGGTCACGCGGTGAGGTTATCACCGGCCTCCGCCGGCTCTTCGGGCTCCTCCTCTCTGCGAGTCGCTCGCCGGAGACGCGGCCGCCAGGAAGCGGCGAACACCGTCGACATCACCACCGCCCGCACTCCGCCCGAGAGTCACCGCAGGGGGTCGCTGATGATGACGAAGGCAACGGTGTGGCGGCAGTGCTACGCCGCCTGCAAGGGGGTGATCGCCGCGATCTGCTCTCCGGCGGCGTCCTCCGCCCGGTCGAGCTCGTAGTGGCTCTGCAGGTTGATCCAGAACTCTGCTGACGTGCCGAAGTACCTCGCCAGCCGCAGCGCGGTGTCCGCTGTGATGCCCCGCTTGCCGTGGACGATTTCATTGATCCGCCGAGGCGGGACGCCGATGGATACCGCGAGCCGGTTCTGAGTGATGCCGAATCCCTCGATGAAGTCCTCCATGAGGACCTCGCCCGGGTGAATCGGCTCGATCTTGTCAGTGGTAGTCAACGATCTCGACCTCCTCTGGTCCGGCGTCGGTCCACACGAAGCAGATCCGCCACTGGTCATTGATTCTGATGCTGTACTGACCGGCGCGGTCGCCCTTGAGAGCTTCGAGCCGGTTGCCGGGCGGAATGCGGAGGTCCTCGAGGGCCTCTGCCGACCCGACCTGGCGCAGCTTGCGAAGTGCGACACGATGGATCCTCGGATCGATCGACCGCACGCGCTCACGACGCCACAGTCGCTCGGTGTCCCTGTCACCGAACGACCTGATCACGGTGCCATCATATGACGGAATCCGTTAATAACGCTACGCGTCAAGCCAGAACTTCGCCACGTCGACGTCTTGCATAAGTGATCCTCGCTCCCGCGGCGCGCACTTCACTCTCGAGCGCCTCGAAGAGGGAGGCAAGCCTGACCAGGTGCGCACAAAAGACACGCAGCGGGATCGGTACCCAGATGTCAGTTGTTGAAGCGGAACTCCACCACGTCGCCGTCCTGCATGACGTAGTCCTTGCCCTCGAGGCGCGCCTTGCCCTTCGCGCGGGCCTCGGCGACCGAGCCGAGCTCGACGAGGTCGGCGAACGAGATGACCTCGGCCTTGATGAAGCCCTTCTCGAAGTCGGTGTGGATGACACCGGCCGCCTGCGGTGCCTTCGCCCCCTGCGGGATCGTCCACGCGCGCGCCTCTTTCGGCCCCGCCGTGAGGTAGGTCTGCAGGCCCAGCGTGTCGAAGCCGATGCGGGCGAGCTGGTCGAGGCCCGACTCGTCCTGACCGGTGGATGCCAGCAGCTCGGCGGCATCCTCGGGGTCGAGGTCGATCAGCTCGGACTCGATCTTGGCATCCAAGAAGACGGCCTTCGCGGGAGCCACCAGGGCCGCGAGCTCGTCCTTCTTGGCCTGGTCGGTGAGGACGGCCTCGTCGACGTTGAAGACGAAGATGAAGGGCTTGGCGGTCAGCAGGCCGAGTTCGCGGATCGGCGTGAGGTCCAGACCGGAGCCCGACAGCAGTACGCCGCGCTGCAGGGCATCCTGCGCGGCCTTGGCCGCATCGAGCACCGAGGGGTCGAGCTTCTTGCCCTTGACCTCTTTCTCGTACCGGGTGATCGCCTTCTCGAGCGTCTGCAGGTCGGCGAGCTGCAGTTCGGCGTTGATGGTCTCCATGTCGCCGGCGGGGTTCACCTGGCCGTCGACGTGGACCACGTCGTCGTCGGCGAAACCGCGGACGACCTGGGCGATGGCATCCGCCTCTCGGATGTTCGCGAGGAACTGGTTGCCCAGGCCCTCGCCCTCGCTCGCGCCGCGCACGATGCCGGCGATGTCGACGAACGACACCGCCGCGGGCACCAGGCGCTCGCTCTGGAAGACGTCGGCGAGCTGCTGCAGCCGGGCATCGGGAAGGTTCACGACCCCGACGTTGGGCTCGATCGTGGCGAACGGGTAGTTCGCGGCGAGCACCGAGTTCTTGGTCAGGGCGTTGAAGAGGGTGGACTTTCCCACATTGGGAAGGCCGACGATTCCGATGGTAAGAGCCACGGGAGTCCAGGTTACCCGGCCGCGAGGGCGCGCACCGCGTCAGGGCCGCCGCGCACGGAACGCGTGGGTGACGTACGGCAGCGCGACGGCTTCTCCGTCGGCGAGTCCGGGGACGGATGCCACGACCCCGTCGACCGCGGCGTCGATGCGGGCCCGTTCCTCGGGGCCGGCCGTGATGACGTCGCTGCGCGAGAAGACCAGGTCGCGC
Organism: Microbacterium testaceum; assembly: GCF_003075375.1. Classification (GTDB taxonomy): domain Bacteria; phylum Actinomycetota; class Actinomycetes; order Actinomycetales; family Microbacteriaceae; genus Microbacterium; species Microbacterium testaceum_E. The sequence goes on along the minus strand of NZ_QDFT01000052.1, from coordinate 7,080 downwards.
AGCTGGGGCAGGGTGATCGGCCGCTCCCACCTCCAGGCGCGGTGTTCGAGGTCGCCGAAGGGGTCGGCGACGCGGGGCCCGGTGGTACTGAGCAAGGTTTCGGCGTTCGAACCGCCCATCGCCTCCGTCAGGCGTCTGACCCACTCGACCTCGTGGTCGCGGATGTTCCACACCAGTCCCAGCACCCCGCCGCTGCGCAGCGAACGCGCTACCTCGACGGATGCCGCCTCCACATCGACCCAGTGCCATGCCTGCCCCATCACGACGGCGTCGAGCCCGGCGTCGGGCAGCGGCAGAGCCTCGGCCCGTCCGACGAACGTGGGGACTCCCCGCACCGATCCGCGCAGGGCGGCGAGCATGTCGGCATCCGGATCCACGGCCACCACGTCGGCACCGAGTTCGACGACCGTGCGGGTGAGCTTGCCCGTCCCGGCGCCGACGTCGGCCACGCGCAGCGCGCGCCCCGGCTCGCGCACGGGTTCGAGCAGCCACGACACCGCCTCGGCCGGATACCCGGGACGCCCGGACTCGTAGGCCGCGGCCGCCTGCCCGAACGACGTCGACTTCTCACGATCGGTCATGCCCCCGACCCTACGCCGCCCCTCCGACACGCCCCCTCGCAGACGAACACCCGAGGCGCGGACAGAAGCCCCCACAGGACGGATGCCGCCACCCCCGGCGCGCCTCGCGACGACACGCCGCGCGTGCGGTGAGGGTGAAGTCGTGGCTCTGGACTTCACCGCGATCGACTTCGAGACGGCGAACTCCAGCGGTGCGTCCGCGTGCGCGGTGGGCCTCGCCCGGGTGCGCGACGGTCGCGTCGTCGCGACGGCGTCGTGGCTCATCAAGCCCCCCTCGGGTCACGATCATTTCGCCCCGATCAACATCGGCATCCACGGCATCCAGCCGCATCACGTCGCCGACGCGCCCTCGTGGAGCACCCAGCTCGACCGCCTGACGGCGTTCGCCGGATCGGACGTCCTCGTCGCCCACAACGCCGGCTTCGACATGTCGGTGCTGCGTCGCGCCTGCGCGGCCACAGGTGACGACTGCCCGCCCTACCGCTACCTCTGCAGCGTGCAGATGTCGCGCAAGACGTATGCCCTCGCGTCCTACCGCCTACCGCTGGTGGCTGCCGAAGCCGGCTGCTCCCCCTTCGCCCATCACGACGCCCTCGCCGACGCCGTCGCCTGCGCCGAGATCACGATCGACTGCGCCCGCCGCGCCGGAGCCGACGACGTGCAGGCCCTCGCCGCTCACCTGGGCGTGCGCATCTCGCAGATCGCCGTCGAGCCGGCCGAGCGCGCCGTCGCCTGAGCCGTTCCGGCCCGTCTTTCCGGCAATGTCGGGGGTCTCGGGCAAGCTGATCCCATGGATGCCATCACCCTCGTCCTCGTGATCCTCGCCCTGGCGCTCGGCATCGCCGGCGGGTGGTTCGTCGCGTCCGCTCGGGTCGCCGCGCGCGCGGCATCCGATCAGCAGGCCCTCGGCGCCCGGGCGGCGGCGGCCGAGACGGCGCGCGCGGGCCTCGAGGCCCAGCTCGCGCATCAGACCACGCTCTACCGCGAGCTGGTCGGGCAGTCGCGCGCCGATCAGGCCGCCCGCGAAGAACGCGAGCGCCGCGAGCAGACCGTCCTGCGCGCCCTCGATCCCGTGCGCGAAACCCTCGACGCCATGCAGCGCAAGGTCGACGGCCTCGAACGCGACCGCGTCGAGCAGTACTCCGCCCTCGGCGAGCAGCTGCGCCTCTCGCGCGAGGCCGACGAGGCGCTCCGCGCGACCACCGAGTCCCTCGCCTCCGCGATGCGGTCGGGGACGACGCGCGGGGTGTGGGGAGAAACGCAGCTGCGCCGCGTCGTCGAGGCCGCGGGCCTCACCCGCTACGTCGACTTCGACCTGCAGGCCTCGATCTCGAGCGACGCCGGCGCCGGTCGCCCCGACATGGTGGTGCGCCTGCCCGGGGGCAAGTCTCTGGCGGTGGATGCCAAGGTCCCCCTCGACGCGTACCTCAAGGCCAGCGCGATCGCGGTGACGGCGCACGGCGAAGAGGGCGCCCGGCGCGCCGCGCTCCTGTCGCAGCACGCGCGCGCGGTCCGCGCCCACGTCGACGCGCTCGCCAAGAAGGCGTACTGGTCCGGACTGACGACCAGTCCCGAGTTCGTCGTCTGTTTCCTGCCGAGCGAGTCGCTGCTGGCCGCCGCCCTCGACGAAGACCCGACCCTGCTCGACTACGCGTTCACGCGCCGCGTCGCCCTCGCCTCTCCCGTCAACCTCTGGGCCGTCCTCAAGACGGTCGCGTTCACGTGGACCCAGCAGGACGTCTCCGACGAGACGCGCACCCTCTTCGCGCTCGGCACCGAGCTCTACGACCGGGTCGGCGTCCTCGCCGGTCACGCCAACGATCTGCGCCGCGCGATCGAGAAGACCGTCGACAGCTACAACCGCTTCGCGGGATCCCTCGAGTCGCGCGTGCTGGTCACCGCTCGCAAGTTCCCCGGCATCGACGAGACCAAGCTCGACGCGGTGTCCGCGCCCGCGACCCTCGAGGCGACTCCCCGGCGCTGGACAGCACCCGAGATGATCGACCTCGACCTGACCGTCGACACCCCGCCGACACGAGGCGACGTTCCCGCAACCGTCACCGCCCGCGCGGATCTCGATGCGATCCGGGAGCGCCTCGGCTCCGCCGACGCCGAGTGAGACTCAGGCTCCGCCGACGGCGACCGAGACGGAGGCTCCGCTGACGGTGAGGATGACTCCGGGTCCGCTGACGGCGACACGGACTCAGGCCCCGTCCACAGCGCGGCTGACTCAGGCTCCGCCGACGGCGAGGCGAACTCAGGCTCCGCCAACGGCCAGGCTCCGTCGACGGCAAGGCTGACTCAGGTTCCGTCGACGGCGAGAGGACTCGGACTCAGCCCTGGCGACGACGACTCAGGCTCCGGGGACCAAGCGTGCGGTTCAGGCCCCGCCGGGCACCCAGCTCAGCAGGCTGACCACGGCGGCGGAGACGCCGACGAACGCGCCGACCATCCACCATGCGCTGACCTCGTGACCCTCGGCCCGCCGCACGCGCAGCAGCACGTCGGGGCGGCGCGCCGGGTCGATGGCGCTGGCGATGACCGCCTGAGCACCTGTCTGAGGTGCTGTCTGATTCGTCGGAGCTGTAGCCATGGACGATCCCCCTTCGGGTCTCGGAAGAACACAGCGTCGCCGTTGACACTGCTGACGATTCTGCCAGACAGCCCCCTTCGGCCCGGTCACGCTTGCGTCACGACACGCCCGGCGGTATCTGCACGAGCCGCTCGGCTCCCGCCCGTCGAGCACCGCGAGACAGCACGGCACTGACAACTCGGCGACATTCTGCAACCGAGTTGTCAGCCGCATGCAGTCTCAACGCGCCAGCGGCACCGACGCACCCCGCCGACCACCGGGCCCACCGGGCCCACCGGCCCCGCCCGCGCGCGAAGGCCTCGCCTCGCACCCCTCGAGCACCGCGAGACAGCAAGGCACTGACAACTCGGCGACATCCTGCAATCGAGATGTCAGTCGCATGCAGTCTCAGCGCGCCAGCGGCACCGCCGCACCCCGCCGACCACCGGGCCCACCGGGCCCACCGGCCCCGCCCGCGCGCGAAGGCCTCGCCTCCCACCCCTCGAGCACCGCGAGACAGCACAACGCTGACAACTCGGCGACATTCTGCAACCGAGATGTCAGCCGCATGCAGTCTCGGCGCGCCAACGGCACCGACGCACCCCGCCGACCACCGGGCCCACCCGCCCCGCCCGGATCAAAACGCGAGAACCGTCACAACCACTTCGACGTCAGGTGCTCCGACGAGATGCGGCGCAGCGTGCCCGACGCTCCGCGCAGCACGACGCTCTCGGTGTAGATGAAGTCGCCGTCGCGACGCACGCCCTGCACCAGCTGGCCGTCGGTCACGCCGGTGGCGACGAAGATCGTGTTCTTGCCCTTCACCAGGTCGTCGGCCTCGTACACCGTGCCGTCGATGTGGAGCCCGGCATCCCGGCCCTTCTGCTTCTCGTCGTCGGTGCGGGGAACCAGGACGCCCTGGATGTGACCGCCGAGCGCCTTGATGGCGCACGCCGTCACAATGCCCTCGGGGCTGCCGCCGATGCCGACGCACATGTCGGTGCGGGCGTTGTGACGGGCGGCGTTGATGCCCCCGGCGACGTCGCCGTCGCTCATGAGGCGGGTCCCGGCGCCTGCCTCGCGGATGTCGGCGATCAGCTGCTCGTGACGCGGGCGGTTCAGCACCGAGACGACGATCTCGTCGACGGGCTTGCCGAGGGCCTTGGCCAGCAGGCGGATGTTCTCACCGATGGGCAGGCGGATGTCGACGACACCGACGCCGGCGGGGCCGGTGACGAGCTTGTCCATGTAGAACACGGTCGACGCGTCGAGCATGGTGCCCTGGTCCGAGACGGCGATCACCGACAGGGCGTTCTGCCGACCGGCGGCGGTCAGCGAGGTGCCGTCGATGGGATCGACGGCGACGTCGCACTGCGGACCGCGGCCGCTTCCGACCCGCTCGCCGTTGTAGAGCATCGGGGCGTTGTCCTTCTCGCCCTCGCCGATGACGATCGTGCCGTCGAAGTCGACGGTGCTGAAGAACGCGCGCATCGCGTCGACGGCCGCGCCGTCGGCGGCCTCTTTGTCACCTCGGCCGATGAAGGGCACGGCGCGGATGGATGCCGCTTCGGTCGCCCTCACCAACTCCAGAGCCAGGTTGCGGTCGGGGTGCAGAGGGCTCATGTCGGCAGTCAGGCTCACCATGGGGCCACTGTATCCAGCGAAGCGTTCACATCGCCCGGTTTTGAGCGGATGTGCGCCGAAGGAATCGGCGTTCTTAACCGTTCGGCAGATCTCGGCGGTTCCTGTCGCGCCCCCGGCATCACGATCCGGCGGCTTCGCTAGAGTGACGGTTGTCCCGACACCGACCAAGGAGCGCCTCCATGCCCGTCGCCACCCCTGAGCAGTACGCCGAGATGCTGGACCGCGCCAAGGCCGGCAGCTTCGCGTACCCCGCGATCAACGTCTCGAGCTCGCAGACCATCAACTCGGTGCTCCAGGGCCTGACCGAGGCCGGCTCCGACGGCATCCTGCAGGTCACCACCGGCGGCGCCGACTACTTCGCCGGCCACACCGTCAAGGCCCGCGCGACCGGCGCCCTCGCCTTCGCCAAGTACGTCACCGAGGTCGCCAAGAACTACCCCATCACGGTCGCCCTGCACACCGACCACTGCCCCAAGGACGCCCTTCCCGGCTTCGTCCTGCCGCTGCTCGAGGCCTCCGAAGAAGAGGTCAAGGCCGGCCGCAACCCGATCTTCCAGTCGCACATGTGGGACGGCTCGGCCGTGCCGCTCGACGAGAACATCGACATCGCCGCGGAGCTCCTCCCCCGCCTGAAGAACATCAACGCGATCCTCGAGATCGAGGTCGGCGTGGTCGGCGGCGAAGAGGACGGCGTCCAGCACGAGGGCTCGAATGAGGCCCTTTACACGACCGTCGCCGACGTCACCAAGGCCGTCGAGCGCCTCGGCCTGGGCGAGAACGGTCGTTACATCTCGGCCCTCACCTTCGGCAACGTGCACGGCGTGTACAAGCCCGGTGGCGTGAAGCTCCGCCCCGAGCTGCTCGGCGAGATCCAGGAGGGCATCGCCGCGAAGTTCGGCACCGGCCCCAAGCCCCTCGACCTCGTCTTCCACGGCGGCAGCGGCTCCACCGATGAAGAGATCGCCCTCGCGGTCTCGAACGGTGTCGTCAAGATGAACATCGACACCGACACGCAGTACGCCTTCACCCGCTCGATCGCGGGATACATGCTCTCCAACTACGAGGGCGTGCTCAAGCTCGACGGAGAGGTCGGCAACAAGAAGCAGTACGACCCCCGCGCCTGGGGCAAGGTCGCCGAGTCGGCCATGGCCGTGCGCGTGGTCGAGGCCACGAAGCAGCTGGGCTCCTACGGCCAGTCGCAGAGCTGACACCCGCTCACACCTCGCGAACGCCCCGGCCCCGCGCCGGGGCGTTCGTGTTCCCGGATGCCACACCCCCGGCATCCGCGAACCTCCACCGCCGCGCCCGCCCGGCAAGCCGCGCGCAACGGCGCTCCGATGAACCCCGGCGCCCCCGGCGAGCCGTGCACAACGGCAGGCCGGCGAGACGGCACACCCCCGGCGAACCGAGCACAACGGCAGGCCGATGGGACGACACGCCGTATACCGACGTCTCCGCCCCGGCGTGTCGCGACAACTCCCGCCGTTGTGCACCGCCGGGCACGGCAGGGCACGCCCCGGGCAGCGCCGCAGCACACCGGGGCACCACCCGGAGCACACCCGGCACGACCCCCCACGGGCCCCCGCGGCTCAGCTTCGGTACATCTCCAGCACCGTCTGCGCCCCGGCCGGCGACGACAGCACCTCGATGGCATCCCCCGCCCGCACCTCGCCCGCGCGACGCACCCGCAGGTACGCGCCGAGGCGCCCCTCGTCCGAGAAGCGCTTCACCCAGCCGCGCGAGGCGGAACCGCCGACCCAGCGCGCGAACGTCGAGCACGGCGTCCGCGGCATGGTGACCTCGACCTCGACCGTGTCGCCGATGCGCCACACCTCGCCGATGCGCGCGGCGTTGACGTCGAGCCCCTCGACCCGCAGGTTCTCGCCGAACCACCCGGGGGCGAGCTCCCGCCCGAGCTGCTCCTGCCAGAACGCCGCGTCCTCGGCGGCATAGGCGTACACGGCCTTGTCGGGGCCGCCGTGGTGCTTGCGGCTGGCCTGCACGTCCGCGCGGACGCCCAGCTTGCCGACCCGCACGGCACCGTCCACCGGGCGCTTGTCGATCGCGGTCACGCCGACGGATCCGGCATCCGGGTGCAGGGTGTGGACGGCGCAGACGGCGACGAGACGGGGCATCTGACGATGCTAGAGCGTCCCGTGCCAGCGACGGATCAGGGCGTGTCGAACGACCGCCGCATCACCACGCGGTCACCCTCGAGGGTGCGGATCTCGACCGCCCCGATGTCGGCCGCGGCCAGGTCGGTCCCCGCGCTCAGCTCGGTCG
>NZ_QDFT01000051.1 GCF_003075375.1 Microbacterium testaceum | reverse complement strand
CGCCCACCTCGATGCCCAGGGYCGACGGCGGCACTGGCCGCCGCGGCCCTGGGCATCGAGGTGGGCGCGATCGCCAACAGCCTGGTGTTCTGGAGCGACGACGTGCCGCTGCTGGTCATGACCAGCGGCGCGCACCGCGTCGACACCACGGCTCTCGCCGAACGGCTGGGGCGCGGGGCGATCCGCCGCGCGACGCCCGAGCAGGTGCTCGCCGCGACCGGGCAGCCGATCGGCGGTGTGGCTCCGACCGGTCACCCCGCGGCGCTGACGACCATCGTCGACGAGGACCTCGCGGCCTTCGACGAGATCTGGGCCGCCGGAGGGACGCCGCACACGGTATTTCCGCTGACCTTCGACGAGCTCGTGCGGCTGACGGGCGGGACGGTCGCGCGCGTCGCGTGAGGGCGCCGGCGTTCGCGGACCATGACCCGCCTCCGGCTGCCCGGCGCGCGAGGAAGGGCCGGGCGGCGCCGCTCGGGTACGGCGCCGCCCGGCGGGCTCACGCCCCGGGGGCGGGCGCGAGCGTCGTCAGGCACACCACCGCGGCGGCGGCCGACCACGCCTGCGGTCGGCACGCGGCCGGATACGGGGTGGGTACCGACGAGTGGGTGCGCGGGTCGCCGGCGTGCAGCTCGGGCACGCGGTAGGCGAAGCCCTCGGCGGCATCCAGGAGTCCGTCGACGACGGCATGCGCCTGCTCGCGCAGACCCGCGCGCAGCATGCCGTACGCGCTGATGGCGGTGTCGTGCACCCAGACGCTACCGCCGTGGTACGACACCGGCCAGTAGCCGGCCGCGCCGGTCGACATCGTGCGGATGCCGTACCCGCTCGACATGCTCTCGCCCAGAAGCAGGCCGGCGATGTGCGCCTCGTCGTCAGGCGAGAGGATGCCGGTGCCCAGCAGGTGACCGATGTTGCTCGTCAGCGTGTCGACGGGGCGCTTGTCGCGGTCCAGGGCGACGGCGGGGTAGCGGCCCTCGGGGGTCTCGACCCAGTACGTCTCGGCGAAGCGGCGCTTGAGGTCGGCGGCCCAGGTGCGCCAGAACGCGACGTCGTCGGCATCCCTCGCCTCTCCGAACTCCGCGAGCAGATCGGCTCCGGCCAGGGCGGCCTCGTACGCGTACGCCTGCACCTCGCACAGGGCGATCGGTCCCTCGGCGAGGCTGCCGTCGCGCCACTGGATGGAGTCGCCCGAGTCCTTCCAGCCCTGGTTCGACAGTCCCGTTCCCAGACGATCGATGTAGTCGAGGAAGCCGTCGCCGTCGCTGTCGCCGCTGTCGCGGATCCAGCCCAGGGCCGCGCGCAGCGTGGGCAGGAGCTCGCGCACCTCGGCCTCGGGCATGCCCGCGCGCCACGCGTCGGCGAGCAGGCAGATCCACAGGGGGGTCGAATCGACGCTGCCGTAGTACCGCGGCGGCAGCACGATGCCCTCGCCCGGGATCTCGAGCGCCGAGGCCCGCAGCTCGTGCAGGATCTTGCCCGGCTCCTGCGCGGTCTGCGCGTCGTCGTCGGTGCCCTGCAGGCGCGCGAGCACACGCAGAGTGGATGCCGCGATCTCGCGGTCGAGGGGCAGGGCCAGGCGCGCGGCCCAGATCGAGTCGCGGCCGAAGAGGGTGAAGAACCACGGCGCGCCCGCGGCGAAGAACTCGTCCCGCGGGTGCTCGGGGAGCACGAGCCGCAGCGCGTCGAGGTCGTCGAGCGCCGTGCGCAGCCAGCGCGCGAGGCGGGGGTCGTCGGTTCGGGCGGCGACGGCGGCGGCATCCCACCGCGCGGGGGCGGTCGCTGAGCCGACGACCAGGGTGTCGTCGCGCAGGTTCAGGGTCCACCCGATCTCGACCGCGCCGAAGGCGGGGATCTCGAGCGTCCAGGCGGCCTCGACACCGTCGGCGTCGGATGCCACGCGGGCACCGGGGGCGACCAATTCGAGCCCCTGCGGGCCGGCGTCGATCCGGGCGTCGGCGCCGTCGACGACCACGTCGGTCGCCCGCGGGCGGGCGTGACCGGACTTGACCTCGTGCAGCTGCGCGAACTCGGGGGTCAGGCGCAGGCGCAGCGTCGTGCGGAGGGGCTCGTCGACGCGGGAGTGCACCGTCCACGACTCGCTCACCACGCCGTCGTCGACCCGGCGGTCGCGCAGCAGCCGCACCTTGGGGTCGGGCGTGGGGTCGTCGATCCCGCGCAGGATGCCGCCGAAGACGACGCGCGAGGCGCCGTCCGGGGCGGTCGAGATCCATTCGATCGACGACTCGTCGCACGAGGCGACGAGCGAGCTGACGTGGCGGACATCGCCGTGGTAAACGCCGTGCACGGCGGCGGCGCCCATGTCGCCGGTGCCGTCGGACCACACCTGGGTGGGGGCGCGCAGCACGATGAGGGCGTCGTTCAGCAGGGGTTGCAGGGGCTGGGTGGTCGTCCCGTTCGGCGAGGTGGTGGGGGCGGTGGTCATTCTTTGACGGCTCCTTCGCTGGCGTTCATGATGCGGCGCTGGAAGATGAAGAACACCACGGCGACCGGGATCGTCATCAGGGCCGCGGCCGCGAGTTTGAGGGGGAATTGGCTGCCCTGACTGAGCTGACCGCTGGCCAGGGACGCCACGCCCTTGGTCAGGGTGGTCAGCTCGGGCGATTGGGTCGAGATGACGAAGTGGCTGAGCTCGTTCCACGAGCCCTGGAACGACAGGATGACGATCGTGATCAGGGCGGGGCGCGCCATCGGCAGCACGACCGACCAGAACACGCGGAACGTGCCGGCGCCGTCGATGCGGGCCTGCTCCTCGACGGACGGCGGGATCGACTCGAAGAAGTTCTTCATGATGAACACGCCCGCGGCATCCACGAGCAGGGGCAGGATCATGCCCGCGTAGGAGTCGTACATGCCCAGCTGATTGATCACGAGGAACTTCGGGATCAGCAGCACCACGGCCGGGACCGCCATGACCGCGACGAGGCCCGCGAAGACGATCCCGCGTCCGCGGAACTGCAGGCGCGCGAGGGCGTACCCGGCGAGGGAGTTGAAGAACACCCGCCCGAGGGTGACGAACACCGTCACCACGACCGAGTTGCCGAACCACACCGGGAAGTCGGAGTTGAGGAAGAGGCGCTCGTACGCGGCCCACGTGAAGGGCTGCGGGGTGAGCGAGATCGGGTCGGCGGCGGCCGCGGCATCCGTCTTGAACGACGTCGCCACCTGCACGAGGAACGGGTAGATGTAGATGACCGCGAGGACGACGAGCAGGGCGTAGAGGCCGATCTGCCAGCGCAGCGTCTTGCCCGACATGCGGTGCTTCGGGGGCTTCACGGGTCCGTCGATGCGCTGCTCGGCCAGGACGGTGGTCTGGGGAGATGCCGTGGCGGTCATCGAATCGCCCCCTTCTGTGCGGGCAGCTCGTACTGGCGCAGGCGGCGCCGCGACACGGGCCGGTCGCGCAGGACGAAGCGCTGCAGGATCGTCAGGGCGACGATGATGACGAACAGGACGAAGGCGATCGCCGCACCCTGTCCCCACTGCTGCGACAGGAACGCCGAGGAGTAGCTGAGGTACGCCGGGGTGAGCGTGGTCTTTCCCGGGCCGCCCTGGGTACCCGTGTAGATCTGGTCGAACACCTGCCAGGTGCCGATGAGCCCGAGCGTCAGCACCGTGAAGAGCACGGGCTTGAGCTGGGGGAGGGTGACGCGCCAGAAGCGCTGCCAGCCGTTCGCGCCGTCCATCATCGCGGCCTCCATGACGTCGCCGCCGATGTTCTGCAGTCCCGCGATGAACAGCAGCATGAAGGTGCCCGAGGTGGTGAACACGGCCATCAGGATGAAGGCCGACATCGCCACCGACGGACCGGCGAGCCAGTCCCACCACGACACCCCGAGCATCGTGTTGCCGGTGAGGAAGGCGGGGCCGCTGGTGACGCCGATCGCGCCGAGCAGGTTGTGCACGACGCCCGAGGGGTCGCTGAACCAGTTGGGCCCGTTGATGCCGAGCCACGACAGGACCTCGTTGACCGCACCGGATGCCGAGAACAAGAAGAGCCACAGCACGGTGATGGCGACCGAGCTGGTCACCGAGGGGAAGTAGAAGGCGGTGCGGAACAGGCCGCGACCGCGCAGCACCGCGCGGTTGACCAGGACCGCCAGAAAGAGCGAGAGAGCCGTCTGCAGCGGTACGACCAGCAGCACGTACCAGGCGTTGTTGCGCAGAGCGGTGCCGAAGTCGCGCTCGGCCAGTCCGCCGCCGGTGGTGACGGCGGCGTAGTTGTCGAGGCCGACGAAGCCGACATTCGACGAGAAGGGGCTGCCGCGCCCGGTCCAGTCCGAGAAGCTCACCCACAGCGCCATCAGCACGGGAACGAGCAGGAACACGCCCAGGATGATCAGCACGGGCGCGGTGAAGAGCCAGCCGGCGGCGGCCTCGCCGCGCCGGATCCCCGAGGAGGGGGACCCGGCGCGGCGGGGCGCGGAGGTGAGAGCGCTCATGATTACTTGAGGATGGCCTCGAGGTTCGACTGCGCGGTCGACAGCAGGGCCTGCGGGTCGCCCGTCTTCAACGACTCCAGCTGGGCGTTGAAGTCGGTGATGACGTCGGCGGCACCGGCCATGTTCGGCGGGAACTGCGCGTAGTCGGCTCCGGCGAGGAACGCGGTCTGCTCGGGGTTGGCGCTCGACCAGGCGTCCGAGGCGGACTGGATCGAGGGCATGGGACCGAACGCCTTCGAGAAGGCGAGCTGCTGGTCGGTGCTGGTGAGGAACTCCACGAGCGAGCGCGCCTGCTCCTGGTTGCCGCTGTCGGCGGCCATTCCCCAGCAGTTCGTGAACTGCAGCGTGCCCTTGCCGCCGGGGCCGGCGGGGAGTTCCGCGACGGTGTAGTTCACGTCGGGGTAGTCGGCCGACATCGCGCCCGAGATCCAGTTGCCCTCGATGACCATCGCGGCCTTCTGGGTGCCGAACGCCTCGCCGCCCCAGCCCGCGCCCACGTCGGAGGCGAACGCGAAGGTGCCGTCGTTGAGGTGCGTCTTGACGTAGTCCAGCGCCTCGACGTTGGCGGCGCTGTCGGCGGTCGTCTGGCCATCGGTGACGAGGCCGCCTCCGGCCTGGGCCATGAAGGCGCCGACGCGCTGGTACTCGGCGCCGAACGCCAGGCCCACCCGGCCGTCGGCCGTGAGCTTCTGGGCGACGGATGCCAACTGGTCCCACGTGGTGGGGATGTCGGCATCCGTGAGTCCGGCGGCGGACCACAGGTCGGTGTTGATGATGAGCCCGAGCGTCGAGAAGTCCTTGGGGGCGCAGTAGAACTGGCCGTCCACGGTGAAGTTGTCGACGAGCGAGGGGTAGAAGTCGTCCTTGTTCGCGAGGTCGTCGCCGTAGGGCGCGATCGAGCCGTTGGCGGCGTAGCCGGCGAGGGCCTCGGGGGCGAGGTAGAACAGGTCCGGCGGCGAGCCGGCGGCGAAGCCCTGCGAGAGCTGCTGCGGCAGGTCGTTGGCCGTCTGGACCTCGGCCTCGACGCCCGACTGCTCGCTCCAGGCGGCGACGGCGTCGGTGACGGCCTGGGTCTCGGCGTCGCCCGACGAGCCGATGAGCAGCGTGAGCTTTCCGCCGCCGGAGGCCTGGCCTTCGCCCGGGGTGTCGGTGAAGCCCGAACCGCAGGCGGTCAGGGTGAGGGCTCCGGTGGCGAGCAGAGCGCCGGCGGCGAGCGCCGTGCGTGTGCGGAGTGCGGGCAGGTGCCGTGTCATGTGTCTCTCTCCTTCGATGAGGCATGCGACCCCTCCGGTGCGTGGAGGGCCGTCTTTTTGAACGTTCAAATGACGGTGTCACAACGGTAAGGAACGGCGGGGCACGATGTCAAGCCGTTGTCCCTCGGCCTAGGCTGGCGGTCCGGCCGATGGCCGTGAACGGTCCACGGGAGGCGAGATGGCGAAGGCGCCCACGGTCGACGACGTCGCGCGCGTGGCGGGGGTCTCGCGGCAGACCGTCTCGAACGTCGTCAACACGCCGGACATCGTCCGCGAGGCCACGCGACTGCGCGTCGAAGCCGCGATCGCCGAACTCGGCTACCGCCCGCACGCCGCCGCGCGGCGCCTGCGCACCCGGCGCAGTTCGACCATCGGCATCCACCTCGATCCCTACGCCGGGGGCATCGCGGGAGTCGTCCTGGACCGCTTCGTGCACGCCCTGACCGAGAGCGCGGGCGAGCGCGACATGCGCGTGCTGCTGTACGCCGCGCGCACCGCCGACGAAGAGATCGAGCGCCTCGCCGACCTGCTCGAAGGGGGAGAAGTGGATGCCGTCGTCGTCACCGGCACGTTCCACGGCGACCCCCGCACCGGCTGGCTGAGCGCGCGGGCCCTGCCCTTCGTGTCGTTCGGGCGTCCCTGGGGAGAAGACGACGTCGAAGCGCCCGCGCACCTGTGGGTCGACGTCGACGGTGCCGCCGGTACGCGCGCCGCGACCCGGCACCTGCTCGACGTCGACGGGGTGCGCCGCGTCGCCTTCCTCGGCTGGCCCGAGGGGTCGGGGACGGGCGATGAGCGCGAACGCGGCTGGCGCGAGAGCGTCGGCGCGGCGCGCGGACCGCGTTGGGTGGTCGAGGACAGCGTCGCCCTCGCGCAAGACGCCGTGGCCGCCGGACTCGCGGCGGACCCCGGGGTGGATGCCATCGTGTGCGCGAGCGACTCGCTCGCGATCGGCGCGCACCTGGCGACCGCGCTCGCGGGACGCCCCGACGTGCGCATCGTCGGCTTCGACAACACCCCGGCGGCCGAAGCCCTCGGGCTCTCGAGCGTCGAGCAGCTGCCCGAGCGGGTGGCATCCGGTGCCCTCGAACTGCTCATGGGCGACGGCAACGTCGTCGCCCCGCGCGCGGCGACAGCCGGCGCGGCGCACGTGCTGGTGGAGCCGCGGCTCATCGTGCGCTGACGCGCGGGGCGGCCCGGGGCCCGGGGCCCGGCGCCCGCTGCCCGGCGGCGCGGGCGTGCGCGGTGGCGCGCGGTGGTTTGGGGCGTGTTCTGCGTGTTGGGGCGGGGGATTCACGCCCCGAACGGAGGAATCCGCCCCAAACCCGGGGTGGCCGCAGCGCACGGGGGCCCGGGCGGTGGCGACCACGCGCGACGCCACGGTGGTTTGGGGCGTGGTCTGCGTGTTGGGGCGGGGGATTCACGCCCCGAACGGAGGAATCCGCCCCGAACCCGGGCTCCCGGGGGAAAGGGGCGTCAGGCGGGGCGGCCTATGCGGCGGGCGAGCTCGGTGGCGGTGGAGGATGCCGCTGACGCCAGAGCGCCCGCGTCGCGCGAGGACCCGTCGGCCGGCCAGGTGACCGCCACGGCCGCGGCGGGCCACCCGGCGTGGTCGAGCACCGCGGCGGCGACGGAGCGGAATCCGGGAGTGACCTCGCCGTTCTCGCTCGCGAAGCCGTCCGCCCGCACGAGACGGAGCACCTCGCGCAGCTCGCGCGGGGTCGCGGGCCCCGAGTCGTGTCGTCGGGTGAGGGCCGTGGCATCCGGGAACAACGCCCGCACCTGCTCACGGGGGAGAGCCGCCAGCATCGCCCGACCCGTCGCGGTCAGATGGGCGGGCAGACGCACGCCCACGTCCGTCACGAGGGCGGGGCGGCGCGGGGCGCGTTCCTCCACGATGTACAGCACGTCGCGCCCGGCGAGCACGGCGAGGTGCGCGCTCTCGCCGACGCGGTCCGACAGGGCGGCGAGCAGCGGCCGGCCGAGGCGGGCCAGCGGCTGCTGCCGGGCGTAGCCGCCGCCCAGCTCGAACGCCGCCGTGCCGAGACCCCACCGGCGGTCGCCGGGCAGATGCACGACGAAGCCGTGCTGCTCGAGCGTCGCGAGCAGGTGGTACACGCTCGAGCGCGGGATGCCGAGGGTCGTCGCGATCGTCTGCGCGGCCATCGGGCCGGGTTGGCGGGCGAGCAGGGTGAGGATCCGCAGCGTCTGATCGGCGGCGGGGACCTGCGGTCGCGGAATGTCTGGCATGACAGACACAGGATGCCAGAACCCCGTCGTTCCGCGACAGCGGACGCGGTGGAATCGCCTCATGCACACGAGCGTCACCGTCGGATCCATCCCCCTCACCCCGCGCGAGGTCGTCGAGGTCGCGCGCCACGACGCGCGCGTGATCGTCGACGCGGACGCGCTGCGGCGTGTGGCCGACACCCGGGCGCTCATCGAGGGACTGGCCGACGACCCGCAGCCTCACTACGGCATCTCGACGGGGTTCGGCGCCCTCGCCACCACGTTCATCGCCGAGGACCGCCGCGCCCAGCTGCAGGCCAGCCTCATCCGCTCGCACGCCGCGGGCACCGGCGCCGAGGTCGAGCGCGAGGTCGTGCGCGCGCTGATGCTGCTGCGCCTGCAGACGCTCTCGACCGGGCGCACCGGCGTGCGGCCCGTCGTCGTCGAGACATACGCGGCCCTGCTGAACGCCGGCATCACCCCGGTCGTGCGCGAGTACGGCTCGCTGGGCTGCTCGGGCGACCTCGCTCCGCTGTCGCACGTCGCCCTCGCGGTGATGGGCGAGGGCGACGTGCGCGACGCCGCGGGGCAGCTGCGGCCGGCCGCCGATGCCCTCGCCGCCGCGGGCATCGCCCCCGTCGCGCTGCGCGAGAAAGAGGGGCTCGCCCTCATCAACGGCACCGACGGCATGCTCGGCATGCTGCTGCTCGCCCTGCACGACCTCGAGATGCTCCTGACCACGGCCGACGTCTCGGCCGCGCTGTCGGTCGAGTCGCAGCTGGGGACGGATGCCGTCTTCGCCGCCGACCTGATGGCGCTGCGCCCCCAGCACGGCCAGGCCGTGTCGGCTGCCCACCTGCGCGCGTTCCTCGCCGGCTCGCCCTTCATCGCGAGCCACCGCGGGCCCGAGTGCACGCGCGTCCAGGACGCCTACTCGCTGCGCTGCGCGCCGCAGGTGCACGGCGCCGCTCGCGACACCGTCGCGTACGCCGCGCAGATCGCGGGGCGCGAGCTGGCCTCCGCGGTCGACAACCCCGTCGTCACCGTGGACGGTCGCGTGGAGTCGAACGGCAACTTCCACGGCGCTCCGGTGGCGTACGTCCTGGACTTTCTGGCGATCGCGGTCGCCGACGTGGCATCCATGTCCGAGAGGCGCACCGACCGCGCGCTCGACGTGGCGCGCAGCAACGGGCTGCCCCCGTTCCTCGCCGACGAGGTGGGGGTCGACTCGGGGCTCATGATCGCGCAGTACGCCGCGGCCGGCATCGTCTCGGAGCTCAAACGACTGGCGGCGCCCGCCTCGGTCGACTCGATCCCCTCGAGCGCCATGCAAGAGGATCACGTGTCGATGGGATGGGCCGGCGCCCGCAAGCTCCGCCGCGCGATCGACGGCCTGGCCCGCGTGCTCGCGATCGAAGTGCTGACCGGATGCCGCGCCCTCGACCTGCGCGCCCCGCTGCAACCCGCCGCGGCCACCGGCGCCGTCCGCGACCTCGTCCGTCAGCACGTGCAGGGCCCCGGCCCCGACCGTTTCGTCTCGCCCGAGATCGAGGCGGTCACCGCGCTCGTCCTCTCGGGCGGCATCGCCCGGGCCGCTCTCGAGCACGTCGAGCCCGCCCCCGTCCCGTCCCTCTGACCCCCCGCCCGCGCCCGATCGAAGGAGATCCCGCATGACCGACACTCTGGCTTCCGCCGCATCCGCGCACGAGACCGGCGCCCGCGGTCCCGTCCGCGCCGCGCGCGGCAACGTCCGCACCGCGAAGAGCTGGGGCGCCGAAGCCGCCAAACGCATGCTCATGAACAACCTCGACCCCGAGGTCGCCGAACGGCCCGACGACCTGGTCGTCTACGGCGGCACCGGTCGGGCCGCCCGCTCGTGGGCCGCGTACGACGCGATCGTGCGCACCCTCGACGAGCTCGAGCCCGACGAGACGCTGCTCGTGCAGTCCGGCAAGCCGGTCGGCGTGTTCCGCACGCACGAGTGGGCCCCGCGCGTGCTCATCGCCAACTCGAACCTCGTGGGCGACTGGGCGACCTGGCCCGAGTTCCGCCGTCTCGAGGACCTCGGGCTCACGATGTACGGACAGATGACCGCCGGGTCGTGGATCTACATCGGAACGCAGGGCATCCTGCAGGGAACCTACGAGACGTTCGCGGCGGTCGCGCGGTCGCTCGGCCGGGACTCGCTCGCGGGCACCCTCACCCTCACGGCCGGCTGCGGCGGCATGGGCGGGGCGCAGCCCCTCGCGGTGACCATGAACGGCGGTGCGGTGCTGATCGTCGACGTCGACCGCTCGCGCCTGGAGCGCCGCGTCGCACACGGCTACCTCGACGAGGTCGCCGACGACCTCGACACCGCGATCGAGCGGGTGACCGCGGCACGCCTGGCGGGCGAGGCGTTGTCGGTGGGCGTCGCCGGCAACGCGGCCGAGGTGTTCCCCGCACTGCTCGGTCGCGGCATCCCGATCGACATCGTCACCGACCAGACGAGCGCGCACGATCCGCTGTCGTACCTGCCCGTCGGCGTGCCGGTTTCGGACTGGGCGGCCGAGGCGGCGCGCGACCCCGAGGACTTCACGCGTCGCTCCCGCGAGAGCATGGCGGCGCACGTGCGCGCGATGGTGGGATTCCAGGATGCCGGGGCCGCCGTCTTCGACTACGGCAACTCGATCCGCCGCGAGGCGGAGCTGGGCGGGTACGACCGCGCGTTCGCGTTCCCCGGGTTCGTGCCGGCCTACATCCGCCCGCTGTTCGCCGAGGGCAAGGGCCCGTTCCGCTGGGTCGCGCTCTCGGGCGACCCCGAGGACATCGCCAAGACCGACCGCGCCGTCGCCGAGCTCTTCCCGCACGACACCGCCCTGCACCGCTGGCTCGAGAAGGCGGGCGAGCAGGTGCACTTCGAGGGACTGCCGGCGCGCATCTGCTGGCTCGGCTACCAGGAGCGACACCTCGCGGGGCTGCGGTTCAACGAGATGGTCGCCTCGGGCGAGCTGTCGGGACCCATCGTGATCGGTCGCGACCACCTCGACGCCGGGTCGGTCGCCTCGCCCTACCGCGAGACCGAGGCGATGGCCGACGGGTCCGACGCGATCGCCGACTGGCCGCTGCTCAACGCCCTGCTGAACACCGCGAGCGGCGCCTCGTGGGTGTCGCTGCACCACGGCGGGGGCGTCGGGATCGGCCGCAGCATCCACGCGGGTCAGGTCTGCGTGGCCGACGGCACCGCGCTGGCCGCCGAGAAGCTCGCTCGCGTGCTCGTGAACGACCCCGGCACGGGCGTGATGCGGCACGTGGATGCCGGCTACGACCGCGCCCGCGAGGTCGCCGCCGAGCGCGGCCTGACCGTGCCGATGCCGTGACCGCGCTGCTGCTGACCGGCATCGGCGAGCTGACGACGAACGTCGCCGAACCCGACGACGTGTGCGGCACGCGGCACGACGCCGCCGTCCTCGTCCGGGACGGGGTGATCGCGTGGGTCGGTCCGACGCGGGACGCGCCCGAGGTCGACGCGCCGGTCGTCGACGTCGGCGGGCGGGCCGTCGTGCCGGGGTTCGTCGACAGTCACACCCACCTCGTGTTCGCCGGCGACCGTTCCGTCGAGTTCGCGGCGCGGATGGCGGGTTCGCCCTATGCCGCGGGAGGCATCCGCACCACCGTCGCCGCGACCCGCGCCGCCGCCGACGACGTCCTGCGCGACCGACTGGCCGCGCTCATCGCCGAGTGCCGGGCACAGGGGACGACCACCCTCGAGATCAAGACGGGCTACGGCCTCGACGTCGCCACCGAGACGCGCCTCGCCCGCCTCGCCCGCGAAGCGACCGACGAGGTGACCTTCCTCGGTGCCCACGTCGTCGCGCCCGAGTTCGCGGGCCGCGCGGACGACTACGTGGACCTGGTCACGGGCGACATGCTCGCCGCGGTCGCCCCGTTCGCGCGCTGGGTCGACGTGTTCTGCGAAGAGGGAGCCTTCAGCCCCGCCCAGAGCCGACGGGTGCTCGAGGCGGGTCGGGCGGCGGGTCTCGGCATCCGCGTGCACGGGAATCAGCTCGGTCCGGGCGGGGGCGTCGCTCTCGCCGTGGCGATGGGTGCGGCGGCGGTCGACCACTGCACCTATCTGTCGGACGACGACGTCACCGCGCTCGCCGCCTCGGACACCGTCGCCACCCTGCTGCCGGGCGTGGAGTTCTCGACCCGTCAGCCGTACCCCGACGCCCGGCGCCTGCTCGACGCCGGCGTCACCGTCGCGCTCGCGAGCGACTGCAACCCGGGGTCGAGCTTCACCAGTTCGATGCCGCTGATGATCGCCCTCGCGGTGCGCGAGATGGGGATGACCGTCGCCGAGGCCGTGTGGGCTGCGACCGCCGGGGGAGCGCGGGCGCTGCGCCGCGACGACGTGGGCGTCATCGCTCCGGGCCGCCGCGCCGACCTCGTGCTGCTGGACGCGCCGTCGCGGGTGCACCTGGCCTACCGGCCGGGGGTACCGCTGGTGCGCCGCGTGTGGAAGGACGGCGTCGAGGTCTGACGTCGTGCGGGCGGGCGTCGCCTGCTGGCGCCCCCGCGTCCGTCAGGGGTCGCGGCGCCGCCGCCGTGCTCGCGGCACGGCCGGATCGACCGATCGTCGCGCCCCGGCGGAGGGGAGGGGATGCCGGGACTCAGGGCGTGAACAGCTCGAACTCGTCGGGGGGAACGGCATCCACGTCGTCCCAGGTGCCCTCGTGCCAGGTGAACACCGCTACGGCGCACGTGACCATGCGCTCGTCGCGGTCCGCCAGGCGCGAGACGAGGGCGCTCATGCCGGGGTCGTGCGCGACGACCATGACCTCGTCGGACCCGGAGGCCCGCGCCGCGGCGAGCAGGGCGTCGGGGGCGGCGAGGTAGAGCTCGGGCAGTTCGCGTACCTCGGTGTCGAAGACGACCGAGAACGCCTCGGCCGTCTGCCGCGCGCGCAGGGCCGTGCTCGACAGCAGGGTCTCGGGGCGCACGCCGGCCTTGAGCACCGTGCGGGCCATCGCGGGGGCGTCCCGACGTCCGCGGTCGTTCAGCGGCCGGTCGTGATCGTCGAGGCCCTCGTCGGCCCAGTCCGATTTCGCGTGTCGCGCGAGGACGAGTTGGATCATCGTCGTTCCGCCAATCCAGCCAGGAGCTCCAGGACGCACAGGGCGGCCAGTCGAACGGTTCGGGCGTCGGCGGTGTCTGCCGTGGCATCCACCTCGACGATGTCGGCGCTGATCACGCCGGGGTCTCGCGAGAGCCCGCGCACGAGAGCGCGCAGCTCCCACGCGGCGAGGCCGCCGGGAACGCTCGCGGGGCAGCCCGGGGCGACGGCGCGGTCGCACACGTCGACGTCGATGTCGAGGTGGATGACGCCGGTCCCGCCTTCTGCCGCACTGCCCGCCGGGGCGCCGCCGGCGACGCGCAGCGCTTCGGCGACGACGTCGGCGATGCCGCGACGGCGCACCTCGTCGATCGTGATGACCGTGATGCCGGCGTCGAACGCGCGGCGGGCGTACTCGGCCGAGTTGGCGAAATCGGCGATGCCGATCTGCACGATGCGACGGGGATCGAGTCCGTCGGCGATCAGGCGCCGCACGGGGGAGCCGTTGGACTCGCCGTCGCGCAGGTCGAAGTGGGCGTCGAGCGTGATCAGACCGCGCGCGCCGCGACCCTGCGCCACGGCGTAGGTGGCGGAGTTGTCGCCGCCGAGGGCGATGACGAGCCGTGCCGCATCGAGCTGCGAGACCGCTGTTCGCACGCGCGCCTCGCCCTCGCGGCCGTCGGGATCGGCGACGTCGCCGGCGTCGGCGATGCGCAACGCCTGGTTGAGGTCGATCGGGGGCGGACCCAGCAGGGTCGGCGAGAAGCGACGCAGGGCCTCTCGCACCGCCGCGGGGGTCTGGGACGCGCCGGTCGGCGACAGCGAGGTCTCGTGCGCGGGGACGCCGAGCAGAACGGCATCCGCTCCGGGGAAGGGAGGCGGCCAGTCTCCGGCGCGCGGCCAGAGGGGATCGACGGACAGCGCGCTCATGCCGACACGTAGACCCAGGCGGTGCGCCCGCTGGCGAGGACGACCGAGGTACGCCGGTACAGCGCCACCTCGTACTCGTCGGCGGCGTCGAGCTCTTCGGGATCGAGCGTCAGCACGCGTCCGAAGACGCGGTCGCGCGCATCGCCGGTCCGGCGCAGGATGGGGTGCTCGTCGAGGCCCGAGAGCTGGGCGACCCGCTCGTCGCCCACGTCGACCCACTCGAGCCGGTGGCCGGCCAGCGAATCGTCCTCGCCCTCGACGACGCGGCCGAACGTGTCCAGCTGCACGTCGGGCAGCTGGAGTGTCCCGTAGGTGAAGAGGAACTCCGCGGTCCCCGAACCGTCGCTCACCCGGCCCAGGCTACTCACCCGGCGGGTGCCCCGGGCGGTTCGACGCGAGGCCGCGTCGCGCAACGTCTCGGACGCGGCGCGAGCCGTGCCGGCGCGACCCGTGCCGACGCGAGCGCGCTCACCCGGCGCGGTCCGCCGAAGCGCGCGCCGGCCGGCCGGGGCGGTCACGATCCCCACGTCAGATGGGCGACCGTGAAGATCACCAGGCCCGCCAGGGCCCCCACGATCGTTCCGTTGAGGCGGATGTACTGCAGGTCGCGGCCCACCATGAGCTCGATCTTCTCGGTGGTCTCATCGGCATCCCACCGTTCGACGGTGTCGGTGATGATCGAGGCGATGTCGTGCCGGTAGCGCCCGACCACGAAGACCGCGGCGTCGGTGACCCAGCCGTCCACGCGCTTCTGCAGCGTCGCGTCGTGTTGCAGGCGCTCGCCCACCTCGGCGAGGGCCGCGGACGCGCGCCGCCGCAGGGCGCTGTCGGGGTCGGCGAGCGAGCGCAGCAGTCCCGCCTTGGCGGTGTTCCACGCGTCGGCGGCGAGCTGGCGCACGCGAGGACTGTCGAACACGGCGGCCTTGGCCTCTTCGAGGCGCACCATGGTGGCCGGGTCGTGCTGCAGGTTGTCGGCGAGCCGCGCGAGGTAGCCGTCGATCGCGCCGCGGGCCTGGTGGCCGGGGTCGGCGCGGACCGCGTCGACGAACTGCACCGCCTCGCGGTAGACGGTGTCGTCGACCAGGCGCGCGGCCATGCTCGGCACCCATGACGGCAGGCGGCGCGAGACGAGTCCCTGGAAGGTGTCGCGGTTGTTGCCGAGCCACACGGCGATGTTGTCGAGGGCGAGGTCGACGGCGCCGTGGTGCGCGCCCGAGCCGACGACCCGCTGCAGCCAGCCGCCGATCGACGGACCCCAGTCGGGCGAGAGCAGGTGCTCGCGCGCGAGGTCTTCGATCAGGCCCTGCACGTCGTCGTCGTCGAGCGCGGTCAGGACGCTCGTCGCCAGCGTCGCTCCCTCGGCGGCGACGCGGTCGGCGTGCGCCGGGTCGGCGAGCCACGCTCCGGCGCGGGCCGACAGGGGCGTCGACTCGAGCTTGGTGCGCACCACGTCGCCCTCGAGGAAGTTCGTCTCGACGAACTCGCCCAGCTGGCGGCCGATCTCGTCTTTGCGCCGCGGGATGATCGCCGTGTGCGGGATCGGCAGACCCAGGGGATGCCGGAACAGCGCCGTCACCGCGAACCAGTCGGCCAGCGCGCCGACCATGCCGCCCTCGGCCGCGGCGCGGACGTACTGCAACCACTCGACCTCGCGCTGCAGGGGGAACGACACCGCGAAGATCAGCGCCATGCCCAGCAGTGCGCCCAGGGCGACGCCCTTCATGACGCGAAGGGCGCGGCGGCGCTCCTGATCGGCCGGGCTCAGCGCCGTGGTGGGCGTGCGCGCCATCAGTCGGTCACCGGACCGAGCCAGGCGGCCGCGGCCGTGGAGTGCGCGGACTCGGCGTCGGAGGGGTGGAACATGCCGGCGAGGACGTCGCGATACAGGCGGCTCAGCTCGCTGTGCGCGAAGTACGCCGAACCGCCGCCGACGAGGATGGCGTCGTCGACGACCGCTTTCGCCATCGACACGGCGCGGTACTTCACCCCGGCGAGCAGCGAGAACCACTGCCCGCCGTGGTCGGCTTTGGAGTCGACGTCGTGCGCCAGGGTCGCGAGCTGCGGGGGAAGCGCGTCGTAGGCGAGCGCCATGTCGGCCACGCGCCAGCGGATGTCGGGGTCGTTGGCGTAGACCGTGCCCGTCTTCTTCGACCGCCGTGCCGTCGCCGCGTCGACGGCGAGCTCGAGCGCGCGCCGCGCGATGCCCGTGTAGACCGAGGCGAGCAGGATCTCGAACACCGAGAAGATGCCGAAGATCAGCGGATCGGGCTGCGGACCGGGGGCCAGGCGTCGGATGACGCGCTCGGCCGGGGCGTGCGCGCCGCGCAGCTCGGTCGTGCGACTCTGCGTCCCCCGCATGCCCAGGGTGTCCCAGTCGTCGCGGGCCACGATGGCGTCACCGCGCTCGAGAAACGCGAACACCATCTGCGGGGCGTCCGCCGAGGTGGTGTCGAGACCGTGCACGCCGAGGTGCGTCCACACCGGAGACAGCGAGGTGAAGATCTTGGTGCCCGTGAAGGTGTAGCCCCCGGCGCCGTCGGGCTCGGCGACCGTGTCGCTGCCGAAGAGCACGAGGTCGTTGCCCGCCTCGCTGATGCCGAAGGCGAACACCTCGCCCGCCCCCGCGCGCTCATCGACGAACGCCAGGTCGTCGATGCCGCGATCGCGCAGCACCTTGGCCACCCCGGTCCACACCAGGTGCATGTTGACCGCGAGCGCCGTCGCGGKCRACATGCACCTGGTG
>NZ_QDFT01000050.1 GCF_003075375.1 Microbacterium testaceum | reverse complement strand
GCGWSGGCCCCGCTCTCGGCGGCGCCCTCGCCGCGATCGACGTCGACCTGCCCGTGTTCGTGACGGCCGGGCTCGCCCTGACGGTCGCAATCCTCAGCATCTTCCTGCTGCCCGAGAGCCTCGACCCCGACAAGCGCATCGCCACCCTCGATCTGCGGGCGGTGCACCCGTTCGCGATGTTCCGCGGTGTCTTCCGTCGGCCGGAGCTGCGCGGATTGATGATCGGGCTGATCCTCGTCGGGCTGCCGTTCGGCTTCTTCGTCAACAACTTCAGCGTGCTCGCGCTGGACGCGATCTCGTGGAGCCCGACCGCGATCGGCCTGCTCACCGCGTGCGTCGGCATCATCGACATCGCGATCCAGGGCGTGCTGCTCGGCCTCCTGCTACCGCGCATCGGCGAGCGGGGCGTCGTCGTCAGCGGCATCGTCACCCAGGCGATCGGGCTCGTCGCCCTCGCCGGGGTCGCGTCGCTGTTCGCCCAGCCGTGGCTGTTCGTCGTCGGTGCGCTGACGCTCGCGGCGGGCCAGGGCGCGGCTCAGGCAACGATGGACGGTCTGCTCTCCAACGCCGTCGCCGACGACGAGCAGGGCTGGATCGCCGGGGCTGCGCAGTCCCTCAACGCCGCCGTCGGAACGGTCGCGCCGCTGGTCGCGGGCCTGCTCTACGCCCACGTCGCGCACGCGGCGCCCTATGTGCTGGGTGCCGCGCTCATGATCGCCGCCGCGGTGGTCATCGGCCGCACGCGCTTCACGAGCCCGTCACTCCGGTCGAAGGCCCCGGATGCCGCGGAGTCCGCCGTCTCGACGCCGTGAGGCCTTGCCGCGGGTCAGCGCAGGGCGATGCTCGCGGCGTCGCGGATGGTGCGAAGCGGCGAAGCTGCCACCCGCACGACGGTGAGGGCCACCCCGACGCACCCCGCGGCGATCCCGGCCCGGGTGCCCAGGGCTTCGCCGGCGAGGCCGCCGAGGCCCGCCCCGATCGCGACGACGCCGTAGGAGATCCACCGCACGGTCGCGTTCACTCGTCCGAGCAGGTGGTCGGGCGTCCGCAGTTGCCGCAGGGTGAGAGCCACCACGCTCGAGAGCGACGTGCCCGCGCCGTTGATCGCGAAGACACCCACCAGGGCGGCGACGATCACGGGCGGCGACCACGCGGCATCCACGAACGGGATGACGCCGAGAACGAGGCTCTCGGCTCCGGCGCAGGCGATGAGCACCGGTCCGACGCCGAACCGCCGCACGCTCGCGGGGGCGGCCGCGGCGCCGACCACGGCTCCCGCCGCGCCGAGACTGAAGACGAGACCGAGATGCCCCGCGGTCAGGCCTAGCTCGCGCACGGCGTGCACGAGCAGCAGCACGGTGATCCATTGAGCGAACAGGTTGTAGATCGCCGAGAAGCCCACGAGCGAGACCAGGAAGCGATCGTGTCGGACGAAACGCAGTCCCTCGCGCAGCTCGACGAGGGCGCCGCGGCGCTCGGGGAGGGGGCCGGGCTCGGAGGAACGGATGCCGAGGAGCGCCACGGCCGACACGGCATAGGTCACGGCCTGGGAGAGGAGGGCCCACGGGGCCGTCAGGGTCTGCACGAGCCACCCGCCCAGGCCCGGTCCCCCGACCTGGGCGGCGGAGGCGGTGGCCTGCAACCGCCCATTGGCTCGCTCGAGGTCGTCTCGCGCGGCGACCGTGGGGAGGAACGATTGGTACGCCACCTCGAACGCGACAGTGAAGGCCCCGATGACGAAGATGATTCCCAGCAGCACGGGGAGGGTCAGCGAACCGGCCACAGCCACGGCGACGAGAACGACGATGAGGGCCGCGCGCGCGATGTCGGCGGCGACGAGGACGGGCCGCCGTCGGCGCCGGTCGACCAGGACGCCCAGGGGGAGCGCGAGCAGCAGGAACGGCAGCCAGCGGGCGACCCCGACGAGCCCGGCCTCCGCGGCCGTCGCGTGCAGGACCRCCGAAGGGGAGGTCCGGTGCGCTGCGGCTGGTGCTGTTGATCCACACCATCCCGACCTCCAGTTCGCGGGCGATCTGCGCGGCTGCCAGAGGATCCTGCGTGAAGACGCTGCTGGACAGCCCGAAGGGCGACTCGTTGGCCAGGGCGACCGCGGCCTGCGGGGAGGGCACCCGGTACACGACCGCGGTCGGTCCGAACAGCTCCTCCTCGTAGGCTCGCATCAGCGGGGTGACCCCGGTGAGCACGCTGGGCGGGTAGAAGGCGCCCTCTCGGCGTGCACCGGGGGCGATGTGCAGGGTGGCGCCCTTGGCGACCGCGTCCTCGACGAGCTCCTCGAGCTCATCTCCGGCATCCGCGGACGCCAACGGGCCGAGGAACGTGTCGGGGTCCGTGGGGTCGTCGGGGATGATCTTCGTGATCGCGTCGATGAACTTCCGAGAGAACTCGTCGTAGACGGCATCCACGACAATGAACCGCTTGGATGCCGTGCACGCCTGGCCGCCGTTGGCGATGCGGCCGCGTACGCCGGCTGCCACGGCCGCGTCGACGTCAGCATCCTCTAGGACGATGAACGGGTCCGAGCCGCCCAGCTCGAGGACGACCTTTTTCATGTGCCTGCCGGCCACCTCGCCGACAGCCGAGCCCGCCTTCTCGGAGCCGGTCAGCGACACCCCTTGCACGCGCGGGTCGGCGATGATGCCGGCAATCTGGCGGCTGTCTACGAACGCGTTGATGTACGCGTCGGCTGGAAGCGCGGCGTCGTGGAGCACGCGTTCGATGGCGAGGGCGGACTGCGGGCAGTTGCGGGCGTGTTTGAGGATGATCGTGTTGCCCAGTGCGAGGTTGGGGGCGACAAACCGGGCCACCTGGTAGTAGGGGAAGTTCCACGGCATGATCCCCAACAGCGGCCCGATCGGCTCGGTGCGGACGAGCGCTTCCCCTCCGCCGACGATGTCGAGGGTCTCGTCGGCGAGGAACGCTTCGGCGTGGTCGGCGTAGTACTGGTAGATCGAGGCGACCAGCTCGACTTCCCCGCGGGCCTGCGTGACGGGTTTGCCGACCTCGAGTGTCAGCAGCGCGCTCAGTTCATCAATGCGGTCCCGGTGCAGCTGCGCCGCGCGTGCCAGGATCCCCGTCCGTTCGGCGAGCGGCAGCTCCCGGTACTTGCGGTAGGCCGTGTGCGAGCGGGCGACGATGTCGGCCACGTCCGCATCGCCGATCACGGCGTACTCGGCGACCGTCTGACCGGTGGCTGGGTTGATGGTCCGGTATGCACCCATCGTGGTCTCCTCGCTTCATTGCTGTCGTGCGTCTCACGGGCCACGCCCGCCCAGATCGGCGGTCGTCTGGCGCGGTACTGCCCTCTCAGCCTGTCGCGCCGTGGCCGAGTTCGTCCAATACTGATCCCGGTCCAGATTGATGACGATGGCGCATCAGATGTACGTGGATCGGGTATTGGACGCGCATTGATCGGTGATGGGAGGCTGGGACGGTGACCACTCTGATACTCCGCGAGGGCGCGGACCGGCTTCACGTCGAACTGAACCGTCCTGACGTGCGAAACGCGATCAACGACGACATGGTCGACGAACTTCACGCGGTATGCACGAGCCTGGAGCGAGAGCCCCGCATCCTGATTCTCACCGGAACCTCTACGCCCGAACGGGGTGTGTTCGCGGCTGGCGCAGACATCCGGCAGCTGCTCGAGCGCGGCCGCGACGAAGCGCTGGCCGGCATCAACTCCGGGCTGTTCATCCGTATCGCGCGGCTGCCGATGCCGGTGATCGCTGCGGTCGACGGGTTCGCGATCGGGGGCGGTGCGGAACTCGCGTACGCGGCCGACATCCGGATCGCGTCCACCCGCGCCGTGTTCGGCAACCCCGAGACGGCGATCGGAATCCTGGCCGCGGCCGGGGCGACCTGGCGGCTCGCCGAGCTGGTGGGGGAGCCGCTGGCCAAGGAGATCCTGTTCACGGGGCGCCGGCTGGACGCCGAGGAGGCGCTGCGGTGTGGGTTGGTGGCCTCGGTGCATGAACCCGACCAGTTAGCGGCGGCGGCGGATACCGTCGCCGATCGGATCGCTGGCCAGGATCCGCTCGCCCTCCGCGTCTCGAAGCGCGTGCTCGCTGCGCCGCGGGACGCCCACCCCCTTGTCGACGAACTCGCGCAGGCGATCCTGTTCGAGTCGGACGCCAAGACGCAGCTGATGACCCGATTCCTCAACCGTTCTCAGGAGACCCGATGATCACTGTTCCCTCCACCGTCGGCGTGATCGGGGGCGGCCGCATGGGCGCCGGTATCGCGCAGGTATTCGCTCAGGCGGGCGCGCAGGTCACCGTGATCGAACGCGACCCGGCAGCGGCGGGCGCGGCCGCCGCGCGGTTGGCCGATGGGATCCGCAAGGCCGCGGAGCGGGATGCCTCGGTCGACGTCGACGCAATCGCCGGCCGCGTCGCGGCCAGCGCCGACTACGAGGCGCTGCGGAATGCCGAGCTCGTGATCGAAGCGGTCCCAGAGACATTCGCACTCAAGGTCGAGGCGATGCAGAGAGCAGAGGGGATCGTGGAGGAGTCGGCGTGGCTGGCCACGAATACCTCATCGTTGTCGGTGACAAGGCTCGCGGCGCAGCTCGCGAGGCCGGAGCGCGTGTGCGGACTGCACTTCTTCAATCCGGTGCCGCCCTCGTCACTCGTCGAGATCGTGCTGACGCCGTCGACCGACCCGGACCTGCGGCAACGGGCGGAGCAGTGGGTGACATCGCTGGGGAAGACCCCGATCGTCGTCAACGACGCGCCCGGCTTCGCGAGCTCCCGCCTGGGCGCGGCAATCGCGCTGGAAGCGATGCGGATGCTCGAAGAGGGGGTGGCCAGCGCTGAGGACATCGACACGGCGATGGTGCTGGGATACCGTCACGCGACAGGTCCGTTGCGCACCTCCGATCTTGTCGGGCTGGACGTGCGTCTCGGGATCGCCGAATACCTCTATGAGACGCTCGGCGAGCGGTTCGCCCCGCCGCAGATCCTCCGCGACAAGGTCGCGGCCGGGGAGCTGGGACGCAAGACGGGACGCGGCTTCTTCGACTACGCGTGAGTCGTGGCCGGCTGGACGCCCGGCGCGGTCACGCGCTGAGCACGATCCGGCCGGGCACGCCGCCCGCGGCGAGCCGGTCCAGCGCATCCTGCACCGCCGTCGCAGACAACTCCCCGTCGATGATCGGGAGATGCGGGAGCGCGCCGCGCCGCGCGAGCCCGACGAGCTCCTCGAGCTCGCCGAGGGACCCGACGAAGCTTCCGCGGATGGTGATGATCTTCAGAGTGAGCAACGCGGTGGGGATGACCAGCTCTCCGCCGAACAGCCCGACCTGAACCATCGTTCCGCCCTTGCGGAGCGCGGCGAACGCAGCGGGAGCTGTTGTGGAGTTGTTGACGAAGTCCACGATCGCCGCGACCGGCCCACCGGCGCCGGCGACGATGGCGGCGGCAAGGTCTTCCTGGCGGGCGGAGATCGTCGTGGTCGCTCCGAGCTGCCGCGCCAGTTCCAGATTGCGCTCCTGCAGGTCCACCGCGAGGACTGCTTCGTGGCCGAGCGCGCGCAGCGTGGCGATCGCCATCAACCCGACACCGCCGGCGCCTATCACCACGACCGGATCGGACGCGGTGGCCGGAAGGGCCTTGCGCGCGGCACTGTAGGCGGTCAGGCCGGAGCAGGCGAGAGTTGCGGCCCACCGCTCTTCGATCCCGGTGACGTCGAGGAGGTAACGGGGGTGCGGGACGAGGATAAACTCGGCATACCCGCCGTGGCGGGCGACGCCGAGGTTACGGGGCGAGGGGCACAGGTTCTCGTGACCTGCCTGGCATGCGTCGCAGGAGCCGTCGCCGATCCATGGGTAGACAAGGCGATGCTCACCCGGCGAGACCCCGTCGGCGTCGGGGCCGGCCGCTTCGACGACGCCGACGACCTCATGGCCGAGGACAAGCGGGTAGGTGACGCCCCGGTCGATCAGATTCAGACGCCCCCGGCTGCCGAGATCGTAGTACCCCTCACGCAGGTGCATGTCGGTGTGGCACACCCCGGAGCGAACAACGCGGAGGAGCACTTCGGTGCCCTCGGGCGTTGGTGTCGGCAGTTCCACATCGGTCACGGTGTGGTCGTCTTGGAAGATCGCGAACGCGTGCATGGTTGTCCTCGCCGTTGATATACGCACAGTGGACTCCACGCTTCCACTTCGTTCTGATTCTCTCCAATACCAAATGGCAGGCGGATTGATACCTGGCGACCCTTAGTCCTGCGGCGTCGGGAGGACGGATTCGGACAACCGGAGCACGGCGTGCAAGGCACGGTCGTCGCTGTCGCGCAGCCACGCCATCCGCAGCTCGACAGGTGCGACGTCGTCGGTCAGGCGCAGGAAGCGCAAGTGCGGGTCGGCGATGCTGTCGATCACCGAGGACAGGGTCAATGAGCAGCCGATCTCGGCGGAGACGAGGGACATCAGCGTCCACGAGTCCGGTGCGTGCTGGACGACATCGGCGTTGAACCCGGCGGCTCTACTCATCTGTCGCAGCCGCTCCAGCAGCAACGTGCCGGTCTGCGGTTGGAGCGACACGAACGGCTCACCCTCGAACTGCGCGATCGACACGGCACCGGCGTCGGCTAGACGGTGGGTCTCCGGGACGGCGATGACGAGTTCCTCGACAGCGATCACGCGGGTGCGCACGGCGGCGGGAATGTGGTCCCACCTGCCGAGGGCGATGTCGATGTCGCCGCGGGTGAGCAGCTGCATCGCCGGTTGGGCGAAGTGCTGGCTGAGCAGCTCGAGGTGGATGCCCGGGTGGTTCTGGTTGACCGCTCGGGCGAGCAATCCGACCATCACGTTGGAGGACGCACCCGCGTACGCCAGACGGACGTGACCGATCTCGCCCGTTCCGGCTGCGCGGGCGACCCTGCTCACCCTGTCCAGCGCGTCCAGGACCTCCTGGGCGGGGGCGACGAGGGCCTCGCCCACCGAGGTCAGCGTTACCTTGCGGGTGCTCCGCTCGAACAGCCGCGCACCCAACTCCCGCTCCAGCTGCTGGATGCCGCGGCTGATCGGCGGCTGCGCCATATGCAGGCGCTCGGCTGCCCGCCCGAAGTGCAGTTCCTCGGCGACGGCGAGGAAGGCGCGCAGCTGCTGCAGATCCATCCAGGGATTATTGCATAATCCGTACCGATGGAAGGTGGATTGGCATACAAGTCTGGATGAGTCGGCCGGGGTCGCGCAGACCCCGGCCGACCGAGATCACTGCGCGGTATAGCCGCCATCCACGACATACTCGGCGCCGGTGACGAAGGAAGCCTCGTCCGAGGCGAGGAAGAGCACGACGTTCGAGACCTCCTCGGGCTGGCCGGGCCGGTCGAGGATCGTCGTGGACAGCACGGCCTTCGTCGACTCCGGCGTCGCCAGCAGCCCCGTGGTCATGGGGGTGGCGATGACACCGGGATGCACAGAGTTCACCCGGATGCCGTACTTGGCCAGGTCCACCGCGCTGGCCTTGGTCAGCAGCCGGACGGCGCCCTTTGACGCCTCATACGCGGCGGCGCTCGGTGCGCCGACGATGCCGTAGATGGACGAGATGTTCACGATCGATCCGCCGCCTGAGCGGACCAGAGCAGGCGCCGCGGCCTTGGTGCCGAGGAAGACGCCCTTGGCATTGATGCGGAAGATGAGGTCCCACTCCTCCTCTGTGGTCTCCTCGACGGGCTTGAGGATGAGCACCCCCGCGTTGTTGACCAGGATGTCGAGCCGACCGAAACGCTGCTCGGCTTCTACCACGATCTCGTCCCACCTCGCCGCGATCGCGACGTCCTGCTCCAGCCCCACGGCCGTCCCGCCGTCACTGTTCGCTTCGGCGACGGTCTGCTCGAGCCCGGCGGAGTCGACGTCGGTGGCGAGGACGCTCGCCCCTTCCTGGGCGAGGCGGCGCACATGCGCGCGCCCCATCCCGTTCGCCGCGCCGGTGACGATCGCGACCTTGCCTGCAAGCCTGCTACCCATGGGTTCTCCTTAGCCTCATTGCTGATCACGCCCAGGCGCAGGCCGCTGTCGGCACCGTCGCCTCGACGCTCCCCAGGGTGATGTCCAAACGGGAGTCTCGAGTGTGCCGTTCTGGAACAGCCCCTCGTTTCATGAGATCACAGCATCAATACGTGTCCGATCAGGTATTGGACGGACATAAACGGCTGCTGGGAGTCTGGATGGACATGACGACGACTGAGGTGTTCCCGATGATGAAGAGCTCGCTCCCGGATGACCGGACGGTGCAGGACGTTCCCGGCGGCCCTTTCGACGGCCTCCTAGTCGCCGATTTCGGCCGGGTACTTGCCGGCCCTTACTGCACGATGCTGCTCGCGGACCTCGGCGCGACGGTCATCAAGGTGGAGAGCCCGCTGGGGGATGAGACACGCAGCTACCGGCCACCGGAGTACCGAGGCGAGTCGACCTACTTCCTCTCCATCAACAGGAACAAGCAGTCTGTGGTGCTGGACTTCCGCAACCCCGATGACCTTGTCCTCGCACAGCGTCTCGCGGCCAGAGCCGATGTGGTCACAGAGAACTTCAAACCCAGCGGGCTCCGGCGATTCGGCCTGGACTACGAGTCCGTCAAGCGGGAGAACCCCAATGTGATCTACGCGTCGATCACCGGCTTCGGCACCGCGGGAGGCGCAGGGCTCGCCGGCTACGACCTGCTCGCACAGGCACTGTCCGGACTGATGAGCGTGACCGGCGCGCCGGACGCGGAAGGATTCCGCGCGGGCGTTGCGGTGTTCGATGTGATCACCGGATTGCACACCTGCATCGCGATCACCTCCGCCCTTTACCACCGACAGCGTTCGGGAGAGGGACAGCACGTCGAACTGAACCTGCTGTCCTCCGCACTGTCGGGCATGGTCAACCAGACCGGCGGGTTCCTGCTCAGCGGGCAGTCTCCTACCCGGATGGCCAACGACCACCCCAGTATCTACCCCTACGCACCGTTCCCCACCCGTGACGGGGAACTGGTCCTCGCGATCGGCAACGATGTGCAGTTCGCCACGTTCTGCGACACCATCGGGCTGCCGCAGCTGGCCGCAGACACCCGCTTCGCGTCCAATGCGGACCGCAGCGCGCACCGAGACGCCCTGCGCCCGTTGCTGACAGCACGGCTGGCGTCCAAGACCGCATGGGAATGGTTCGACATCCTCAGCCCGTTGCAGGTCCCATGCGCGCCGGTCCTGGATGTTCGCGGAGGCGTCGAGTTCGCCGCCAAGATCGGGCTGGACCCGAGCGTTCCGGCCGGCACCGACGACCAGGCGGTGCCCACCATTCGCAACCCGATCACGTTCTCCCGCACCCCCGCGACCTACCGCACCGCGCCTCCTGCACTCGACCAGGATGGCGAGGCGGTCCGACGGTGGCTGCAAGACGCGGAAGGCGATGAAGACCACGTCGGCGGCCGGGTCACCGTCCCGGCGATTCGGGAAGAGGGACACTAAGATGACGATCACGACGACAGCACACCCGGTCGACACAGACTTCTACCAGATCGGCGATCTTCTCGGCGACGACGACCGCAACCTCATCACACGTGTGCGCGGATTCGTGGACTCCGAGGTCCTCCCTGTCATCAACGAACACTGGGAGTTGGCGGACTTCCCCTACCAGATCCTCCCCGCCCTGGGCGAGCTTGGGATCGTGGGCACCGCGATCCAGGGCTACGGCTGCCCGGGACTGACCCGACTGCAGACCGGCCTCGTCGCGATGGAACTGTCACGCGGCGACGGCAGTGTGAACACGCTCAATGCCGTGCACTCGGGACTCGCGATGGGCAGCATCGCACTGCTCGGCGACGACGAGCAGAAGCAGCGCTGGCTGCCCGAAATGGCAGCCCTCCGCAAGCTCGGCGCGTTCGCGCTGACCGAGCCCGAGCACGGATCAGACTCCGTTGCGCTGGAAACCACAGCCCGCCGCGAAGGAGACGTCTATGTGATCGACGGTGCCAAGCGGTGGATCGGCCTCGGCCATGTCGCCGACATCGTCATCATCTGGGCACGCGACACCGCAGACTCGAAGGTGAAGGCATTCGTCCTTGAGAAGAATGCCGATGGAGGATACCCCGACGGATATGAGGCCGAGGCGATCACCGGGAAGATCGCCAAACGCGCGATCCAGCAGGCGCACATCGAGATCTCCGGACTGCGGATCCCTGCCGGGAACAAGCTCGCGAAGTCGAGCTCCTTTCGGGACGTCTCCGCGATCCTCAATCGCACCCGCAGCACCGTCGCGTGGGAGGCGCTCGGGCACGCACTCGCCGCGTACGAGGCGGCAGCGGCCTACGTCCAGGAGCGCGTCCAGTTCGGCAAGCCCATCGCGAGCTACCAGCTGGTGCAGAACAAGCTGGCCAACATGCTCGCCGATCTCACCGCGATGCAGCTGCTCTGCTTCCGCACAGCCACCCTGCAGGATGAAGGCCGACTGACGAACGAACAGGCCTCGCTCGCGAAGATGTTCACCGGCGAGCACGCGCGTGCACTCTGCCGGGATGCCCGTGACCTCCTCGGCGGCAACGGACTCCTTCTGGAGAACCACGTCGCCCGCCACCTCACCGACATGGAAGTCGTCCACACGTATGAGGGAACCGACTTCATCCAGTCGCTCATCATCGGGCGCCAGATCACCGGAATATCGGCGTTCGCCTGACCCTCGGCCGACCACGGAAGGGAGCCCGCCATGACCGCGAGCTTTGTCTACGATGCTGTCCGCACCCCCTTCGGGCGGGCGGGTGGCGCGCTCAGCGGCATCCGGCCCGACGATCTCGCCGCAGTCGTCATGAAGGCGACCGTCGCGCGCATGGGCCTCGACCCCGCGCGCATCGATGACGTGATCTTCGGCGATGCGAACCAAGCAGGAGAGGACAACCGCGACGTCGCCCGTTTCGGGGCGCTGCTGGCAGGCTTCCCCACCAGTGTCACCGGCGTGACCGTCAACCGACTCTGCTCGTCGTCGCTGGAAGCGGTGATCCAGGCCGCCCGCGCTGTCGAGACCGGCGACGCCGGTCTCGTGCTCGCCGGCGGAGTGGAGTCGATGAGCCGGGCGCCGTTCATCGTGGAGAAGTCGCCGAGGCCGTGGCCGGCGGTCGGTAACCAGACACTGTGGAACACCTCCATCGGGTGGCGGATGACCAACCCGAAGCTGCCGAAGCAGTGGACCATCTCCAATGGAGAATCGGCGGAGAAGATCGCCCGAGAGTGGGGAATCTCCCGAGATGCCCAGGACGAGTTCGCCGTGCGCTCTCACCGGCTGGCAGCTAAAGCGTGGGCTGACGGGGTCTACGATGGCGAGATCGTGCACGTGCCAGGGGCCGACCTGGCACGCGACGAGGGCATCCGGGACGACACTTCCGTGGACAAGCTCGCCGGGCTTACTCCGCTGTTCGCGCGCGACGGCGAAGGCACCGTCACCGCCGGCAACTCCTCGCCGATCAACGACGGCGCTTCCGCCGTTCTGATCGCCGCGGAGGGTGCGCTGCCCGGCGAGCCACTCGCGCGGATTGCGGGACGCGGGGCGCATGGCGTCGATCCGCATCTGTTCCCGATCGCGCCGATCGAGGCGGCGAACAAGGCGCTCGCACGCGCCGGCCGGTCCTGGGCCGATGTCGACGTGGTCGAGCTCAACGAGGCGTTCGCTTCACAGTCGCTCGCATGCGTCGCCGGGTGGCCTGAACTTGATCCTGAGCGGGTCAACATCCACGGCGGAGCGCTGGCCATCGGCCATCCGCTGGGCGCTTCGGGGGGCCGCATTCTCGGGCATGCCGCGCATGAGCTTGCGCGACGCGGAGGCGGCGTCGCCGTCGTGGCGATCTGCATCGGCGTGGGTCAAGGCCTCGCCGTCGTGCTGGAACGGTGACAGTGAGACCGCGAGCATCCGTTCGTGGTGGGGTCATTGGCAGTCCCAGAGTCAACCGAAGCTTCAGCATTCCCCTCCGACGTTCTTCCTCGACGGTGAGATGCTCGAGCTCGGCCAGCTGCAGTGACCTCCAGCGCTCTCGCCGCCGTGACAGGCCGCTGACCAGACAGGGTCGGCGCGTCAGAGAGCGGTGTAGGAATCCGCCATTTCCCGTGGAATCCTGAGTCCGGGACCACCGCCAACTAGCGTGGAATCCCTGGGGTTATCCGCCATCTCGAGCGGGAACCTACACAAGCCGCCCTCTTCGACGTATCGAAGTAAGCCCGCTCTCGGGAGCATGCCGGCAGTGACCGAGGACCCACCGCGCGCGTGCCCTTCACCCGGCGTGCTGCCATGACGCCTGAGTCTCAGCTGGCGGCGGCTCACTGCAGGATCATTGCGAGTGACCTTCGCCTCCGGGCGTGTCGAGATGGGGAAAAGCATGGGTTGGTTCAGCCGGTTGTTCGGTGGCGGTGCAGAGCGAGCGGTCGAAAAGCCCCCCGCGACGCAGTCGCTCTCGACACCGCCCCATTTCGTCGTCATCGACGTCGAAACGACGGGGCTGTCGCCGAAAGCGGACAGGGTTCTCGAGCTTGCGATGGTGCGCGTCGACCAGCGCGGCAACGTGGTTGATGAGTGGAGCACGAGGTTCAACCCCGAGGGGCCGGTTGGCGCAACTCACATCCACGGGATCACACAGCGAGATGTGGAACGGGCGCCGCTTTTTCGCGACCTTGCCGCGTCGATCGTGCCTCAGATTGCGGGGCTGCCGATCGCCGCTCACAATGCTCGATTCGATCTCTCCTTTCTTCGGGCGGAGTTCAGACGGGCCGGATGGGACGTTCCCTGGCTGCCTGCGTATTGCACGCTCGAGGGCAGTCGCCACTACATGCCCCATCTTGACCGCCGTCGGCTG
This sequence comes from Microbacterium testaceum, assembly GCF_003075375.1. Taxonomy (GTDB): domain Bacteria; phylum Actinomycetota; class Actinomycetes; order Actinomycetales; family Microbacteriaceae; genus Microbacterium; species Microbacterium testaceum_E. The sequence continues at coordinate 5,082 of NZ_QDFT01000050.1, read as the reverse complement.
GTTGACTGCTGCTGGGACGCCCGCGTCCCCCTGAACGATGCTCACTCCGCGCTGGGCGATGCGCGTGCCACGGCGGGGCTTCTGCGGTATTACCTGCAGTCGCACCGACGGACCACCCCGCACGACGCGCTGACCTCCGTGCAGCGCCAGGCGCCCACGGTCGTGTGGCCTTCCGGCGCAAGCCGGTCACCGTTGACCGTGTTCCCAGATGAGACCACGCCCAGGCGGTCGACACCGCCGAGGACACGGTCGACCAAGCCGGCTCAGCCCGCTCTGGTCGAGCAACTTGCGACGCTCAGCCTCGAGGACATTCTCGATGAAGGCGCTCCCGAGGGTTCGCTCGCCTATCTCGAAACCCTCCTGAACGCATTGGAGGATGGAGCCATATCGGAGGCGGAGGCGTCGGCACTCGGAGACCTCATCGATGTCTACGAGCTGACCGACGCTGACGTCGCAGTTGCTCATCGGAGCCTGGCGGTCGCCGTTGCGCACAAGGCGTTGGATGACGGACATGTATCGCGCGAGGAGAGGGCTGAACTCGACGCTGTCGCTCACTCGTTGGGACTCCCGAGCGAACTCGTTCCCGCCCTCATTGCCGAGGCCGACGCGGCGCGTGCAGCCCGCATCACCGAGAGACTCAGACCGCTGCCTGCTGACTGGACGAGTGGGGAACCGCTGCGAGTAGGCGACAAAGTGGCCTTCACCGGATTCGATGGGAGGGAGCACGAACGACTTCGGCTGGAGAAGAAGTCGCAAGAGCTGGGCGTTCGGGTCATGGGTAACGTGTCGGGGCGCACCGCTATGGTCGTCACCGATGGATCTTTCCCGGGAACGAAGCTCGCACGCGCGCACGATTTGGGGACGCGGGTCGTCGCCCCGGAGCTCTATGCCCTGCTGTTGAGGCATCTGCAGCCTGCTCAGGCGCCTGTGCCCAAGAAGCCAGAGAAGACGATGGCGGTTGCGCCTGCGGGCGAGCCCTCACCGGTTCGCAGCGGGGCGTCTCCCAGCGACATCCGAGCGTGGGGTCTGGCGAACGGCTTCGCGGTGAGCGTCCGCGGCAGACTGTCGGCGGAGCTCATCCGCGCCTACGAGCGCGCGGCTCGCGCCGATCAGTTGGATCACGGGGCCACTGAGGGCACCGCGGATGGCACCAGGATGAAGCCGGTCGGTGTCATCTCTACCCACGGTAGGGACAGGCCTCGCAGCGTCATCGATAATTTCTGGTGAGGCCGTGGAGATATTCGTTCATCATCGGGACCGGGCGCCGCGGTTATCGAGTCAGCCTCGATCGTGCGCGATCAAACCCCTCAACGAAGTCGGCGCGTGTATTCCCGAGAGGGAAAGCGATCGGGCCGTCCTGAAGGACGTGGAGCCCGGCGGCGCGGAGTGGACAAGCGAGCATTGGATAGAGATCGGCTTTCACAACGACGACGCCTTCCGGTTCGAGATGCTGCGCGCGGGTCACACACCCGGGCACCGACTGGAGCAGCAGCTCCCGCCGGTTCCGACGGCTGAGAGTGTTGACCGGCGATGGTGCGAGATCGATGAGGAAGAACCCGTCCTGTTGCAGCTTCTGCAACCAGGGCCGTTTTCCTGATTGCTGAAGGTCGTCCTTCGTCGTGCCGTACATTGCCGAGACGACCCCGCGGAAGAGGTTGTCGGCGGCCAGTCTGTCCGAGTAGAAGAACCGACGATTTTCGAGACTGCCGCCGTCATCCGGTGCACTCTCGGCTATCATCAGCAGCTTGACCTGGGCCGGCCTCCATTGGTCCCGGAGCTGCGAGTACCACGATTCTTCGACATTCATAGAAGTCAGTCTGGACGGTTACGCCGTGCTCGCGAAGGGCCATTCGGACGGATGGCGTGGCTCAGCTCGCCGACCTCGTGGACGAGTACCGTCTGACCCTCATCTTCGTCTCGCACGACCTTCACGTCGTGCGGTACCTGTGCGACCGCGTCGCGGTCATGCGCAAGGGCGAGATCGTCGAGCAGGGTCCGACCGAGTCGGTCTACGCCGCCCCCCAGCAGGAGTACACGCGCGTCCTCATCGACGCGACTCCGACCATCAGCCACGTGCAGGAGACGCGATGACCGCGCAGCCCACCATCACCCCCACGATCGAGATGACCGGGGCCGCCCTCACCGCGGCGTATGCGTCGGGGGATCTCACCCCGGTGGATGCCGCGGAGTCGGTGCTCTCCGACATCGCCGCCCGCAACGGCGTGATCAACGCCTTCACCGACCTCGATCCCGCCCAGGTGCTTCAGGATGCCGCGGCCTCCGCCGCACGGTGGGAGCGCGGCGAGCAGCGGGGTCCGCTCGACGGGCTGCCGGTGACGGTGAAGGAGAATTTCGTGCGCGCCGGCATTCCGGCGCACGCGGGTGTCGCCGGGACCGCCGGTGTCGTTCCCGAGCGCGACTCTCCCGTGGTGGAGCGTCTGCTCGAGCAGGGGGCGGTCATCGTCGGGTCGACCACCATGCCCGACTGAGGCATGCTCTCGTCGGGGGTGTCGAGCCTGTCGGGCATCACCCGCAGCCCGTGGAACCCGGAGTGGACGGTCGGTGGCTCGAGCTCGGGCGCGGGAGCGGCCGCCGCGGCCGGCTTCGGCGTCGTGCACCTGGGCACCGACATCGGCGGCTCGGTGCGGCTGCCCGCCGCCTGGACGGGGGTTGCCACCCTCAAGCCGAGCAACGGCCGCATCCCGCTCGACAACCCGTACTTCGGGCGCTCGGCCGGCCCGCTGGCCCGCACGGTCGCCGATGTGGCGCTCGGCATGCACGCCGTCGCGCGCCCCGACGAGCGTGACTACACCTCGCTTCCGGATGCCGACATCGACTGGCTCGACCTCGACACCGACGTGCGGGGGCGCCGCATCGCCGTGCACCTCGACCCGGGCGCGGGCATGCCCGTCGCCCCCGAGGTGCGCGCGGCGGTGCTGCGCGCGGCGGACACATTCGCCCACGCCGGAGCCGAGGTCGTGGAGCTGCCGGCGTTCATCAACGACGGCATCCTGCGCGACATCGACGACTTCTGGCGCATCCGCTTCTGGCGCACCTACCTGGGCCTGTCGCATGAGGCGAAGGTGGCGGTGCTGCCCTACATCGCCGAGTGGGTGCACCCCGGCTCTGACATGACGGGCCGCCGCGCCCTGGAGGCGTGCGAGACGTTCGGCGACCTGCAGAAGCGCACGGTCGCGGCGACCTCGTCGTTCGACGCGGTGCTCGCCCCGGTCGCCCCGATGGCGGCCTTCCCCGCCGAGTGGCCGATGCCGTGGGGCTTCGACGCGAGCGAGGCCATGTCGCACATCGCGTTCACGCTGCCCTACAACGTGTCAGGTCAGCCGGCGTCGTCGATCAACTGCGGGTTAACGGCCGATGGGCGGCCGATCGGGCTGCAGATCTCGGGGCGGCGGTCCGCGGATCTGGCGACGTTGCAGCTGACGGCTTGGTATGAGGGGGCGCGGCCGGTGGAGGCTCGGCCGGTGTTTCCGGGCTGAGGTTTGGGGCGGGCGGGCGCTGGCTCAGGTCAGTACTCGCCCGGCGCCCGGGGGTGCGCCAATTGGTCGGGCTTGTTGTTCGACGGATGTCCAGGTCAGCTGTTGCGCCGGCTTCGCCGGGCATTCGAGTCCCTCCAGGGGCACAGTCTTTTTCTTCCTATGACCAGGTATTTCTTTTGTGGTCAGACCACTCAGAATGCGGTTTTGCCCGCTTTTTGCCCGTATTCTAAACTTTCGGCGGGCCGAAAATGGCCGTCTGCAACGGCCTCCACGCGACGTCGGAGAGCGCCAAAATCGAGCGTTTCGGGCGAAATCTGCCCCGTCGAAAAACTGAGCAATCTGCTCTCTGGGGTCACTGGGGCCCGTCGTAGCGGGTCTGCGGACCCGACGGCAGCGCCACGAGCGGCATCTGGTCGTTCAGTCGCGTCGCGACGGCATCCAGATCGTCGTCGAAGAGATCGGCATAGGTGTCGAGCGTCATCGCCGCCGACGCGTGCCCGAGCATGCGCTGCACGGCCTTCACGTTCGCGCCCGAGCTGATCGCGAGCGACGCGGCGGTGTGCCGAAGGTCGTGAGGAGTGAGCCGTGGGATCGATGGATCCAACTCCTGCGCACGCCGCACCGCGTTCGCGAACCATCCCTTGCTGCCCGAGTTGCGCATGTGATTGACACCGTCGCCGAACAGCAGCCCCTCGGCCCCCTTCCCGGCGCACGCCTGCTCGATCATCGGCGCGAGACGCTCCGGGTATGGGACGGAGCGCTTCTCGTGCGTCTTCGGCGTGCCGACGTGGATCTCGTAGGCGATCATCACCGCGTTCTCCTCGATGACGAAGCGCCGGCGCAGCTTGTTCACGCTGCGCACGCGCAGCCCCGTCGCTTCGCCCCAGCGAAGGCCTGTGTACGCCAGCGTCAAGACGAGCGTCGGATACGCCGAGCACGCCGCCAGCGTCGCGACCTGGTCGTGCGTGAGGTAGACGCGACGCTTGCCTGGGCCGCGCCGAGGAAGACTGCGCACGTGACGGGCGGGATTGCTGGCAAGGCGATGGTCGTCGATGGCGACGTCGAGGATGCCGGCGAGGACTCCCAGCGCTCGAAGAACGACCGTGCGCGACCTCGCCGTCGCAAGGTCGGACACCCAATCCTGGACTTCCGCGCGCCGGATCGACGAGATCTCCCTGTCGGCCCACACCGGCGCGACGTGGTTCTTCCACGCCCGCTCGAGCGTCATGTAGTACGAGGGCTTCGATATCGGCGGCTGCTTGGACCGCAGCCAGCTGTCGGCGAACATCCGAACTGGAACCCGTGACGAAGACGGGTCGATGTACTCGCCCTTCGACTTCGACACGGTGACCATGGAGAGGTACATCTTCGCTTCACGCATCGTCGTGAAGCCGCGCTTCTCCGCCTCAGTGCGATCCGGCTTGCGATAGCGCACGCGGTAGCGGCGGCGCTTTGCCGATTCGTACGGGGTGATGCTGCCCCTCTCGACCTCCGCTCGTGCCGGCTCGACGGTCGGTAGCGAGCCAGTGGCTGACGCTCATCGGATGCCGTGAACGCGGCCGAGGAAAGATGTGGACAGATGACG
>NZ_QDFT01000049.1 GCF_003075375.1 Microbacterium testaceum | reverse complement strand
TCGTTACAGTGAACATATGGACGAAAAAGCGCTCGACATCTTCTCGGCAGCCCGCGCCCGTCGCGATGTGGGCCGCATCCGCGAGGCGCTCGCCGAGGTCAAGGCCGGCGACGTCGCCCGCGTGATCGTCCGTTCCCCGCGCTACGGGCTGTACGCCCTCGAGCGCACCGTCCGCATCGGAGTGGGCGGACAGCCGCTCGTCGGCGACGTCATCCTCGCGACGAGCTCCGAGATCCAACGCATCGACCTCGGCATCGACGCGCCGCAGGCGGCCCTCGAGGCCGACGTGGTCGACCCTTCGACGCTCCCCCACGGCACGCCCGTCCGCGTGACCTTCCTGACGCCGACGCACCAGACCTTCGCCCTCACCGGACCGATCACCGCCGGGAACGACCGCTTCCTGCTCGTCGGCAGCTGGATCGTCGCCGACGACCGAACGATCGCGCCGCGCGTGCAGAGCATCGAGCGCCTCGACGACGTCGACCTCCACGAGGTCAACGTGCCGCCCCTGCGATCGGTGCTCGCCGACGCCGACGCGTAGACGCGCGGTCGGGTCGCGCATCGCGCGCGGAGCGGATGCCACGGCCTCGGGGTCGTGGCATCCGTCGTTCCTGCGTGGCGGGAGGGCGCGAGATCACGTGATCTCGCGCGTTGCGGACTCCCCACGGGCGACGACCCCCGGCGCAACCCGATGCAACCTCCCCCGGCGTAGCGTCGGCGCATCGCCGCCCAAAGCCGTCGCGGCGACTCATGACCGTCGAAGGAGACACGCATGACCATCGTCGAAGAAGGCGTCTCGAGCGTCTACGCCGCACCCGGAACCCGCGGGGCCGTCGCCGAGTACCGCTCGCGGTACGGGCACTACATCGGCGGCGAATGGGTCGAACCGCACAGCGGCGAGTACTTCGAGAACATCACCCCCGTCACCGGAAAGCCGTTCTGCGAGGTCGGCCGCGGTGACTCGCACGACATCGACAGAGCGGTGGATGCCGCCTGGAAGGCGTTCGCGAGCTGGAAGAAGACCACGCCGGCCGAGCGCAGCGTCATCCTGAACAAGATCGCCGACCGCATCGAAGAGAACCTCGAGAAGATCGCCGTCGCCGAGACGTGGGAAAACGGCAAGCCCGTCCGCGAGACGCTCGCGGCCGACATCCCCCTGACCGTCGACCACTTCCGGTACTTCGCCGGTGTGCTGCGGGCGCAGGAGGGCTCGCTCAGCCAGCTCGACGAGAACACCGTCGCGTACCACTTCAACGAGCCGCTCGGCGTGGTCGGCCAGATCATCCCGTGGAACTTCCCCATCCTCATGGCGGCGTGGAAGCTGGCCCCGGCGCTGGCGGCGGGCAACTGCGTGGTGATCAAGCCGGCGGAGCAGACTCCGGCATCCCTGCTGTTCCTCTTCGACATCATCGGCGACCTGCTTCCCGCGGGTGTCGTGAACATCGTCAACGGGTTCGGCATCGAGGCGGGGGCGCCGCTGGCCCAGCACAAGCGGATCCGCAAGATCGCCTTCACCGGCGAGACCACGACCGGCCGCCTGATCATGCAGTACGCCTCGCAGAACCTCATCCCGGTGACGCTCGAGCTGGGTGGCAAGAGCCCCAACGTCTTCTTCGAGGACGTCGCGCGGACGACCGACGACGCCTACTACGACAAGGCGCTCGAGGGCTTCACGATGTTCGCGCTCAACCAGGGCGAGGTCTGCACGTGTCCGTCGCGGTCGCTCATCCAGCGCTCGATCTACGACCAGTTCCTCGGCGACGGCCTCGAGCGCGTGAAGAAGGTGCGTCAGGGCAACCCGCTCGACCCCGAGACGATGATCGGCGCGCAGGCCTCGAACGACCAGCTCGAGAAGATCCTGTCGTACATCGACATCGGCAAGCAGGGTGGGGCGAAGCTGCTCACGGGCGGGGAGCGCGTCGACCTCGGCGGCGACCTGTCGGGCGGCTACTACGTCGCACCGACCGTCTTCGAGGGCACGAACGACATGCGGATCTTCCAGGAGGAGATCTTCGGACCCGTCCTGTCGGTCACCTCGTTCGACTCGTTCGACGACGCAATCTCGATCGCGAACGACACCCTCTACGGCCTGGGTGCCGGTGTGTGGAGCCGTAGCGGAGACACCGCGTACCGCGCGGGCCGTGCGATCGAAGCGGGTCGCGTCTGGACGAACACGTACCACCAGTACCCGGCGCACGCCGCGTTCGGCGGGTACAAGCAGTCGGGTATCGGCCGCGAGAACCACCTCAAGATGCTCGACCACTACCAGCAGACGAAGAACCTGCTCGTTTCCTACGCCGAAGGCGCGATGGGCTTCTTCTGATCGGCGGTGCCGGGGTCGCGGCGGGTGGCTCCGGTCCTGGTGACCCCCGGGTTCGTCCCGGGGGTCACACCCTTTTCCGCCGGGTGGCCGCTCGTCCCGCTTCTGGCGGGTCGGCGAGTCCTCAGCCGGCCACATTTGGGACATGAACCGAAAGGAATGGGACATGACGACCCAGCTCTCCCGTGTCGATGTGACGGATGCCGCGGCTGCGCTGCTGCGCGATCTCACCGCGAAGCACGGCCCGCTGATGTTCCACCAGTCGGGCGGCTGCTGCGACGGCAGCTCGCCCATGTGCTACCCCGTGGGGATGTTCCTCACCGGCCCCAGCGACGTGCGCCTCGGCGCCATCGACGTGGGTTTGGACGACCCCATCGAGGTCTACATGTCGGAGTCGCAGTTCGAGTATTGGAAGTTCACACACCTGACGATCGACGTCGTTCCCGGCCGTGGCGCAGGCTTCTCGGTCGAGGGGCCGACGGGGATGCGTTTTCTCATCCGGTCGCGGATGCTGACGGAGGAGGAGGCGGAGGCGTTCGGTCTCGGTGTTCGTTCCGAATGAGGCTCCGTCGCCATCGTCTTTCCCGTCCCCACGCCGTGCCTGTGAAGGTGAGCACGAGGAGGGGAACCCACGGGGCGGCGTCGGGAGCGAGGCCGGCGACCAGGAAGCCCGTCAGCATCACAGATAGGGCAGCGATCCAGTAGCTGATGGGGCGCAGCGGGTCGACGAGAGCGCCCCAACCGATCCCGGTCAGAGCTGCGTACACGCCGACGATCACGCCGAGGTCCACGGTCTCGTGCATGTTCAAGCCTCCTGACGCGACGGGCGGAATTACGACGCTCGCACGCCTCGGCACGAGACGGTCGCCTTTGCCGCCCGCGTCCGGGCGGATTTCACCCGTGAGAGCAGCGTCAGGCCGGCTTCGACGCCCGGAGCGTGTAGCTGAGCGGGATCACCGACGGCTGCTGCGTCAGCGCGAACTCGCCGTCCGCCCGCTCGGTCATGCGGCCCGGGAGCGCCTCCCACGGCACGCTGTCGTGTTCCACCAGGGCGTCGATGCGCAGTCCGCGTGCGAGTAGCGCGGTGACGATCTCGCCGAGGCCGTGATTCCACTCGTACGTCTTCGTCGCGGTGAGCGGTGCCGACACCTCGACGTAGGTGCTGCCGTCATCCCACGCGAGGGGCGCCGTCTGCTCGAAGTACGGGAAGGCCAGCGTCAGACCGGGCTGCTCTTCGTCCATCGACCACAGCACCGGGTGACATTCGCGCAGGTGGAGGGTGCCCCCGGGGGCGAGCAGGTCGTTCACCACCCCGGCCCAATCGTCGATGGACGGCAGCCAGCAGAGGGCGCCGATGCCCGTGTAGACGAGGTCGAAGCTCTCGCGCGGCAGGACGGTGGCGGCATCCCGCACATCGGATTGTACGAACGCGGCCTCGACTCCCGCCTCGGCGGCGAGCCGTCGGGCCTCGGCGACGGCGTTCTCGGAGAAGTCCAGTCCCGTCACCTGTGCGCCGAGGCGTGCCAGCGACAGGGTGTCGGTGCCGATGTGGCACTGCAGGTGCACGGTGCGTCGTCCTGCGATGTCGCCCAGCAGCGGCAGGTCGAACCGCACCACGTCCGACAGCGCCTCGCGATCCTCGACGTAGCGCTGCACGCCGTAGCCCGAGCCGTCGCGGGCGGCGTGCAGCGTCGCGCGCTCGTCCCAGTTGGCGCGGTTGGCGTCGATGTAGTCGGAAGTCATGGCATCCCTCTCTCCGAGGCAAGAGCCTATGGATGCCGCGGCCGGTGTCGCTACGTGACGGACGGCGAGCCGCATGTCGGAGGGCCGGGTTAGCCTGGCGACATGTCGGGCAAGGTCTATGTCATTCACGAGAACCCCCAGTGGATCCCGCCGTTCGCGGCGGCGTTCGAGGCCGAGGGGGTGCCCTTCGAAGAGTGGCTGCTCACCGACGGATCGATCGACCTGGCCGTCGAGCCGCCCGAGGGCGTGTTCTGGTCGCGCCTGAGCGCCTCGGCGCACACCCGCGATCACGCCCACAGCAAGGAGTACGGCCGGGCGGTGCTGCGCTGGCTCACCTCGTGGGGCCGCACGGTCATCAACGGCGCCGACGTCCTCGAGCTCGAGGTCAGCAAGGTCGCCCAGCATGCCGCCCTGCGCCACGCGGGCATCGACGTGCCGCGCACCGTCGCCGTCTTCGGCACCGAAGAACTCACCGTCCAGGCCGAGAAGTTCGGTGCGCCGTTCATCAGCAAGCACAACCAGGGCGGCAAAGGTTTGGGCGTGCGCCGGTGGGACAGCGTCGACGAGTTCTCGGCATGGGTCGCGGGCCCCGACTTCGAGCCCTCCCCCGACGGCATCACCCTGCTGCAAGAGCTGCTGGTCGCGAAGATGCCGTTCATCACGCGCGCGGAGTTCGTGGGCGGCGAGTTCGTCTACGCGGTGCGCGTCGACACGAGCGCCGGCAGCTTCGAGCTGTGCCCGGCCGAAGCCTGCGCGATCCCCGGTGCAGACGGCGTGGAGCCCGAGCCGCTGTTCCGGCGGCGCGACGACGTCGACCCGGCGCTGATCGACCGCTTCCTGGCGTTCCTGGCGGCCGAGGGCGTGGGGATCGCGGGTATCGAATTCATCGAGACTCGCGACGGACGCACCGTCACGTACGACGTCAACACGAACACCAACTACAACCCCGATGTCGAGGCCACGGCGCCGCGCTCGGGGCCGCGTCAGATCGCCCGCTGGCTGGGCTCGCTGCTGCCGCGCGAAGTGGCGGGCGTACGTGGCTGAGCCGGCCGCACCCCACAGCGACTGGACCGGGTTCGGCTTCGCTACCCGCCAAGTTCACGCCGGCGAAGAAGAAGACCTGACCCACGGCTCCCGCATCACGCCGGTGCACCTGTCGGCGGCGTACCGCTTCGCCTCCTTCCAAGAGGCGACCGACCGGTTCGCGGCGGCCGATCTGGGGCACCTCTACTCCCGCAACGCCAACCCGACCAACCAGGTCGCCGAACGCCGTCTCGCCTCGCTCGAGGGCGGCTCCGGGGCACTCGTCGTCGGATCCGGTCAGGCCGCGATCACCATGGCACTGCTGGGCCTCGCCAGCAGCGGTGAGCACATCGTCTCGACGGCCAGCATCTACAGCGGCACCCGCGTCCTGTTCGACCGCACCTTCGCCCGGATGGGCGTCACGGTCGAATACGTCTGGGACCCCCTCGACGACGCCGAGTGGGAAGCCCTGATCCGGCCCGAGACCAAGGCGATCTTCACCGAGACCCTGCCCAACCCCAAGAACGACGTGGTCGACATCGACGCCGTCGCGCGGGTGGCGCAGCGCCACGGCATCCCTCTGGTCGTCGACAACACCATCGCCACGCCCTTCCTCATCCGTCCGATCGAGCACGGGGCCGACATCGTCGTGCACTCGGCGACCAAGTTCCTCTCGGGCCACGGTGCCAACCTCGCGGGTGCGGTCGTTGACGGCGGGCGTTTCGACTGGGCGGCTTCCGAGCGCTCCTACCCCGTCATCACCGATACGCCGGTCGCCGCGCACGCGTCGTTCCTCGACGCGTTCGGTCCGCGCGCGTTCGAGCTGTCGCTGCGGTTCGGGATCGCCAACGACACGGGTCCCGCCCTGTCGCCGCTCAACGGCTTCCTGCTGCAGCAGGGCATGGAGACCCTGTCGGTGCGCATGCGGCAGCACCTGGCGAGCGCGCGCACCATCGCCGAGTGGCTCGCGCAGCACGACGCCGTCGAGAGCGTCGACTACGCGGGTCTGCCCTCGCATCCGCAGCACCAGATCGCTCTGCGCGACTACGACGGGCTGTCGGGGTCGGTCTTCTCGTTCACGGTGCACGGGGGCAGGGACGGGGCCGAGCGGTTCTTCGACGGCCTGCGTCTGTTCAGCCGCATGACCAACATCGGCGACACCCGCTCGATGGCGTTGCATCCCGCGACCACGACGCACCTGGGCTTCACGCAGGAGACACGCGACCGCCTCGGCATCACCGACGGGCTCATCCGCCTGTCGATCGGGCTTGAGGATGCCGCCGACCTCATCGCCGACCTCGAGCAGGCGCTGCGCGCGACGCGCTGACCCGCGGGTTCCGCCACCGCGCGGCATCCCGCGTGGCTTCCCGGGTCCGCGAGGCGTCCCGCGCGCTACCGGGGTCGCGAGGCGTCCCGCGCGCTCCCAGGATCGCGCGCGTCATCGGCGCGTCGATCCGCGTGCTCCCGCGACAGCGCGGCATCCCGCGTGCTCATCGAGTGTCCAAGACACCCGGAGCGTTCTTCCGGCCGTCCGGGTGTCTTGGACACTCGGCGGTGGGCGCGTATGGGGGGGCTCCGGCTGTGACGCGCCGCCAGGGGGCGCGCCCGACGGACGGGCGTCGGCCCCGCGGCCCGGCAGCCGCGGCCGGGTCAGGCGTCGCGGAGCGCCTCGAGGCGTCGCACGCGCGGGATCACGTCGGCGGCGAAGCGCTGCAGCTCGGTCAGGTGCGGCGAGAACTGCAGCAGCAGCGTCGACACGCCCACGTTCGCGAAGGCCACGATGCGTTCGGCGACCTGATCGGGGGTCCCGACGAGGTTGGGACGCAGGCCGCGGTTCGAGACCGAGTACTCCTTGAGGTCGATCTGGGTGTCGAGCTTCGACTTGCTCACGAAGTCCTGGTACGAGCCGTAGGCCGCTCCCCCGCGGACATCGGTGATGCGGTCGATCTCGGCCTGCGCCTCTTCTTCGGTGTCGCGCACGATGCCGTAGGCGGCCATGCCGAACGCCTCGAACGGCGTGGCGCCGGCCTCGGCGCGGCGACGGCGCATATCGGTGATCTTCGCCTCGAGCTCCTCGAGCGTGCCGCCGTGGGTGAGGTAGGCGTCGGCGAAGCGCGTGATGGCGGTGCGCCCGGCCTCGCTCTCGCCCCCGGCGTACAGACGCGGCGTGACGCGGGGCTTCGGCTCGAGATAGGTGCCCTCGGTGCGGTAGTACTCGCCCTCGTACGCGAACGGCGTCTCGGACCACAGACCGCGCAGCACCTCGACCCACTCGATGGTGCGGGCGTACCGGTCGTCGTGCGCGCTGAAGAGGCCGTCGTACTGCTTGGCCTCTTCGGCCCACCAGGCCGAGACGACGTTGAGCGTGAAGCGGCCGCCGCTGATCTCGTCGATGGTCGCGGCCTGCTTCGCCGTGTGGAACGGGTTGTGGAACCCCGGGCGGACGGCCGCGAGCAGTTCGAGCTTCGACGTCACCGCGGCGAGTCCCGCGGTCACGGCCCAGGCGTCGAGCGACGGCGCCTCGACGCCCTTGATGTCGTTCAGATTGAGCTCGGGGATGAGCGTGAGGTCGAAGCCGCCCTCTTCGGCGGCCCGGGCGATCTCGGCGACGTGGGCGAACGACACGGGCGTCTGCTCGTCGTCGACATTGCGCAGCCATCCGCCGAAGATCGGGGTCCAGTAACCGAAACGCACGCGCTGGGGGGAGGTCATGGCTCCATCCTCACCCGGTCGATGAGGCTCGGCGTCACGCGGCGACACGGTCCGTCATATGTCGTTGACGCCTCGACCGGGCGGTGCGACGGTAGCCGGGTTCCGATCCCGCCAGGAGGACCCCATGACCGACACCACGCCCACCCACGAGCCGCTGAAGTTCGCCTACTGGGTGCCCAACGTCAGCGGTGGCCTGGTCATCAGCTCGATCGAGCAGCGCACCGACTGGGGCTACGACTACAACGTGAAGCTCGCCCGCACCGCCGAGCGGGTGGGGTTCGAGTACGCCCTCAGCCAGGTCCGCTACGCCTCGAGCTACGGCGCCGCCCAGCAGCACGAGTCCACCTCGATCAGCCTCGCGCTGCTGCTGGCCACCGAGAAGCTCAAGGTCATCTCGGCCATCCACCCCGGCATCTGGCATCCCGCCGTCCTGGCGAAGTTCATCAACACGGCCGACCAGTTCTCGCACGGCCGCGCGGCGGTCAACGTCGTCAGCGGCTGGTTCAAGGACGAGTACACCGATCTCGGACTCGAATGGCTCGAGCACGATGAGCGGTACGAGCGGGCCGCGGAGTTCATCCAGATACTGCGTGGGCTGTGGACCGAGGAGAAGTTCTCGTTCGACGGAAAGCACTACGACATCACCGACTTCACTCTGCGTCCCTTCCCGTTCGAGGTGCCCGGGCGGGCGCATCCCGAGATCTTCCAAGGCGGCAATTCCACGGCCGCGCGCTTCAACGGGGGAGCGTTCTCGGACTGGTACTTCTCGAACGGCAAGGACTTCGACGGCTTCACCGAGCAGTACGACGACGTCACGCGCATCGCCGCCGAGCACGGACGTCGCACGCGTTTCGGCCTGAACGGCTTCGTCATCCAGCGCGACAGCCGCGCCGAGGCCGAGGCGCAGCTGCGCGAGATCATCGCGCACGCCGATGGCGGGGCCGTCGAGGGCTTCCGCAAGAGCGTGCAAGAGGCCGGCAACGCGACGACGGACAAGAAGGGGATGTGGGCGGACTCGTCGTTCGACGACCTCGTGCAGTACAACGACGGTTTCCGCACGCAGCTGTTCGGCGACGCGCAGCAGATCGCCGAGCGCATCATCGAGTACAAGAAGCGGGGCGTCGACCTGTTCCTGCTTGGCTTCCTGCACTTCCAGGAGGAGCTCGAGACCTTCGGTGAGACGGTGATCCCGATCGTGCGCGAGCTCGAGGCCGACCTCGAGCGCACCGGGGACCCGATCGAGGTCGCGGCGCGCTGATCGCATCGGGCACGGCCGCAACCGCGCGGACCCGGCCTAGCCTGGAGGTGGACATTCCACGACGGGCATAGGTCGGAAAGGACCCGGTATGAGCGGCGCACGGCTCGGTTTCTTCACACGGCTCTTGGATGCCGGCACCGACGGTGAGCGGTACCGCACAGCCCTCGCGCAGGTGCGCGCCGCCGAGCAGCACGGGTTCGCGTCGCTCTGGGTGGCCCAGCACCACTTCGACCGCGACGAGGGCGGCCTGCCGTCGCCCTTCCCGTTCCTGGCGGCGGCCGCGGTGCAGACCGAGCGGATCGCCCTCGGCACCGGCATCGTGACCCTGCCCCTCGACGATCCGGTGAGGGTCTCCGAGGACGCGGCCTTCGTCGATGCGCTCAGCGACGGGCGGGTGCAGCTGGGTATCGGAACGGGCGGCACTCCGGGATCGTTCGCCGCGTTCGACCGCTCCTCGGAGGACCGGCGTCGCATTCAGGCCGCTCACGTCGCGGTCCTGCGCGACGCCTTCGCCGGGCGTGGCATCCGCGATACCGATTCCCGCCTCAACCCCGCGGCGCCGCACCTGGGCGGACGCCTCTGGCAGGCGACGTTCTCGGTCGAGGGAGGTCGGCGCGCGGGCGCCGACGGCGACGGACTGCTGCTTTCGCGCACCCAGCCGCGCGAAGAGGGTCAGTCGCTGCACGAGGTGCAGGTGCCGATCGTCGAGGCGTACCTCGCCGCCCTGCCCGCGGGCGTCCCGCCGCGGATCCTCGCCTCGCGGACGGCGGTGGTGGTGGATGCCGAGGATCTCGACGCCACGTGGCGCTCGGCCGAGCCCGGCGTGCGGCGCCTGACGCGCACATTCCTCAAACGGAATGCGGACGGCGACCTGCACGACCTCGCCCGTCAGACCGACACGCATCTCGGCACCGTCGAGCAGGTCACCGCCTCACTGACCGCCGACAAGACCCTCGAGCTGGCGACCGACGTCGCGTTCCAGGTGCACTCCGTCGACCCCGCCCACGCGATCACGCTGCGCTCGATCGAACTCCTCGCGACCGAGGTCGCGCCGCGAGTGGGGCTGCGCACAGGCGCGGAGGCGGCGGAGGAGCTGCGGGCCCTGGGCTCTCAGTCACTCCCCCGCTGATCACGTCACCCCACCCCGTCGAGCATCGCGCGCGAGCGCGCGGTCTGCTCGCGCAAGGCGTCGGCGAGGGCGGCGACGGCGGGGATGCGCATCGCGTCCGCGCGCACGATCATCCAGTAGGGCAGGCGTTCGGTGACCAGCTCGGGCAGCAGGCGCACGAGGTCGTCGTGCCGGTCGGCCGCGAAGCACGGCAGCATCCCGATCCCCGCCCCGGCGCGCGTGGCCTCGACCTGCACGAGCACGTTCGTCGAGGTGACGCCGTCGCGCATCCGCGGCACCACGCGGCGCGGCAGATCCAGCGCTTCGACCTGCAGCATCGCGTCGACGAAGTACACCAGGCGGTGCTGCTGCAGCTCGTCCATGTCGCGCGGCGAGCCGTGGGCGGCGAGGTAGGCACGCGAGGCGTACATGCCGAGCGTGTACGAGCCGAGTTCGACGGTGGTTCCGCGCGAGGTCTGCGGCTGCCCGACGACGACCTCGAGGTCGAGGCCCGGTCGGTGCAGGGCCGCGCGGCGCTGCGCGGCCACGATCTCGACGGTGAGCTCGGGATGCCGCTGCCGCAGCCGGGCGATCGCGGGAGCCGCGATGAACGCGCTGAAGCCGTCGGTGGCCGACATGCGCACGACCCCGGCGACCGGGTCGGGCTCCTCTCCCCCGGCGGCGAGCTGCGACAGGGCGGCCTCGATGCGTCCCGCCGTCTCACTCGCGTGTCGCCCGAGCGCGGTGAGCTCCCACCCGCGGCCCGACTGGGCCACGACGCGTCCGCCGAGGGCGTCCTCGAGGGCCGCGATCCGCCGGGCGACGGTGGTGTGGTCGACCCCGCGCACCTGGGCCGCGGCGCTGTACGTGCCTGTTCGAGCGACGGCCAACAGCATGAGCAGGTCGTCGGCGCGGGGGGTCGTGGCATCCATGTGTGCAATTTTGCACATGGCGTCAGCGCAAGTGGGCATTGTCGCGTGCACAGGTGGCACTCAGACTGGGGCGCGGATGTCACCGTCGACACCGAAGGAGCAGCATGGATTCCCCCACCACCGCGTCGCGCGACAGCGCCGGCGCCCCCGCCTCGAACCGGATCCGCCGGGTCGTCGCCGCCTCGATGGCCGGCACGGTCGTCGAGTGGTACGAGTTCTTCCTCTACGCCACCGCCGCGAGCCTGGTCTTCGGCACGTTCTTCTTCCCCTCGTCGGGGTCGCAGCTCGACGGCATCATCGCCGCGTTCGTGACCTACGCGGTGGGCTTCGTCGCGCGTCCCCTGGGCGGCATCGTCTTCGGTCAGATCGGCGACCGATTCGGCCGCAAGCCGACGCTGCAGGCGACGATCATCATCGTCGGCGCCGCGACCTTCCTGATGGGATGCCTGCCCGGTTTCGCCTCGGTCGGTTACTGGGCGCCCGCGATGCTGGTCGCGCTGCGCTTCATCCAGGGCTTCGCCGTGGGTGGGGAGTGGGGCGGGGCCGTGCTGCTCGTCGCCGAGCAGAGCCCCGACCGTCGTCGCGCGTTCTGGTCGAGCTGGCCGCAGGCCGCCGTGCCCGTGGGCAACCTGCTGGCGACCCTGGTGCTGCTGATCACGTCGTTCGTGCTGAGCCCCGCCGCGTTCCTCGACTGGGGGTGGCGCATCGCGTTCTGGCTCTCGGCCGTGATCGTGCTGGTCGGCTTCTGGATCCGCCGTCACGTCGAAGAGGCGCCGATCTTCCTCGAGGCCAAGGCGCAGGTCGAGAAGGACAAAGCCACGTCGTTCGGCGTCGTCGAGGTGCTGCGCCGCTACCCCAAGGGCGTCGTCCAGGCCATGGGCGTGCGCTTCGCCGAGAACATCGTCTACTACATCGTCGTCAGCTTCTCGATCGTCTACCTCAAGGTCGTGCACTCGTACGACACGAGCCAGCTGCTGCTCGCTCTGCTCATCGCGCACGTCGTCCACTTCGCCGTGATCCCGCCCCTCGGCCGCCTCGCCGACCGCGTGGGTCGCCGGCCGGTGTACCTCGCGGGGGCGATCCTCAGCGCCACCTGGGCGTTCTTCGCCTTCCCGATGTTCGACACGCTCAACCCCGTGATGATCGTGCTCGCCGTCACCATCGGTCTGGTCTTCCACGCCGGCATGTACGCCCCGCAGCCGGCCGTCATGGCCGAGCTGTTCCCGACGCGCATGCGGTACTCGGGCGTCTCGCTCGGCGCGCAGGTCACGGCGATCCTCGCCGGCTCGCTCGCCCCGATCCTCGCGACGCAGTGGCTGCGCGACTTCGGGTCGTGGCTGCCGATCGCGCTGTACATCGTCGTGGCGTGCGTCGTCACCTCCATCGCCGTGCTGTCGTTGAAGGAGACGCGGGGCATCTCGCTCCGCGACATCGACGCCGCCGACGCGGCGCGTACCGCCGACCGCTCCACCACCGTCGGCGCGAAGGGAGCTCGATGAGCATCGACCTGTCCGGCCGCCGCGCCCTCGTCACCGGGGGCGCGAGCGGCATCGGCGAGGCGATCGCCCGCTCGTTCGCCGCGGCCGGGGCGACGGTGACGGTCGCCGACGTCAACGGCGAGGCGGCCCGGAGGGTCGCGGACGACATCGGGGGAGCGGCGTGGGCGGTGGACCTCTCGGACACCGCCGCGCTGCACGCCCTGACGCTCGACACCGACATCCTGGTGAACAACGCCGGCATCCAGCATGTCAGCCCGATCGAGGACTTCGCCCCCGAGCGCTTCTCGTTCATGCTGCGGCTCATGCTCGAGGCGCCGTTCCTGCTCATCCGGGCGGCTCTGCCGGGCATGTACGAGCGGGGTTTCGGACGAATCCTCAACGTCTCGAGCGTGCACGGCATCCGCGCCTCGGCCTACAAGTCGGCGTACGTCACCGCCAAGCACGGCCTGGAGGGGCTGTCGAAGACCACGGCGCTCGAGGGCGGCGCGCGCGGGGTCACGAGCGTGTGCATCGACCCGGGATACGTGCGCTCGCCGCTGGTCGAGAAGCAGATCGCGGACCAGGCGCGGGCCCACGGCATCCCCGAATCCGAGGTGCTCGAGACCGTCCTGCTGCAGGATGCCGCCGTCAAACGGCTCGTCGAGCCGGCCGAGGTGGCCTCGCTCGCGCTGTGGCTCGCGGGACCGGATGCCGCCATGGTCACCGGCACGAGCTACGTCATGGACGGCGGCTGGTCGGCGCACTGACCCCGCCGTCGCACGCGTCGCGGCGGGACCGGGTTCCACGCCGCTCGGGTTTCGGTCTCGTAAAGATGTGTCGAATCGCCTTTGTGGGGGCGTCCGCGCCGACCAAGATGGCCGAAGGCCTGCGGCGTCTGTCGCGGGCGACTCTTCTCAGCAGAGGTAACAAATGACACTGCACTCGCGTGGGCGCGGCCGCTTCGGCCTCGTCATCGGCGCCGCCCTCGGCGCATCGGCCCTCGTCCTGGCAGGCTGCTCCGGCGGAGGCGACGACGCCGCGTCGGGCGGCGGCTCGGGCGACCCGCTGGTCGTCGGCACCACCGACAAGATCACCTCGATCGACCCGGCCGGCTCGTACGACAACGGCTCCTTCGCCGTGATGACCCAGGTCTACCCCTTCCTCATGACCAGCCAGTACGGCACGTCCGAGGTCACCCCCGACATCGCCGAGTCGGCGGAGTTCACCACCCCGACCGAGTACACGGTCAAGCTGAAGTCGGGCCTCAAGTTCGCCAACGGCCACGACCTCACCTCGTCGGACGTGAAGTTCTCGTTCGACCGCCAGGTCGCGATCAACGACCCCAACGGTCCCGCCTCGCTGCTCGGCAACCTCGACAGCGTCGCGACGCCCGACGACACCACGGTCGTCTTCACCCTCAAGAACGGCAACGACCAGATCTGGCCCCAGATCCTGTCGAGCCCCGCGGCGCCCATCGTCGACGAAGAGGTCTTCTCGGCCGACGCCGTCACCTCGGACGACACCATCGTCGAGGGCAAGGCCTTCGCCGGTCAGTACACGATCGAGTCGTACAAGCCCAACGAGCTCATCTCGTACGCGCCGTACGCCGATTACCAGGGCTCGCTGCCCGCCGCCGCGAACAGCGGAATCTCGACCAAGTACTACGCCGACTCCTCGAACCTCAAGCTCGACGTGCAGTCGGGTGCGATCGACGTCGCTTACCGCAGCCTGAGCGCGACCGACGTCGCCGACCTGCAGAACGACGACGCGGTCAAGGTCATCGACGGCCCCGGCGGCGAGATCCGCTACATCGTCTTCAACTTCGACACCATGCCGTTCGGTGCGAAGACGGGCGAGGCGGATGCCGCCAAGTCCCTCGCCGTGCGCCAGGCGGCGGCCGACCTCGTCGACCGTCAGGCCATCGCCACCGACGTGTACAAGGACACCTACTCGCCGCTGTACTCGTACGTCCCGCAGGGTCTCGCGGGCGCCAACGAGGCGCTCAAGGACCTGTACGGCGACGGTGAGGGCGGCCCCGACGCGGCCAAGGCCAAGGCGACCCTCGAGGCCGCCGGCGTGCCGACGCCCGTCACGCTCAACCTGCAGTACAACGGCGACCACTACGGCCCCTCGTCGGGCGACGAGTACGCCGCGGTCAAGGCGCAGCTCGAAGAGAGCGGCCTGTTCACCGTCAACCTCGCGCAGACCGAGTGGGTGCAGTACCAGAAGGACCGCAAGGCCGACTCGTACCCCGCGTACCAGCTCGGCTGGTTCCCGGACTACTCGGATGCCGACAACTACCTGACGCCGTTCTTCACGCAGGACAACTTCCTGCTGAACCACTACGACAACGCCGAGGTGCAGCAGCTCCTCGTCGACCAGGCGACGCAGACCGACAAGACCACGCGCGAGCAGGAGATCGGCGAGATCCAGGACAAGGTGGCCGCCGACGTGTCGACGCTGCCGCTGCTCCAGGGCAAGCAGGTCGCGATCGTGGGCGCGAGCGTGGAGGGTGCCGTCCTCGACGGCTCGTTCAAGTTCCGCTTCGCTCCGCTGCACAAGTAAGACCGACACGGCGCTTCGTCGCGTCCGTTCGCCTGACGACCGAGGGTCACGTACCCTCGGTCGTTGGGCGAAAGCGGAGCGACGGAGCGCCGTTTCCCCCTCGAGTGAGGTCTCTCCCGTATGGTCACCGCCGTCGACGCCGCCGACATCGCCAAACCCGTCGCCCCCAAGGGCGGCGGTTTGTGGCGCTACATCCTCGTCCGCCTGCTGCTCATCATCCCGACGGTGTTCATCCTCGTCACCGTGGTGTTCGTCCTGATGCGCATCACCGGTGACCCGATCACCGCGGCGCTGGGCGGGCGCCTTCCCCCCGACCAGCTCGAGGCGCGCATCGCGCAGGCCGGCTACGACCGCCCGCTGATCGTGCAGTACTTCGAGTACGTCGGCGGCATCCTGCGCGGCGACTTCGGCACCACGCTCACCGACAACCGTCCGGTGATCGAGATCCTGCTGCAGTACGGCTCGGCCACCCTCGAGCTGGCGATCTACGCCCTCATCGTGGCGCTGCTCATCGGCATCCCGTTCGGTCTGCTCGCGGCCTACCGTCGTGACCGCTGGCAGGACGCGACGCTGCGCATCGGGGCGATCCTGGGCTACGCCACCCCCATCTTCTTCGTCGGCCTGCTGCTCAAGCTGGTGTTCGCCGTCTGGCTGAGCGTCCTCCCCGTCGCGGGACGCGCGAACACCCGCACCGAGCTCAAACTGTCGACGCTCGACAACCCCTCGGGCATCTATCTGCTCGACGCGATCCGCCTGGGCGACGGCGCGGCGGTGGGCGACGTGCTCACCCACGCGATCCTGCCGGGTGTGGCCCTCGGCATCCTGACCGCGGGCATCTTCCTGCGCCTGGTGCGCACCAACGTCATCGGCACGCTCGGCGCGCAGTACGTCACCTCGGCGCGGTCGCGCGGCGTGGGGGAGTACCGCCTGGTCACCAAGCACGCGTACCGCCCCGCGCTCATCCCGATCATCACGGTCATCGGCCTGCAGATCGCGCTGCTGCTGTCGGGCGCGGTGCTGACCGAGACCACCTTCGAGTGGAAGGGACTGGGCTTCATGCTGAGCGAGTACCTCAAGGCCCGCGACTTCGTGGCCGTGCAGGGCATCGTCGTGATGATCGCCGTGCTGGTCGCCTTCACCAACTTCCTCGTCGACGTCATCGCGGCGATCATCGACCCGCGAGTGAGGTACTGACATGACGGATGCCACGACCCCCACGCCGACGGGCGCGGTGAGCGACCGCAAGGTGCCGCTGCGCGATCGCCTGCCCGTCGTCTCGCACCTGCGCCGCAGCGTCGGTCTGCAGCGCACCATGCTCGTGATCGGCCTGATCATCACGACGGTCTTCGTCATCACCGCGGTCTTCGCGCCGCTGCTCGCGCCGTACGGCTTCGCGGACCAGGATGCCGACGGCGTCAAGTTCGGCACGCAGCAGGCCCCCGGCGGCCTCAACCTGCTGGGTACGACCGTCGGCGGGTACGACGTGCTGTCGCGCATCATCTGGGGCGCCCAGACCGCGCTGCTGGTGATCGTGTGCGCGATCGCGTTCTCGATCTTCCTCGGCATCTTCCTCGGACTGGTCGGCGGGTACTTCGGCGGCTGGCTCGACCGCATGCTCGTGGTGCTGTGCGACGCGATCTACGCCTTCCCGTCGCTGCTGCTGGCGATCGTCATGTCGATCGCGATCACGCGCGGGCAATCGACCCTGTGGGGCGGCATCCTGGCCACCGCCATCTCGATCACCGTCGTGTTCGTGCCGCAGTACTTCCGCGTCATCCGCGCCGAGGTGGTGCGGGTCAAGGCCGAGCCGTTCGTCGAATCGGCCCGCGTGATCGGCGTGCCGACCGCACGCATCCTGCTGCGTCACGTGCTGCGCAACTCCACGCGCTCGCTGCCGGTGGTCGTGACGCTGAACGCCTCCGAGGCGCTGCTGACCCTCGCGGGCCTCGGCTTCCTCGGCTTCGGCATCGAGGCCACCGCCGCCGCCGAGTGGGGGTACGACCTCAACCGCTCCGTCAGCGACGTCACCAGCGGTATCTGGTGGACGGCGATCCCGCCGGGCATCGCGATCGTGCTGGCGGTGCTGGGCATCACCCTCGTCGGTGAGAGCCTGAACGACCTCAGCGACCCGCGTCTGCGCACGCGGCGCCGGGCCGGCCGCGCGCCCGCGCCGGTCACGGCGGTCGACCCCTCGACGTCCCCCGCCGAGGCGTCGGCCACGGCCGCCCCCGCCGGGCCGCCGGCATCCACCTCTTCCGACGGGAGCCCCTCATGACCGGCACCGCCGCATCCGTCGCCCGCATCGACGACCTGCGCGTCACCTTCGCCACCGACGGCGCGCCCGTCGCGGCGATCAACGGGATCTCGCTCGAGGCCCGCGCCGGCGAGGTGCTCGCCATCGTCGGAGAGTCGGGCTCGGGCAAGACCGTGACGGCGAACACGCTCCTGGGGCTGCTGCCCGAGACGGCGACGCTGTCGGGTGCGGTCATCGTGCGCGGCCGCGACGGCGGCGAGACCGACATCGTCCACGCCACCGGCGCGCAGCTGCGCGAGATGCGCGGGCGTGACGCGGCCATGGTGTTCCAGGAACCGTCGACGGCGCTCAACCCCGTCTACACGGTGGGGTGGCAGATCGCCGAGGGCCTGCGGGCGCACGAGAAGCTCTCGAAGGCCGAGGCCAAAGCCAAGGCGGTCGACATCCTGCGCCGTGTCGGCATCCCCAATCCCGAGAAGCGCGTCGACGACTACCCGCACCAGTTCTCGGGCGGTCAGAAGCAGCGCGTCGTGATCGCGATGGCCCTGGTGCTGGATGCCGGCCTGATCATCGCCGACGAGCCCACCACCGCGCTCGACGTGACCGTGCAGGCCGAGATCCTCGACCTGCTGCGCACCTGCCGCGACGAGTTCGGCGCGACGATCGTGCTCATCACCCACAACATGGGCGTCGTCGCCGACCTCGCCGACCGCGTGATCGTGATGTACCGCGGCGACATCGTCGAGCAGGCTCCCGTGCGGGAGCTGTTCGCGGCTCCGCAGCAGGAGTACACGCGCGATCTGCTCGCGGCCGTGCCCCACGTGGGTCGCGGCAAGAGCGCGCACCAGTCGCTCGACACCCCCGCGCCCACCTCGCCGCCCGCGGGCAGCCTGGTCGTCGCCGAGAAGGTCGAGATCGGGTACCCGGGCCGCTTCGGTTCGGCCGGGGTCGTCGCCGTGAAGGGCGTGGACTTCTGGATCGGACCCGGCGAGGTGCTGGGTCTGGTCGGCGAGTCCGGATCGGGCAAGACCACGATCGGCCGCGCGATGGTCGGCCTGACCTCCGTGGTCGGGGGTTCGCTCAAGGTGCTGGGCACCGAGATGAACGGCGCCAAGCCGCGCCAGCTCGCGAAGACCCGGCCCGACATCGGCTTCGTCTTCCAGGACCCGGCGACGAGCTTCAACCCGCTGCTGACGATCGCCGAGTGCATCGCCGAACCGCTCGTCGTGCATAAGCGCGCCTCGGGCGCCCGCGCGGCGCGGCAGCGCGTGAACGAGCTGCTCGACGCGGTGCAGCTGCCGCAGGCCTTCGGCGACCGCTACCCGCACGAGCTGTCGGGCGGTCAGCGTCAGCGCGCCTCGCTCGCCCGGGCGCTCGCGCTCGACCCCAAGCTGCTGATCGCCGACGAGCCCACCTCGGCGCTCGACGTGTCGGTGCAGGCGCGCGTGCTGCAGCTGTTCGCGCAGTKGCAGCACGCGCGCCTGCACCGACACGTCGAGCGCCGAGGTGGGCTCGTCGGCGATCAGCAGCTTGGGGT
>NZ_QDFT01000048.1 GCF_003075375.1 Microbacterium testaceum | reverse complement strand
CGAAAGCTTCAATGCCGCGCTCAAACGCGAGCTTCTCGAGGGCCGGGCAGCGTTCCCGGACCAGGCGACCGCCTACCGGGCCGTGTTCCGGTGGGCCCACCGCTACAACACCCGCAGGCGCCACTCCGCGATCGGCAACATCACCCCGAACACCTACGAAGCCGCCTACGCGGCGACCGCGTCCGCTACCCTCGCGGAAGCGGCATAACCGAACCGACACCGTGTCCACGATCGAGGGTCAAGGCCCGCAGTGCCCTCACTGATGATCGCCGCGTCGGTACTGATCCCGCGCACGGTCAATCGGTTGATGCAAATCGTGGTCGCGGCAGTGTTCGCCCTCACGATCATCGGCGCTGCGATCGGCGAGTGGAGCTACTACCTCGTTGCCAGCGGCATCGAGCTCGCACTCCTCGCAGGGGTCATCGCCGTCGCGGTCCGATGGAAGGACACTCCACTGGTCGCGGCGCGAGACCTCGCGGCAGCCCGAACCTCCCGGGACGCGCGAGGGTGAGCCCGCGAGTGACCCGCTCACGACAAGCGCGCACGTTCCTCACCATCACCTTCAGCGCTGTCCTGCTGCTGTGCCTCCCGGCGCTGCTCGGCGTCGATGCCGACTACCTGGGGGTTGCCACGCCTCTTGCGCAGTGGATTCCCGCACTTGCGGTCATTCTTGCGGTCAGACCCGTGCGCGGCAGCCGAGCCCTACGAAGCTTGTGGCGCGCCTCACCCTTCGGCGGGGCACGCACCTGGATTGTCATCGGGCTCACCACGGCCGCCATCCTCGTTGTCGCCGCGGCGCAGATCGTTGTGGGCGTCGCCGTGGGCGTCGTCTCGTGGTCACCCGATCCCGCCCTCGGCGAAACCGCTTTGCTTGTTCTCCCCGTGGCGCTGCTCGCCTTCCTCTCCGCAACAGGTGAGGAGTTCGGCTGGCGGGGATTCCTCTGGACCCGCGTCCGAGGGAATCGTGGGTTCTGGTGGACCGCCCTCGCTGTCGGTGCCGTCTGGGCGGCCTGGCATCTCCCACTGCTCGTCGCATACGGCGCTCAGGGGGACCTGTCCTGGCGAACCGTGCTCGGAACGACGGTCGACCTCTTGGTGGCCTCACTCGTCCTCGGCGCCGGGCGCGAGCTTTCCGGGAGCGCGTGGCCGGCTGCATGGGGCCATGCACTGGTCAATTCCGTCCTCGTCTTCGCGTCGACCGCCTTCGTCACACCCGCGACGCAACTTCCCGATCCAGCGTTCTGGGTGTATAAGGCTCTCGGCTGGGCGGCGTGGGTGGGCGCGGCGGCGGGGATGCTCGCTCTTCGAAGGCGCCTCCTTATCGCACCCGCGCGAGACGTCACCGGGCGCAGCCTCGACGAAACCGAGGATGCGCTGCTGGAAGCGCTGCGCACGAGCGATGTCGACGCCCTGCGCGCTTTGCTTGCCGAGGATCTGCGTTTCCGCCTGCCCGACGGTTCGGTGGTCGATCGCGCAGCCGATCTGCACGCACACGCGTCCGGAGCACTGAGGTTTCTGCAGATCGACGAGACGCACCGAACGACGGACCAGCAGAAAGGGAAGGGAAGCACAGTGTCGAGATCACGCGTTCACGTTGTCGACCGCGGGCGCTTCGCGGAGGCGACGATGACCTATCGCCGTTCGTGGGCGATCGTCGGGGGCCGCTGGCAGGTCGTCGCGGGCAGCGCCGAGGTTGTGAACGACGAGGAAGCGGTGGCACTGTGACTACTTACGCTGAAACAACTCCTCCACCCACTGCGAGCAACTCCGATCTCCAGTACACGGTGCGGCAGGTGCTGGGGATCTGGGCCGCTGCGGCGATCCCGATGGCATCACTTGCGGCAGAGTGGGCGAACGACTTCATTCAGCGAATCGACGCGGCAATGACCAACGAGACAACCTGACGTCGGGCCCCTCGCGAGACAACATCCGCGGCCGCGGCCGCTGCCTCGACATCCGCCTCCGCGGCATTCTCCTCCTCGTCTTCGGCCGCATCCCCGGCGTTGACGTCGTCTGCGGCGCCTTCCTCGGCCCACGGCGCCCTCCGCGGCGTCTTCGCTCTCCCCGGATTCCTTCACATCGCCCGCGGGCAAAGAGCGGATCGAAGTGACCGTCGTCGACGAACCACTCAAAGCCAGGTCTATAAAGCGCGTCGGACGCGGGTCGCTCTACGCCCGACTCGAGTTCGAGCAAGGCGTCTCGGGAAAGTGTCACGACAAGGGCGGCTCGATGCTCTCAACGCATGCCCGTTACGCGTGACATCCAGTGTCATCCCACCGCGTTACCGACAGCTCTTGCCGACCGTCACGCCAGGGTCAGGAACAGCTTCTCCAGCTCGTCGACCGTCAACCGCTCCGCGACGTCGGCGTCGTCGGCATCCGGATCCGCGATGCACTGCTTCATCGCGGTCGCGATGATCGCGAAACCCGCGCGGTCGATCGCGCTGCTCACGGCGGCGAGCTGCGTGACGACATCGCGGCAGTCGCCGCCGCCCTCGACCGCGGCGATCACGGCGGCGAGCTGACCCTGCGCGCGGCGGAGTCGGTTGGCGACCTTCTTCACGGCCTGGGGGTCGTGCAGACTGCGGTCACTCATGCGTCTCTCCTCTGTCGGGCGTCGGCGCGGTCGCCTCTCGGCCGGCCAGCCAGGTGCGGTATCCGCCGTCGAGGTTACGCACGTCGTGGCCGAGTTGCGTCAGCAGCCGCGCGGCCGTGTGCCCGCGCTGCCCGACCTGGCAGTGCACGATCACCGGGCCGTCGGGGATCTCGTCGTGGCGGGCACGGAGTTCGTCGAGCGGCAGGTTGACGGCCCCCGGGATGGCGCCCGCGGCGTGCTCGGCGGCGGTGCGCACGTCGATGAGCGTCGCACCGTCGGCGAGCGCGGCGGGCAGCTCGTGCCACTGCACGGCACCCGTCGTCCCCTCGGCGAAATTCTGGGCGACGTAGCCGATCATGTTGACCGGGTCCTTCGCCGACCCGTACTGCGGTGCGTAAGCGAGTTCGAGCTGCGAGAGAGCGGATGCCGTGAGCCCGGCCGCCATCGCGACCGCGATCACGTCGATGCGCTTGTCGACGCCGTCGCCGCCGACGATCTGCGCCCCGAGGATGCGGTCCGACGCGGGGTCGACGAGCAGCTTCATCGCCATCGTCTGCGCCCCCGGGTAGTAGGTCGCGTGGGAGGCGGGGTGGGTGTGGATGACACGGTGGGCCCGGCCTTCGGCGCGCAGACGTCGCTCGCTCGACCCGACGAAGGCGACCGTCGTGCCGAACAGTCCGAGCACGGCGGTGCCGAGCGCGGGGCGCGCCTCGGAGGGGTCGAGGCCCACGATGTCATCGGCGATGGCGCGGCCGTGCCGGTTGGCGAGTCCCGCCATCGTGACCAGGGTCGGCTCACCATCGAGGTGGTCGCGCTTCTCGACGCCGTCGCCGGCGGCCCAGACGTGCGGGGCGGAGGTGCGCTGTCGCCCGTCGACCGAGATACCTCCCGACGGCCCCACCTCGATGCCGGCGAGGGCAGCGAGCCCGCGGTCGGGGCGCACACCGCTCGCCTCGACGACGAGCACGGCCTCGAGCGTGCTCCCGTCGTCGAGCCGCACGGTGCCCGCTTCGGCGCCGACGATCGTCGCGCCGAGCCGCACGTCGACGCCCGCCTCGCGCAGCACCGCGAGAAGAGGGGCCGCCATCTCGGGGTCCAGGGGCGACAGCACCTGACGGCCGCGGCTCACCAGCGTCACGTGCGCCCCGCGCGCGACGAGGTTCTCGACCGCTTCGAGGCCGATGAACCCCGCCCCCGCCACGACGACCCGTGGCGCGGGGCCGGCGCCCTCGAGCACGTCGACCACCCGGTCCACGTCTTGCACGCTGCGCAGCGTGTGGGTGGGGACTCCGCCCGCGGAGGGCCCCGGAGCGGCCGCGGCCCCGGTGGCGATGACGAGGTCGTCGTAGGCCTCGACGGACTCAGTGCCCGCAGCCACGTCGCGCACGGTCACCGTTCGCGCAGCCGTGTCGATGGCCGTCACCTCGTGACCCACACGCACGTCGAGGGCGAAGCGGGCGGCGAGCGACTCCGGCGTCTGCAGGAGCAGCGACGACCGATCCGCGATCACGCCGCCCACGTGGTACGGCAGCCCGCAGTTCGCGAACGACACGTGCACGCCCCGCTCGAAGACCGTGATCTCGCGCGTCTCGTCGAGTCGCCGCAGCCGCGTCGCGGCACTCATGCCCGCGGCGACTCCCCCGATGATGATCGTCCTCATGGCATCCAGTGTATACCCCCGGGGGTATAGTGAAGCCTGTCGCAGCCGCGACCGAGAACGGAGGGATGCCGAAGATGTGCCGACAGGTGACGTGCAGGACGTGCGGGAAGACGACGTGGGCCGGGTGCGGCCAGCACGTCGATCAGGTGATGGCGGGCGTCCCTCGGCGCGACCGCTGCGAGGGGCACCAGAAGCAGCCCGCCGAGGGCGGCTTCTTCGCCCGGTTGTTCGGGCGCTGAGACCGGCGGCGCTTCACCGTCACCCGTCGATGCGCAGCGCCCCGGCGACCGCCTCGAGCGCACCGGGCACGAGCCGGTAGTACGCCCACGTGCCGCGCTTCGAGCGCGTGAGGAACCCCGCCTCGGTCAACACCTTGAGGTGGTGCGACACCGTGGGCTGCGAAAGCCCGACCGGCTCGGTGAGGTCGCACACGCACGCCTCTTGCTCCGCCGCGCCCGCGACGATGGACAGCAGGCGCAGCCGCGTCGGATCGCTGAGCGCCTTGAGTCGCCCGGCCAACTCTTCGGCCTCGGTGACCGACATCGCGGCACCCCCGGCGGACGCGCAGCAGGCAACGGGATCGAGCAGGGGCGGAGAGGCCATGCATCGACGATAGTCGATATTGACATCCATCGATAGATGCGGGCACGATGGGCATCGACGATCATCGATGCACGAGGAGCCCCATGTCGACGCTCACCCTCACCCCGCGGCCCCGCGTCGCGGATCGCCTCGCGGCCTTGCCCGTCGCCATCATCGGCGCGGGACCCGTCGGCCTGGCCGCCGCCGCGCACCTCGCGGACCGCGGCATCGCGTTCACCGTGCTCGAGGCGGCATCCGGACCCGCCGCCGCCGTCGATAAGTGGGGGCACACGCGCCTGTTCTCGGCGTGGCGCGAAGTCGTCGACCCCGTCGCACGGCGTCTTCTCGAGGCCGCCGGCTGGACCATGCCGGCGGAGGGACGCGCACCCACGGGCCGCGAGCTCGTCGACTCTTACCTCCGCCCGCTCGCCGAGCTGCCCGAGATCGCGGTTCACACCCGTTACGGCGCGCGCGTGAGCGGAATCGCACGCGAAGGGATGGACCGCACGCACTCCACCGGCCGCGAGAACACCCCGTTCCTCGTTCGCACCCCGAAAGGAGAGCTTCTCAGCCGCGCGGTGCTCGACGCCTCGGGAACGTACGACTCTCCCAATCCCCTTCTGTCGACGGGCCTGCCCACCATCGACGACCCGCGCATCTCGCACGCCCTCCCCGACGTTCTCGGCTCCGAGCGCGAACGCTTCGCGGGGCGGCACACGATCGTCGTCGGCGCCGGGCACTCCGCGGCGAACACGCTCATCTCGCTCGTCCGCCTGCAGCGCGACGCCCCCGGAACACGCATCACGTGGCTCATCCGCAACCCCAGCGCCGTGCGCGTGTCGTCGTCGGCGGCCGACGAGCTCGTCGGACGCGCGCAGCTCGGCGCGCGCGTCGACCGGTACGTCGAGTCCGGAGCCGTCGAGAAGATCGACTCGTTCGAGATCGACCGCGTCGAGGCCCTGCCCGCCGGCATCCGTCTCTCCGGTACGCGGCGCGACGAACCCGCCGCGATCACCGCCGATGTCGTCGTCAACGCCACCGGGTTCCGGCCCGACCTCGCCCCGCTGCGCGAGATCCGCACCGACCTGGATGCCGTGGTCGAGGCGCCGCGGCTTCTCGCTCCGCTCATCGACCCCAACGTGCACTCGTGCGGTACGGTCGAGCCGCACGGCTTCCGCGAGCTGACCCACCCCGAGCACGGCTTCTTCGTCGTCGGAATGAAGTCGTACGGTCGCGCACCCACGTTTCTCCTGGCCACCGGGTACGAGCAGGTGCGCTCGATCGCGGCGTGGCTCGCGGGAGACCTGGCCTCGGCCACCCGCGTCGAGCTGACGCTGCCGACCACCGGCGTGTGTTCGACGGATGCCGGCGGGTGCTGCTGACGTGACGTTCGTGCGAGCGCTCGAACGGGCGGACTGGGCGTCGGTCGAGGACATCTACGGCGAGGGCATCGCCGGGGGCAATGCGACCTTCGAGACCGAGACGCCGACGTGGGACGCCTTCGACCGCTCGAAGACGCGGCTCGGGCGGCTCGTCGCCGTCGACGACACCCACGCCGTCGTCGGGTGGGTGGCGGGGTCGCCGGTGTCGATCCGCGCCGCGTATCGCGGGGTCGTCGAGCACTCGGTGTACGTCGCGAGCCGCGCACAGGGGCGCGGCATCGGCACCGCGCTGCTGCGCGCGTTCATCGCCGCGACCGAGATGACCGGGGTGTGGACGATCCAGTCGAGCGTGTTCCCCGAGAACGCGGCATCCCTCCGCCTGCACGAGGGTCTCGGCTTCCGCGAGGTCGGTCGGCGCGAGCGCATCGCCCGCTCGGTCGTCGGGCCGTGGGCCGGGCAGTGGCGCGACACCGTGCTGATCGAGCGGCGCAGCACGATGAACGGTCGCACATGAGCTCTCACCCCCTGTTCACTTCGACCCCCGATGATGGAGCCACCATGACCCGTCCCACCGTTCTCTTCGTCTGCGTCCACAACGCCGGGCGCTCGCAGATGGCCGCCGGCTATCTGCAGCACCTCGCCGGCGATCGCATCGACGTGCTCTCCGCCGGATCCGCCCCCAAGGACGCGATCAACCCGACGGCGATCGCCGCGATGGCCGAGGAGGGCATCGACATCTCGGCGAACCACCCGAAGATCCTGACGGTCGACGCGGTCAAGACCTCCGATGCCGTCATCACGATGGGTTGCGGCGACGCGTGCCCCATCTTCCCGGGCAAGCGGTACGAGGACTGGGAGCTCGACGACCCCGCGGGGCAGGACCTGGATGCCGTCCGCCGCATCCGCGACGACATCAAGGGCCGCGTCGAGGGTCTGATCGCGAGCCTGACCGCGGGCTGATGCGCGAGGACTTCGTCCTCCTAGGCTTGAGCTAAGTGTCTAGCCTTCGCTGACGAGACCGTCGACCAACCCCTCCAGCGGCCCGTCCGGCAGCACGACCCACCCCTCGCGACGGGCCACGGCGAGCATCTCGGATGCCGGGGGCGAGAACCGCCCGAGCGCCCCGGCGCGGGTCGCGAGGGCGGCGATGACGGCGTCGAAGGCGTCGGCCTTGCGGACCGCCAGCGCGGCGAAGCCGCCGACGTCGAACCAGGGCGCGCGCTCGCGGAGCGCGTCGAGCAGGATCGCCCGGCGGGTGGCATCCACCCTGTATCCCGTGGTATCGAAGCCCCACAGGCGCAGCGCTCCGCCGGGGTAGACCTCGAAGAGGCGCCCCTCGGCGGCGCGGTCGACGCCGACACCGGCAGCGGCCAGACGGTGCAGCAGTCCGGCGCCGCGCAGGGCGGTCACCCCCAGCCGGTCGGTCGAGACGCTGAGCGGCCAACGGCCGATGCGCTCGCGCACGACGTGGTCGGTGTGACGGTAGACCAGCGGGCGGCGCCAGGCCGCGTGCCCCTCGACGGGTCCCGACGCGGGGATCCCGGCGACGTGGTGCGCGGCGACGAAGTCGACGAACGCGTCGGGCCAGCCGAGCGGGCAGTCCACACCGAGCCACGCGTCGCCCGAGGTGACGGATGCCACGATGTCGGCATCCTGGATCCCGATCTCGAGCCGCGTCAGGCGGGCCGAGCCGTCGGCCCACACGATCTCGGCCAGGGCCGTTCCGGGGGCTTCGGCGGCGAGGTCGACTCCGATGGTTCTCACCGACAGGAGCCTAAGCCGCTTCGGCCCCCGGCAGGCCGCGTGCACAGGTCGCCCCCGCGGGCAACACACCCCGGAAACCGGAGCCGACCTGCGAGGATCGACGCATGGCAGACGAGGACCTCCCCGATTCGCTGGAGCCGGCGATCGACGTCCCGCCGCGCGACGAACCGCCCCCGCCGCCGACCCCGAAGGGCGATCTGCGTGCCGTGTCGATCATCGCGATCGTGACGGGCGTCATCGTCATCGGGTGGTACCTCTTCGTCGTGACCGTCAGCACGGTGTCCGAGCTGCAGCAGTTGGCGTGGATCCAGATCGGCATGTGGGTGCTCGCCGCGGTGTCGACGGTGTGCGGCATCCTGAGCCTGAACGCGCGCATGGCGCGGGAGCTCGCCGCGGCGGGGTTCATCGCGGGTGTCGCCGCCGGGTTGCTCTCGATCTCGATCGGCTTCTTCAGCGGGCTCGAGCTGCTCAACTGACGCGAGGCGCCGCCCCCACGTACCGCGCCGACGGGCGGATGATCTTGCCGTCCCGCGCCTGCTCGAGGACGTGCGCCGTCCAACCGATCGTGCGGGCGAGGGCGAAGGTCGGGGTGAACGCCTCGCGCGGGATGCCGCACTGCTCCATCACCACCGCGGCGTAGAACTCGACGTTGGCGTGCAGGGGACGCTCGGGGCGTCGCGCGGCGAGCTGCCGCTCGGCCTCGCGCTGGAAGGCCAGCGCCCGCGCGACCCGCTCGCCGCCGAACCCCTCGGCGACGCCGCGCAGCAGCTCGGACCGGGGGTCGGTCGTGCGGTAGACGGCGTGACCAAAGCCCATCAGGCGTCGACCCGCGTCGAGCTCGGCCGTGATCCACGCCGCGGGGTCGTCGCCCGCGCGGTCGAGGCTGTCGAGGGCGCGGGCGGGCGCGCCGCCGTGCAGGGGACCGGCGAGAGCGCCGAGTGCGCCGCAGAGGCAGGATGCCATGTCGGCCCCCGTCGAGGCGATGACCCGGGCCGTGAAGGTCGAGGCGTTGAACCCGTGGTCCATCGTCGCGACGAGATAGGCCGTGAGCGCCCGCACGTGCGCGTCGTCGGGGCGACGTCCGGTGACGCGTTCGAGGTAGTCGGCGACGAGCCCGCGCCCGGTGGGCGTGAACCCGGGGGCGAGGGCGAGCGGCGCGAGGGCGGCGAAGGCGATCGCCTCGTCGATCCGGGCGGCCTCGTCGAGGTCGTACAGGGCCGCGGAACGGCGGACGGATGCCGCGAGCGTCCACGTCGCGCGCAGGACGGCGAGGGGTTCGTCGGCGTGACTGCGCACGGCGGCGACGAGCCTCGGCATCCGCTCATCCGCCTGCGCGCGGGCGATGCGCGTCGCGAACGAGGAGCGCTCGGCGTCGTCCGGGAGGTGCCCCAGGACGAGCAGGTGCCAGACGTCCTCGACGGTGCGCGTGCGCGCGAGTTCGACGGCCGAGTGGCCGCGGTAGTGGAAGAAGCCGGCGTCGCCGTCGACGTCGCCGACGGACGTTTCGGCCGCGACGACGCCGTTGAGGCCGCGGGGGACATCGATCAGCTCGCTCATGCGCTCAGTGTGCGAACATGACCGCGACAGCGTCAACGTTGATCGGATCAAGATGACCGCACCACTCCCCCGCCTCACCGCGGCGCAGACCGCCGCCCGTCTGGGCGTGAAGCCCGAGACGGTCTACGCCTACGTGTCGCGCGGCATGCTGCGCCGCGAGCGCGACGCGCACGGATCGACGTTCGATGCGCTCGAGGTCGAGGCTTTCGCGTCGGGCCGGAGACGCGGGGCCGCTCGGACGCCGGCGCACCCCACCGTCGGCATGCCCCTCGGCGTCGTGCAGACCGATGTCGCCGACATCGAGGACGACGAGCTGCTCTACCGCGGGCGCCGCGCGCGCGACCTGATCGACCGCCCGTTCGCAGAGGTCGTCGCGTGGCTGTGGGATGCCGAACGCCTCGACGCCCCGGACACCGCGATCGGCAGCGCCCGCGCCGTGGTCGACGCCCTGCCGTTGCACGCCGGAGCCATGGACCGCCTGCGCGCCGCGCTCACCGGCTTCGCCGCCGACGACCCGCTACGCCACGACACGTCGGCCGCCACCCTGCACCGCATCGGGTGGACCCTGCTGACCGGCCTGCCGGTCGCCCTCGGCGGCGATCCGCACCCCGACCTCGCACGCTCGCTCGTCACCGCGTGGGCGCCCGGCGCACCGGCCCCCGTGATCGACGCCGTCAACGCTGCGCTCGTGCTGCTGATCGACCACGACCTGGCCGTGTCGACCTTCGCCGCCCGGGTCGCCGCGTCGGCTCGCGCCGACGCCTACGCCGCCGTCAGCGCCGCCCTCGGTGCGGCCGACTCCCCGCTGCACATCTCGGCCGCCACCCGCACCGCACGACTGCTCACGCGAGTGCGTCGCGGCATGGACCCCGAACGGGCGCTGACCGAGGCACTACAGGACGGAAACGGCATCCCGGGCTTCGGTCACCCCCTCTACCGCGACATCGACGACCGCGCCGACGCGCTGTTCCCCCTGCTCGCGGCCCTCCCGGACGGGGAGGGGACGATGGATGCCGTGGCCCGGCTGCGCGCGGTCGTCGCCGATCGCGCGCGCTTGCAGCCCAACATCGACCTCGCCCTCGCCGCACTGGTGTCGGGCGCGCGTCTGCCCGACGACGCCGCGAGCACGATCTTCGTGCTGGGCCGCATCGCCGGATGGATCGCCCACATCGGGGCGGAGTACGCCGAGCCCGCGATGCGGCTGCGCCCGCGCGGGGAGTACGTGGGGCCGTGATGTTGCGCCGATATCTCGCCATCGCTCTTCTCGTGGTCGCCGTCGCGAGCACAGCGGGCTGCGCGCCCACGCCACACGAACCCCGGGGGAACGAGATGACGAATGGACGAGCCGAGAAGCAGGGCGACGGCACTCTTCGCACCGACCTCGCGCCCATCGCCGAGCGCTACCCCCAGCTCGCGTCGGCCGAGTCGATCGCCTGGATGGGGGGCACGACCGGGTCGTCCGACATCGGGCCGACGACGTACTGGGTGGACGTCGTGGCGGTCATCCCGCAATCCGAGGTCGAGACATTGCGAGCAACGGGGGAGCTCGACTCGGTGAAGGTCCCCGAGATGGTGTCGGGGATGCAAGACGAATTGCCGGCCGGACCCTTCGAGGGCAGTCCCGCGCTGGACGAGCTCTTCTCAACGGACGGACACAGCGCGACCGTCGCCCTGGACCCCCGCACGCGCACGATCGTGCTGTCCGGGCTCTTCGAATAGCCGACGCCGAGTCGGGGACGGAGGTCACTCTCGCGAGACGGGGAGTTCCCGTGGCACGGATCGTTCCTTTCGCCGCGACTGAACCTTCTCGGAACGCCTTCGCGGCGTGGCTGCGCGAGAATCCGCTGACGCCCGAATCGGCCCGCCCCGTCGAAGAAATCGATCGCATCATCGCCGAGAACCGGATCGCGGGAGGGTGATCTATGTCGACAGCTGCTTGGTGATGTACGCGGTCGAGCGCGATCGGCCTGACCCTCAGCGGGGCGCGCCGACGAGCGCCAGCAGGCTGCGCAACCCCTCCGGCGTGCCGGGCCAGTGCCGCTCGATCGCTGGACGCCCCGCGTGACGGATGGCGAAGCGCAGGGCCACCACCACCACGATCGCGTCGTCGGCGTAGCCGATCACGGGCACGAAGTCGGGGATCAGGTCGATCGGCGAGAGCAGGTAGACCAGCAGTCCACCGAGCCACCATCGCGTCGCGCGGGGTACCGAGGGGTCGGCGACCAGGCGACGGACGAGCCGCACGACGTCGGGCGCGAGCCGCAGCACGGCGCGCCAGTCGACCGAGCCGCCGGAACGCCGCTGCTGCACCCACAGCACGATGATGAGGGCGAGCCACAGCACGACCAGCCCGGCGACGACGCCGAGCACGACGATCAGCCACTCAGGCACGGGACGTCAGCGGTTCTCCCAGTCGCGGGCCATCTCGACCACGGCAGCGACGGCCTTCTCGGTGTCGGCGGGCGACCCGCCGGCACGGCCGGCGACCAGACCCGCGACGAACGCGCTGAGGGGCGCGGCGGGACGGGCGACGCCGTTCGCGACGTCGCGGGCGAGGTCGAGGATCAGCGACACCGGGATGTCTCCGCGGGTCAGGCCGAAACGCTGGGCGAGCGCAGCGCTCCAGTCGTCGAGCGCCTCGGGCGGCAGGGTACGGGATTCGGTCATGGCTCCTCCTCGGGCCTCTCGCAGATCGTCCCACGTATCGACGTCGCGGGTCAGGTCGGCATCCACGGCGATCGAGGCGACCTCGAGCCCGCCCAGCAGCGCGCGCATCGACGCGTCCCGCCCCGCGGCCGGAAGAGTGGATGCCGCCTCCCGCACCGCCGCGGCCCGGTACCGGCCCATGAGCCATTGCCGGCGCCCGTCGTCGAGGCACATCCCGTCGACGCCGGGTGCGAGCGGCGCGGCGAGCCGCGACATCACGTCGGCGGGCGCGACGGTGTCGCACGCCAGGACGTAGAGGTCGTCGGCATCCACTTCTCGCAGGGCGGCGACGACGGCCGCGACCGGTCCGCCGTAGGGAGGGTCCTCGCGTACCCACGTCACGTCGAGCGCCTCGTCGAGCACCGGGGCGACGACGACGACGCGTCGCGCTCCCGCCCGGCGGACCGCGGTGACGGCGGCCGACAGCAGCGTCGCCCCGCCCACCTCGAACAGGGGTTTGACGGCCCCGCCGACGCGGCTGCCGCGTCCGCCGGCGAGCAGGATCGCGTCGACGGTCACCACAGGGCGACCGTCACGAGGGCGTCGGGCGGCAGGTCGTCCTCGCGCGAGGCGATGACGGCGAGACCCTCGGCCTCGCCGAAACCTCTCGTTCCGCGGGGGGTCGGCGTCGCCCGCCACCTCTCGGGGTCGGACCGATCCAGCGACACGGGCACGTATTGCGTCCGGCCGGGTCGCGCGCGCCAGCCCCCGGCGAGCGCGACGCGCACCTGGGCGCGCCCGAGCTCGACGTCTCCCTCGAGGGCGCGCAGGGCGGGACGGACGAACAGTTCGAACGACACCGCGGCGCTGACGGGATTGCCCGGCAGGCCGAACAGCAGCGTGCCCGCCGCCGTGCGTCCGAAGCCCTGCGGCTTGCCCGGCTGCATGCGGACGCGCTCGAAGCGCATGAGGTCGCCGAGCGTGTTCTTGACCACCTCGTAGGCCCCGGCGCTCACGCCGCCCGAGAACACCACGACGTCGGCTCCGGCCGCCTCGGCCGCCGCGATCGCCGCGCGCGGGCCCTCGCCCTCGTCGCCGACGCTCGTGCGCAGCACCACCTCGGCACCGGCCTCTTCGGCCAGCCCGGCGAGCAGCACGCTGTTGGACTCGGGGATCTGCCCGCGTCGCATCGGCGCTCCCGCGACGACCAATTCCGAGCCGGTCGAGACGACGGCCACGCGCGCGGCGCGCGACACCGAGACGGTACCGACCCCGGATGCCGCGATCGCGCCGATCCGCCCGGCGGTCAGGCGCACGCCCGCGTCGACGACGAGGTCGCCGGCCCGCACGTCCGAGCCCCGGCGACGGATGTGCGCCCCGGCGCGCGGGGGAACGACGATCTCGACCGGCGAGAGGCCGCCCGCGAGGCCGTGCGCGGTGTCTTCGAACGGCACGACCGCCGTCGCGTCGGTCGGTACGGGCGCCCCCGTCATGATGCGGGCGGCGTCGGTGGCATCCAATCGCGGGTCCTGCTCGGTGCCGGCCGGTAGGTCTGCCACCACCCGCAGGGTCGCCGGACGGTCGAGGTCGCGCACCGCGAAGCCGTCCATCGCCGAGGAGTCGAACGCCGGCACGTCGACGGCGGCATGCACGGGATGCCGCAGCACCCGGCCCCGGGCCGCGGCCACGTCACGCGACTCGGCATCCAGCGGACGCACCTCCTCCAGGACGGCGTCGAGGTGCGCGGCGACGTCGATCACGCGCGGCGTCCGGCGAGGGTGGGGGGCATGGTCCTAGCGTAGGCGCGGGCGCAAGCCCGCGGTCGGCGACGGGGCGCTCGCTACGGTGGCGGCATGGACGGCTTGACCTACACCGAGGTCGGCGCGACGGCCGGCGAGATGCCCCCGGGTTACCACCACGTGCGCGCGCGCCGCGTCGTGGGTCACGACCGCGCGGATTTCGAACGCGCGGCCGACGCCCTGCTCGCCGGTGAGGCTCAACGCCGTGCCGGGGCCCGCGTGACGCTGAGCGAGACGCCGATGCGCAGCGGTACGCGCGTGACGATGCGGCTGTGGGTCTTCCGCATCCCGTGTCTGGTCGTCTGGGCCGAGCGCACCGACACCGTCGCGGGCTTCGCCTACGGCACGCTTCCCGGTCACCCCGAGCGCGGCGAGGAACGCTTCACCCTGACGCTGCAGCCGACCGGCGAGGTGGTGTTCGACATCGCCGCATTCTCGGCCCCGGGCCGCTGGTTCACGCGCGTCGGCGCTCCGCTGGGCCGGCTCGTGCAGGCGTGGATGACCCGGCGGTACCTGCGCGCGCTGGATTCCTGAGCCGGCGCGGCGGAGCCGCCCCGCGGGTCGACCGAGCGCGCTGCTATCTCACGAAACCCCGCCGCTGGCAACGCCCTCGACGAGAAGTGGGCGCTTCTCGACCCTGGCGAAGCGCTTCTCGACGACGAGACGCCGCGCGAGAGGAGAAGACCATGAACGACATCACCCCCGGCATCCCGTCCTCCGACCGGTTCG
Source organism: Microbacterium testaceum (assembly GCF_003075375.1). Lineage (GTDB taxonomy): Bacteria > Actinomycetota > Actinomycetes > Actinomycetales > Microbacteriaceae > Microbacterium > Microbacterium testaceum_E. The sequence continues at coordinate 2,933 of NZ_QDFT01000048.1, read as the reverse complement.
CCCGGTGACCCTCTCCACCACCCCCACCGCCGACGAAAGGCCACCGAAGAACCGCCGCCGGCGGGTGAAGTACAACCGCCGCGAGGCGATCGCCGGATACCTGTTCATCTCGCCCTGGATCGTCGGGTTCCTCGTCTTCACGGCCGGGGCGATGATCTACAGCCTCGTGATCTCGTTCTCGAGCTACAACCTCGCGACGAACTCCGCGCGGCCGGTCGGCACGTCGAACTACGCGCAGCTGTTCGACGACCCGCGGGTCGCCGTCTCGCTCGGCAACACCCTGTTCTACGCGGTCATGGCGGTGCCGCTCGAGATCGCCTTCGCGCTGTTCCTCGCGCTGCTGCTGAGCCGGGTAGGCCGGGGCGCGGGCATCTTCCGCACGCTCTACTACCTGCCCAAGATGACCCCGGCCGTGGCGACCGCGGCCGTGTTCTTCCTGCTGCTGAACGGCAACTCGGGGGCGATCAACCGCGCGCTGGGCGCGGTCGGCATCCCGGGGCCGCAGTGGTTGGTCGACCCCGCGTGGGTCAAACCGAGCATCGTCATCATGGCGCTGTGGACGGTCAGCGGCACGATGGTGATCTTCCTCGCGGCGTTGAAGAACGTCCCGGTCGACCTGTACGAGGTCGCGCAGATCGACGGCGCCGGTCCCGTGCGTCGGTTCTTCTCGATCACGCTGCCGATGATTTCGGGGGCGATGTTCTTCAACGTCATCGTGCTGACCATCGCGGCGTTCCAGGTGTTCGACCAGGCCTACCTGCTGTTCTGGCGCGACCAGAGCAACGCCTCGCCCGAGGCGTCGCTGTTCTACGCGATCTACCTCTTCCAGCAGGCGTTCCGTCAGTTCGACTTCGGTTTCGCCGCGGCCATGGCGTGGCTGCTGTTCGTCATCATCCTGCTCATCACCCTCGTGCAGGTGCGCCTCGGCAACCGCTTCGTCTACTACGAGGGAGACCGCTGATGACCGGCACCCTGCAGACCCCGGGCGTCGCGCAGGCGAGGCCCGAGCTCGCGGCATCCGCCACCCGGCCCCCGCGGTGGCGCCGCGTCCTGTCGCAGCCGAAGACCCTCGCCGGGCGCGTGGTGCTCGCGGCCGTGCTCGTGCTGTTCGCCCTGTTGTTCCTCTACCCCTTTGCGTGGCTGCTCGCGGCGAGCTTCAAACCGCGCGGCGAGGTGTTCGACAACGCGCTGATCCCCAAGACCTTCACCCCCGGCAACTACGCCGAGGTGTGGAATCAGCTGCCCCTGCTCAGCTGGATGTTCAACAGCGTCTCGATCGCGCTGCTCGCCGCGACCACCGTCGCGGTGATGAGCTCGATCGTCGCGTTCGGCTTCGCGTACTTCCGCTTCCCCGGCCGGGGCGTGCTGTTCGGTCTGGTGCTGGCGACCATGATGCTGCCAGGTGCGGTGACGATGATCCCGATCTACCTCATCTGGAAAGAGACCGGGCTGCTCGGCACCTGGGTGCCGCTGTGGGGCATGAACCTGTTCGGCAGCGCCTTCTATATCTTCTTGCAGCGGCAGTTCTTCCTGGGCGTGCCACGCGAACTGTTCGAGGCGGCGCGGCTCGACGGGTGCAGCGCCTGGGGGCTGTTCTGGCGCATCGCGATGCCCCTGTCGATCCCCTCGTTCATCATCGTGTTCCTGTTCGAGTTCCAGGCCAGCTGGAACAACCTGCAGGCCGCGCTCATCTACCTCAACGCCGGGTCGGTCGAGGAGTTCACCGCCCCGCTCGGCATCGCCTACGCCATGACCAAGTACAGCCCCAGCGCGGGCGGTCAGGGCGACTACCAGTACGTCATGGTCGCTTCGCTGCTGGTGACCCTGCCGATGCTCCTCATCTTCGCCTTCGGCCAGCGGTACTTCGTCGAGGGCGTCGCCACCCAGGGCCGCAAAGGCTGACCCGTCCCCCCGTCCCGAAAGGACCTCTCATGCGCATACGCACACTCGCCGGTGTCGTCGCCGGCGCGGCATCCCTCGCCCTTCTCACCTCGTGCAGCGGAGGAGGGGGATCCGACCCCGCCGCCGACGTCGACTTCTCGGCCGCACCGACCGGAACCCTCGCCGCGTGGGGCTTCGAGAACGCCGACGACGTGGGTCAATCTCGTCTCGACTTCGCCGCCGGCCAGCTGCCCGACGTCGAAGTGACCCTGGATGCCACGGCCTTCGACGCCCAGAAGTTCACGACCCGCATCGCCGGCGGCGATGTGCCCGACGTCGTGCAGATGGACCGCCGCTACGTCACCACGTATGCCGCGCAGGGCCTGCTGATGCCGCTCGACGCGTGCTTCGAGGCGCAGAGCGTCGATCCGCAGCAGCGGTGGTACGCCAACGTCGTCGACGACGTCACGTACGAGGATGCCGTCTACGCGGTGCCGCAGTTCTACCAACCGCCCGCGATCCTGCTGAACATGAACGTGTTGAACGAGGCCGGGGTGACCCCCGAGCAGTTCGACACGTCCGACATGGACGGCCTGCTCGCCGCGATCGCGAAGATCTACCAGGGTTCGGGCGGATCCCCCACGCGTCTGGGTTTCGACCCGGTCGCGACGGGCCAAGGCGGCCTGTGGGTGCTCGGGATGGGTGGGCAGCTTACCGACGACACGGGCAAGCCGACGCTCGACGACCCCGCGAACGCCGCCGGCATCGACGCGTTGAAGGAGATCACCGACGCGCAGGGCGGATACGCCGCCGTCAAGAGCTTCACCGACTCGTTCGACACCTTCGGCGACGCCAACCAGTTCGCGCAGAACCAGGTCGGGGCGCAGGTGGCGAACCAGTGGTACCCGAACGTGCTCAGCGCCTCGCGCGACCGGATCTCGCTGCAGGCCGTTCCCTTCCGGGATGCCGGGGGCCAGCCGTTCTCGCTCGCCTCGGGTACGGCATTCGTCATCCCGGCGGGGGCGAAGAACCCCGCGGCGGCCTGCGCGTGG
>NZ_QDFT01000047.1 GCF_003075375.1 Microbacterium testaceum | reverse complement strand
TTGCCCGAGGGGCCGGTGCCCGGCCGAGGGTCACGCGGCGAGGTGGCGGGTGCGGGCTGCCCGTCGTAGATGATCGGGATGGCCTCGGTCACCGCCGCCTGGTCGGCGACCAGACCCGAGACGCCGTTGCCCTGGCCGTACTCGACGTGAGAGGGCGCGGATCCGCCGACGACCCAGGTGTCCTTCGACCCGCCGCCCTGGCTGGAGTTGACCACGAGCTGCCCCTCGGGCAGCGCCACGCGGGTCAGACCGCCGGGGAGCACCCAGATGTCGTCGCCGTCGTTGACCGCGAAGGGCCGCAGGTCGGCGTGACGGGGGCGCATGCCGTCCTCGACGAGCGTCGGGATGGTCGAGAGCATGACGACCGGCTGGGCGATCCAGCCGCGCGGGTCGGCCTTCAGACGCTTGCGCAGCGCGTCGAGCTCGGCGGGCGAGGCGTCGGGGCCGACGACCAGGCCCTTTCCGCCGGAGCCGTCGACCGGCTTGACCACGAGCTCGGGCAGGCGGTCCAGCACCTCTTCGAGCGCGCCCGGGTCTTCGAGGCGCCAGGTGTCGACGTTCTTCAGGATCGGCTCTTCGGCGAGGTAGTACCGGATCAGGTCGGGCACGTACGTGTAGAGCAGCTTGTCGTCGGCGACGCCGTTGCCGACCGCGTTGGCGATCGTGACGTTGCCCAGGCGCGCGGCGAGCATGAGCCCGGGCGCACCGAGCATCGAGTCGGCGCGGAACTGCAGCGGGTCGAGGAAGTCGTCGTCGACGCGGCGGTAGATGACGTCGACGCGCTGGGGTCCGCGGGTGGTGCGCATGAACACCTTGCCGCCGATGCACAGCAGGTCGCGGCCCTCGACGAGCTCGACGCCCATGAGGCGCGCGAGCAGCGTGTGCTCGAAGTACGCCGAGTTGTACACGCCCGGCGTCAGCACGACGATGTTCGGATCGTCGATCCCGGGCGGGGCCGAGGCGCGCAGCGCCGCGAGCAGCTTGTTGGGGTAATCGCCGACGGGACGCACGCGCATCGACACGAACAGCTCGGGCAGCGTCTGCGCCATGACGCGGCGGTTCGAGATGACGTACGAGACGCCCGAGGGCACGCGCACATTGTCTTCGAGCACGCGCATCTCGCCGTGCTCGTCGCGGATGAGGTCGATTCCCGACACCTGGATGCGCACGCCGTTGGCACTGCGGATGCCGGCGGCCTGGCGATAGAAGTACTGCGACGACGAGATCAGACCCGCGGGCAGGATGCCGTCGCGCACGCAGTGCTGATTGCCGTACGCGTCGTCGAGGAACGCCTCGAGCGCTCGGACGCGCTGCTTCACGCCGGCCTCGATGCGCGACCACTCGTCGTACGCGATGACCCGAGGCACGGCATCCAGGGGGAAAGGCCGCTCCTCACCCGCGAAGTCGAACGTGACGCCCTGCGCCAGGTACGAACTCGCCAGCGATTCGGTGCGGCCGCGCAGCTCCTCCTGGGTCATCTGCGCGAGCGTCTGGTACAGCTCCCGGTACGCCTCGCGAGAGGGGGCGGCGTCCCCGGCCGTGGCCGGGGCGCCGAACATCTCGTCGTACGCCGGGATGCCGGAAGCGGTCTTGCGCGGCGCCAACGTGGAGCCGTAACCGTCGAACAGGTCACCCATGCCACGACTCTACTCAGCGCCGTGTTGCCGGAACGTTTCCCACCCGCCGCGCCGCACACCGCCGCCCGCGCGCGTCGCCGGGATACGTCGCTTCGGCGCGAACGACGGCGGCAGAGCCTGGCGACTGACGCGGGGCGGGGGCGGGCGTGCGGGTCAGGTGCCGGGGCGCAGCACCACCTTGATGCAGCCGTCCTCCTTCTTCTGGAACGTCTCGTACAGGCCGGGGGCGTCCTCGAGCGGGGCGTGGTGGGTGACCAGATCCATCACGCCGAGCGGATCGGCCGAGTCCTCGACGAGCGGCAGCAGGTCGTCGATCCACCGCTTGACGTTGCACTGACCCATGCGCAGGTTCAGCTGCTTGTCGAACATGGTCTTCATCGGCAGCACGTCCGCCTCGCCGGCGTAGACGCCGCTGAGCGACACGGTCCCGCCGCGGCGCACGAGGTCGATCGAGGCGTAGACCGCCGCGAGCCGGTCGATGCCGGCCTTGTCCATGAGCTTCCGCGCGAGGGCGTCGGGCAGCAGACCGACGGCGTTCTGGGCCAGCTTCGCGCCGCCGTTGCCGTGGGCCTCCATGCCGACGGCATCCACGACCCCGTCCGCACCGCGCCCCTCGGTGAGGTCGATCAGTTCGTCGACCACCGTGTCGGTCAGGTCGTAGGTCAAAATGCCGTGGCGCTCGGCCATCGCGCGCCGGTCGGCCTCGGGCTCGATCGCGAGGACGCGATAGCCGAGGTGCACGCCGATGCGCGCCGCGAACTGCCCGACCGGGCCGAGCCCCATGACGGCGAGCGTGCCGCCCTCGGGAACGTTCGCGTACTGCACGCCCTGCCACGCCGTGGGCACGATGTCGCTGAGGAAGAGGTAGCGGTCGTCGGGCAGGTCGTCGCCCACGCGGATGTGGTTGTAGTCGGCCAGCGGCACGCGCAGGTATTCGGCCTGCCCGCCCGGCACCTGGCCGTACAGCTTGGTGTAGCCGAACAGCGCCGCGCCGCTGCCGTACTCGCGCACCTGCGTCGTCTCGCACTGGGACTGCAGGCCGCGTCGGCACATGAAGCAGTGACCGCACGAGATGTTGAACGGGACGACGATGCGATCGCCGACGGCGAGGTTCGTCACGGCCGAGCCCACCTCGACGACGACGCCCATCGGCTCGTGGCCGAGCACATCCCCCTTGTCGATGAACGGGCCGAAGAGCTCGTACAGGTGCAGGTCGGAGCCGCAGATCGCGGTCGAGGTGATCTTCACGATCGCGTCGGTCGGTTCGAGGATCTGCGGGTCGGGGACCTCTTCGACGCTCACGTTGCGCGTGCCCTGCCAGGTCAGTGCCTTCATGGTGATGCCTTCCGTTCCGGGGATGCCCAGTGTGCGGCGAGGGGACTGGGGATGCCGAGGTGGTTGACGAACCCCCTCCCGCGGTGTCACGCCCCGGTGCCGGCCAGCGGCGGAGCGTCGATCCAGGCGTGCACGCGATCGAGGAACGCGGCGTACCCGCCGGGCGTGCGCCCGGTGAAGCGTCCCGACGTCTCGACCTCGTGAGCGTCGCTCGCGCGCACCGTCGCTCCGATCTCGCGCGCGGCGCTCACCAGCGCGACATCCTCGTGTTCGACCAGGTCGCGGATGCCGCCGGCGGCGACGTACGTCCGCGCCCGCACGCCGAGGTTCGCGCCGTGCACGTTGCCGGCCGGGCGTCCGCGGTGGTGCGTCGACCGCCAGTAGGCGGCGTGGCGAGCGCTGAGGTCGGCGAAGTCGGGACGGACGGTGCCGAGCACCAGATCGACCCCCTGCGCGGCCAGATCAAGCTGATGGGTGATCCAGTCCGCGGGCACGACGGTGTCGGCATCCGTCAGAGAGATCCAGGTCTCTTCGAGCGGGATGCCGAGACCCGCCAGCCCGTGGGCGACGCCCACCCGCCGGGCGGTGCCAACGGCGCGGGCCGCGATCTCGACGATCTCGACCGGCCATCGCCGCGCCTGCACCGCGGTGGTGTCGGCGCACGCGTCGAGCACCAGGACGACCCGCACCCGCAGCCGCGGATCGCGCTCGCGTGCGCGGTCCACGGCGCGGGTGACCGAGGCCAGGCACCGGCCGATCAGCGCCTCTTCGTCGTGCGCGGGGATCGCGACCACCACGGCCCGCATCAGACCAGGCCCGCCTCGGCGGCGACGGACGGGGCTCCCGCGCGTCCGTAGACCTCGAGGACGAAGTCGTCCTCGACGTGCCGCACCAGCCGCGCCAGCTGCGGCACGGCCGCCAGGGCGGCGTGCACCTCGTCGCCGGTGAGCGGATACTCCGCGACCGGATGCCGCCAGTGGCAGGCGACCACGTGACCGTCGGGGTCGAGCGCGGCCACGGCGGCCGCCAGTCCGCGCTCGAGGTCCGCGGCGCCCCAGTAGTACGCGACCTCGGACAGCACGATCAGGTCGAAGGCACCCTCGGGCCACTGCTGCGGCAGGAGGGCTCGACGCAGCTCGACGTGCGCCTGCGCGGTCAGCCGCTGCCGGGCGCGCTCGAGGGCGGCCTCGGACAGATCGACCGCGTGCACGCGGTCGGCGCGCGCGGCGAGCGCCGCGGTGAGGGCTCCCGTCGAGCACCCCGCCTCGAAGACCGCGCGATAGCGCCGCCGCGGCAGCGCGGCGAGCACGGCGGCGCGCTTGCGCTCCTCGTACCAGCGCGAGTCGAAGCCCCACGGGTCGTCGTGGCGGGCGTACATGTCGTCGAAGTAGTCGGCGCCGACGGAAGCGGGGTCGGCATCCGTCTCGGTCGGGCGCACCTCGGCGGCGGGGTCCGTCGCGCCCGGCTGCCCAGCCGGAGCGGGCGCGGGCGCGGCGTCCGTTCGCGCGACCGGGGCGAAGAACACCTCGACGTCGCGGGCGAAGTGCGCGCGCATCCCGGCGTGCAGCATCGTCTCGTCGCCCGGGGCGTCCGACAGCGGAGCGATCTGGCTGCGGTGCGCGCCGAGGGCGCGGGCCTTCGCCGCGGCGGCGTCTCTGCCGAGCGGCGCGCGTTCCGCGCGGTCCCACGGCACGTCGTCGGGCGTCCCCCAGTGCCAGAGCCAGATCGGAAAGGCCCGGTGCCGGGCGCCTCGAGCGGCGGCGACCTGCTCGGCGACCTCGCCGACGACGCGGTGGTCGTGGTGGCCGTCGCCGCGCCAGGTCGACAGGACGAGAACGCGCCGCGCGTTGCCGCGCCGCAGCAGGGCGTCGAGCGTCTCGGCGATGACCCGGCGGTGCGCGCCGGTCGAGGCATCCGGCAGCCCCAGGAGCACCGGAAGGCCCTCGACGCCGATCCGGTCCATCGCCTCGGCCAGCTCGGCGCGACGACGTCGGGCGAGCCCCGCGGGCGAGTGGGTGGGCGAGGCGGGGTGCGATCCCTCGCCGTCGGTGGCGACCACGACATCGATCGGGATGCCGCGCCCCGCCGCCGTCGCGAGCAATCCCCCCGCGCCGAGGCACTCGTCGTCGGGGTGCGCGGCGACCACGACGATCCGATCGACGTCCAGATCCACCGGCGGCAGGCGGCGGGACGCGAGTGCTGCCGCCCAGACGGATTCGTCGGTCCCGGGCTCGCGGTGGTCGAAGCTCACCACGCGCCGTCGCCCTCTGCCACGGCCGCACCGAGGCGCGCGAGGTCGCGGTCGCCGTGGTGCTGACGCACGTAGACCTGCAGATCGGCGACCCGGCGCGCGTGCCCCTCGTCGGCGACGAGCGGGAGCGGGCCGAGCGCTCGCGCCGCCTCGGCGAGGGTCGTCTCGACGGCGTCCGCGACGATCGTGCGCACCCGCGCCGCCCGCAGTCCCGGCGACGAGGACGCGCCGCCGTCGAACACCGCGGCCGTCTCGGCCAGCGCCACGCGGGCCGCCCACAGGGCGGCATCCGCTCGCCCCAGGTGCGTGCGCGACAGCTGGTCGGCGCCCTCGCGTCGAGCGGTCTCGCGAAGCGCTCCGCGCACGGGCAGCGCCGCTCCCCACCAGCACGCCGCGACCCCGACCCCGCCGTGCGCGAAGCCGGGGCGCCGCAGGTACCAGCCCGGCTCGCCCACCGGCCGCGCGACCGCGGCGTCGACGTCGATCGGCGCGCTGACCACCGCCTGCAGTCCGCGTGCGTGCCACGGGCCGGGGCGCGCGACGACCGCCGGGTCGCGCAGGTCGAGGGCGAACAACCCGCGCCGCTCATCGTCGACCCACGCGGTGACGAGCGCGTGGTCGAGGTGCGCCGCCAGCGAGCACCACGGCTTCGTCCCGCTCAGGCGCCACCCCCGCCCGTCGCGGATCGCTCGCAGCCGCATCCCCGGCGCTTCGGCCGCGAAGACGCCCCAGGAGCCGGAGCGGTCGAGTCCGTCGGCATCCGCTTCGTCGAGGATGCCGAGCGCGTCGAGGTGCGGCTCGAGGATGCGGGCCGCAGCCACATCGCGCACCGCGGTGGCGGCGAGCAGGTCCCACGTCGCGGCGAGGGTGCGGGGACGGCGCGCCCCGGTCCGGACGGACCACGCGAGGGTGGCGGCGACGTCGACGCCGAAGCCGTCCACGGTGTCGGCATCGGCCAGCGCGTCGCGGGCGCGGTCGAAAGACGAGGGATCGGATGCCGAGAGCAGGGGGAACGGGGGATGGTGGGCGTCGCTCACGGCGCCCAGCCTGGGGCGCCGTGACGCATCGGGCGAGAACCTTGACAGGAGGGGGTGGGCGTGCAGCGCCGGTGGTATCCGACGTCGGAGGAGGCGAAACGGGTCTGTCAGGATGGCGTCATGTCCGCCACAGCGAAGATCACCTCGGCGCTCGCGGCGCTCGCCCTCACCGCCACGGCGTTGGCCGGATGCTCGGCAACAGCCCCAGCGGCGGTCGAGACGCCCGTGGCATCCGCTTCTCCGATCGTGGCATCCCCTTCTCCGGCCGTCGCCGAACCGGCGGCCGAGGCGACGGCGTCGGCCGAGCCGGACACCTGCTCGCGGATGTCGGAGGTCTACGGCTCCGCCGGGGGTCTGTACCAGGAGCGGCAGGGGACGCTGGCGGAACTTCGGCGCGCGTGAGTACGCGCGCGGCGATCTTCGTCAGCTCTTCTCCTGACGCCGGCTAGGACTCGTCGTCGGTCGCGTCGGGCGGCAGCACTTCGCGCCGCAAGCGCCTGATGCCGACGGCGATGAGCGCGCCACCGAGGGCGATCGACGCCACACGTACCCCCCACGGCAGATCGTGAACCCACAGCATCGGAATCATGAGAACGAAGGTCGCACCGACGAAGTACCAGACCGTCGCCGAGGCGGGTGTCTTCTCGCTCGCAGCCATACCTCGACGCTACGAGCGCACTCGACGTCCGTCCTCCCCCTTACGACGGAATCGCGGGGACTGGGCGCCTGCACGGCCTCGATCGCCGCGGACAGAGCGCTCGCGCAGAGGGTCGCGAGCACGGGTTTCTTCCACCGCAGACCCGCAAGCAGAGCGACCGGCACGAACAGCAGGATGTTGGCCATGGACTCCACCGCGGTCGGAGCGAGGAAGGGCAGCTCAGCGGCGCATCCGATCGCCCGGTCGCTCTCGCCCTCCGGAAAGAGGGTGAGACCGAGAACCGCGATGAGAGCGATGGCGAGGAGCGTCGTCGTCGTCCGCGGTCTCGAGACCAGGACGCGTCCGATGACCGGCCCGACGCCGATGGAGACGGGGCGGGCGCGGTGCCCGACAGGATCACCCGCGCATCCCTCGCCGCTCGACCCCGCCGCGTCACGCGGGGACGGCGGGCCCGATGACCGACAGCAGACGCAGCTTCTCGGCGCTCTCGCTGCCCGGGGCCGCCGTGTAGACGAGCAGGGAGTGGGCGCTCTCGGGGTCCACGAGCGTCTGACAGTGCACCTCGATCGCCCCGACCTCGGGGTGCATGAAGTGCTTCGTGTCGCGGGGGCGCAGGCCGACCTCGTGACGCTCCCACAGCGCCCGGAACTCCTCGCTGCGATCGCGCAGGTCGTCGGCGAGCTCGGCGGCCCGCGACCCGGCTCCGCGACGACCGACGATCTCGCGCAGTCCCGCGGCGAACAGTCGACTCAGGAAGTCGTGGTCCTCCTCGGCGTAGAGACCGCGCGACGCCGGGTCGGCGAACCAGCGCCAGCCGAGGCTGCGGTGCATCCCGCGGCGCAGCGAGGCGTCGCCCGTGAGCGCGATGCCCAGGCGTGATTGGCGCAGGGTCTCGCCCAGCTCGGTCACGATCTCGGCGGGGGTGTCGTCGAGCCGGTCCAGCACACGCAGCAACCCGGGGCCGACGTGCTCGAGCATGCCCGCCCGCTCGGCGGGAACGTGGCCGGCGAGCCGGAAGAGGTGGTCGCGTTCCGCCCGAGACAGGTGCAGTCCCTGCGCGATCGACGCCAGCATCTGCTCCGACGGGTGGGGCCCGCGCTCGCGTTCGAGGCGGGCGTAGTAGTCGGTGGACATGTGGCTGAGCGCCGCGGCCTCTTCTCGCCGCAGCCCTCGGGTGCGTCGGCGCGCACCGCGCGGCAGACCGACGTCCTCGGGCTGCAGGGCTTCGCGACGCGTGCGCAGGAAATGCGCGAGGGCTGCTCGATCGATCACGGGGGCCTCCTCGGCATCCTGTCTACCCCGTGTCGCACAGACGAACCAGGGCGCGGCGATCCCCCTCTGCGGAGCGGGCCGGATGCCACCCGCCCGCCCGCGCGAGCGGCCCCGACCGGGGGATGCGCGAGACGGGGATCGACAGGCCCTGCCTGCGCCCGCCGCGACGCGCGACGCTGGACCCCTGCCCACCGACACAGGAGACCGACATGGCACGCGACGACATCGACATCACGCTTCCCGACCTCGCCGGACGACGGGTCGTGCTCACCGGCGGCAGCGACGGGATGGGCCTGATCATGGCGGACCGCCTCGCCGCCGCGGGCGCCGACCTCGTGCTGCCCGTGCGCAACCGGGCCAAGGGCGAAGCCGTCGCGGTGCGCCTGCGCACGAAGAACCCCGGGGCCCGGGTCGCGCTGCACGATCTGGACCTGTCGTCTCTGGCATCCGTGCGCTCCTTCGGAACCGCGCTGACGGCCGAGGGGGCGCCCGTGCATCTGCTGATCAACAACGCCGGGGTGATGACGCCTCCGTCGCGGCAGACGACCGCGGACGGACACGAATTGCAGTTCGGCACGAATCACCTCGGACACGTCGCTCTCGTCGGCCACCTCTGGCCGCTGCTGCTCGCGGGCGAGGCGCGCGTCGTGTCGCAGGTGAGCGTCGCCGCCCGGTCCGGCCGCATCGCCTGGGACGACCTCGATAGCGAGCGCGCGTACAACGGCCAACGGGCCTACAGCCGGTCGAAGATCGCGCTGGCGCTCTTCGCGCGCGCCCTCGATGAGAAGTCGCGGCGTGCGGGGTGGGGAGTCCGCAGCGTGGTCTCGCATCCGGGGGTCGCCCCGACGAACCTGCTCGCAGCCCGCCCCGAGATCGGGCGTGACGCCGACACCACGGGGGTGAAGGTCGTCCGCTGGTTGTCGTCGCGCGGCCTGCTGCTCGGGACGGTCGAGACCGCGGCCCTTCCGGCGCTCGTCGCGGCGACGACGGCCGCACCCCGCAGCGACGTGCTTTACGGGCCCACCGGCTTCGGCCACGTGGGCGGCGCTCCGGGAACCCACGCGCTCTACCCGCCGCTGCGCGACCTCGCCGCCGCCGATCGGATGTGGGATGCCTCTGTCTCACTCGCGGGTGTCGCGCAGGCGTTCGAGCGCGGAGCGTAGGCTCTCGTCCACCGGTTGCCTGTGAGTTCCGCGCGGTCCGGCACCCGCGCCTCCCACGCTCTCTAGGCTCCCCTCGTGACCCCTGACCCCTCGCGCCGCCGCGACCTCGCGGCCTCCGCCGCAGCCGTCGGCTCCACCGTCCTCGGAGCCGGGCTCGGCGAGCTCGTCGCCGCCGTCGTCGCTCCCGCGGCGAGCCCGTTCGCGGTCATCGGGGGCGCGATGATCGACCTCGCCCCGGCGTGGGCGAAGAACCTCGCCATCAGTCTCTTCGGAACGGGCGACAAGGCCGCCCTGCTCGTGGGGATCGCGGTGCTCTTGCTGATCGGCGCGGGACTGGCCGGGGCTCTCGAGAACCGACGGCCACCGTGGGGCCGTGTCGCGCTCGCGGCCCTCGGCGGCCTGGGCGCCGTGGTGTCGCTCACCCGCGCCGACGCCGCCCTGCTGTCGCCCGTCCCCTCTCTCGTGGCGGGAGCGGTGGCCGCTCTGATCGGCGGCCTTCTGATCGGCCGCCTGCGCCGCAGGGCCGAGGCGTTGCACGGTGATCGGGCATCAGCCGGCGCGGCGCGCGCCGACGGCCTGAGCCGGCGCACCGTCCTCGCCTACTCGGGCGTCGCGGTGCTCGCCGGCGCCCTCGCCGCCGCCGGAGCCCTCGCGATCGGCGGAGGTGCCCGCGCGGTCAGCGCCCTGCGCGCGGCGCTGCGCCTGCCGACGCCGGCGACGACGGCATCCGTCCCCTCCGGAGCCGAGCTGGGGATCGAGGGCCTGACCCCCGTCGTCACGCCCTCGGCCGACTTCTACCGCATCGACACCGCGCTCGTCGTCCCGCAGGTCGATCCGACCACCTGGACCCTGCGCGTGCACGGCCTGGTGGAGCAAGAGGTGGTGCTGCGGTGGGAGGACCTCGTCGCCCTCCCCCAGAAGGAGACGATCGCGACCCTCGTGTGCGTGTCGAACGAGGTGGGCGGCTCGCTCATCGGCACGGCCCGCTGGCTGGGCGTTCCGATCCGCGACATCCTCGCGCGCGCACGGCCCACCGCCGAGGCCGACATGGTGCTGTCGCGCTCGGTCGACGGGTTCACGGCATCCAGTCCCCTCGAAGCCCTCACGGACCAGCGGGATGCGCTGCTCGCCATCGGCATGAACGGCGAGCCCCTGCCGCTCGAGCACGGCTTTCCGGTGCGTCTGGTGGTGCCCGGTCTGTACGGCTACGTCTCGGCGACCAAGTGGGTCAGTGAGCTGGAGGTCACGCGCTTCGACCGCGCCGAGGGGTATTGGACGCCACGCGGCTGGTCGGAGCGCGGACCCGTGAAGCTGCAGTCGCGCATCGACGTCCCCCGCGCGGGAGCGCGCGTCGAGCCGGGACCGACCGTCATCGCCGGGGTCGCCTGGCACAACCACGTCGGCGTCACCGGCGTGGAGGTGCAGGTCGACGACGGCCCCTGGCGGCCCGCGACGCTCGCCAGCGCGATCTCGGCCGACACCTGGGTGCAGTGGAGCATCGAGTGGGAGGCGACTAGCGGCCTGCACACGGCACGCTGCCGCGCGACCTCGGCCGACGGGTCGACGCAGACCGCGACCGTCGCCCCTCCCGCCCCCGACGGTGCGACCGGCTGGGACGAGGCGACGATCTCGGTGGTCTGACGCGGGCGCCCGGCGGGGCGCCCCGAGGCGCGAGACTGCACGCTGCTGACAACTCGGCGACATCCTGCAACCGAGATGTCAGCGGGATGCCGTCTCGGCGTCGCAGGCGAACGCGCGCGGGCGGGAGCGCCCGGCTCAGGCGGCCAGCACGTGCTTGAGCTGTTCGACCGCCCAGTCCAGCTCGGTCGCCCGGATCGTCAGCGGCGGGGCGATGCGGATCGTCTGCCCGTGCGTGTCCTTGACCAGGACGCCGCGCGTCAGCAGCTTCTCGGCGACCTCGCGGCCTGTGCCGTACGCGGGGTCGATGTCGACGCCCGCCCACAGGCCCGCGATGCGCACGGCGGTCACGCCGTGGCCGACGAGCGTCTGCAGGTTCTGCTCGAGATGAGCGCCGAGCGCCTTCGCGCGCGTCTGGAACTCCCCGGATGCCAGCATCTCGACCACCCGCAGCCCCACGGCGGCGGCCAGCGGGTTGCCGCCGAAGGTCGACCCGTGCTCTCCGGCGCGGATCACGCCGAGCACGTCGTGGTTCGCGACGACGGCCGAGACGGGGAGGATGCCGCCGCCGAGCGCCTTGCCGAGCAGATAGAGGTCGGGCACGACACCCTCGCGGTCGCACGCGAACGTCTCGCCCACACGCCCGAGGCCCGACTGGATCTCGTCGGCGATGAACAGCACGTTGCGCTCGGAGCAGATCTCGCGCACGCGGCGGAGGAACCCCTCGGGCGGGATCACGACGCCGGCCTCACCCTGGATGGGCTCGATCAGCACCGCGGCGGTGTCGTCGTCGATCGCTGCGGCGATGGCATCCGCGTCCCCGTAGGGCACGTGCACGAACCCGGGTGCGTACGGACCGAAGTCGTCATGCGCGGACGGGTCGTCGCTGAAGCCGACGATCGTAGTCGTACGACCATGAAAGTTGCCGTTCGCGACGATGATGGTCGCGGCATCCGGGGCGATGCCCTTGGTGCGATAGCCCCAGGCGCGAGCGACCTTGATGCCCGTCTCGACGGCCTCGGCGCCGGTGTTCATCGGCAGCACCATGTCTTTGCCGCACAGCGCGGCGAGCGCGGTGGCGAAGGGCCCGAGGCGGTCGTTGTGATACGCCCTGCTGGTGAGGGTCAGCCGGTCGAGCTGTTCGCGCGCGGCGGCCAGGATCGCGGGATGGCCGTGCCCGAAGTTCAGCGCCGAGTACGCCGACAGCAGGTCGAGGTAGCGCTTGCCCTCGACGTCGGTGACCCACACGCCCTCGGCGCGCGAGACGACCACGGGGAGCGGGTGGTAGTTGTGGGCGAGGTGTGCGCCCTCATCGGCGATCAGACGAGCGCCGAGGTCGTCGATCGCGGTGCTCATCGCGAGCCGCCCCGCAGCTCGAGCGTGCAGCACTTGATGCCGCCGCCGCCGAGCAGCAGCTCGGACAGGTCGACCAGCACGGGGGTGTAGCCGCGCTCGCGCAGCTGCGCCTCGAAGCCCTTGGCACGCGGGGAGATGACGACGTTCCTGCCGTCGCTGGCCGAGTTGAGCCCGAACACCGAGCCGTCGGCATCCGAGACCCGGATGGCGTCGGGGAAGCGCTCGCGCAGGATCGCCTGGCTCTTCTCGTCGAAGGCGTTCGGCAGGTAGGCGATGTTGGCCTTGTCGACGCCACCGGGGCCCTCGACCGGGTCGAGCACGGCGAGCGCGGTGTCGAGGTGGTAGAAACGCGGGTCGGTGAGGGTCAGCGACACGACCTCGCGCGAGAACACCTCGCCCACCTCGCGGTGGCTGTCTCCGGTCGAGCGGAAGCCCGTGCCGGCCAGGATCGTGTCGCCCACGAGCAGGAAGTCGCCCTCGCCCTCGTTGACCTCGACGGGCTCGGCGACCTCGAACCCGTTCGCGGCGAACCAGTCGATGAAGGCGGGCGCCTCGGCCGCGCGCTCGCGGAAGCGGAACTTGGGTCCGTAGGCCACACCGTCGACGACGAAGCCGCCGTTGGCCGTGTAGACCATGTCGGGGAGGCCCTCGAGCGGGTCGATCAGCTCGATCTCGTGCCCGAGCGACACGTAGGTGTCGTACAGCGCCTGCCACTGGCGGACCGCGAGGGCGGTGTCGGTGGGGCGCGAGGGCTCCATCCACGGGTTGATGCTGTAGCTCACCGTGAAGTGCTCGGGCCGGCACATGAGGTACCGGCGGTGCTGCTGCACGCGCCCGGTGGTCTCGGAGGCGGCGGGCTCGACACCCGAGGTGGCGACGGGGGTAGCGGACATCTCTGCTCCTCGGAGGAAAGGTGCGGCGGACGCTGTCCTGGGGCTCGGTGGCCCTTCGACCCGGTGACGCCGGGACGCCGTGGCGGGGAAAGGTCGGTCCGAGCACGCCGCGCCCATTGTCTCACGCGCGTGCGCGGCGCGTCTCGCGCCGCGCGCCGACCGCCCGCGGGTGGCGGCGGCGGCGGGTGGCGGTGGCGGCGGCGGGTGGCGGTGGCGGTGGTGGCCGCGAGACAGCATGGCGCTGACAACTCGGCGACACTCTGCAACCGAGATGTCAGCGGGATGCAGTCTCGCGGCGCGGAGCGGCCGTGACCCGGACCGCGCGCGGCGCGCGAACCGCGGCGCCCGGACGGCGCGCCGCGCGGCGGCCTCACCCCGCGCGGCGCAGCGCCACGGCGGCCCAGGCGACCGGCGGCAGGGTGACGAACAGGATGCCGTCGGCCACCCGCGTCTCGAGGGTGCGGGGCCGTACCCGCTCGGGGTCGTCCAGCGTGTTGCTCGCCCGGGGGTCGTCGTCGTGCAGCGCGTGCGCTTCGACGACCTCGACGTCGCCGAGGCCGCGCACATCGATCTCGAGCTCGACGGGGTGCTCGAGGCCGCGGTGCACCAGGAACACCGCGCTCTCGCCCGTGGCGTCGTCGTGGGTGGCCACGGCATCCACGATCGGAACCGTCCCGTGGCGGGCTGTGTCGACCGTGCCCGCGTCGATCTGGACGCGCACGGCCGCGCCGCGCGCCAGTCGCGAGGTCAGGGCGAACGGGAAGAACGTCGTCTGCCGCCAGGCCGGTCCGCCCGGTTCGGTCATGATCGGCGCGATCACGTTGACGAGCTGGGCGAGGGACGCGGATGCCACGCGGTCGGCGTGCGCGAGCAGCGAGATCATCAGGTTGCCGAAGACGACGGCATCCATCACCGAGTACACGTCCTCGAGCAGACGCGGTGCGATCGGCCAGTCGTCGATCGCGGTGGGTTTGACCGCGTCGACGCGGTCGATGTACCAGACGTTCCACTCGTCGAAGGAGATGTCGATGCGCTTGGTGCTGCCGCGCGCGGCGCCGACGTGGTCGGCGGTGGCGACGACGGCCTCGATGAAGCGGTCCATGTCGACCGCCGAGGCGAGGAACGACGCGGCGTCGCCGTCGTGCTCCTGGTAGTACGCGTGGCACGAGATCATGTCGACGTCGTCGTAGGTGTGCTGCAGCACGACGCGTTCCCACTCGCCGAAGGTGGGCATCTGCGCGCCCGACGAGCCGCACACGACCAGCTCGATCGAGGGGTCGAGCTGCCGCATGCCCTTCGCGGTCCGCGCGGCGATCCTGCCGTAGTCGTCGGCCGAGCGGTGGCCGAGCTGCCAGGGCCCGTCCATCTCGTTGCCGAGACACCACACGCGCACGTCGAAGGGCTCCGCGCGGCCGTTGGCGATGCGCTGCTCCGACAGCGTGGAGCCGCCGGGGACGTTGGCGTACTCGAGCAGGTCGATCGCCTCGAGCGTGCCGCGCGTTCCGAGGTTGACCGCGAGCATGAGGTCGCTGCCGGCCTTGTCGAGCCAGTCGGCGAACTCGTGCAGCCCCACCTCGTTGGTCTCGGTCGAGTGCCACGCGAGGTCGAGGCGCCGCGGGCGCTGCTCACGGGGGCCGACGCTGTCCTCCCAGCGGAAGCCCGAGACGAAGTTGCCGCCCGGGTAGCGGATCGTCGAGACGCCGAGTTCGCGCACGAGCTCGAGCACGTCGCGGCGGAAGCCCTGCTCGTCCGCGGCGGGGTGGCCGGGCTCGTGGATGCCGTCGTAGATGTGACGTCCGAGGTGCTCGACGAATCCGCCGAACAGGCGGCGACGGACGGCGCCGATCGCGAAGCGGGGGTCGACGGTGAGTCGGGCAGCGGTCATCGGTGCTCCTTGCGGTCGGCGCCGACGCTACCCGGAGGGGCGTGGGCGGCCGAACGTTTTCGAAACCCCGTGCGCTCAGATGACCGCGGTGCTCCACGGGTCGGCGCGACCGAAGCGCCACGCCCCGATCGACACCGCCTGCTCGCGCAGGAACGGCAGCAGCTCGAGCCGGCCGGCGGTGGTGACCTCGCCCGCGTAGACGGTCATCGACACGTCGGCGCCGACCGTCTCGGCGACCGCCGCGCGCAGCGTCGCGACCGTCTCGGCCGGGCCCACCAGGCGGATCCGCCGCGGACGGGGCGCGGTCGCGAGCGGCTCTGCGTCGCCGAGGTCCGGGATGCCGCCCGCCAGGCGCTGCAACCACTGCTCGTCGGTCTCGACCGACACGGCGACGCCGCTCTCGCCGAGCAGGTGCCGCACCGGCGCGGGAAGGCCCACCGGGGTGCTCAGCGTGAACGTCGACCCCGATCGCACCGCCGCCACCAGCACGCGCAGCACCGCCTGCCACGACGCGTCTCCCGTGGCGCGCACGGCGACGTCGGCCGGCCGGTAGCGCCGGAGGTTGCGCTCGACGCCCAGGCGCGAGACGTCCTGCACGCGGCCGAACTCGCGGTCCCAGGCGACCGCGTCCGAGAGGGCTCCGCGCCGGAGCCAGTCGAACGCCTCGTACGACAGGGTCGGCTGGGCCGCCTCGATCAGGGCGGTGATCCGGCTGTCGAGGCCGCGCAGGTGCAGCGTCGACGACGAGGCACCACCGGTCGAGGGCCGCCACGATCCGAGGGTCACGAGCCGGTTCGGGCCGCCGGCCATCGCGCCGTCGCCGACGGCCGCGTCACCCCATCCGCCGAGGGGCTCGCGCTGCACGACCGCGCCCGTCGCGGGCCGGTTGACCCGCAGCACCGCGGCCTCGACCCCGTCGAGCCAGAGCTCGAGGTCGGCGGTGTCGCGCGTGTGCAGCCCCGCGACGAAGCCCGAGCCGATCGCGTTCTGCACCTCGATCGCGCGGGTGAGGGTGGGAACGTGCAGGATGCCGAGCACCGGGGCGGCCACCGCGGTCCGGGCCAGGTGCGACCCGGCGGCCACCCCCGTGCGCACGCCCGGCGACCAGAAACGTCCGGCCGTCTCGGGGCCGAGGTCGAGCTCGCGCGGCTCGACGAGCCAGCGCTCCCCCTCGCCCAGCACCGTCAACGCGCGGCGCACCTCGCCCGCGGGCTCTTCGACGAGCGGACCGACGTCCGAGAGCGGGTCGTCGGCGGGGCCGACGCGCAGAGAGGTCACGGCATCCTTGAGCTGCTCCTGGAAGGCGTGCGACCGCCCCACCGCGCCGACGACGATGGCCAGCGAGACGGCGGTCGCCGCCTGTCCCGCGCGAGCGAAAGCCGAGGCGACCAGGTCGGTCACCGCGTCGTCGAGGTCGGCCGACGGCGCGACGATCGCGACGTTGCGGCCGGCAGTCAGGGCCTGCAGGCGCAGAGCGGGTCGCCACGCGGCGAAACGCTCGGCGGTGCCGCGGGCTCCGCTGAGCAGAACGCGATCGACGCCCGGGTGCACGACGAGGGTGCGACCCGAGGCCTCTTCGTCGAGGTCGACGAAGGCGAGCAGGTCACGAGGCACGCCCGCGGCCCACAGGGCTTCGGCGACCACCGCGCCCGCCCGCCGTGCGCGCGGCGACGGCGTCAGCAGCACGCCCGATCCCGCGGCCAGAGCGGCGACAGTCTCGGCGGCGCACAGTCCCACGGGGGCGTTCCACCGGGGGGCGACGACGGTGACGCGGTCGGGGACGAAGACCGCCCCGGGTACGCGGTCGAGCTCCTTCGCGGTGGCGGCGTAGTAGGCCGCCGCGTCCACTGCCTGGCTCACCTCGGCGTCGGCCTCGCTCAGCAGCGCCCCGCCCTCCGAAGCCAGCACCTCGATCAGCTCGGCGCGCCGCTCCTCGAGCGTGCGGGCCGCCGCGTGCAGCACCGTCGCGCGCTCGGCGGCGGCGAGGGCGCCCCACGGTTCGGCGGCGGCGCCGACACGGGCGATGACCTCGTCGATCCCGGCGGCGTCGTCGACGCGCCCCGCGGCGGCGGTCGCGTCGCCCGCGGTCGAGGTCGCCGCGCGCGCGAGCGCCTGCAGCGCCCAGGCGCGGTCGTCGGGCAGCGAGGGGTCGGTGTCGCCGACGTGGGCGAAACCGGGAGCGCCACCGGCGAGTTCTGCGCTCTCGCGCACCGAGAAGACGGCGGTGTCGACGAACGCCTGCCCGCCGAACAGCATCTGCTGCACGTCCGGCCCGAGGGCGGAGGTGTCGGCGGATGCCACGGCCTCGCGCGCGATGCCGAGCACCGCCTGCGTCAGCCCCGGGTCGGCGGTGTCGGCGTCGAGGCGGTCGCGCAGGATCGCCGGGTCGACCTCGACCCCGCGCCGGCCCGCGCGCGCGGCGGTGTGCGGCAGATCGGCGGCGGCCAGGGCCCGGCGCACGCGCAGGGTCACCCCGTCGACGGGCTCGTCGGCATCCGCCTCGGGCTCGTCGTCCCCCGCACTCGCGTGCACGATCGCGCCCTCGGCATGGGCCTGCGCCACGCGGGCGGCGACCGCGTCGAGATCATCGGGGTGCACGACCGCGGTGGCCGTGACCGTCGGCGCGTCGGGATGCCACGACGCCCCGCGGGGCAGGACGAGCCGCACCGTGGCATCCGCCTCTTCGGACAGGGCGAGGGCGATCGCGGCGCGGACGGGGTCGACCGTGGCGACCTCGACGTCGAACCCCTCGACGCCGCGCGGGCTGAGCGCGTCGCGCAGGGCGCGCACGAAGAACGCGTCCACGTCGGCGCGGGCCGTGACGGCGGGGGGTTCCCAGCCGTGGCGGGCGGCGTCGACCGCGTCGCGTCCGCCGAGCCGATCGTCGATGAGGCGCAGGGTCAGGCGCGACCCGCCCGCGGCCGCGCGGACCCGGGCCCAGGCGGCCAGCTCGTGCACGGCGCCCAGCGTCTCGGGCACCGCGACCGGCAGGCCGACGCCCGCGGCGGCCTCGCGCAGGCGGGGCTCTTCGAGGACGCGCGTGAGCACGGCGACGGTGAGGTCGAGGTCGTCGCGACCGGAGGCGACGAGGGTCACGTGAAAATCGCGCGCCGCCGCGTCGAGGAACACCGGCAGCACCCGCTCGGCGGCGTGCTGCACGTCGGCCTCGAAGGCCCACGGCGAGCGGGGCGCGACCACGTCGCCGATCGCGAACGACACCCGCGCGACGTCGTCGCGGGCGATCAGGGAGCGGATGCCGTCCAGCCGGCGCCGCGCGGCGGACTCCCCCGCCACCCGGGGGCCGTCGAGCCGCAGGTCGAGCACCGTCTCGTCTGCGGCCGCGGCCGCGAGGTCGGCATCGAGGCGCTCGGGCCGGGCGTCGAGCACCAGGCCGGCGAGCACGTCGCGCAGAGCCCGCCGCGCGAGCGGGACGGCCGGGGTGGGCAGCACCGGGGCGACCGCGCCGCCGAGCTGCAGGGCGCCGCGGACGAACCACGGCAGCGACGCGGGCGCGACCTCGGCGAGCCGGTGCAGCGCCGCGGCCGCCGCCGTGAGGCTCTCGGGGCGCAGCACCGCGTCGGCGGCCGCGGCGACGAAGGCCGCTCCGTCCGCGTCGGTCGGCAGGGCGGGACGGCGCGGGCCCGTCGTCGCGACGGCACGCGGACCGAAAGCGGCCGCGAGCGACGCCGCGCGGGCGGCGAGGTCGGAGGAGAGCGCTGGACCGGTGGCGCGAGGGTCGTTCGGGCTCATGTGCGCCAGCCTAAACACCGCGCGCGCGGGGCCTCGGCGGCCCGCCGCGCAAGCCGAGATCAGGTTGTCCCCCGAACGGATGACATTTTCTGGACGCTGATCACCAATTCACAGAAAATTCTTCGCTTTTCGTCCGCCCCGTGTTTGTATGGCCGCGGGTACCCCGCCATTTATCCCCCCTGGATGGAAGGTCACTCCACGTGAACCGCATATCGAAGACGGTCGTCGGCGCTGCCGCTCTCGGCCTGTTCCTGACCACCGCCGCCAGTGCCCCCGCGCTGGCGCAGACCCCGGCCGCGCCCGAGCGCGCCGCCGTCGACGGCGTCGACGCGCAGCTGCTCGAAGCGATGGCCGCCGACCTCGGCACCGACACCGCCGGAGCGCAGGACGTCCTGCGTTTCCAGGCCGATGCCGCCGCGACGACTGACGACGTCGAGGCCGTCGCCGGCGAGGCCTACGCCGGCACCTGGCTCGACGAGTCGACGCGAACGGTGTACGCCGCCGTGACGACCGACGCCGCCTCCGCCGCGGCGGTCGACGCCGGCGCCGTGCCGGTCGAGGTCGAGCACTCCCTCACCGATCTCGAGGCCATCGCCGCGCAGATCGAGGCCAGCCCCGTGCCCGACGTCATCCCCTCGTGGTGGATCGACGTCGAGGCCAACGACGTGGTCGTCGACGTCGTCGCCGGCGGCGACCAGATCGCCTCCGACTTCGTGGCCTCGCTCGGCGCCCCCGCCGGCGMCGWCSTCGACGACCACGTCGTTGGCC
>NZ_QDFT01000046.1 GCF_003075375.1 Microbacterium testaceum | reverse complement strand
GTTCAGCGTCACGAGAGTGAGAGCGGTGCAGCGTTCRYCGACGCGGCTGCACGCGTCGATGAACGCTGCACCGCTCTCACTCTCGTGACGCTGAACGAGGAACGCGCGTCCGCGCGCGGTCGACGGCGGGCGCGCTGGGCTCTTCATCGCGCGGATCCGGCCGCGGAATCGCCGCTCGAATCACTGAGCCGTGCGGTCGCTGAATGGGCGGGCTTCGCCGAACCGGAGCTGCAGGTCTGGTTCGGCGCAGAGGCCGGGGACGGAGACCGCGTGGACTTGTGGTGGCCCCAACTGCGTATCGCGGGCGAGGCGGACGGCCTACTGAAGTACGACGGCCGGTTCGGAGACCCGCGCGTCGCGATCAAGAAACGCGAGGACCGCGACCGACGACTGCGCGCGGCCGGCGCGCGGGCCGTACTGCACTGGGGGTGGGACGACCTGACCGACCCGAACTCCTTGGTCCGCTTGCTGGGCGGCGCGGGACTCCCCGTCGTCGCCACCCCCGACACAGCTCACCTCCACAGCCTCGCCGCGGCTCTGCGTCCCCCGCGCCCGCGGTAGTGCGGGTGCCGCGGGCGCGGGTGCGGCGGGTGCGGGTGCGGCGGGTGTGGCGGGTGCGGCGGGTGCGGCGGGCGCGGCGGGTGCGGCGGCCGCGGCGGCCGCGGCTGCGCGCACGACGAAGCCGCAGCGCGCCTCGCGAGACTGCACGTGGCTGACAACTCGGCGACATCCTGCAACCGAAAAGGCAGCAGCGTGCAGTCTCGCGGCGAGAAGGCGCATCGCGGCCCGGCCGAACGCGCCGCGAGCCGGCGGAACGCGACGCGGCCCGGCGGAACGCGACGCGGCCCGGCGGAACGCGACGCGGCCCGGCGGAACGCGACGCGGCCCGGCGGAACGCGACGCGAGCACCGCGCCCGACTCCGGCAGCCCGGGCAAGCGCCGCGCGCCTCGCGAGACTGCACGTGGCTGACAACTCGGCGACATCCTGCAACCGAGAAGTCAGCGGCGTGCAGTCTCGCGGCAACTCGGCGCTTCGCAACCGGCGCACCGCGCCCGACTCCGGCAGCCGGGCAAGCGCCGCGCGCCTCGCGAGACTGCACGTGGCTGACGAGTCGGCGACATTCTGCAACCGAGAAGTCAGCAGCGTGCAGTCTCGCGGGAAACGGGGGGCCGGACGAGGGCCGGACGGGTGCCGGCAGGGCGCGGAACAGGGGGCCGGCAGGGCGCGGAGCAGGGGGCCGGACCGGCGCCGGACGGGCGCCGGAGGCGGCACCGGACGGGCCGGGGCCGCGCGCAGCGCGGCCCCGGGACGCGGCTCAGGCGAACGCCTCCGGCGGAGGGCACGAGCAGACCAGGTTGCGGTCGCCGTAGGCCTGGTCGATGCGGCGGACGGGGGGCCAGTACTTTCCGCGGATCAGCGACCGCACGGGGTACACGGCGGTCTCGCGCGAGTAGGGGTGCTCCCACTCCCCCACCACGACGGTCTCGGCCGTGTGCGGGGCGTTCACGAGCGGGTTGTCGTCGGCCGGCCATTCGCCCGCGGCGACGGCGAGGGCCTCGTGCTTGATCGCGATCATGGCATCCACGAATCGATCGAGCTCGGCGAGGTCCTCGCTCTCGGTGGGCTCGACCATCAGGGTGCCCGCGACCGGGAACGACATCGTCGGGGCGTGGAAGCCGTAGTCGATGAGGCGCTTGGCCACGTCGTCGACGCTCACGCCGGTCTGCTCCTTGAGCGGACGCAGGTCGAGGATGCACTCGTGCGCGACCAGGCCTCCCTCGCCCGCGTACAGCACGGGGTAGTGCTCGCGCAGCCGGACGGCGATGTAGTTGGCCGACAGCACCGCCGCCGCGGTGGCCTGACGCAGACCTTCGGCGCCCATCATGCGGACGTACGCCCACGAGATGGGGAGGATGCCGGCGGAGCCGTGCGGAGCGGCCGACACCGGCCCGCCGTCGAACACGCCGCCGGCGTGTTCGGCTCGCTGCGAGAACGGGTGCGAGGGCAGGAACGGCGCGAGGTGCGCCTTGGCCGCGACCGGGCCGACACCGGGTCCGCCGCCGCCGTGCGGGATGGCGAACGTCTTGTGCAGGTTGAGGTGCGACACGTCGCCACCCAGGTCGCCGAAGCGCGCGAAACCGAGCAGGGCGTTGAGGTTGGCGCCGTCGACGTACACCTGGCCGCCCGCGTCGTGCACGGCCCGCGTGATGTCGAGCACGTCGTGCTCGTACACGCCGTGGGTCGACGGGTAGGTGATCATCAGCGCCGACAGCTCGGCCGCGTGCTGGGCGATCTTGGCCCGAAGGTCGCCGAGGTCGACGTTGCCGGCCTCGTCGCACGCGACGACGACGACCTTCATGCCCGCGAGGATCGCCGAGGCCGCGTTGGTCCCGTGCGCCGACGACGGGATCAGGCAGACGGTGCGCTCGAGGTCGCCGTTCGCCAGGTGGTAGCCGCGGATCGCGAGCAGCCCCGCGAGCTCGCCCTGCGAGCCGGCGTTCGGCTGCAGCGAGACCGCGTCGTAGCCGGTGACCTCGGCGAGCCAGCGCTCGAGCTGCTCGATCATCTCGAGGTAGCCGCGGACGTCGGCCTCGGGCGCGAAGGGGTGCACGCGCGAGAACTCCGGCCACGACACCGCCGCCATCTCGGTCGCGGCGTTGAGCTTCATCGTGCACGACCCCAGCGGGATCATGCCGCGATCGAGCGCGTAGTCGCGGTCGGCGAGCGTCTTGAGGTACCGCATCATCGCCGTCTCGCTGCGGTGCGCGTGGAAGACGGGGTGCGTGAGGAAGTCGTCGTCGCGGTGCAGGGCGCCGTCGACGCCGCGCAGGGCCTCGCCCTCGGGCAGCTCCGCGGAGGCGAGGCCGAAGGCGTCCAGCACGGCCGCGAGGTCGGCATCGGTCGTCGTCTCGTCCACCGAGACGCCCACGGTCGCGTCGTCGATCCACAGCAGCTGGTACCCGCGGTCGCGGGCGCGGTCGACCACGTCCTGCGCGCGGCCCGGCACGTGCACGCGCACGGTGTCGAAGAACGCCTCCGAGACGAGGTCGAGGTCGTACGAACGCAGAGCGGATGCCAGGGCATCGGCCTTGCGCGCGACCTGCGTCGCGATCGCCCGCAGTCCGTCGGGGCCGTGGTACACCGCGTACATCGCGGCCATGACGGCCAGCAGCACCTGGGCGGTGCAGATGTTGGACGTCGCCTTCTCGCGGCGGATGTGCTGCTCGCGCGTCTGCAGCGACAGCCGGTAGGCGGGGGCGCCCACGGCATCCTGGGACACTCCGACCAGACGCCCGGGGAGCTGGCGCTCGAGGCCCGCGCGCACGGCCATGTAACCGGCGTGCGGTCCGCCGAAGCCGAGCGGGACGCCGAAGCGCTGGGTGGTGCCGACGGCGACGTCGGCGCCGAGAGCGCCGGGCGAACGCAGCAGCGTCAGCGCGAGCAGGTCGGCGGCGGCGACCACCAGGCCGCCCGCGGCGTGCACGGACTCGGCCACGGCCGAGAAGTCCCAGATGCGTCCGGTCGCGCCGGGGTACTGCACGAACGCGCCGAACGCCTCGGGCACCTCGCCCTCGAAGGACGTCTCGAGGATGCGGATGCCGACGGCCGCGGCGCGGTGGTGCAGCAGCGCCTTGGTCTGCGGCAGCGCGTCGACGTCGACGAGGAAGACGTCGGTCTTCGCCTTGGACGCGCGACGGGCCACGAGCATGCCCTCGACCACGGCGGTGGACTCGTCGAGCATCGACGCGTTCGCCGTCGCCAGACCCGTGAGGTCGGTCACCATCGTCTGGAAGTTGATGAGCGCCTCGAGGCGGCCCTGCGAGATCTCGGGCTGGTACGGGGTGTACGCCGTGTACCAGGACGGGTTCTCGAGGACGTTGCGCGCGATCACCGACGGGGTGAAGGTGTCGTAGTAGCCGAGGCCGATCATGGGGCGCGCGGAGCGGTTGGCGGATGCCAGCTCCCGCAGCTCCGCCAGGGCCTCGGCCTCGGTGGCTGCGGTCGGGATCGCGCTGGTGGCGCGGGCCTGCACGTGGATGGATGCCGGGACGGCGGTCTCGACGAGCGCCTCGACGCTGTCGTACCCCACGACCTCGAGCATGCGGGCCTGGGCGTCGGCGCCGATGCCGATGTGGCGATCGACGAAGACGGCCGGGGTGCCGGCATCCGTGCGGGAAGGAAGAAGCGTGCTCATGCGGTGAGGTCCTCGTAGGCGGCGCGGTCGAGCAGGTCGGCGGGGAGGCCGCCCTCGACGCGGATCTTGATGAGCCAACCGCCGGCGAACGGCTCGGCGTTGACCAGGGAGGGGTCGTCGACGACGGCGTCGTTCACCTCGACAACGGTGCCCGAGAGCGGCGCGTAGAGCTCGCCGACCGACTTGGTCGACTCAATCTCGCCGCAGACGTCGCCGGCCGAGACGGCCGAGTCGGCGCCCGGGAGCTCGACGAAGACGACGTCGCCGAGCTTGTCGGCGGCGAAATCGGTGATGCCCACGGTGGCGATGTCACCCTCGAGGGCGATCCACTCGTGCTCGGAGGTGTAGCTGAGGGCGGTGAGGTCGGTCATGCGTTTCTCCGATAGAAGGGAAGGGCGGTGACGGTCGCGGGGATGCGGGTTCCGCGCACGTCGATGGTCAGTTCGGTTCCGATGGCGGATGCCGCGGGGGCGACGAACGCCATCGCGACCGGGTGGCCGAGGGTGGGGCTGAGGGCGCCGCTAGTAATCTCGCCCACGGTGTCCTCGCCGTGCAGCACGGCGTAGCCGGCGCGGCCCGCGCGGCGGCCCTCCGAGACGAGGCCGACGAGTACGGGGGCGTCGGCGGGGCCGGACGACAGGCCGTCCTTGCCGACGAACGCCTCCTTGTCGACGGCGACGACGCGACCGAGACCCGCCTGCGCGGGGACGATGTCGCGCGAGAGTTCGTGGCCGTACAGCGGCATCCCGGCCTCGAGGCGCAGGGTGTCGCGCGCGGCGAGCCCGCACGGGACGAGCCCGCGATCGGCGCCCGCGGCGAGCGCGGCGTCCCACAGGGCGGCGGCCTGCGCGGTCGGGATCATCACCTCGTAGCCGTCCTCGCCGGTGTACCCGGTGCGGGCGACGAAGAGCGGCGCCCCGTCGAAGGCGCCCTCGGTCCAGGCGTAGTAGCCGAGCTCGTCGAGGGAGGTGCCGGTGATCTCGACCCCCGGGGTGGAGCTCAGGATGCCACGGGCCTCGGGACCCTGCAGGGCGATGAGCGCGTACTGGTCGGTGACGTCGTCGACCTCGAGGGTGCCGCCTGTCGCGTCAGCGGCGGTGGCCGCGCCCGACGCGGAACCCCACGACGCCTGAGCGGTCGCGAACGCGGCGGCCACGGCATCCCGGTTCACCGCATTCGAGATGACCAGGAACGTGTCATCGCCCGTGCGGTAGACGATGACGTCGTCGACGATGCCGCCCGACTCGGCGAGGACGAGCGAGTACTTCGCCTTGCCGACCTTCATGGTCGATAGGCGGCCGGCGAGCACGTGGTCGAGGAACGCCGCGGCGCGGGAGCCCTCGACGCGGAACTCGGCCATGTGCGAGATGTCGAACAGGCCCGCGGCCTCGCGGACGGCGCGGTGCTCGGCGAGGTCGGAGGTGTAGCGCACGGGCATGTTCCATCCGCCGAAGTCGGTGAACGAGGCGCCGAGGGCCTCGTGCCGATCGTGCAGCGGCGACGTGCGCGGTGGAGCGGGGGTTTCGATCATGAGTTCTGCCGTTCGCGATGACGGACAGACGCCGGGCGGCGCCTGGAGAACTCCCCCTCTGTCATGGACCTGAGAGTTTCACTCGCGCCGTCGTGGACGGGCGCGGGCTTTCACCGTCGGCGGGTCCGGGGACGTGGCATCCCGGACCTCTTTCCAGAGTGGCCCGATCGACGCGGTACGCGTACCTGAGAGATTGGCGGGGAGGCTTGCTCCTTCGGTGCCCGGCTGCGTTCGCCGGAGCTCTCCCGCATCGATCATGGGGCCGGTGTGGACTTGTGGGGTCAGCCTAGCGGAGCGGACCGCGCGCGGGCAGCCCGATCGTCAGCCGCGGGTGCAGCTGCCGGATGCCACGGGTGCCGACAACGACCCCATCTGCGCCATGACGGGTTCGAGTTCGGCGGGGGTCATGGCGTAGCCGACGTTGTCGTCGGTGTCGGAGCGGGCGAAGACGATCCCGGCGACCTCGCCGGTCGTGGTCAGCAGCGGGCCCCCCGAGTTGCCGGGGCGCACGACGGCCGCGAGCGCGTAGATGTCGCGCGGGGTCGAGGACGTGTCGTAGATGTCGGGGACGGGGACGGTGCCCTCGGACAGCACCTGGGCGCTGCCCGAGGTGAAGGGGCCGCCGCCCGGGTAGCCCTGCACGACGGCGGGCGAGCCGACGTCCAGGGTCTGCACGATCGGCAGGGCCGTGGCATCCAGTCCGTCCACCGAGACCACCGCGATGTCGTCGATCGGGTCGAAGTAGACCACGCGGCCCTCGCGGGCGGGCTGCCCGGGCAGTTCGACGACGGGGGTGTCGACGCCGGCGACGACGTGGGCGTTGGTGACGACGCGGCCGTCGGCGACGACGAAGCCCGAGCCGCTCGAGGTGACTCCGCAGGCGTAGGCGGTTCCGGACACGCGGGCGACGGACTGCGCCGCCTGCGTGAGGGCGGGGTCGTCGAGCGCGATCTCGGGAGCGCTCGGGACGGGACCGATCTGGATGAGCTGACCCAGGCGCGGGATGCCCTCGGCGAAGACCGAGCCGCGCAGCTCGGCGAGCGCTCCCCGCACGGGAGCGGGGGTGAGGTCGTCGATCGTGCGCACGACGGTGGACGAGCCCAGCGCGGCCGACACCACGGGGACGCCGGCGGGGGTGATCGATCCCGCGGCGAACGAGATCGCCAGGGCCGCGGCGGCGACGTTGACCACACCGCCCAGCAGCCGCTCGGGGACGCGCAGCTTGATGCGGTCGGCGCCGCGGCGGAAGAACCCGCCGACGGCGCTGCCGAGGCCGCTGCCGATCAGCAGCAGCAGCACGCCGCTGAGGATCATGAGGGGGCCGCGCCACGAGGGCGCGGTGACCCACTGGCCCACGAACGGGGTCACCCAGTAGGCGGCGACGGCGCCGAGGGCGAGGCCGGCGAAGAAGCCGATCGTGGCGAGGAACCCCCGCGAGAGGCCCACGATGAGCGCGATCGCCAGAAGGGCGATCAGAACGATGTCGATGAACGGCATCCGACCTCCTGAATCCGGTTCGAGGCTAGGGCGCTCGTCTGTGAGAACCCTTTCGACGCGCGGCGGCGGGCCCGGTCGCGGCCCGCCCCCCCTCGATAAACGCCGACGCTGTCGAGACACGCGGTGCCTCGCCGTGTTTCGACAGGATCGGCGTTTATCGGCACGAGGGCATCCCTTCGGGTCGGGATGACACTAAGATCGGTGACGGAGATATGGTCACCATGACACGAACCCAGAGCCCCGAGTCCCGCGACGCCGACGTGCGCGTCGCGGTGTCGACCGTCATCTTCAGCGTGCGTCGCGACGCCCACGACGAGCCGGTGCTCACCCTTCCGCTCGTCCGCCGCACGCGCGACCCCTTCGACGGCCGCTGGGCGCTACCGGGCGGTTGGCTGGACGCCGCCGAGGGGCTCGACGCCGCGGCATCCCGGACCCTCGCCGAGACGACCGGCCTGACGCCCAGCTACCTCGAGCAGCTGTACGCCTTCGGCGCCGTCGACCGCTCCCCCACCCGGGTGGTGTCGATCGTCTACTGGGCGCTGCTGCGCTCGGACGAGGTCGACGCGCAGGTCGCCGCGCACGCGCGGCAGGGCGACGCGCCCGAGAACGTCGAATGGTTCGACGCGACCGACCTGCCGACCCTGGCCTTCGACCACAACGACATCGTCGAGTACACGCTGTGGCGCCTGCGCAACAAGGTCGGCTACAGCCGCATCGCGCACGGGCTGCTGCCCGACGAGTTCACCCTCGCGGACCTGCGCGAGGTGACCGAGTCGATCCTCGGCAAGCGTCTGGATCCGGCGAACTTCCGCCGCCAGGTCGACACGAGCGACACGCTCATCCCCACCGATCGCTTCCGCACCGGAAGCCATCGCCCCGCCCGTCTGTACCGCTACAACCGCGACGTGGAGCTCGCCGACCGCGGCCCGCTCCCGTCCCGTCACTGATCGGAAACGCCCATGTCCGCCACTCCCCTCACCCTGCAGCCCCGCCCGGCGATCGACCCCAGCGTCGACCACGCGATCCAGGCGATCGTCTCGGGCGCGTCGACCGACGCGACGTGCACGACCGACCTCGCCGTCGGGCCCTGGGACTTCGACACGCGCCCCGGTTACGGTCCGGGATCGTCGATGGGCGACGTCATCCCCACCGGAGCGCCCCGACAGGGCGAACTGCCCCAGCAGTACCGCGACGCCTCGGACGACGAGCTCGACGAGCGCATCCGCGCCGCGAAGGCGACGCTCGGCGACCGCGTCGTCGTGCTGGGGCACTTCTACCAGCGCGAAGAGGTCGTGCGCCACGCCGACTACGTGGGCGACTCGTTCCAGCTCGCCAACGCGGCGAAGGAGCGTCCCGAGGCCGAGGCCATCGTCTTCTGCGGCGTGCACTTCATGGCCGAGACCGCCGACCTGCTCTCGCGCCCCGACCAGGCCGTCATCCTGCCGAACCTCGCCGCGGGGTGCTCGATGGCCGACATGGCCGACATCGACCAGGTCGAGGAGTGCTGGGAGCAGCTCGAAGACGTCCTCGGCGACCTCGAGACCCCGGATGCCGAGGGCCTCGTCCCCGTCATCCCGGTGACGTACATGAACTCCAGCGCCGCCATCAAGGGCTTCGTCGGTCGTCACGGCGGCATCGTGTGCACCTCGTCGAACGCCCGGACCGTGCTGGAATGGGCGTTCGCCCGCGGACGCCGCGTGCTGTTCTTCCCCGACCAGCACCTGGGTCGCAACACCGCGAAGGCGATGGGGGTGCCCCTCGCGCAGATGCCGATGTGGAACCCGCGCAAGCCCCTCGGCGGCTCCACCGACGCGCAGATCGTCGACAGCCGCGTCATCCTGTGGCACGGCTTCTGCTCGGTGCACCGCCGCTTCACGGTCGACCAGATCGACAAGGCCCGCGCCGAGCACCCCGGCGTGCGCGTGATCGTGCACCCCGAGTGCCCGATGGACGTGGTGGATGCCGCGGACGAGGCCGGGTCGACCGACATCATCCGCAAGGCCATCGCCGCCGCGACCGAGCCGACGACCTTCGCGATCGGCACCGAGATCAACCTGGTCCAGCGCCTGGCCGCGCAGTACCCGCAGCACGAGATCTTCTGCCTCGACCCCGTGGTGTGCCCCTGCTCGACGATGTACCGCATCCACCCCGGCTACCTCGCGTGGGTGCTCGAGTCGCTGGTCGCGGGGCAGGTCGTCAACCGCATCACCGTCCCCGCCGACGTCGCCGACCCCGCCACCGTCGCGCTCGAGCGGATGCTCGCGGCCAAGCCGAACGGCGCGGTGAAATGACGACCGTCGTCGTGGTGGGCAGCGGCATCGCCGGTCTCACGGCGGCGCTGCACGCGAGCGAGGGGGGATGCCGCGTCACCGTCGTGACCAAGGGCGCCCTGCCCGACACGAACACCCGCTGGGCGCAGGGCGGCATCGCCGCCGTGACCGACCCGGCCGACACGGTCGCCTCGCACGCCGCCGACACGGTCACCGCGGGGGCCGGGCTGAACGACCCGGCTGCGGTCGACGTCCTGGTCGGCGAGGGACCGGAGCGCATCGCGGAGCTCGTGGAGCGCGGGGTGGCCTTCGACCGCACGGCCGACGGGGACTTCTCGCGCGGACTCGAGGCGGCGCACGCCGTCGCCCGGGTGCTGCACGCCGGCGGCGACGCGACCGGGGCGGCGATCCAGGCGGCTCTCGGCGACGCCGTGCGCCGCTCCGACATCGTCGTGCGCGAGCACGCGCTGCTGCGCGACCTCGTCGTGACCGAGGGGCGGGTCGCCGGCGTCGGGCTGGCCGACGGCGAGCGTCTGCCGGCCGACGCCGTGATCCTCGCCACGGGCGGTGCCGGGCAGCTCTACGCCCACACGACCAACCCCGCGGGGGCGACGGGCGACGGCATCGCCGCCGCGATCCGCGCGGGAGCGGCCGTGGCCGACCTCGAGTTCGTGCAGTTCCACCCGACCGCCCTCGCGGTCGGCGCGCCGTTCCTCGTGTCCGAGGCCGTCCGCGGCGAGGGGGCGGTCCTCATCGACGACACCGGGCGACGCTTCGCCTTCGACGCCCACCCCGACGGCGAACTCGCCCCGCGCGACGTCGTGGCCCGGGCCAACGCGCGCGCCATGGCCCGACAGCACGGTCACCCCGTCCGCCTGGATGCCACCGCCCTCGGCGCCGCGCGCCTGGCCCGCCGATTCCCCACGATCGACGCCGCCGTGCGCGAGCGCGGGCTGGACTGGGCGCGCGAGCCCATCCCGGTGACCCCCGCGGCCCACTACCTGATGGGCGGGGTCGTCACCGACCTCGACGGACGCACGACGGTGCCCGGCCTGTACGCCGTCGGCGAGACGGCCCGCACCGGGGTGCACGGCGCCAATCGCCTGGCATCCAACTCCCTCCTCGAGGGAGCCGTGTTCGGTGCTCGCGCCGGAGACGCCGTCGCGACGGACCGCCCGTGGTACGCGCCGGCCGTCGCGCCCGCGCGACCGCTGCCGATCGCGGTCGCCGACGACGCGCCCGCCTTCTCGCGCGCCGCTCTGCAGCGCCTGCTGTGGGACCACGCGGGGCTGGAACGCGACGCCGCCGGACTCGACCACGCAGCCTCGATCCTCGCCGCGTGGCGCGCGCAGCACCTCGCCCTCCCGATCGAAGACGAGAATCTGCTGCTCCTCGCCACCCATGTCGTCGATGCGGCGCGGATGCGCACGACCTCGGTGGGCGCGCACTTCCGCACTGACGCCCTCGACCCGGCCGCGGACGCGGCATCCCTCACCTCATCTCCGGAGGCCCTCGCATGCTGACCCGCGCCGCCATCGACCGCGTCGTCACCGCCGCCCTCGACGAGGACGCCCCCTGGGGCGACCTGACGAGCGAGACGCTCATCCCCGAGAACGCGACCGCGCGTGCCGAGCTCGTCGCGCGCGTCGAGGGCGTCTTCAGCGGAGCCGCGGTCTTCGCCGCCGCCTTCACCCTCACCGACCCGTCCATCACGGTCGAACAGCGCGTCGCCGACGGCCACCGCTTCGCGCCCGGCGACACCCTCGCCGTCGTGACCGGGCCCGCCCGCGCGGTGCTGACCGCCGAGCGGATCGGCCTGAACTTCGTGCAGCGCATGTCGGGCATCGCGACCCTCACCAGCCGCTACGTCGCCGAGGTCGCCCACACCGGAGCGCGCATCGCCGACACCCGCAAGACCACCCCGGGCCTGCGCGCGATCGAGCGGCAGGCCGTGCGCGACGGCGGCGGACACAATCACCGGTTCTCGCTGTCGGACGCCGTGATGGCCAAGGACAACCACCTCGCCGTCCTCACCCAGAACGGCCTGTCGGTCACGCAGGCGCTCGAGAGCGCGATCGCGCGGCTGCCGCACACGACGCACGTCGAGGTCGAGGTCGACCGCCTCGATCAGATCGACGCCGTGCTCGCGGCGGGCGTGGGCACGATCATGCTCGACAACTTCTCGCTCGACGACCTGCGCACCGGCGTCGCCCGCATCGCCGGTGCCGCGCAGGTCGAAGCCTCGGGCGGCGTCACGCTCGAGACGGTCCGGGCGATCGCCGAGACCGGCGTCGACGTCATCTCGGTGGGCGCGCTGACGCACTCCGTGTCGTCGCTGGACCTCGGGCTCGACATCCGCATCGAGACGACGTGAGCCTGTACCTCGACAACGCCGCGACCACCCCCGTGCGCCCCGAGGTGCTCGAGGCGATGGCGCCCTACCTCACGCGCGTCTACGGCAACCCGTCGAGTCATCACGAAGTCGGCGAGGCCGCGGCATCCGCCCTCGACGACGCCCGCGCGCGCGTCGCCGCCGTCCTCGGCATGCGCACCGGGGACGTCGTGTTCACCTCGGGCGGCACGGAGTCCAACAACGCCGCGATCAAGGGGATCGTGCTCGGCGGGCCCCGGCGCCACCTCGTCACGACGGCGATCGAGCACGAGTCCGTCCTGGCCTCGGCCGACTACCTCGAACGCCTGCACGGCGCCACTGTGACGTACGCCCCCGTCGACGCGACCGGCACGCTGACCCCCGACGCCCTCGCCGCCTGCCTGCGCGACGACACCGCTCTCGTCTCGATCGGCTACGCCAACAACGAGATCGGCACGATCCAGGATGCCGCCGCCCTCGCCGCCGTCGCTCACGCCCGGGGCGTGCCCCTGCACCTCGACGCGGTCCAGGCCGCCGGGTGGCTGCCCCTGTCGGGGACGGGGGCGGATGCCGTCACCGTCGCCGGACACAAGGTCGGCGCCCCCAAGGGCACCGGCATCCTCGCCGTGCGGGGTCGCCTCGCCTTCGAACCGCTCCTGCACGGCGGCGGCCAGGAGCGGGGGCGCCGATCGGGGACCCCCGACGTGGCCGGAGCGGTCGCGATCGCCACGGCCCTCACCCTCGCCGAGGCCGAGCGCGCCGAGGCCGCCGCGCGCGTCGGCGCCCTGTCGGCGGCCTTCATCGCCCGCGTGCTCGCGCGCGTGCCCGGAGCCCGCCTCACCGGACACCCCGAGCGGCGGCTCCCCGGCACGGCGAGCTTCGTCTTCCCCGGCACGAACGGCGAGACCGTCCTGCTCGAACTCGAGCGTCGCGGCGTCGTGTCCTCCAGCGGGTCGGCGTGCGCGGCGGGCAGCGACGAAGCCTCGCACGTGCTGCTGGCGGTGGGCGTGGACCACGACGAGGCCCGCACGGCCGTGCGGTTCACGCTGCCGCGGACGCTCACGGCATCCCTCGATCCCGTGGCGGATGCGGTCGTCGACGCCGTCACCGCCGTAGGATCGCGCGGGTGAGCACCACCGACGTCACCGTCATCATCCCCGGTTTCGACGTCGCGGCCTACGCCGACGAGGCGCTGGAGTCGCTGCGGCGGCAGACGCACCGGCACTGGAAGGCCATCCTCGTCGACGACGCCTCCACCGACGACACCACCCGCCTCTTCGCCGACGCCGAGGCGGACGACCCGCGTTTCCGCGTCGTGCGCCACGAGACTCAGCGCGGCCTCGGCGCCGCGCGCAACACCGGCCTCGATCTCGTCGACACGCCCTACACCGCGTTCCTCGACGCAGACGACGTTCTGCGCCCCGACGCGCTCTCGCGCCTGGCCGACACGCTCGACCGCACCGGCAGCGCCTTCGTCGTGGGCGCGTACGTGCGACTGCGGCCGGATGCCGACGGCCCCGGCTACACCGCCGCGGACGTCCAGCCGTGGGTCGCCGCCGCCACCGACCCCGCCCGCGAGGCGACGACTCTCGCCGCGCACCCCGCGGCATCCGGCAACATCGTCGCCTGGTCGAAGATGAGCCGCACCGACTTCTGGCACGAGCACGCCCTGCGCTTTCCCGAGGGGCGCTACTACGAGGACCAGGTGCTCGCACAGCGCATGTACACCCTTGCCCCGCGCTTCGACGTGATCCCCGACGTTCTCGTCGAGTGGCGGCAGCGCCGCGACGGCGGCTCGATCACTCAGCGCCTGGCCGAGGTCGACGTGCTGCGCGACTACCTCGACGCCCTGGGCGAGGGCATCGCCCTGCTGCGCGCGGCGGGGGCGGATGCCGCGGTCGCCTCGCGCGGGGCGCTCATCCGCACGCTCGATCTGCCGCCCCTGCTCGCGATCGCCGAGACGCACCCCGACCCGGCGTACCGCATCGCGCTCGAGGCGTTCGTGGAGTCCCTGCCGGCCTGAGCGCCGGCGCGCGGCGTCCCTCCCGCCGGGCGGTGCCCCCGTGCCCTACGGCGGGAGGTGGCCCCGACGCGCCGATCCGGCATCCCCTCCGGTGCACAACGGCGGGCGGTGGGTCCGACACGCCGACGCCCGGGGCCCCCACCCGGCGTGTCACCGAAAATCCCCGCCGCTGTGCACGGGGGCCGGAAAGACCGACCCGGCCGACCCCCTCCGGTGCGCAACGGCGGGAGGCGGGGTCAACACACCGACCCGGTACCCCCCTCCGTGCACAACGGCGGGAGAAATGCCCGACACGCCGACACCGGACACCCCCACCCGGCGTGTCACCGAAAAACCCCGCCGTTGTGCACGCGCGCGCAGGCACACCCACCCGGCACACCCCCTCCGGTGCACAACGGCGGGAATCGAGCCCGACACACCCACCCGACACACCCCCTCCGTGCACAACGGCAGGAGGAATGCCCGACACGCCGACCCCGGACACCCTCACCCGGCGTGTCACCGAAAAACCCCGCCGTTGTGCACGCCCGCGCTGATGGCGGGCGCCGGCGGCGGTCGCCCGGCGATGGTCGCCCCGGGAGGGGCTAGGCCGGTGCCTCGTCCGCGCGACGCGCGGGCAGGGCGGCGGGGGCGAGATCCGCCTCGTCGCGCTGTTCCTCGGCGAGCACGAACGATGCGGCGAGCTGCTCGGCGGCCAGGCTGGCGTAGAGGCCGCCCTCGGCGAGCAGTTCGGCGTGGGTACCTGACTCGACGATGCGGCCGGCATCCACCACGTGAATACGATCGGCGCCGATCACCGTCGACAGCCGGTGGGCGATCGACAGCGTGGTGCGCCCGTGCGAGGCGGTCTCGAGGGCCTCTTGCACGATGCGTTCCGACACGGTGTCGAGCGCGCTGGTGGCCTCGTCGAGCAGCAGGACGGGCGGGTCCTTCAGCAGCACGCGGGCGATCGCGATGCGTTGCTTCTCGCCGCCCGACAGGCGGTAGCCGCGCTCGCCGACCACCGTGTCGTAGCCGTCTTCGAAGCCGGCGATGACGTGGTGGATGTTGGCCGCCCGACATGCTGCTTCGATCTCGTCGTCGGTCGCGTCGGGACGGGCGTAGCGGAGGTTCTCGCGGACGGTGGCGTGGAACAGATACGTCTCTTGGGAGACGATGCCGATCTCGTCGATGATCGACGCCTGCTCGAGGGAGCGCACGTCGGCGCCCGAGAACATCACCGACCCGCCGCTCGCCTCGTACATGCGCGGCGTCAGGTACAGGATGGTCGTCTTTCCCGCGCCGGACGGCCCGACGAACGCGACGTGCTGACCGGGCTCGACGGTGAAGGACACCCCGTCGAGGGTGGGTCGCGCCTGCGCGGGGGCGTCGGGATACCGGAACCGCACGTCGCGGAACTCGATGCGCCCGAGCGGCCCGGGTGCCGACGCCACCGGGATCGCATCGGGTGTGTCGACGATCGCGGGACGCAGGTCGACGTACTCGAAGATGCGCGCGAACAGCGCCGACGACGTCTGCACATCCAGAGCGACGCGCATCAGACCCATGAGGGGCATCAGCAGGCGCGCTTGGACGGTCGTGAAGGCGACGATCGTCCCCGCGGTGATCGCCCCCGCTCCCCCGCCGATCAGGTACCCCGACACCAAGTAGATGACCGCCGGCACGCTCGACATGATGACCTGCACCACGGCGAAGAAGCCCTGGCCGCTCATCGCTCGCCGCACCTGCAGCCGCACCTGGTTGTCGTTCTCGGCATCGAAGCGGGCGGACTCGGTGCGCTGCCGGTTGAACGATTTCGAGAGCAGGATGCCGGAGACGCTCAGCGTCTCTTGCGTGATCGCCGACAGCTCCGACAACGACTCCTGCGTCTCTCCGGCGATGCGCGCACGCACCTGCCCCACGCGACGCTGGACGAAGATGAGGAACGGCATGAGCGCGACCGCGATCAGGGTCAAGCGCCAGTCGATAAGGATCATCGCCACGAGCGACGCGAGCACGGTCACGGCGTTGCCGAGGATGCTGGTGACGGTGTTGGTGAGCACCCCCGACACCCCGCCGACGTCGTTCTGGAGGCGGGACTGGATGACGCCGGTCTTGGTGCGCGTGAAGAACCCGAGCTCCATCGCCTGGAGGTGCTCGAAGAGCCGGGTGCGCAGGTCTCCGGTGACCCGGTTGCCGACGGTCGCGGTGAGCCACGTCTGCCCGACGTTCAGACCCGCCGACATCAGGAACAGCCCGATCATCACGCTCACCAGCACGGCGAGCAGCCGCAGGTCGGGGCTCGAGCCGTCGATCGGGAAGAGCGCGTCGTCGAAGATGCGCTGAACGAGAAGGGGAGGGATGACGGCGACCGCCGCCCCGACGACCACCAGCAGCGCCGTGAACCCGATCCGCCACCGGTAGGGCCGGAACAGCTCGACGACCCGATGCCAGAGGTTCGGCACGCGCGGCGCCTGCGCATTGCGCCGACGCTGCATGTCGGCATCCACTCCGCGGAACATGCTTCCGCCGCCTCCGTGCATGCTCATGCGGGCCAGCCTACGTCCGCCCACCGACACCGGCTCGGGGGCGGGCGGTGTCGGAGGTGCCCGCTAGGCTCGCAGCGCCCGCCGAGGACTTCTCCTCGACGGTGGAATATCGCGGGAACATCCGCCGTTGTCTTCCTCGCAGTCGCCTCCGCGGCACCACCGAAGCCCCCCGCACGAACAGGACCTCGTCATGGCCGCCACCGGCACCATCCCCGTCTCCCGATCCCGCGCCGACACGTCGTCCGCGGCGACGCCGCCCCGTCCGGGCCCCGTCATCGCCCTGCTCGTGGTCGCGGCCTTCGTCGTCATCCTGAACGAGACGACCATGTCGGTCGCGCTCCCGGCGATCATGGCCGACTTCGGCGTGAGCGCCGCCACCGGTCAATGGCTCACCTCGGCGTTCCTGCTGACGATGGCGGTCGTCATCCCGCTCACCGGCTTCCTGCTCGAACGGTTCCCGATCCGCGCGGTCTTCTTCGCCGCGATGGGCGTCTTCGCGCTGGGTACCCTGATCGCCGCGGTCGCACCGGCGTTCGGCATCCTGCTGACCGGCCGCATCATCCAGGCGATGGGCACGGGCGTCATGATGCCGCTGCTGTTCACCACGGTGCTCAACCTGGTCCCGGCGAACAAGCGCGGGCGCGTGATGGGCGTCGTGACCATCGTGATCGCCGTCGCCCCCGCCGTTGGTCCCACGGTCTCGGGCCTGATCCTGTCGGCTCTCACCTGGCACGCCATCTTCTGGCTGATCCTGCCCATCGCGCTGGTGGCGATCGCTCTCGGTGCGCGCTGGGTGCGCAACGTCACCCAGACCCGCCCCGACGCGCGGTTCGACAAGCTCTCGGTCGTCCTCTCGGCCCTCGGCTTCGGCGGTCTGGTCTTCGGCCTCAGCGCGATCGGCGAGTCCGCCTCGGGGCACGCCTCGGTTCCGGTGTGGATCCCCCTCGCGGTCGGCGTCGTCTTCGTGACGTTCTTCGTGATCCGACAGCTGCGTCTGCAGCGCGCGGACGCGGCACTGCTCGACCTGCGGGTCTTCCGCAGCCCGTCGTTCCGTCTCGCCGTCCCGCTGGTGGCGATCGTGATGGCGGCGCTGTTCGGCTCGCTGATCCTGCTACCGATCTTCCTGCAGCAGGCGCTGGGGCTCAGCAGCCTCACGGTGGGGCTCATGCTGCTGCCGGGTGGCGTGCTGATGGGCGTCATGGCCCCGATCGTGGGACGACTGTTCGACCGTTTCGGCCCGACGCCCCTCGTCATCCCGGGCATGCTCATCGCCGCTGCCGTGCTGTGGACGATGGCACTGACCTTCGGCCAGGGCACGCCCATCTGGTGGATCGTGACGGTCTACCTGGCGCTCAACCTCGGGCTGGGTCTCGTCTTCACCCCGCTCATGACCTCGGCACTGGGTTCGCTCCCCCGCCGCCTGTACTCGCACGGCAGCGCGGTCGTCGGCACCGCCCAGCAGGTCGCGGGAGCCGCGGGCACCGCCGGTTTCGTGGCGATCATGACGGTCTTCTCGAGCTCCGCCCTCGCCGAGGGCGCCGACCAGGCCAGTGCCATCGCGTCGGGCGTGCACGTCTCGTTCCTCGTCGGCGCGATCATCGCGACCGCGGCGGTCGTGCTCTCGTGCTTCGTGCGCAAGCCGGCCGAGAACGAAGAGAGCGACGCGCCCGTCGTCGCACACTGACGCGGCGCCG
Organism: Microbacterium testaceum; assembly: GCF_003075375.1. Classification (GTDB taxonomy): domain Bacteria; phylum Actinomycetota; class Actinomycetes; order Actinomycetales; family Microbacteriaceae; genus Microbacterium; species Microbacterium testaceum_E. The sequence goes on along the minus strand of NZ_QDFT01000046.1, from coordinate 378 downwards.
GGGCGGTGCGGCCGTCCCGGATCCGCCGCCGGTGGACCGACGAGAGTCGACCCGTCAGAGAGAGCAGGAACCGCCGCCGCAGCACTGCGAGGCGGGGCGCGAGTCGTCGTCGGTGTCGACGGCGGGAGCGTTCAGCAGGGTGATGAGAGGCCGGGCCGCGCTCGCGGTGTCGGTCGTGGGTTCTCCGGACATGCGCTCCATGCTACGCCTGCGCGCGCGGGTGGGCTCCGGAGCAGCACGGGGTCGCAGCGGAAGCCCGCGCTAACCCCGTCGCCCGGCATCCGCAACCCCCGCCCACCCGCCGCGGCGGGTTCCTAGCGTGGGAGCACCCCCACCCACAACGAAGAGAGGCGTACTCATGACCGATCTCAGCGGTAA
>NZ_QDFT01000045.1 GCF_003075375.1 Microbacterium testaceum | reverse complement strand
GGCCCACCCGACCCGGCCCACCCCTCGCGCCCGGCCCACCTTCTCGCCCGGCCCACCTTCTCGCCCGGCCGACCTCCGGCCCGCCTCCACCTCAGCCCCCGCCCCCGGGGGCCCGCACGGCTCGCGTCGCGTCCCCCCGCCACCGTCGCCCTGGCGACGAGCCCGCCCGACCCGTAGCGTGATCATGTGGAAGCCCGTCGTCTCGTCACCGCTCTCGTCGTGGCCGTCTCGCTCACGGGGGCCGTCTCGGGATGCGCTCTCGTCCCCCGACCGGTCGAAACGCGTCTGCCGCCCGGCGCACCGGCCGCGTCGGCCCCGGCCAGCCCCACGGCGACTTCCGCTCCCTCGCAGAGTGCGAGCCCGTCTCCGCTGACGACGGGAGCGTCCCCCTCGGTTGCCGACGGGACCCTGTCCTGCGGCGACGGGCAGGCGCAAAGCATCTCGGGCTCCGAGCAGACCTTCACCGTCGTCGGCACGTGCACCGAGCTGACGGTGTCGGGCTCGGCTCTGACCGTGGATGCCACGGATGCCACCATCGGCACGCTGCGGCTGTCGGGCGACCGACTGAGCGTCACGGCGGCCGCGGTCGACACCCTCGCGGTCCAGGGCAACGACGACAGCGTCACGTCCTCGGCCGCGATGTCGAGCGTCGACGTGTCCGGGGACCGGGCGACGATCCAGGCCGACGGAGCGATCGCCGCCGTCGTCGTGCGTGGACAGGACAACATCGTGCAGTCCGGACTCGGTGTCGGGTCGGCGACCGTCGAGGGTCGGGGCAACCAGATCCGCTAGCGGCGCTCGCGACCAGCCGCTCAGCAGCACGGCAGCAGCACGGCCCTGGGCACCCCGCCGAGCAGCCGCAGCGGGTTGACGTACTCGCCGTCGAGGCGCACCCGACGTGCAGGGTGCCGGGCGCGGTGTGCCCACCGGTCGCCGCTCGCGCCACGACCTGCCCGCGTTCCACGACATCGCCCACCGCGACATCGGCCTCGACGGGCTCGAACGACGAGACCAGTCCATCGCCGTGATCGATCGTCAGCACGCCGCGTCCCGCCACCGGACCCGCGAACGCCACCCGACCGTCCGCGGGGGTGCGCACGGCGCCGTCGCCGTCGTCCAGATCCACACCGCGGTGCCCCGGCCCGTAGTCGTGGGCCGGGGCCACGAAGGGCTGCACGATGCGCACGGGGGCGACCGGCCAGACCCAGCCGCGGTGCGAGAGCGGGTCGGCGGTGGTGGGCTGAACGGCGAGCAGGGCGACGAGCGCGCCCGCCCCGAGGCGGAGGAGAGCGGATGCCGGACTCATCCGGGGAGTCTGCCGACGGCCGGGCGGCGACCGGTCCCTGTCCACACCGGTGATCGACGCACACGCGGGCGGGAGGAGGCGTCCTGTATGCTGGGGGATGCATCCCGCCTGTCGGGATGACTCCGCGTGCCCACAGCGCATCGCGTCTTCTTCGCAGAAGCCGCACCGCGCGGCATCCACACCCCATGGTCCTCCGCTCCGGCGGACGGCGGGTGTGCGCCGGGCACCAGGCTCGTCGGGCGGTCCGTCCGACGCGAACAACCACAACCACGGCGCGAGAGCGCCCAGAAACAGGAGTACGACCATGGCCGTCGTCACCATCCGCCAGCTGCTCGACAGCGGCGTTCACTTCGGACACCAGACCCGCCGGTGGAACCCGAAGGTGAAGCGCTTCATCCTGACCGAGCGCTCCGGCATCCACATCATCGACCTGCAGCAGTCGCTCGGCTACATCGACAAGGCCTACGAGTTCGTCAAGGAGACGGTCGCGCACGGCGGCACCATCCTCTTCGTCGGCACCAAGAAGCAGGCGCAGGAAGTCCTCGCCGAGCAGGCGACCCGCGTGGGCCAGCCCTACGTCAACCAGCGCTGGCTCGGTGGTCTGCTGACCAACTTCCAGACGGTCTCGAAGCGCCTCGCCCGCATGAAGGAGCTCGAGGAGCTCGACTACGAGAACCCGGCCGAGAGCGGCTTCACCAAGAAGGAGCTGCTGCTCAAGAAGCGCGAGCTCGACAAGCTGCACAAGTCGCTCGGTGGTATCCGCAACCTGCAGAAGACCCCCTCGGCGATCTGGGTCGTCGACGCCAAGCGCGAGCACCTCGCGGTCGACGAGGCCAAGAAGCTCGGCATCCCCGTCATCGGCATCCTCGACACCAACGCCGATCCGGACGAGTTCCAGTACCCGATCCCCGGCAACGACGACGCGATCCGCTCGGTGAGCCTGCTCACGCGCATCATCGCCGACGCCGCGGCCGAGGGCCTGATCCAGCGTCACCAGCCCGCCGGCGAAGAAGAGGCCGCCGAGCCCCTCGCCGAGTGGGAGCGCGAGCTGCTCGAGACCCCCGCCGAGACCACCGAGGCTCCCGCCGCCGAGTCGACCGAGGCCCCCGCCGCCGAGTCGGCCGAGGCTCCCGCCGCCGAGGCCGAGGCCACCGACAGCAAGTAAGCCGCGCGACCGCCGCGTCACCTTCCGGTGAACGGCCGGTCACCCGCACAGGCTACGATCCGGCGGGGTCGTGACCGCTCCTCTACGAGGGGTGACACGGCCCCGCCGGGCTCACATCTAGAACGCAAACGACAAGGAGACCGCCACACCATGGCAAACTTCACGATCGCCGACATCAAGGCGCTGCGCGAGCAGCTCGGCACCGGCATGGTCGACACCAAGAAGGCGCTCGAAGAGGCCGACGGCGACGTCGACAAGGCCGTCGAGATCCTGCGCCTCAAGGGTGCCAAGGGCAACGCCAAGCGCGCCGACCGTTCGACCAGCGAGGGCCTCGTCGTCGCGCGCGAGAACGCCGGTTCCGTCACCCTGCTCGAGCTCGCCTGCGAGACCGACTTCGTCGCCAAGAACGAGCGCTTCATCGCTCTGGCCGACAAGGTCGTCGACGCGGCCGCCGCCGCCTCCGCCGACTCGGTCGAGGCCGCCCTGGCCGCCGACGTCGACGGCAAGACCGTCGAGCAGCTCATCTCGGACGAGGCCGCGATCATCGGCGAGAAGGTCGAGCTCCGTCGCGTGCGCACCATCTCGGGCGACAAGTTCGAGGTCTACCTGCACAAGACCAGCAAGGACCTGCCCCCGCAGGTCGGCGTGGTGCTCGCCTACACGGGCGACGATGCCGAGACGGCTCGCTCGATCGCGCAGCACATCTCGTTCGCCAACCCCTCGTACCTCACCCGCGACGCCGTGCCCGAGGCCGACGTCGAGAAGGAGCGCGAGATCGTCACCGAGATCTCGCGCAACGAGGGCAAGCCCGAGGCCGCCCTGCCCAAGATCGTCGAGGGCCGTGTCAACGCGTTCTTCAAGCAGGTCGCCCTGCTCGACCAGGACTACGCGAAGGACAACAAGCTGTCCGTCGCCAAGGTCGCGACCGACGCCGGTCTCACGCTGACCGACTTCGCGCGCTTCAAGGTCGGCGCGTAACTCTTCGACAGGCTCAGGGACCGCCCTTCGAGACGGGACGAGAGTCTGTCCTGAGGCCCGGGATGCCACGGCATCCCGGGCCTTTTCCCTGCCCGCGCCCCACGCCGAACGGTTCTGTCGTTCCGCGCATATCGGTCGCCGCGGGTGGGGCGATAGTTTGTTCAAGACGAGAGGACACCACACGTGAACGATCAAGCCACCAAGCGCCGCCGCGTACTGCTGAAGCTGTCGGGAGAGGCGTTCGGAGGGGGGCAGCTGGGCGTCAACCCCGACGTCGTGAGTCAGATCGCCCGCGAGATCGCCGAGGCGGTGGACCGCGTCGAGATCGCGATCGTCGTCGGCGGCGGCAACTTCTTCCGCGGCGCCGAGCTGAGCCAGCGCGGCATGGATCGCGGTCGCGCCGACTACATGGGCATGCTCGGCACCGTGATGAACTCCCTCGCGCTCCAGGACTTCCTCGAGCAGGCCGGCGCGGCCACCCGCGTGCAGTCCGCGATCTCGATGACCCAGGTCGCCGAGCCGTACATCCCGCGCCGCGCGGTGCGCCACCTCGAGAAGGGGCGCGTCGTCATCTTCGGTGCGGGAGCGGGACTGCCGTACTTCTCCACCGACACCGTCGCGGCCCAGCGCGCCCTCGAGATCGGCGCCCGCGAGGTGCTCGTCGCCAAGAACGGCGTCGACGGCGTCTACACGGCCGACCCGCGGACCGACGCGGATGCCACCAAGCTCGATCACATCACCTACATCGACGCCCTGCAGCAGGGCCTGAAGGTCGTGGACTCGACCGCGTTCAGCCTGTGCATGGACAACGGCATCGACATGCGCGTGTTCGGCATGGAGCCCTCGGGCAACGTCACCCGGGCTCTGCTCGGCGAGACCATGGGCACCCTGGTCACCGCGTGACGCGCCGTGCGGGCCCGGGGTGCCGGGCCCGCACGCGACTAGACTGAGACGTCAGTCCCAACGAATGGAGTCACCGTGATCGCCGATGTCCTCGCCGATGCCGGAGCGCGCATGGATCGCGCCGTGGAGGCCGCCAAGGAGGACTTCGCGACCGTCCGCACCGGACGCGCGAACCCCCAGATGTTCCAGAAGGTCCTGGTCGACTACTACGGCTCGCCGACCCCCCTCGCGCAGCTCGCCTCGCTGAACAACCCCGAGGCCCGCACCCTCGTCATCAACCCGTACGACAAGTCGGCGCTGAAGGCGATCGAGCAGGCGATCCGCGACATGCCGAACCTGGGCGTGAACCCGACCAACGACGGCACGATCGTGCGCGTCACGATGCCCGAGCTCACCCAGGACCGCCGCAAGGAGTACGTCAAGATCGTGCGCGGCAAGGGCGAAGACGCCAAGGTGCAGGTGCGCAACCTGCGTCGCAAGGCCAAGGACGACCTGGACGCGCTCAAGAGCGACGTCGGCGAGGACGAGCTCGTCCGCGCCGAGAAGGAGCTCGACGCCGTCACGCGCACGCACGTCGACCTGATCGACGAGGCCCTCAAGCGCAAAGAGGCAGAACTCCTCGAGGTCTGACCGTCATGCCCGACGCCCCCGACATCGGCGACAGCGCGCCGGTCGATCCGCCGACGTCACGTCGCGACGACTCGGCGCGCCGTTCGCCGATCACCGGCGAGGGCGTGACCGCGATCGAATCGCAGCTGCGCGCGATGCGCACGGATGCGGAGCAGCACCTCGCCCACGCCCGCGCCGAGTTCGATCAGGCCAACGAGCGCATCAAACAGCGCACCGGGCGCGACCTCATCGTCGCGACGCTCATCGGCGTCGCGATCGGCGTGATCGTCATCGCCTCGCTGATCTTCGTCAAATGGGCGTTCGTCCTGTTCGCGGCGGGGGCCATGGTCCTCGGCGTCCTGGAGTTCTCCCGCGCCCTGCAGAACGCCGGCCGGCGGGTGGACGTCGTCCCGCAGCTGGTGATGGGCTTCGTCCTGTTGCTGAGCGGGTTCTTCCTGGGCGCATGGGTGCACTGGATCGCCGTCCTGGTCGCCGTGGTCGTCGTGATCGTGTGGCGACTGGTCGCGCAGCTGTTCGCCGCCGACGGGCGCGCGCCGATCGATGTGATCGGCGACGTCCTGGTTGCCGGTTTCGTGCAGGTGTACGTCCCGTTCCTCACCAGCGTGGCGATGATCCTGCTCGCGCAACCCCGCGGCGAGTGGTGGGTGCTGGCGTTCCTGATCCTCGCGGTGGCCGCCGACACCGGCGCCTACGTCTCGGGCCTCACCTTCGGGCGGGGCGGGCGGCATCCCATGGCCCCCCGCATCAGCCCCAAGAAGACCTGGGAGGGCTTCGCCGGGGCCTGCGTCGCCGCGGTGGTCGCGGGGGCGCTGCTCGCCGCCTTCATGCTGCAGGTGCCCTGGTGGGCGGGGATGATCTTCGGTGCAGCCGTGCTGGCCACCGCCACGGTCGGCGACCTGGGCGAATCGATGATCAAGCGCGACCTGGGCATCAAGGACATGAGCTCGTGGCTCCCCGGACACGGCGGGGTGCTCGACCGCCTCGACTCGATTCTGCCCTCCGCCACCGCTGCTCTCGTGATGTACTACCTGCTGTCCCCGTTGGGAGTGTCATGACCTCGTCGCCGTTCCCCGAATCCGGTCGCGCCAAGGGCTACGAGAAGCGCGCGGTCGACGTCTTCCTCGCCCGGGCGCGCGACGCCTTCGAGTCCGACGAGGTCGGCACGATGCGCTCGTCGGAAGTGCGATCGGTCGCGTTCCCGCTGGTCCGCGGCGGTTATGCGGTCACCGCCGTCGACGCGGCCCTCGGCCGCATCGAGGACACCTTCGCCGCGCGCGAGCGCGAACACGCTCTGTCTCGGCTCGGCGCTCGCGCATGGGTCGCCGAGACCCGCGACACCGCGCAGGTCGTGCTGGACCGGCTTCGGCGCCCCCGCGGCGCGCGTTTCGAGCGGGTCGGGATGCTGCGCTACGGCTACCGCGTCGACGAGGTCGACGTCGTGGCCGACCGCGTCGCCCGCTATCTCGCGGCCGGCGACCCGGTCACCCCCGAGCAGGTGCGGGCCGTGGCCTTCCGTCTGCAGCGCGGCGGCTACCGCGAGACGCAGGTCGATGCGGTCCTCGACTCCGTCGTCGAAGTGATGCTCGCGGTCGGATGACCCGTGCGGATGGAAACCGGTCGCGAAGCGTCGGTAGACTCGACGGCACTGTGACTCCCGGTTCGGATCTCCCGCGCGCCTCTCGCGTCGCCCATCGCGGCGGCGCGGCTCTCGACGTGGTCCCCCCGACGCTGCCCGCCCGCACCGCACCGCGGTGGTCGCGTCGTCGGGGTGTCGTCGGCGTCTTCGCGGCGTGCGCCGCGGTGCTGTTCGCCGGTGCCTACGTCGGTCCGATGGGCGCTGCGCTGCAGCCGGCCCAGGCCGAGGTCCCCCGGACGGTCACCCTGTACGCCGAGGGCCTCGACGACGTGCAGGCGGTGTCGACCGCGGGCGAGAAGCAGACCCCGCAGCTCGATCGATCCAGCTACAACGTCTACGTCAAGCCCAAGCCCACGCCGACGCCCACGCCCGCGCCGAGCGCGTCGCGCAAGACCACCGAATCGGATTCCGGGTCGTCGGCGTCCAGCAGCGGTCCGCTGTTCTACACCGGCGGGGGAGCGCCCGCCGAGTGGATGGCCGCCGCCGGCATCTCCGAGGCCGACATGGGCTACGTCGACTACATCGTCAGCCGTGAGAGCGGCTGGAACCCCAACGCGACCAACCGGTCCTCGGGAGCGTGCGGTCTCGTGCAGGCGCTGCCGTGCAGCAAGGTCCCCGGAAACGGGTACGACCCGGTCGACAACCTGCGCTGGGGAACCGGTTACGCGGTCGGACGCTACGGCAGCTGGGCCGGTGCCTACGCGTTCTGGACCAGCAACCACTGGTGGTGAGCGGCATCCATGCCCCGCTCCCGTAGACGTCGTCCCGAACCGAGCCGCGGCGACGAGTCGCTCGATCGCCTCATCGCCGGGTGGAAGCGCACCGAGACCAAGCGCGGTGCCGAGTGGACGGTCCAGCCGTTGGCCGGTTCGCAGGCGGTCAAAGACTACGTCTGCCCGGGCTGTGGTCGCACCGTGCCCGCCGGCACCCCCCACCTCGTCGTCTGGCGGGCCGACGGGGTGCTCGGTGACGCCGCCGACCTCGCCGCCCGCCGTCATTGGCACTCGCACTGTTGGAGGATCGCCTGATGGAGATTCGCGGACCCGTCCTTCTGCCCGCTCGCCGCGAGGACATCGAACTGCGCACGGTCGACGAGCTGACGCTGGTCGGCGAACTGGCCCTTCCTCTCGAGCGCGAGCCGGTCGCGACGCTGGTGACCCTGCATCCCCTGCCCACGGCGGGCGGATTCATGGACTCGCACATCCTGCGCAAGGCGGCGGGACGACTGCCGGCGCTGGCCGATCTCGCCGTTCTGCGGTTCAACACGCGGGGGACGACCTCGCCGCGGGGGACGAGCGAGGGTTCGTTCGACGGCGGCGCCAACGAGGTGTTCGACGTGGCCGCCGCGGTCGGTTTCGCCCGCGAGCGGGGCCTTCCGCGTCCGTGGCTGGTGGGGTGGTCGTTCGGTACCGAGCTCGCCCTGAAGTACGGACGCGACCACGACATCGAGGGCGTCATCCTGCTCTCGCCTCCGCTGCACCGCGCGTCCGCCGACGAGGTGGCCGCCTGGGCCGGCGACCCCCGTCGCATGATCGTGCTCGTGCCGGAGTTCGACGACTACCTTCGTCCCGCCGAGGCGCGCGAGCGCTTCTCGTCGGTGCCCGAGGCGACGCTCATCCCGGTCGACGGCGCCAAGCACCTGTGGGTGGGCGAGACCCAGACCCGTCGCGTGCTCACCGAGATCGTCGCCGCCGTCAACCCCGACGCGCTGCCGCTGGCGACGGAGTGGGACGAGGACTGAACCGGGTCACCGCTCGTTCTGCCGCGGGATGACGACCTCGCGGTAGATGATGAGGATGCTGGCGGCGACCGGGATGGCGATGAGTGCGCCGAGCAGGTTGAGCAGTGCACCACCGGCCAGCGCCGAGATCACCACGACCGAACCCGGCACCGAGACGGCGCGGTTCATGATGCGCGGCGAGATGACATAGGCCTCGATCTGCATGTAGACGAGGTAGTAGATCAGGGCGATGAGCGCCGCGGTGGGCGACCCGAGGCCGGGGAGCAGGCACGTCAGGACGATGATCGTCGATCCGGTCAGCGTGCCCACCAGCGGGATCAACGAGAAGAAGAATGCGACCACGGCCAGCACCGCCGGGAACGGCGCGTTGATGATCGACAGGAAGATCGCACTGAGAACGCCGTTGATGACGCCCAGGCTCACCTGACCCATGACGTAGTAGCCGACCGAATCGGTGATCTTCTCGGACAGCTCGATGAACCGGGCGCGCTTGGACGCCGGCACCAACTGGTACACCGCGGACTTCAGGGACGGGGTGGATGCCGTGAAGTAGATGGTCAGGATGAGCACGATGAACGCTCCGCCCAGCCCCGCCGCAACCGCTCCCGCGCCCGTCAGCAGGCTGTTGCCGATCATGGTCGAGATGGATCCGACGTCGAGGGTGGTGAACCAGCGCTGGATGCTCGCCCAGACGTCGTCGATCTTGAGCCAGGGCAGGGTCTGCGACACCCACGTCTGCACCTGCGCGACGATCTCGTTCCAGCGACCGGGCTGCAGCAGCTGCTCGATCTGGAAGACGAGCTGGCCGATCTGACTGACGATGATCGGCACGACCATGAAGATGATCCCGGTGAAGACGCCGAGGACGGCGAGGATCGTCACGAGCACCGCTGCCCATCGGGGCAGTCCCCGTCGCTCGAGGAACGACACGACCGGATCGAGGCCGAGCGAGAGGAACAGCGCGGTGCCGACGTACAGCAGGATCGTCGACAGGTTCTGCACACTGCCGATGATGAGCAGGCCGACGCCCACGCCGAGGGTCGCCAGCAACGCCACCCGGAAGGGATTGTGGATCTTCATGCCCGAACGACTCCCGCCTCAGCCGGGCGGTCGTGCCCGTCCCGTCAGGATACTGACGCGGCGCACTCCGCGGCGCGCGCCGCACGGCACGGTGCGCGAGCGGACCATGCCGAGAACTTTCAGGCGCCCTCGGATAGTCTGAAACGTCGATTCTTCGGTGGCACCCGAGCCGCCGGTGGGGATGGTGTGAAGCGTGAGATTCGTCTGGGCCGTGGTGGCGTTCGTCATCGCCGCCGCCATGATCGGTGCGGGGATCGCGCAACGGACCGTGTTCCAGGGCCCGTCCGAGACGTCCGCCACGGTGCAGACCGACGGCACGACGGCGTACACGCTGGTCGACGGCGCGGTGCTGACGAGCGTCCCGGGAGCGCAGACCCTGCGCGTCGAGGGCGACGGAGCGGTGTTCGCCTCGTACGGGCGCACCGCCGACGTCAAGGCGTGGCTGGCGGACGTGCCCTACACCGCCGTCACCGTCGACGGTGAGGGTGTCGTGCAGACCTCCGCGGTCCAGCCCAGCGTGACGCCGGTGTCGACCGGGCGTTCGCCGGTGGACTCCGACCTGTGGCTCGACGAGTACGAGCAGACCGGCACCCTCTCGACCACGCTGCAGCTGCCGAGCGACATGAGCGTGCTCATCGCCTCCGACGGCACCGCTCCCGCCCCCGCGAACGTCAGCGTCACCTGGCCGATCGACAACTCGACCCCGCTGTCGGGGCCGCTCATCGTCGGCGGCGGCATCGTGCTGCTGATCGGCCTGGTGCTGTACGTGCTCGGCATCCGGCACGTCCGCCGTCAGCGTCGTCCGCGCCGCAAGGGTCTGCCCCTGCCGGTGACCGAGCCCATCTCGACCGTCGACGCCGATGCCGAGGCGAAGGGCGTCGTCAGCCAGAGCCCGGCTCGTCGCGGCCGAGGAGCGCGTCGGGCACTCGTCGCCGTACCCGCCCTGGGCGTGTCGGTGGCGTTGATGGCCGGCTGCTCCGCCGACGCGTGGCCCCAGCTCGCCGCGTCCGAGTCGCCCAGCCCCACCCCGACCGTGATCGTTCCCGAGGGGCAGTTCCCGCCGGCCGTCACCGAATCGCAGGCGCAGCGCATCGTCTCGCGTGTCTCGCAGTCGGTCGCCCAGGCCGACGCCGCCCTCGACGCCAACGCCGCGGCCCAGCGTCTGTCCGGACCGGCCCTGGCGGAGCGCCAGACCAACTACAAGCTGCGGGCCGCCATCTCGGATCGGCCGGCTCTGCCCGCGATCCCGGCCGAGCCCGTGCAGATCGTCCTGCCGCAGACCACGGGCACGTGGCCGCGCACCCTGATGACCGTGGTCGAGTCCGCGGATGCTGCGACTCCGACCACGACGATCATGATGATGACGCAGCAGACCCCGTGGGAGGAGTACAAGGCCTCTTACGTCGGCAACCTCGAGGCTTCGACCAACCTGCCCGAGCTCGCCGCGGCCTACGTCGGCGCCACCCAGGTACCGCCGGACTCGTCGTTCCTGGTGATGGCGCCCGAGAAGGTCGCCGCCGCCTACGCCGACATCATCAACAACGGTCAGAACAGCGCGTCGTACCCCCTGTTCGACACGGCGAACGACCTGTTGCTCACCGCCATCCAGGACAACAAGACCAAGCGCACCGACGAGCTCAACCAGACCGGTGCGGGCACGGCGCAGATCAGCTTCGAGGCCTCGGCCGGCCCGGCCTCGCCCATCGCCCTGGCGACGCTCGACACCGGTGCGATCGTGGCGGTGAACGTGTACGAGAGCGACACGGCCAAGCCCACCAACGCCGACGCGGTGATCAAGCTCGATAACAACCCCGCCGTCAAGGCGCTCACGGGCGTCGACCAGTCCGCGACGGGATTCACCACGACCTACTCCGACCAGGTGTTCTTCTACGTGCCCAGTCAGGGCTCCGACGACCAGATCCGCCTGCTCGGTTATCGATCCAGCCTCCTCGAAGCGAAGGTGTCCCCGTGAGCACTCCCGCCGCCCCCGGTTCCGTCATGCGCGGTGCCGTCGACCTCTCCTCCCTGCGCAACCGCCCCGCGGCCCCGACGACGCCCGCGCCGGCGGCGTCCGCGCCCGCCGGTGCCCCCGCCGGCGCCCTTCCCCTCGTCTTCGACGTCACCGACGCCACGTTCGGCGAGGTGCTCGAACTCTCGCGCACCGTGCCCGTCGTGATCGACCTGTGGGCCGAGTGGTGCGGGCCGTGCAAGCAGCTCAGTCCCGTTCTCGAGAAGGTCGTGACCGAGCTGGCCGGCCGGCTGGTGCTGGCCAAGGTCGACGTCGACGCGAACCCGCAGCTCGCTCAGGGCTTCCGCGCGCAGTCGATCCCGATGGTCCTCGCGCTCGTCGCCGGTCAGCCCGTCCCCTTGTTCACCGGGGCCGTGCCGGAGCAGCAGGTGCGCGACGTCTTCGCCCAGTTGCTGCAGCTGGCGGCGCAGCACGGCGTGACGGGAACCGTTCCGATCGCCGACGGCGACCCCGCGGCCGCTGCCGAGGAGCCGCCCCTTCCGCCGCTGCACGCCGAGGCGTTCGCCGCGATCGAAGAGGGCGACTACGCCCGCGCCATCTCGGCCTACGAGCAGGCCCTGTCCGAGAACCCGCGCGACGCGGACGCCCGCGCCGGACTCGGCCAGGTGCGCCTGCTCGACCGCGTGCAGGGCGCTGATCTGCAGGCGGCCCGGGCGGCTGCGGCGGCCGAGCCGCAGGGCGTTCCGGCGCAGTTCCTCGTGGCCGACCTCGATGTCGTGGGCGGTCACGTCGACGACGCCTTCGGGCGTCTGCTCGACCTGTTCGCGGCTCTTCCGTCCGACGAGCGCGCGCCCGTGCGGGAACGTCTGCTCGAGCTGTTCGGCATCGTCGGCGACGACGACGCCCGCGTGATCCGCGCGCGTGCGCGATTGGCATCCCTGCTCTTCTGATCTCGCGACCGCTCCGTCGTCCTCGAGGCGGAGGACACCGCACGAGAGAACGCCCCGCCCCGGTTCGACCGGGACGGGGCGTTCTGTCGTCAGCGCGTCAAGCGCCGGCGCGGTGGTGCAGCCACAGCACGCCCAGCGGAGGAAGAGTCAGCGTGGCGCTGCCGCGACCGTCCGTGTGGACGCTCCCCAGGTTGCCCTGGCCCGAACCGCCGAAGGCCTCGGCGTCGCTGTTGAGCACCTCTGTCCACTCGCCCGCCTCGGGCAGATCGAGCGGGAAATCGCTCAGGGGGACGCCCGAGAAGTTGCAGACGACGGCGACGGTGTTGCCGTGGTGGTCGCGGCGGGCGAAGGCCAGCACGTTGGGGTTCCACGCCGGGGCGCCCAGCCGCGAGAACGCCGCGCCGTCGTGGTCGCGCGACCACAGTGCCGCCTGGTCCTTGTAGACGCGGTTCAGCTCGGCGACGAAGGAATGCAGCTGCGCGTGAGAGGGCTGGTCCAGCATCCACCAGTCGAGCCCGCGCGACTCGGACCACTCGGACATCTGCCCGAACTCCTGGCCCATGAACAGCAGCTGCTTGCCGGGGTGGCCCCACATGTACGCCAGGAAGGCGCGCATGTTGGCGAGCTTCTGCCAGTGGTCTCCCGGCATCCGTCCGAACAGGCTGCCCTTGCCGTGCACGACCTCGTCATGGCTGATGGGCAGGACGAAGTTCTCGCTGAACGAGTACACGAACGAGAACGACAGCTCGCCCTCGTGGTGCGAGCGGTACATCGGGTCGCGGCCGATGTACTGCAGCGAATCGTTCATCCAGCCCATGTTCCACTTGAACCCGAAGCCCAGACCCGCGTGCGAGGTGGGGGCGGTGACGCCGGGGAAGCTGGTGGACTCCTCGGCGATGAGCGCGATGCCCGGGTACCGCTTGTAGGACGTCGCGTTGACCTCCTGCAGGAAGCGGATCGCCTCGAGGTTCTCGCGACCGCCGAACTGGTTGGGCGCCCATTCGCCCTCGTTGCGGGAGTAGTCCAGATAGAGCATGGATGCCACGGCATCCACCCGCAGACCGTCGACGTGGAACTCCTCGAACCAGTACAGCGCGTTCGCGACGAGGAAGTTGCGCACCTCGTTGCGGCCGTAGTCGAAGATGAGCGTGCCCCAGTCCTTGTGCTCTCCGCGACGCGGATCGGGGTGCTCGTAGAGGGCCTCGCCGTCGAAGCGCGCGAGCGCGAACTCGTCCTTGGGGAAGTGCCCGGGAACCCAGTCCATGATGACGCCGATACCCGCCTGGTGCAGGCGGTCGATCAGGTAGCGCAGGTCGTCGGGGGAGCCGAAGCGGCTGGTGGGGGCGTAGTAGCCCGACACCTGGTAGCCCCACGAGCCGCCGAAGGGGTGCTCGGCCAGGGGCAGGAACTCGACGTGCGTGAAGCCCTGGGCGCTGACGTACGAGATGATCTCGTCGGCCGCGTCGCGGTACGACAGTCCCGGCTTCCACGAGCCGAGGTGCAGCTCGTAGATCGACATCGGCCGGTCGAGGGGCGCGGTGCGCGAGCGCTCCGCGATCCAGGCGTCATCGGCCCACTCGTAGGCGGTCTCGGTGACGACGGATGCCGTGGCCGGCGGGGTCTCGGCGAGGCGGGCCATCGGGTCGGCCTTCTCGATCCACTGACCGGCGCGCGTGAGGATCTCGAACTTGTAGCGGGTTCCGGCGCCGATGCCGGGGACGAACAGCTCCCAGACGCCGCTGCCGCCCATCGAGCGCATCGCGCTGCCGGTGCCGTCCCAGCCGTTGAAGTCGCCGATGACGCGAAGGGCGCGGGCGTCGGGCGCCCACACCGTGAACGCGGTGCCGGCGGAGCCGTCGAGCTCGCGGACGTGGGCGCCGAGGACGCGCCAGAGCTCCTCGTGCCGGCCCTCGGAGATGAGGTGCAGGTCGAGCTCACCGACCGAGGGGGCGTGGCGGTAGCCGTCGTCGGCGACGTGCTCGCTGTCGTCGTAGCGGGCGCGCACCGTGTACGCGCCGGGGTAGGCGTCGACCGCGGCCTCCCAGATGCCCCCGCGCACGTGCGACAGCGCCACGTCGGTGCCATCGGCCAGTTCGGCGGACACCTCGCGGGCGAGGGGCCGGCGGGACCGGATCACCCAGCCCTCGCCGCTCTGGTGCACCCCCAGCACGCTGTGCGGGTCGTGGTGTGAGCCGTGCGCGACGGCATCCAGGATCTCGGGGGGCAGGGTGGTCATCGGTTCTCCTTGACGTGCAGGATGTGCACGGGCTCGTTGAAAGCGTCGAGGCGCACGAAGTTGTGATCGGCCCAGGTGAACACCTGGCCGGTCACGAGGTCTTCGACGTCGTACGACGCCCCCGGCTCGATGCCGAACACGGTCGTGTCTAGGTGGACGGTGGTCTCGCGCGCGGAGTGCGGGTCGACGTTGACGACGACGATCACGGTGTCGGACGAGCCGGTGGGCGACAAGTCGGCATCCAGGTGCTTCGAATAGACGAGGATCGCGTCGTCGTCGCTCCAGTGCACCTGCAGGTTGCGCAGCTGCCGCAGGGCGGGGTGCGCGCGGCGGGCGGCGTTGAGCATGCGCAGGTAGGGGGCGAGTGAGTCGCCGGACGCCTCTGACCCCTCCCAGTCGCGGAACTTGTACTCGTACTTCTCGTTGTCGATGTTCTCTTCGGAACCCGGACGCGCGACGTTCTCGTACAGCTCGTACCCCGCGTAGACACCGTAGGTCGGTGCGGCGGTCGCGGCGATCGCGGCACGGATCTTGTACGCCGGGCGTCCGCCGAACTGCAGGTACTCGGTGAGGATGTCGGGGGTGTTGACGAACAGGTTCGGCCGCAGGAAGTCGTCGGTGTCGTGCGCGAGCCCGCCGAGGAACTCTTCGAGCTCTTCTTTCGTGTTGCGCCAGGTGAAGTAGGTGTAGCTCTGCTGGAATCCGGCCATCGCCAGACCCTGCAGGGGGGCGGGGCGCGTGAACGCCTCGGCCAGGAAGACGGCGTCGGGCTCTTCGGCGCTGACCGTGGCGATGAGCCACTCCCAGAACTGCAGGGGCTTGGTGTGCGGGTTGTCGACGCGGAAGATGGTCACGCCCTGCGCGATCCAGTGCCGGACGATGCGCAGCACCTCGGCCCGGATGCCGTCGGGATCGTTGTCGAAGTTGACCGGGTAGATGTCCTGGTACTTCTTCGGCGGGTTCTCGGCGAAGGCGATGGAGCCGTCGGGCAGCGTAGTGAACCACTCGGGGTGCTCGGCCACCCACGGGTGGTCGGGGGAGGCCTGCAGCGCGAGGTCGAGGGCGACCTCGATGCCGTTGTCGCGCGCCGCGGCGACGAAGGCGCGGAAATCGTCGAGCGTGCCGAGGTCGGGGTGCACGGTGTCGTGGCCACCCGAGGCCGCGCCGATCGCCCAGGGCGAGCCGGGGTCGCCCGGCTGGGTGACCAGGGTGTTGTTCGGTCCCTTGCGGTTGGTGACGCCGATCGGGTGGATGGGCGGCAGGTAGAGCACGTCGAAGCCCATGCCGGCGACGCCGGGCAGGCGGTCGATCGCCGCGCGGAACGTGCCGCTGACGACCGAACCGTCCTCGGCGCGGGTGGCGCCCTCGGAGCGCGGGAAGAACTCGTACCAGGCCCCGACGCCGGCGCGCTCGCGCTCGACGAGCAGCTCGGCGTCCCGCCCGACCGAGACCAGCCCCATCATCGGGCGGGCGGCGAACAGCGCCGCGATCGCCGGGTCGCGGACGATCTCGAGCGCGACGTCGTCGTGCACGTCGGGATCGCGCAGCGACCGGGCGGCGTCGTAGAGGGCGTCCTTGTCGCTGCCGGGGCGCTTCTTCTCGCCGCGGGCGCGGTCGAACAGCTGCGCGCCCATCTCGCGCATGAGCGCCGTGTCGACCCCCGCGGCGATCTTGAGCTCGGCCGCGTGCTCCCAGGTGGCGAAGTCGTCGGCGAAGGCCTCGAAGCGGAAGCGCCACACGCCCTGCTCGAGGGGAGCCACCAGCGTCGACCAGCGGTCGAAGCCGTCGTTGAGCGGGCTCAACCGGTGCAGGGATTCGTCGCCCGACGGAGAGAACAGCCGGACGTTGACCCCGATGCGGTCGTGCCCCTCGCGGAAGGCCGTGACCGTGAACGGCACGGCCTCGCCGACGAAGGCCGACGGGCGGAAGCGTCCGCCCGGGACGCTGGGGTGGGGGAGCGCCATGGGGATGCGCGGAGTGACCACGCTGCGCGAGGTGGGCGTCGGCTTGACCGGACGCACCGGGATCGAGGCGGCGCTGCGCCAGGGCAGCTCGGGCGTTTCAGTCGTCGTGGTGGCCACGGATCGAACCTATCGCGGGGCGACGACGTTGCCCCATCGTTTCGTCCGGCCTTGACAGGGCGCGCCCCCGGGGCGACGCCGCGACCCGGGCGCGGAGCGCGAGGGCCGGAACCGCGACCCGGGCGCGGAGCGCGAGAGCCGACGCCGCGACACCGCGCGCCGGAACCGCCGCCCCCGGGCGAAGCCGACTCAGTCCACGCGGAACAACCGCATCGACGCGCCCGCGATCGGGACGACCTCGCCCGGGGCGAAGCGCGGTTCGTCCTCGGCCGGCGTTTCGTCCGCGCTCGACCACAGCTCGACGAAGATCGCGTCGTCGAGGTCGGGCAGCACGATCTCTGTGTCGTCCTCTGTCCCGTGGATGACGACGAGCACGCGGTTGGGTGCTTCTTCTTCGGGCGTCGAGGTGGCCAGGTACTGCAGCGTGCGGTGCGCGGGATCGTTCCAGCGGTCGCTCGACATCGTCTCGCCGTGCTCGTCGAACCACTCCATCACCGAGGCGGAGGGGATCCGCTCGCCGAGACGGGCGAAGCGTCGGGGGCGCAGAGCGGGGTTGTCGCGCCGCACCTGCAGCAGCCGCCGCGTGTGCGCGAACAGGTCGTGCTGCCACGGCGCGAGGTCCCACGACAGCCACGTCAGCGCCGAGTCGTGGCAGTACGCGTTGTTGTTGCCGCGCTGCGTGCGCCCCATCTCGTCGCCGGCGGTGATCATGGGCACCCCCGCCGAGGTCAGCAGCGTCCCCATGAGGTTGCGCATGGCCTTGCGGCGGGTGGCGAGAACGCGCTCGTCGGTGGTCTTGCCCTCGGCGCCGTGGTTGAACGAGCGGTTGGTGTCGGCGCCGTCGCGGTTCTGCTCGCCGTTGCCCAGGTTGTGCTTGACGTCGTACGACACCAGGTCGCGCAGCGTGAAGCCGTCGTGCGCGGTCACGAAGTTGACGCTCGCGAGCGGCCCGCGTTCCTCGCTGAAGGTGTTGGACGAACCGGCCAGCCGGGTGGCGAAGCCGCCGATGCCCACGGGAGCGGTGCTCGCGCGCCGCGCGTAGTCGATGTCGCTCAGCCAGAAGTTGCGCACGCGGTCGCGGTAGCGGTCGTTCCACTCCAGCCATCCGTCGCCGAAGTTGCCGGTCTGCCAGCCCCCCATGCCGACGTCCCAGGGCTCGGCGATGAGCTTGGCGCCCGCGAGCGTCTCGTCGGCGCGGATGGCGGCGAGCAGCGGGTGCTCGGGGGTGAACGAGTGGTTCTCGTCCCGGCCGAGGGTCACCGCGAGGTCGAAGCGGAAGCCGTCGATCTGCACCTCGTCGCTCCAGTAGCGCAGCGAGTCCAGCACGAGGCGGGCCGCGGCATCCGTCGAGGTGTTCACCGCATTGCCGCACCCGGTCTCGTCGATGTAGGCGCCCTCGGCCGTCTGGCGGTAGTACGAACGGTTGTCGATGCCGCGCAGGCTCGTGCGCGGACCGCCGATGCCCTCTTCGGCGGTGTGGTTGTAGACGACGTCGAGGATCACCTCGAGCCCTGCCTCGTGCAGCAGCTTGACCATCCCCTTGAACTCGCGCAGCACCGCTTCGGGTCCCTCGGCGCGGCTGGCCGCGGTCGCGTACGGGGCGTGGGGGGTGAAGAAGTTGAGGGAGTTGTACCCCCAGTAGTTCGACAGTCCCAGCTGCAGCAGTCGGGGCTCCGTGGCGAAGGCGTGCACCGGGAGCAACTCGACGCTCGTGATCCCGAGGGCGAGCAGGTGGTCGATCATCGCCGGGTGCGCCAGGCCCGCGTAGGTGCCGTGCAGGGCGGGAGGGATGAAGGGATGCCGCTTGGTCAGCCCCTTCACGTGCCCCTCGTAGACGACCGTGCGGTCCAGCGGCACGCGCGGTTTGGCCGAGTCGCCCCAGTCGAACGAGCCGTCGACGACGACCGAGCGCCAGTCGCCGAAGCTGCCGGACACGAGACCGCGCGAGTACGGCTCGATCAGCAGCGACTGCGGGTTGAAGGTGTGCCCGGGACCGTGCGGGCCGCCGACGCGGACGGCGTAGCGCGCTCCCGGACGCAGCAGGGGCGAGACGGCCTCGAACACGCCGCCGCCGACGGGGGTCATCGCGACGGTCTCGGTCGCCCAGTCCAGATCGACGTCGTCGAAGACGAGCAGCTGCATCGCGTCGGCCGATCCCGACCACACGCGCAGCGTGCCGCCGCCCGGGCCGAGGCGCACCCCCAGGTCGTCCAGGGCGGGGCTCAGCAGGCCGGGGTGGATGGGCGGGGCAGGCTCGGGTCGGACCATGCGTCCTAGGCTAGTGACAGCGGCCGTCGACGTCGGGAGGACCAGGTGCGGGTGTACCTCGATCACGCGGCGACCACGCCGTTGCGTCCCGAGGCGCGCGACGCGTGGCTCGCGGCGCACGAGGTGCTCGGCAACCCCTCGTCGATCCACGGGGCCGGCCAGGACGCCCGTCGTCTTCTCGAAGACGCCCGCGAGCAGGTCGCCTCGGCGCTGGGGTGCCAGCCCATCGAGGTCGTCTTCACCTCGGGAGGCACCGAGGCCGCCAACCTCGCCCTGAAGGGCATGTGGTGGTCGCGCAGTGATGGCACGGACGCGATCGTGCTGCCCGACGGCGAGCATCACGCGACGCTCGACGTGGTCGAATGGCTCGCCTCGGCCGAGGGTGCGCGCGTGCGCGCGGTGCCGCTCGATCCGTTCGGCCGTATCGTGCCCGACGTGTTCGCCGGCGCCCTCGCCGGAGCCGCCGCGGCCACGGCCCTCGTCGCCAACAACGAGGTCGGGACGATCCAGGATGCCGCGGCCCTGGCGTCGGCGGCATCCGAGGCCCGTGTTCCCCTGCATCTGGACGCGGTGTCGGCCCTGGGACAGGTGCCCGTGGATTTCGCCGGGTGGCGCGGGACGGGCACGACGGGCGACGGTCTCGTCGCGCTGTCGGTGTCGGCGCACAAGGTCGGCGGACCCGTCGGGGTGGGTGCCGCGGTGGTGTCCCGCCACGCCCGGGTGACCCCGCTCGTACACGGCGGGGGTCAGCAGCGGGGGCTCCGCGCCGGTACGCAGGACGTCGCCGGAGCCGTCGCGTTCGCCGCCGCCGCCCGCGCCGCCGAGGCGCAGCGCCAGGCCGAGACCGCGCGGATCGCGGGCCTGCGCGATCGGCTGGTGGCCGGCATCCGTTCGTCGATCCCCGACGCCGAGCTGCTCGGCGATCCGCGCGAGCGCTTACCCGGCAACGCGCACGTGCTGTTCCCGGATGCCGCCGGCGAGACGCTGCTGTTCCTGCTCGACATGGACGGGATCGCGGTGTCGACCGGCTCGGCGTGCCAGGCGGGCGTCGCCGAGCCGTCGCACGTCGTGCGCGCTCTGGGGCGCGACGATCGGGCCGCCCGCTCGGTGCTGCGTTTCACCCTGGGCTACACCTCGACGGACGACGACGTCGACGCCGTGCTCGCGCGACTCGCGCCCGCGTACGCGCGAGCCGTGGCATCCGGCGCCCGTTCAGCGGGCCGTTCGTAGACTGGGACGATGCGAGTTCTGGCGGCGATGAGCGGTGGCGTCGATTCCGCGGTGGCGGCGGCGCGGGCGGTCGACGCCGGCCATGACGTGGTCGGCGTGCACCTCGCGCTCTCGCGGGCGGGCGGCACGCTGCGCGCGGGCAGCCGCGGCTGCTGCACGATCGAGGACGCGATGGACGCGCGTCGGGCGGCCGACCGTCTCGGCATCCCGTTCTACGTGTGGGATTTCTCGGAGCGCTTCCGCGACGACGTGATCGACGACTTCGTCGCCGAGTACCGGGCGGGACGCACCCCCAATCCCTGCATGCGCTGCAACGAGAAGATCAAGTTCGCCGCCCTGCTCGAGCGCGCCCTCGAACTGGGCTTCGACGCCGTGTGCACGGGGCACTACGCCACGCTCCTCGACACGCCCGAGGGGCGCGAGCTGCACCGCGCGTCCGACAACGCCAAGGACCAGTCCTACGTGCTGGGCGTGCTGACGGCCGCTCAGCTGGCGCACACCTACTTCCCGCTCGGCTCGACCCCGTCCAAGGCGCTCGTGCGTGCCGAGGCCGAGGAGCGCGGGCTCACCGTCGCGCAGAAGCCCGACAGCCACGACATCTGCTTCATCCCCGACGGCGACACGCGCGGCTGGCTCGCCGACAAGGTGGGCGCGGAGCGCGGCGAGATCMKCCKCGCGTGTCGCCGTCGGGGATGAAGCAG
>NZ_QDFT01000044.1 GCF_003075375.1 Microbacterium testaceum | reverse complement strand
CGCTGCTACCGGTGACCGACGCGGCGATTCTGTCACGAGCGACGAGCGGGGCTCTCATGGTCGTGTCGGTCGCGCGGACGACGCGCCACCAGTTGACCGGCGCGACCGAAGCCCTCAACACGGTGGGCGCCAAGTTGGCCGGGTTCGTCATGTCCATGGTTCCGACGCGCGGACCCGATTCGTACTACGCCGCCTACGGCTACGGGTACGGCTACGGGTACGGGTACAAGCTGTCGCCGGCCGAGCAGGCCAAGAGCGACCGGAAGGCGAAGAAGGCTGGTGGTGGCCGCGCTGCACTGCCCGCCGCAGACGTGGAGGCTCTCGACGAGCTCGGCTTCGCCTCGAGGCGGGAGAGTCGCGAAGCGTCACGCGAGTCCTGACCCTCCGACATGACCCCGTTGGCCTAGGCCGCCCCATTCACTGCTCCGCGCTTGAGGTTTCTTTTGTCTGCTCGTGAACCCGTTCTATTCGGACGAAAAGCGGGGCGGATCACGTTGTGGGTCGTCTCGGGAGCGCTGATCCTGGGTGTGGCGGTGTCAATGTGGGTCGGCATCCGAGGGGCGCTCGCGTACCAGCACCTCCGAGCCATCGAGGCGGGCGCTTCCAGCGCGAGTGCTCAGATTCTGGCCGACCCGGCGCAGGCGCGGAGCCTGATCGCGTCGTTGGCGGAGGAGGCGAAGGCAGCTCGCGACCTGACCGGTGACCCGATCTGGAGCTTGGCCGAGCAGACTCCGTGGATTGGACCGCAGCTTGAGGCGGTTCGCATCATCTCTGCATCGTCGAGCGGTCTGCTCGGGGATGGGCTGCGCCCGCTCGTGGACGCCGTCGTCGCTACTTCGCTCGATGCGCTGAAACCCGTCGACGGACGGGTCGACCCCACGGCCATCGCTCAGCTGGCGGCTCCGGCTGGTTCAGCCGCTACCGATGCACGCGACGCATCATCGGCAGTCGAGGCCATCAACACCGTTCCGCTGCTTGGGATTGTCCAGGGCGCCGTCGAGCGCGTCAGGGAAGCATTCGCTCGGACCGCCGACGGGCTCGACGCTCTCTCGCGCGCTACCGATCTGCTGCCCGGAATGCTCGGAGAGGGCGGACCGCGTCAGTATCTCGTCCTCGTTCAAAACAACGCCGAGGCCCGATCCCTCGGCGGAATCGCCGGCACGGCGATCCTTCTCCGCACGGACGGCGGGGCGGTCTCACTGGTCGACACCCGCTCCGGCACTTCTCTGTCCGAAGGTCTGCAGGGCACGAGCGCCGCGAACCTTCCGCCGGATGTCGTCGCTCTGTACGGCGAAAGGCCTGCCAAGTATTTCCAGAACGTGACCCAGATCCCGGACTTCGCCATCGATGGTCCCCTGGCCCGCCAGATGTACCAGTCCGTCACCGGCGTGAGCGTCGACGGTGTCATCACCATCGATCCGGTCGTGTTGTCGTACATGCTGGCCGCGACGGGTCCGATTCAGCTGCGAGACGGCACGGTCGTCGACGGCAGCAACGCCGCGTCGCTGTTCCTGAATGACGTCTACAAGCGCTTTTCCGATCCCAAAGCACAGGACGCATTCTTCGGAGAAGCGACGGCCATCATCTTCAAAGACTTTCTTGGCGGGAAAGGCTCGAAGCCTGGTCTGCTGAGTGCCTTCTCTCGTGGGGCCGAAGAACGTCGTGTCCTGCTGTGGAGCGCCCACGAAGACGAACAAGCCGTGCTCTCCGGCTCGACCTTCGCCGGAGCGCTGCCCACCACGACCGAGCGCACCGCCCGATTCGGTGTCTATTTCAACGACGCCGGTGGGTCGAAGATGAGCTACTACGTCAAACCTGACGTGCGTCTCGCCTGGTCGGGATGCGTACCCGGCGCCGCAAGCGAGCGTGAATTGACCCTCTCGGTTTCTCTCACCAGCACAGCGCCCGCGGACGCGGCGACCATTCTGCCGCGTTACCTGACAGCGAACGGAACATTCGGAGTCGCACCGGGCAACGCCGCCACCCTGACGAACGTCTTCCTGCCCGAGGGATGGGACCTCGTCAGCGCCACCAGCTCGAACGGGCTGACATTCGCAGACGGGACGTATGCGGGGCGACGGGTCCTGAGCATCGGCACCAACCTCGCACCGCAGGCCTCGAACCAGCTGGACCTCGTCGTGAAGAAGGTCTCAACGGCAACCGAGGCGGAAGCCTTTGTCACACCGACCGCCGACGGGTCGATCGACCCCACACCCTCTGCCGACTGCGGGGAGACGGCCGTGCCGCTCCTGCAGTGAATGAATCAGATGCACCGCATTCTGAGGAAATATTGCGCGCTTCAGAAAATTAACGTCCCGGAAACCCTCTCAGTTTGCTTCCGGGTGGCGCCTAGGCAATACTCAGGAAGGCTCTCAGTACCACCCACCGCTTCATTGTTGTCCTTCCCCCTTGCGTCACCATCGGATAGCACGAACGCGGACCACCCATAAACCGGTAGCCCGGATTCGAAAGCAGGCATTCATGAAGCTCAACTTTGCCAAGGTCGGCGCCTCCGCCGCCCTCGCTGGCGCGCTGCTTTTCGCAGCTCCCGCCGTCGCGCAGGCCTACGTGCCCACCACTCCCGACACCGTGTCGGTCTCCGTCACCTCGAACGGTCCGGTTCCGATCGCGGGCTTCGCGCCCGGCGCAACCGTCACGTTCACGCTCGTCGGCGTTGGGGTGACCGGCTCGAACATCGCGACCGCAGGCGCCACCGTCTCTTCGGCATCGGTGACCAAGACGGCTGATGCCTCGGGTTCGGCCACCGCGGTCGTCACTCTGCCCGAGCCCCGCGTCGGGTCCTACACTCTCGCGGCCTCCGGCCCCCGTGCCGACGGCTCGGTCGGCGCCGGCAGCGGCTCCGGCTCGACCGGTGGCAGCAACGCCAGCGGCAGCAACACCCTCCCCGCGACCGGCATGGACGCCAACTCGCTCCTCGGCTTCTGGGTCGGCGGCGGCGCCCTCGTCCTCGCCGGTGCGACCGTTGCCGTGGCCACCACGGTTCGCCGCAACCGCCAGAGCAACAACGCCTGACGCTCAGCGTCGCGTGAGAAGCGCCGTCGACTTCGGTCGGCGGCGCTTCTGCTTTTCGAAGCTGCCGTCAAGCCGCCCGTCCCTCCCCCGCCACACAGGTTGACTCGGCGCATGGACACCACCACGACCGCTCCGCTCGACAATGACGGCCGGAGCGAAAGCGACCCGCCCTCACTCCCCTTCGTGCACTTGTGGACGGGACTCGACGGCAAGAGTCGCCTCGACGAATCCATCCTTCGCGGGTTCGGGTTGCAGAGCGTCGGCGGCGGCGCCGATCCGCAGTGGATGCGACCCTTCCCCGGCGAGGTATCGGCCGTGCTCTTCGCCGCGCTCCCCGTCGGGTGGGTGGGACAGTGGCATCCGTCCCCGCACCCGCAGTGGGTCATCCCGCTGCGAGGGAAGTGGTTTCTCGAGACGCAAGACGGCTCTCGGGTAGAAATGGGGCCCGGCGACATTCACTTCGGGCAGGACACGGATACCGCCGAAATCGACGGAAAGACCGGACACCTGTCGGGGACCATCGGTGACGAGCCATGCCTGCAGGTGCTGATCCAGTTCGCCGCGTCACCGGCTGCCCCGACACCGCACCCCTTCGGCTGAGGGCGTCAACCCGCGCACGTTCCGGGCTGCGGTCACGTTGACTGGGCGCATGACCTCGGATGCCACACGAATCCCCATCGACGGACAGGTGCTGCAGGGGCCGCGCGAGCCTCATGAAGTGGATGTGAATCCGCCGCGGGTGTGGGACGAGCGGTTGGCGGCCGTTCTGCCCGCCTCGTCGCGGCTGCTGGGGCTGTACGACGACGCCACCTGGGCCGAGGGGCCCGCCTGGTGGCCCGCGGAGCAGGCGCTGATCTTCAGCGACGTGATCGGCCGCCGGACGCTCGCCTGGCGGGAGGACGGCAGCATCGTCACGGTGCGCGACCGTTCGAACTTCGCCAACGGCAACGTCATCGACGATCACGGGCGTCTCGTCCAGGCCGAACACGGGCGCCGAGGCGTCAGCCGCACGGACAGCGACGGAACGACGCTACTGGTCGACTCCTCCGAGGGTGCCCCGCTCAACTCGCCCAACGACCTCGTGGTGGCGTCTGACGGTGCAATCTGGTTCACCGACCCCACCTACGGCATCTCTGACCCGCGTGAGGGCTACCCCGCGGACCCCGCTCTGAGCCACACGAGCGTGTACCGCTGGCGCGAGGGCGAGCCGCTTCGGCGCATGATCGACCTCGACGAGCCCAACGGGCTCGCCTTCAGCCGCGACGAGCGCACGCTCTACGTCGCCGAGTCGCGCGCGGACGGAACGCCCCGCATCGTCGCGTGCGACTGGGACGGCGAGACGCTCGGCGCGCCCCGCTTCTTCGCCGGCGTCGATGCCGGCATCCCGGATGGATTCGCCGTCGACAGCCGCGACTGGCTGTGGATCTCGAGCGAGGCAGGGATCGTGATCGTCGACGAGACGGGCGCACGACTGGGCGTCATCCCGACACCCCATGTCGCGAGCAACTGCACCTTCGATGCGGACGAGAAGCGGCTGTTCATCACGGGGGACAGCGATCTGTGGATGGTGGAGCTCGCCTAGCCGCCGCCCCACCCGTACATCACTCCCCCTCCCCTGTCACCCCACCCGTCCGCTCCCCCGCGCTGGCGCACGCTTGACTACGTAGCGATCGTGCTGCCAAGAGAGTGGGTAGATCGCACATGAGCGACATGGAGATGGCGCGTATCGCCGCGGGTAGCGTGCTGCGCATCGATCAGCGCGGCAGCGAACGCCGCGAGATCGTCGTCCAGGCGTTCGAGATCGGGCGGTACGCCGTCACCGAGGAGCAGGTCGCCGAGTTGCTCGGCATCCCGTCACAGAACCCCCGTCGACCCGCCACGCACATGAGCTGGCTGCGCGCGATCCGCCTGTGCAACGCGCTCAGCGAGTGGGAGGGCCTCGACCCCGTGTACTCGTTCGACGGCGAGCTCGTCACGGGCGACCCCGACTCCGAGGGCTTCCGCCTGCCCACCGAGGACGAGTGGGAGTACGCCTGCCGCGCAGGGTCGACGGGCATCGCGTACGGCCCCGTCCGCGAGGTGGCGTGGACCGCCGCCGACGGGCTGGGTCACCCGGCCGAGGTCGGCATCCGGATGCCGAACCTCAACGGGCTGTTCGACACCCTCGGCAACGTGTGGGAGTGGTGCTTCGACCTGTATGACCCCGAGGGTGAATCCGACGCGCGCGTGTTCCGCGGCGGCGGGTGGTCGGATCAGCCGAACGTCGTGCGGGCCGCGGCCCGACGCGGTGGCCGGCCCCGAGAGGCGTTCGACGACGTCGGCGTGCGCGTCGCGCGCGGACCGCTCAGTCGTCGGTCGTGATCGCCTCGGTCAGCTGCTCCATGAAGGCGGCGACCGTCGACAGCTGCGCGTCGTCGTACTGATCAGCCGTCTCGCGCATCGCCCCCAGGTGCACGCCGAAGTGCTCGAAGAACTCGCGACGCGACTTGTCAGTCAGCACGACCACCCGCGAACGGCCGTCGGACGGGTGCTTGCGCCTCTCGAGGTGACCCGAAGCGACGAGCCGGTCGATGAGCTTGGTCGTGGATGCCGTCGAGATGCGCAAGTGGGTGGCCACGTCGTGGGGGCTGACCATCTCTCCACGGCGCTCGCGGATGGTCAACATGCGCAACGTCGCCAGGTCGCTGGCGTTCATGTCCATGTCGCCCTTCATGCCGCTGTGCATGCGATCGAGGGCGTCACTGAGCGACTGCACGGCCCGCAGGGTTTCGAGGACGGCAGGCCTTGTAGCAGAGGTCGACACGGCATCCGGCACGGTGGACACCCCCTTTCGGTCACGGTATTGTCGGGCTCACATCGCTAGCTAAACTAGCAAACGGGAGGCACGATGAGCGAGACCGAATATGTCGTCCTCCTGGACGACTTCGGCAACGAGATCGGCACGGCGCCCAAGGCCGACGTGCACGACACCGACACGCGTCTGCATCTCGCGTTCTCTTGCCACGTCGTCAACAGCCAGGGTCAGGTGCTCGTCACCCGCCGCGCGCTGCACAAGAAGACGTGGCCCGGCGTCTGGACCAACTCGTTCTGCGGCCACCCCGGCCCGGGCGAAGCCATGACCGCCGCCGTGCACCGCCGCGGAGAGTTCGAGGTGGGCCTGCGCGTCCGCGACGTCGAGCTCGCGCTGCCGACCTTCCGCTACCGCGCCGTCGACGCCAGCGGCATCGTCGAGCACGAGATCTGCCCCGTGTACGTCGCCCGCACCGACGACGAACCGCAGCCCCACCCCGACGAGGTCGCCGAGTACCGCTGGGTCGACCCCCTCGAACTCGCCGCCTCGCTCGAATCCACCCCGTGGGCGTTCAGCCCGTGGCTCGTGCTCCAGGCGCAGCAGCTGCACCTGTTCGACCCCGCACCCGCCGTGAGGAGAGCCTCGTGATCTTCGCCGTCCCCAGTGCCCCCACCGCGCGTCAAGAGATCGAAGACGCCATCGAGACGTCGCTCGAACGCCTCGAGCATCGCCTGCTCCCCCTGGGCGACGGCGCGCACGCCCTGGCATCCGCCATCCGCCGCGCGACCACCGGCGGCAAGCGCTTCCGTCCCCTGCTCGTCGCGGCGGCCTACGACACGCTCGACGGCGACGGCGTCAACCTGTCGGACCTCTGGCGTATCTCGGCCGCCTTCGAGCTGCTGCACACCGCCTTCGTCGTGCACGACGACGTCATCGACCATGACCTCGAGCGACGCGGCATCCCGAACGTCGGCGGAGAATTCCGCCAGCGCGGCCTCGACAAGGGCGCCGACGAGACCGGAGCCTCGCTGCTCGGCACGGCCGCCGGGATCCTGGCCGGCGACCTGCTGCTGCACGAGGCCACGCGCCTGGTCGCCCTGAGCAACGTCCCCGCCGAGATGCGCGCCGACCTCGTCACGCTCGTCGAAGACGCCGTGATCGTCTCGACCGCCGGAGAACTGGCCGACGTCGAGAACTCCATCACCTCGGCCGACCTCGACCCCATGACGATCCTGCAGGCCACGCGCGACAAGACCGCCGTGTACTCGTTCTCGGCCCCCCTGCAGGCCGGAGCCGTCATGGCCGGCGCCGACGACGCCACCCTGCACGCCCTCGAGCGCTTCGGCGAGCGACTGGGCCTGGCGTACCAGCTGATCGACGACCTGATCGGCGCCTTCGGCTCGCCCGAGGTGTCGGGCAAGGACGAGGGCTGCGACCTGCGCGAGGCCAAGAAGACCCACCTGATCTCGCTCGCCCGCGAAACCGCGAGCTGGCCCGAGGTCAGCGAAGCCCTCGCCCAGGCCCACACCGGCCCCGTCGCGATCCGCGTCGCCCAGACGGCCCTGGCCAACTCGGGCGCCCGCAAGGCCCTCGAGCGCCTGGTGTACGACACCCTCGACGAGGCCGTCAACATCGTGAGCATGTCGACCCTGCCGACCGAGTGCAAGACGATGCTGATCGAACTCGTCGACATGGTGGCGGAGCGCGTTCCGTGAGCACCGCGCCCACGGGCCTCGAACTGTATTCGCAGACGGCAGACGACGCCGCCGCCGCCGTCATCAACCGCTACTCCACCTCGTTCGGTATCGCGACCAAACTGCTCGGGCCCCGCCCGCGCCCGCACGTGCGCAACATCTACGCCCTCGTGCGCGTCGCCGACGAGATCGTCGACGGCCCCGCCCACGACGCCGGCCTCTCTCCCGAGCGGGAACGCCACGTGCTCGACGCCCTCGAGACCGAGGTGATGGATGCCATCGCCACCGGCTTCAGCGCCAACCTCGTCGTGCACGCCTTCGCCCGCACCGCGCGGGAGTGCGGCATCGGGGCCGACCTGATCGCCCCGTTCTTCGCATCCATGCGCACCGACCTCGACACCGCCTCGCACGACGACGTCTCGCACGACGCCTACGTCTACGGCTCGGCCGAGGTCGTGGGGCTCATGTGCCTGCAGGTCTTCCTCAACGCCGGAATGTCGGCCCCGGCTCGCCCCGCCGCCGACATCGTCGACGGCGCACGGCGCCTGGGTGCGGCCTTCCAGGACGTCAACTTCTTGCGCGACCTCGCCGACGACGCCGACCGCCTCGGCCGGGACTACCTCGACGGGGCCGCCGACGACGACCGCCGCACCGCCGTGCTCGACCGGATCGACGCCGACCTCGCCGCCGCGGCATCCGTCATCCCCCACCTTCCGCCCGACTGCCGGGCCGCCGTGACCACCGCGCACGACCTGTTCGCCGAACTGTCGCGGCGCCTGCGCGCCACCCCCGCCGGAGCCCCGCGCGTGCGCGTGCCCGACGGCGTCAAAGCCACCCTCGCCGCCCGCGCCCTTCTGGGGCGGCCCCCGAAAGGACCACGCTCATGAGCGCCCAGCGCATCGTCGTCGTCGGAGGCGGAATCGCCGGACTCGGCACCGCCGCACTGCTCGCCGACCGCGGACACGACGTCCAGCTGTTCGAAGCCCGTGACGCCCTCGGCGGCCGCGCCGGATCGTGGGAGCAGGACGGCTTCCGCTTCGACACCGGCCCCAGCTGGTACCTCATGCCCGAGGTGTTCGACCACTTCTTCCGCCTGCTCGGCACCAGCGCCGACGAACAGCTCGACCTCGTGCGCCTCGACCCCGCGTACCGCGTCTACGGCCCCCCGGGCAAAGGCGAGCCCATCGACATCGTCTCGGGACGCGAAGCCGTGCGCGCGCTGTTCGAGAAGCACGAGCCCGGCTCGGGCGACAACATCGAGAAGTACCTCGACTCGGCCAAGGACGCCTACGAGCTGTCGACGTCGAAGTTCCTCTACGACCCGTACTCGTCGACCAAGGGCCTGCGCGACCCCGCGCTGATCAAGCGACTGCCCACCCTGATCCCGCTGCTCACCCGCACGCTCTGGAAGCGCGTCACCGACGACTTCAAGAACACGCGCCTGCAGCAGATCCTCGCCTACCCCGCGGTGTTCCTCGGCGGCTCGCCGTTCGAGGTGCCGAGCCTCTACCACCTGATGAGCCACCTCGACCTGGGCGACGGCGTGCTCTACCCCAAGGGCGGCATGACCGAGATCATCAAGGCCATCGAGAAGCTCGCCCGCGAACGCGGCGTCCGCATCGAAACCTCGTCGCCGGTCGAGGCCATCATCACCGACTCGGGCACCGCGCGCGGCGTGCGCCTCGCCGACGGACGCGTGATCGCCGCGGATGCCGTGGTCTCGGGCGCCGACCTGCACCACACCGAGAACGTCCTGCTCGAAGAGAAGGACCGCCAGTACCCCGAGAAGTGGTGGAAGGACAAGGTGCCCAGCCCCGGCGCCCTGCTGCTGCTGCTCGGCGTCACGGGCGAGCTGCCGCAGCTCCCCCACCACACGCTGCTGTTCACCGACGACTGGCACACCAACTTCGACGCCATCTTCGGCGAGGACAAGAAGATCCCCGACCCCGCGTCGATCTACATCTGCCGCCCCAGCGCCTCGGACGACTCCGTCGCCCCCGAAGGTCACGAGAACCTGTTCGTGCTCGTCCCCGTCCCCGCCGACCCCGACAGCGGCCGCGGCGGCGTCTCGGGCGCCGGCGACCCGCGCATCGAAGCCGCGGCCGACCGCGTCATCGCGCAGATCGGCGAATGGACCGGCATCCCCGACTTCGCCGACCGCATCGTCGTGCGAAAGACCATCGCGCCCGAGGACTTCAAAGAAGACCTGCACGCGTGGCATGGCAACTCGCTCGGACTCGCGCACACGCTCAACCAGAGCGCGATCTTCCGCCCCAAGAACCGCTCGCGCAAGGTCGACAACCTGTACTACGCGGGCACCTCGGTGCTGCCGGGCATCGGCCTGCCGATGTGCCTCATCTCGGCCGAGCTCGTGGTCAAGCGCATGACGGGCGACACCACCCCCGGCCCCCTGGCGGAACCCGCGCGCGCGGCGGTCTGACATGCCCGGGATCTACCTGGGCGCGATCCTCTTCTCGCTGGTCGGTATGGGCCTCATCGACTGGAAGTACTCGCTCGCGCTGCGGGTCGCCCCCGTCCGCACGACGATCGCCGTGCTCATCGGGACGGCGTTCTTCCTCGCGTGGGACGTCGTCGGCATCGTCACCGGCGTCTTCGTCAAGGGTGAGAGCCCCCTGTTCGTCGGCGTCATGCTCGCCCCGCACCTGCCGCTCGAAGAGGTCTTCTTCCTGCTGTTCCTCAGCTACCTGGCCGTCGTGATGTTCGCCGTGTTCGAACGGCGCGCAGCGGCGCGCGAGCGGGTGCCGTCGTGACCTACCCGCTCATCGTGCTGCCGTTCGTGGTGCTCACGGTGATCGTCACCCTGGCGACGGCGCGGCTGCCGCGGTTCCGCCGGCGCATGGCATCCTCGGGTCTCACCGCCCTGGTGCTGGTCGGCCTGACCCTCGTGTTCGACAACCTCATGATCGCCGTCGACCTGTTCTCGTACCCGCCCGAGCACCTGAGCGGCCTCAAGCTCGGACTCGCCCCCGTCGAGGACTTCGCCTACCCGCTGTGCGCGGCGTTCCTCGTGCCGGCGGTGTACACGCTGCTGTCTTCCGCCCCGTCCCCGAAGGATGCCGCATGACCCTCCCCGCACTGACCCCCGGACGCATCGTCCGCGAGCTGTTCGTGTCGTCGCGGCCGGTGAGCTGGATCAACACCGCCTTCCCCTTCGCCGCCGCCTACCTGCTGACCACGCGCCAGATCGACGCGCCGCTGATCATCGGCATCCTGTTCTTCCTCGTGCCCTACAACCTGGCGATGTACGGCGTGAACGACGTGTTCGACTACGAATCCGACCTGCGCAACCCCCGCAAGGGCGGAACGCACGGCGCCGTGCTCGCCAAACGCATGCACCCCATCACGCTGTGGGCGTCGGCGCTGTCGTGCCTGCCGTTCGTGGTGTACCTCGTCATCATCGGGTCGCCGCTGTCGTGGCTCGTGCTGGCGCTCAGCCTGTTCTTCGTCGTGTTCTACTCGGCGCCGCCACTGCGACTCAAGGAACGCCCGTTCCTCGACTCGATGACCAGCAGCATCCACTTCTTCTCACCCGCCGTGTACGGTTTGGTGCTCGCCGGCGCCGTGTGGACCTGGCAGCTCGTCTTCGTGTTCATCGCGTTCGCGCTGTGGGGCATCGCCTCGCACGCCTTCGGCGCCGTGCAGGACGTCGAAGCCGACCGCGCCGCCGACATCTCGTCGATCGCCACGGCCCGCGGAGCCCGGTGGACCGTGCGCTTCGCGCTGACCGCCTATCTTCTGGCCGGTGTGGCGATGCTCTTCACGGCCTGGCCCGGTCCGCTGGCCGCCGTCCTGGTGATCCCGTACCTGGTCGTGTGCTGGCCGTATCGGAACGTGACGGATGCCGACAGCGACCGCGCCACCGCCGGATGGAACCGCTTCTTGTGGTTGAACCAGATCGCCGGCTTCGGCACGACGATGCTGCTGATCTGGTGGTGGTTCTTGAGCGCGTGACGCGCGGGGGTGGGGGGGCGCGCGGGGGCGAGGAGGGTGCTTAGGCGCTCGCGGGCGTGCTCTCACGCGCGAGACTGCAGGTAGCTGACAAGTCGGTTGCAGGATGTCGCCGAGTTGTCGGCGGCGTGCAGTCTCGCGAGGAATCCGGGGCGCGGCACGGGTCCGCGGCGGGGACGCAGGGTACGCGACGGGCGACGGCGTCCGGCGGGCCGGCGCCGGACGGGGCCGTCGTCACACGAGACTGCAAGTAGCTGACAAGTCGGTTGCAGGATGTCGCCGAGTTGTCAGCGGCGTGCAGTCTCGCGAGGAATCCGGGGCGCGGCACGGGTCCGCGGCGGGGACGCAGGGCCCGCGACGGGGCGGTGACGACAGCGGTGGCGGTCACGGCGGTCACGGCGTCCGGCGGGCGGGCGCCTAAGGCCGTCGTCACGCGAGACTGCAAGTAGCTGACAAGTCGGCTGCAGGATGTCGCCGAGTTGTCGGCGGCGTGCAGTCTCGCGAGGAATCCGGGGCGCGACGACGACGGGCGCGCCGGGCGGAGGCGCGGCGACGCCGGGCGCGCCGGGCGGGAACGACGACGCCGGCGCCCCGCGGAAGCGGAGCGCCGGCGTCGGTGCGTGGGATCAGCCGGCGGGCGTCTCGGACGGGGCCGGGGTGGGCGACAGCGTCGCCGTGCCGCCCTGGCCCTGGCTCTCGAGGTCGAGCAGGCGCTGGACGGCCGCGGTGAGGCGGGCGTCCTGCGTCGCGAACCCGGCGAGGTCGCCGCTGGTCAGCGCCGCCTGGCGCGCCGTCAGCGCGTCGCGCGCCTCTTGCAGCGCTGCGGCGTAGTCGCCGGCCGGAGCCGTCGTGCCGCCACCGGTCGACGTACCGCCCGTGCCGCCCTGACCCTGGTCGGTCGGCGTGACCGTCTCGTCGCCCGTGTTGGCGCCGGAGTCACCGCCGAACAGCGTGTCGAGGGCCTCGCTGAGCGTGTTCTCGAACGCGATCTCGTTGCCGAACGCCACCAGCACGCGTCGCAGCTGCGGCAGCTTGGTGTCACCCGAGGACTGCACGAACACCGGCTGCACGTAGAGCAGACCACCGCCGACGGGCAACGTCAGCAGGTTGCCGTTGAGCACCTGCGATTGACCCTGCTGCAGGATGTTGATCTGCGACGAGACGTTGGTGTCGGAGTCGAAGGTGTTCTGCACCTGACCCGGTCCCGGCACGGTCGTCGCCGCGTCGATCACCAGCATGCGCAATCGGCCGTAGTCGTCGCGCTTGGTGCCCTGCTCGCTGCCGGCGTTGGAGTCGACGGCGAGGTAACCGGTGAGCACGTTACGCGCCTGACCGCCCTGGGATGCCGGGATGAAGCTCGTGAACATCGAGAACGTCGGGTCGTCCTGACTCGGCATCTTCATCGTCAGGTAGTACGGCGGCTGGAACGTCGCCGGGTCCTGCGGGTCGTTCGGCGTGGTCCACCGGTTGTCCTGACGGTAGAACGACACCGCGTCGTCGACGTGGTAGACGCCGAGCATCGAGCGCTGCACCTTCATCAGGTCGGTCGGGTAGCGCACGTGGCTCATCAGGTCGGCCGACATGGCGCTCCACGGCTGCAGCGACGACGGGTAGATGTTCTGCCACGCCTTGAGCAGCGGGTCCTCGTCGTCCCACGCGTACAGCTGCACCGAACCGTCGTACGCGTCGACCGTGGCCTTGACCGAGTTGCGGATGTAGTTGATGTCATCCAGCGCGTAGGTGGGGGCCGGGTTGTTCGAGTCGGCGATCGCGCGCGAGAGCGAGACGCCCGTGGAGTACGGGTAGTTCGAGCTCGTGGTGTAGCCGTCGATGACCCACTTGATGCGACCGTCGACGACCGTGGGGTACGGGTCGCTGTCGAGCGTCAGGTACGGCGCGACCTTCTGGACGCGGTCCTTGGGGTTGCGGTCGTACAGGATCTGCGAGTCGGCGTTGACGCTGTCCGAGAAGAGGATCTGCTCGGACTGGAACTTCAGCGCGTAGATGAGGCGGTTGAAGACGTTGCCCACGCTCGGGCCGCCGTTGCCGTTGAAGGTCGTGCGGGTCTCGGTGCCGCCGTCGGCGCCCAGCGGGTAGTCGAGCTCGATCGGGTCGGTGCCCTCGGGAGCGCCGACGATCGAGTACTGCGGCGAGGTCTCGCCGAAGTAGACGCGCGGCTCGTAGTTGAGGTCGGTCAGGAAGCCCGTGCCGGGGATGGCCTGCTCGAGGAAGACCGGGTCGCCGTCGGCGGTGCGCTCGTTACCGGCGGCCGCGACCATGCCGTAGCCGTGGGTGTAGACGAGCGTCGTGTTCTGCCACGACGCGGCGTCGCCGAGCTGACCGATGTTCAGCTCGCGCAGCGACACGACGGTGTCCTGCGTCTTGCCGTCGATCGTGTAGCGGTCGACGTCGAGCGGGTTGGTGAACTGGTAGTACGCGCGGTACTGCTCGAGCTGACGGACCGTGGGTCCGATGATCGCGGGGTCCATGATGCGCAGCTGCGCGGTGGACTCGGCGTCGTTGCGCAGCTGTCCGGCCTCGGCCTCGGTCGTGGCCTGGAAGTTCTCTTTCTCGACCTTGTCGATGCCGTACGCGGCCTTCGTGCCGTCGAGGTTGCGCTGGTAGTACTGGCTCTCGAGGGTGAGCTCGTTCGGGCGCACCTGGAAGGTGGTGACGGCCCACGGGATGGCCGCACCCACGACGATCGCCGAGACGACCAGCAGCGCGGTCCCGATCAG
Organism: Microbacterium testaceum; assembly: GCF_003075375.1. GTDB lineage: Bacteria > Actinomycetota > Actinomycetes > Actinomycetales > Microbacteriaceae > Microbacterium > Microbacterium testaceum_E. The sequence goes on along the minus strand of NZ_QDFT01000044.1, from coordinate 5,692 downwards.
GGGGTAGCGCCAGCGGCCGAGGAACGCGGTGACGAAGAAGGCGATCGCCACGATGACCGCCGCGATGGCGAGAATCGTCTGCCCGGGGATGACGGCGTTCGCGCCGACGTAGCCCGGACCGGTGATGCGCTCGGACGGCTCCACCAGCGTGCGGAAGCGGTCGAGCCACAGGCTCGCGCCCTGCAGCAGCAGGTACAGACCGGCGAGGATCGCGAGCTGGATGCGCGCAGCCTTCGAGATGCGCAGCTCGCGCTGACCCACGCGAACCGAGCCGTACAGGTACGACACGACGGCGGTCAGCAGCAGGCTCACCAGCACGACAGCCGAGGCGAAGCCCAGCGCCGAGGCGTAGAACGGCATCGCGAACAGGTAGAAGCCGGTGTCGAGACCGAACTGCGGGTCGGTGACCGAGGTCGCGACCCCGTTGAGCCACAGCCAGGTCGTCTCCCACTGGGCGGATGCCGCGAACCCGGCGAAGAAGCCGAAGAACACCGGGATCCCCCACATCGCCAGGCGACGCAGCGGCTCCACCACCTCTTGGTAGCGGTCGAGCTGCGAGCTCAGACGCGCGTACACGGGACGCAGGCGGTAAGCGAGCTGGATGGCGCCCCACACCGGAACGGCCATCGCGAGGAACCCGACGACGAACATCACGGTGCGCGCGATCCACTGCGTGGTGAGCACACCCGTGAAGCCGAGCTGCGAGAACCACAGCCAATCGGAGTACAGGTTCGCGAAGACGAAGAACGCGACGACGAGCGCTGCGATCACCGCCAGGGTGATCGAGATGATCCGTCGAGAGCGGTTCGGGGGCGTGGCCTGGTTCGGCGCTGAGGTCGTGGTCACCCACTTATCCTAGGCGCGAGATTCCGGGGGTTCGCCGTGAAAGCTACGATCCCGAATCACACGTCGGCAGGGCATCGAGGTCTCCCCCGTCGCGGATCGTCTCGAGCGCGGTGAGCGACTGCGAGAGCGTCGAGGTCGAGAACACCCGGATGCCGTCCGGCACATGACCGACGACCTCGTTGCAGTTCGCCTCGGGGGCGAGGAACCAGGTGGCGCCGGCATCCCGTGCCCCGTAGAGCTTCTGACGGATGCCGCCGATCGGTCCGACGTTGCCGTCGGCGTCGATCGTGCCGGTGCCCGCGATGTGCTGGCCGCCCGTGAGGTCGCCGGGCGTCATCTTGTCGATGATGCCGAGGGCGAACATCATGCCGGCGCTCGGGCCGCCCACGTCGTTCAGCTGGATCTGCACGTCGATCGGCAGGTCGAACGAGATGGCGAGCCCCACGCCCAGCAGGTACTGCTGCCGGCCGTCGACGTCGGTGGGCTTCGGGGTGACCTGGGCCGTCCGCGACGAACCGTCGCGGTCGAATCCCAGCGTCACGGGTGCGCCCGCGGCATCCTGGACCGCGGAGCGAACCCCCTCGACGCTGGTGACATCCGTGCCGTTCACCGAGGTGATGACGTCCTTTTCCTGAAGGATTCCGGCCGTGGCACCGGTCTCGTCGACGGTGGCGACGCTGATGGTCTGCGGGACGGTGTACCCCAGCTCGCGCAGGGCGGCGGCGCTGGCCTCGTTCTGCGAGTCGGTCATGAGCGCGGCGTTCTCGGTGTTGCGCTGCTCGGTGCTCTGCCCCGCGGGGAAGATGCGGTCGATCGGGACGACCGCGCGCGAGGGATCGAACCACGCCTGGACGAGATCGATCCACGACGGCGTGCGCTCGCGGTTGCCGCTCACCTGCACCGTCAGCAGGTCGAGCTGACCGTCGGTGGCGGCATCCTGTTCGTTCGGGACCGTGATGAGGGGCACCTGCTGCCCGTCGGCGTTCGTCGACGTGCCGAGGGTGTTGTAGACCGGCCCCGGCTGCTGGATGACATACCCCGACGGGACGAAGGTGAGCACGAACAGCACCACGACGGCGAGAGTGAGCGCCCACACTCCCGTGACGGTGCCGCGCCCCCACCGCCGCGGGGGCTCGGGCTCGGTCACCGGCGCGCGGGAGACGTTCTGGTCGAACAGGGTCACGGTCTCAATCCTTCAGCGGGTCGTCGTTCGCGCGCGGCGTAAGGCGGTGAGAGGCCGGGCCGTCTGATGCGGGGAAGCGTGCGACTAGCGTAGGACTCCCATCCCCAGACCTGGCTGAAAGGCGGCTGAAGTGGCAGACGACGACCGGAACCCCGAAGAGGAGTTCCAGGAGCTCATGCGTCGCCTGATGTCGGGCGACGTCAGCGGGATCGATCCCGAGCAGCTCTCCCGCCTGTCGGGAATGCAGATCGACCCCGCCATGCTGCAGGCGGTGATGAACCAGCTGCAGGGCGCGTTCAACGGCTCGCAAGAGGGCGTGGACTGGAGCCTGGCCGAGCGCCAGGCCCTGCACATCGCCAACCAGGACGGCCTCGGCGTCACCACGGGTCAGAAGACCGACCTCGACCAGGCCTTCACCCTCGCCGGGCTGTGGCTGGGCGAGGCCACCACCATCTCGGACCTGCCGCGGCCCCCGCGCGTCGTCACCCGCGGCGCCTGGGTCAGCGCGACCCTGCCCGTGTGGCAGGAGCTCGCCGAGCCCGTCGCGACGAGCATCGCGGACGCCCTGACCACGGCCCTCGGCCAGCAGGCTCCGGACGACATGCAGGACATGATCGCCGGGGCCGGCCGCCTCATGCGCACCGTCGGAGGATCGCTGTTCGCCACCCAGCTGGGCCACGTCGTCGGGCGCCTGTCGACCGAGGTCGTCGGCGGCGGGGACGTCGGCATCCCGGTCATGCCCGACGGCGACGCGGCGATCCTGCCGCAGAACTTCGCGGACTTCGGTCGCGACCTTGAGATCCCCGACGACCAGCTCGCGCTGTACCTCGCGACGCGCGAACTCGCGCACGCGCGGCTGTTCCGCCACGCGCGGTGGCTGCGGCTGCACGTCATCTCGCAGGTGCGCGACTTCGCGCACGGCATCCGCGTCGACACGGACGCGCTCGAGGAGCTCGCCACGCGCTTCGACCCGTCGCAGCCCGACGAGCTGCGCGGCGCGCTCGAGAGCGGCGCCCTGCTGCCCGAGCGCAGTGAGGAGCAGACCGCCGCGCTCACGCGCCTCGAGAACCTGCTGGCCACGATCGAGGGCTGGGTCGACGTCGTCACCGAGGACGCCACCTCGCGTCTTCCCTCGGCCGCGCGCATCGCCGAGGCCGTGCGTCGCCGCCGCGCCGTGGGCGGGCCCGCCGAACAGGCGCTCGGTTCGCTGGTCGGCCTCGAGCTGCGCCCGCGCCGCATGCGCGAGGCCGCCGCCCTGTGGCGCGCGGTGACCGACGCCGTCGGCGTCGACGGACGCGACGCGCTGTGGGACTACCCCGACCTCATGCCCACGTCGGACGACATCGACGACCCCGCGGCCCTCGTCGCGCGACTGACCGCCGCCTCGCGCGGAGAGGCAGCGCCCGCGGACGCGATGGACGACGCCCTCGCCCAGCTGCTCGCCGAGGAGGCCTCGGGTGGGCGGGATGCCGGGACGGACGGCTCCGCGAGCGGGACAGACGGGTCCGCGAGCGGGACGGACGGCGACGGCTCCGCGACCGGGGCGGACGGGGACGACGACGCCGCGCCGGGAGACCAGCGACCGGTCTGAGGCTGCTCTCGCGTCGGACGCCCGCGGTGAGGATCCGGTCCCGCCGCGGGCGTCCGCCGTTTCTCCCCACGCCGTGATCCGGGCGTCGGGGTGGGGACAGCGGCATCCCGGACCCTCCCGCGGGACAGGCTCGGGGCATGATCCGACTCGATTCCGCCGCTCCCCCGCTCTGGCGCCACGACGGCCGTGTGCAATTCGGCGCTCCCGCCGTCGCCGTGACCCCGACCGCCGGGGCCTGGGTCGACCAGGTGGTCGCCGCCCTGGTCACCGGCACCACCCGCGCCCAACTCCGCTCGCTCGCCCAGCTGCACGGCAGCGGTGGCGCCGCGTGCGACGCCCTGCTCGCCGAGATCGCCCCCGCCCTGGCACGGGCGCCGCGGCATCCGCCGATCCTCGTGCAGACCGCCGACGACCTTCCCGCCCGCGCCGTCCGCGCGGTGCTCGCCGCCCTCCCCGGACGCGCGACCGTCGTGTCGTGGGCGGGTCCGGCGAGCGAGCCCGTCCCCGCCGACGCGCGGGTGGTCGTTCTGGCGGCCTACCGCGTCGACCCGCGGCGTGCGGCGGCGCTCGTGCGCGAGGACGTCACGCATCTTCCGCTCGTGCTCGACGGGGCGAGCGCCGTCATCGGGCCGGTCGTCGAGCCCGGACGCACGGCGTGCCTGGCCTGCCTCGACGCGATCCAGCGCGAAGGCGACCCGCACTGGCCGCTCGTCGCTGCGCAACTGCTCGGTCGTCCGCGGCCGGACATCGACGTCGCCCTCGCCGCCGAGGCGGGACGCGCGGCGCGGTTTCTGCTCAACGCGCCGATCGCGTCGACGAGCCGCTCGCTGCGCCTGCGCGCCGATTCGTTCCGGCGGGCCTGGGCGCTGCATCGGCCGAGCGAAGACTGCCACTGCCGATCTCTCGCAGGAAGCGCGACGGCGAGCGTTCCATCCGCCCACGCCCTCGCGCCCAGCTCACCGACAGCGTTCGCGCGGCCCGCGTGACGCCGACGTATGCGAGGCGGCGCTCCTCGTCGACGGCCTCGAAGGTCTTGGCGTACGAGATGGGCAAGAGCCCCTCGCTCACCCCCACGAGGTAGACGTGATCCCACTCCAGACCCTTCGCCGCGTGGAGCGTGGCCAGCGTGACGGTTCGCGTGGTCGGCTCGTGCTGGTCGCGGGCTCGCGCCTGCAGGTCGTGGGTGAACGCGCGCAGGTCGGTGCCCTCGGGCGCCTCTTCGGCCAGGCGCAGCAGCGCCGCGCGCGCCTCCCACGCCTCACGCAGCGCGCCGCCCGCCTCGGGCGGATCGTCGGTCAGACCGACGCTGCGCAGCACGTCGCGGACCGTCGCGATGAAACCGGTGCTGATCGGCGCCACCGACGCCGCGCGCAGGGCCATGAGGGCCTGACGCACCTCGGGCAGGTCGAAGAACTTGCGTCCGCCCAGGACGGATGCCGCGATCCCCACGCCCGACAGTGCACTGAGCAGGGCCGCCGACTGGGCGTGCGAGCGGTAGAGCACGGCGACGTCGTGCGGATCCACCCCGGTCGCCAGCAGGTCGCGGATCGACCGGGCGACCGCGGCCGCCTCGTCCTCGTCGTCGTCGAAAGCCCGCACGGTGGGGACGGGCGTCTCGTCCGCGCGCGCCGCCACGAGCTCGAGCGCGCCCTGCCGGCCGCGCATCAGGTCGTTCGCCACCGCGAGCACCGGCGCCGTGGAACGGTAGTTGCGCTCGAGGCGCACCACGCGGGCATCGGTGTGCGTGCGCTCGAAGTCGAGCAGGTACTGCGCGTCTGCTCCGGTGAACGAGTACACGGTCTGGCTGGCGTCGCCGACGACGCACAGGTCGCGGCGATCGCCGAGCCACAGCTCRRGAACGCGGTTCTGCAGCGGCGAGACGTCCTGGTACTCGTCGACCGTGAAGTGCCGGTACTGCTCGCGCACSGCCGCGGCCACGCGCGGTTCGGCCTCGATCATGCCGGCGCASGTCAGCAGCACGTCCTCGAAGTCCATCTGGCGCCGCTCGTCCTTGAGCTTCTCGTACGCGCGTTGCAGAGCGACCACCTGGTCCACCGAGAGCCGGCCGACAC
>NZ_QDFT01000043.1 GCF_003075375.1 Microbacterium testaceum | reverse complement strand
CCCGGGTGAACTGACCTCACCCCRCGCGGGCCCCCGTCCCGAGGGACGAGGACCCGCGCGGGGTGAGGTCAGTTCACCCGGGTACGGCGTTGGCCGATCGTCAGGGCCGCACCGGCGGCCACCATGAGCAGCGCACCGATCCCCAGGCCCCAGGGAAGGTCCGCACCGGTCGCGGCGAGCGCACCCGGAGCGACCACCTGCACGGGGATCGACGCGAACGTCCGACCGTCGTCGCGCACGATCACCAGCGTGTGAGTGCCGAGCGCGAAGTCCGCCGGCACATTCACACGGAACGTCACCGAACCGCGATCGTCGGCCTTCGGAATGCCCGTGATCACGAGCGGCTGGCTGTTCAGCGTCGCCGCGAGCTGCTCACCGGGCTTGACCCCCGTCACCGTCGCGGTGAACGACCCGCCGCGCTCGACACGCGAGGAGCTGACCGTGGCCGTGGTGCCCGCCGCCGCGTTCGCGACGGGAGTGGCGGACGCGGATGCCGAGGGGCTCGGCGACGAGGTGGGCTGACCGGTCGGGGCCGTCGTGGGTTCCGGCGACGCCGTGGGCTGGCCCGTCGGGGCCACCGTGGGCTCCGGCGAGGCGGTCGGCGACGCGGTCGGCGACGCCGTCGGCGACGCGGTCGGCGATGCCGTCGGCGACGCGGTCGGCGACGCAGTCGGCGAAGCCGTGGGCGATGCCGTGGGAGTCGGCGTCACGCCGCTCTCGAGCGTCCCCTTCGTGAACAGCGTCGTCACCTCGGTGGCATCCAGAGCCCGTCCGTACACCCGCACGTCGTCGAGGTCGCCCCCGAACAGACGGTCCGCGGGATACTGCGACTTGGCCAGCAGACCGCCCACGCCCTTCAGCGCTTCCAGGTCGGAGGCGTCGAAGATCGTGGCGACCTCGGCGACCTTCTTGCCGTCGACGTAGGTGACGAGCGTCTTCCTCCCCGTCAGCACGATCGTGACCTGCGCCCAGGTGCCCGGCTGCAGCCGCGCCGCACCGGACTTGTTCTCGGTGAAGCCCGACTTGACACCCGCCGCGACGCCGCCGCAGTCGGGGCTGGTGAACAGGTAGTTCGTCGTGCTCGATCCGAGAGACAGCGGCCACTCGCACGCGGCGGTTCCGTCCCACTTCACCCAGCTCGACACCGTCAGGTCGCGCGTGCCGTCGGGGACGACGTCCCCTCCGATCTCGGCGAACGCGGCCACCGAGCCGGGAGCGCCACCCGGGAACGAGATCGCGGAGTCTCCCGCGACACCTCGCGCACCCGGTGCGGCCGTGGCGCCCGTTCCCCTGATGGTGGCGTCGTGACCGCGGCCCGATACGTCCGTGATGCGGGCACCGTCGATCGTGGCACTCGCCCCGTCGAAGCTGTAGTGCAGCAGCAGGTCTGTTTCGGGCGCAGCGACGGTGATCGGGAGCAGAGCCTTGCGGCCGTCCGAGCTCTTGGCGGTGATGACCGCCTCGCCGTTCGACACCCCCGTGACCCTTCCCGCGGCGTCGACCGAAGCCACGGCGGGATCGTTCGAGCTCCAGGTGACCTTCTGATCGGCGTTGGCGGGCGCCACCGACGCCGTCAGCGTCGACGTCGATCCACGCGCCACGACGCTCGAGTCGTACCCGATGGTGATCGCCGCGGATGCCACCGGCGTGGCGACCGCGGTGATCGTGGCGATCGCCGGTGTCGCCGAGCCGTCGTTCAGCGCACCGCGCACCTCGACCTTGTCGCCCGCGGCCCGGAGCGAGGAGAGGTCCTGCTCGTCCCAGGTCACGGCGACATCGATCGCGCCGGCGGCTCGGGTGGCCTTCACTGTGGCAGGGAGAGCGACCGACGTCGTTCCCGGGGCGACCTCGACCGAGACGGGGGCGACCGAGGTCACCAGCTCGTCGGGGTTCCACTTCGCGATCAGGCGGTCCCGCTCCGCGCGGGTGATGCCCAGCGCGACGCCGTGCCGCGGCGAGGCCGGCAGCGCATACTGCGCGGGCACCTTCCAGTCGATCTTCCCCTCTTCGAGGGACTCCGTGTAGAGCGGGATGTATCCGACGCCGCCGTACCAGTCGACGAGGACGTAGTTGCGATCGCCGTTGATGTCACCGGGGTTGGACCGGAACGCCGAGGGGCCCTCGGTCTCGGGCAGGCCGGCGTTCGCCGAGAGGCAGGTGTCGAACTTGTCCCACTCGCCCGAGGTCGAGGGGGCGCGCAGGTCGGTGCCCTTCTCGGCGACGATGTCGGGGCGGCAGGCCGTCTGCTCCGTGCCCTTGGTGAAGCGGTAATAGACGCCGTCGCGCTCCATGATCGTCGTGTCGATGAGTCCCTGTCCCTTGACGAGGTTCGGGATGTCCGACGACTTGATGTACGGAACCGCAGGCGAGAAGTTCACGAAGTCGCGCGTGGTCGCCATCAGGATCTGCGGCCCATTGCCGTCATCCTGCGTGTGGGCGTCGTCGACGAAGACGCGCGACGCCCAGTACACGACGTAGGCGTCGATCGTGGGGTCGTAGTGGGCCTCGGGCGCCCACGCCATGCCGGCGCTCGGCGGAGCGACCGGGATGAGACGCTGCTCGCCCCAGTTCACCAGGTCGGTGGACTCCCAGATCGAGAGGTTCAGGCTGCCGTGATCGGTCACGAAGCCGGTGCGCCCGGCGGACTGGTCGGTGGCGATCAAGAAGAAGCGGTCGCCCTCCTTGGAGCGCAGCACGAACGGGTCGCGCAGACCGAGAGCACCCTTCGTGGATTCGAGCACCGGATTGGCGTCGTTGAGTGTGCGGTAGTTCAGCGCATCGTTGCCCTCCGAGACGGCGAAGCGGATCTTCTCGCCCTCGATGGAGTTGTCTCGGAAGTAGGCGAAAAGGTAGGCCTCATCGTCGTCCCGCGTGTGCGTCGCGGCGGCGAGCACCGTGACGGGCAGTTGCACGGTCCGGGTGGCGGCCCCCAATGTGAGCTTCGCGGTCAGCGTGACCTGCTGATCGGCGGCACCGCGGGTGACGCTGCCCTTGCGCACGATGTTCGGCGCTGCGCCGGCATCGGCGTCGGACACCACGGCGGGGTTCGACGAGGACCAGGAGATCGCGACGTCGTCGGCCAGCGCCGACGGGAAGTCCTGCGAGATGTCGGCACCCGCGGTGGGCAGCGCGATCGAGCCGCGCACATCGCCCGAGAGTCCGGCCTGGGTCGGCAGCGCGTCGGCGACCTGGCGAACCGCTTCTTCCTGCTCTGTGCCGGACAGGGCGCGAACCGTCACCGTGATGGGCGCTCCCGTTCGGGTCTGGCCGCCCAGGCCGAAGGTCGGGGTGAGCGTCGCGGTCGCGTCGCCGGCGTTCGCGGCCGGGCGGGTGACTCTTCCGTCCGCGGTGATGACGCGGGCGTCGCTCGTCGCCCACGTGACCGTCGAACCGGCCGCGGTCGTGACGGGGAGCTTGAGGTCGCGGTCGACGCTCGAGGTGTCCCCGAGCGAGACGGCGTCGGATGCCAGCACGGCGCGGTAGCCGTCGGCCCCGACCGCGCGCAGGTCGTCGGCCGAGAGGGCGCTGTTCCAGATCCGCACGTCGTCGATGGCGCCGGCGTAGAACGGGTCGTCCCAGAACGAGCGTCCGAGATAGCCGCCCACGCCGTTCTGCCCGAGCGCGGCGTCGATGGTCTGCGCGATACCGGTCTGCTCCGCCTCGCCGCCGTCGAGCTGACCGTTGACGTAGTAGGCGATGCGCTGGCCGGGCTGGAACACCAGGGCGATGTTGGCCCACTGGCCCACCGGCAGGTCCGCACCACCGTTGCCGACGCGGCGTTCGCCCGTACCGTCCGACACGGCTCCGTAGGTTCCGGCGCAGCTGGTGGATGCCAAGAGGTTCTTCGTCGTGGACCGGCCCAGGCCGAACGCGAGCTGGCACGCGCCGTTGCCCGCGCCCTCCCACTTCGTCCACATGCTGACGGTCACGGCCTTGTCGCTCGACGAGACGATGTCGTTGGGCAGCGTCACGTACGACGCGACCGCGTCGGCGTCGTTGCGTCCGCCCGACAGGCGGATGGCCTTGTCGTCGGCGGCGCCGGTCACACCGGGTACCACGGTGATGCCGCCGTTTCCGACGACGCCGTCGCTGCGCGTCGCGCGCACACCGGTGTCGGGGATGGCGGCACCGGCACCGAGAGTGCCGGTGAGGGTGTCGAACGTGTAGTGCAGCCCGGGATCGACCACCGGCGCGGCGATCGCCGCGGGCGGGGTGACCAGGGCCGACGCCGTCACCGCGGCGATGGCGGTGGCGGCGAGCAGACGGGGGACGCGCATGGGGGTGGACGCTCCGTTCGGGTGGAGGGGCGGGCGGGGCGGTGCTCGTGCCTCCACGTCCGGGCCGGCCACGCGGCTGCTCTGCCGGGACCGGCGGCGCCGTGTTAGCGCTCACACTTGCTGGAACCGTATTGCCGCCCGAATGCGCCGTCAAGCAACGATCAGGTCACGAGGTGAAGGTTCACATGCGTGTTGCGCGCAGCGACGGCGGGGCTCTATGGTCGGTCGCGACCCGAGTCCGTCGAATCCCGTCCGACGTCTTGGCCGCCACGAAGAGGTGCGGTCCGGTCGCCTTCCCGAGGGCGCACCGGACGAGCCGCTCCGCCCGTCCGCCCGAAAGGCCCTCGCATGCGTTCACGTCGACCCGCGGCTCTCGCCCTCGCCGCCGCCCTGGTGGGCGGTGGCCTCGTCACCGGGATCGCCCCGGCTCAGGCGGCCCCTCCGACCGCCGCCCTGCTGTACGACTTCGACGCGCTCCCGCTCGGCACCGCGGCCGCGGGCACCGCGGTCGCCGACGGCGCCGGCGCGCACCCGGGCACGGTCCGGGGAGCCGGCGCGAGCATCGTCGCCGGACCGCGCGGCGGATCGGATCACGCGCTGGCCCTCCCCGGCGGCGCGGCCGGTTCCGGCGCTGCCTTCGTCGAGATGGCCCCTGGTCTGACCGATGCCACAACCGGTGACGTCACCATCTCGGCCTGGATCAAGTGGTCCGGCGGGCAGGACTGCGCCTGGGCCTACAGCCTGGGCTCCTCCGCCGACCGCTACCTCTTCGCCACCCCGCAGTGCGGCGGGACGCTCATCGGTGCGGTCAAGGCCAACGGCGAACAGCGCGCCGCCGACGACGGGCCCGCGTCGACCAGGCCGAGGAACAGGCCGAAGGTGTTGGAGTGCGAGAAGATCCCCGCGAGCAGGGGGGCGCCCGTGAGGGACTTCTCGGCGTGCGCCAGACCCGCCGACATGAGCACGCGCTCCGGGTCGACGGCCATGCCGATCAACGAGGCGACGGCGACGAGGGCGCCGATCCGTCCGAGCAGGACCAGATCGGACCATTTCACCCGCAGGGTGATGACGAGAGCCCCGGCGAGTGCGGGCAGCAGCAGAGCAGGGCCGACCGGGCGGTCGTGGGCGAACTCGTCGGCGACCGCGATGATCGACGGCAGGGCGACCACGCCGAGGGCGATCGCATCGACCTTCGACCAGAGCATCGCTCCCAGCAGCACGGCTACCGCGACCAGGGGGATCACGGTGTTCGCGGTGGCGGCGGCGGCCTCGACCAGGGGGCGCGGGGCGGTGAGGGCACCTTCGACGTAGTGGGCACGGTCCGTGGTCAGGGCCTCGGTCACCGGTTCGGCGAGCGACGCGAGCGCGAGAAGCAGGACGGCCGCCCCGCGTCGGCGCGACCGCCGATCTCGCCCCTGACGCTCGTCGCGTCGACGTCCGGCGCTGACGCGGGTGCTCGCTAACCTGCTCATCGCCCGAAAGCTACAACCCGAGGAGATGTCGCGTGCCGACGCCCGAGTCCGTGGTGCCCGGGCGAGGTGGAGCGTTGGCCCTCCTCGCGGCGCAGTGGGGCAAGTACGCCGTGCAGGTGGGCGGAATCGTCCTGCTCGCGCGGCTGATCGCCCCCGCCGACTTCGGGCTCGTGTCGCTCGGGCTCGCCCTGGCCGGCTTCGCCGCCGTCCTCGGCGACTTCGGTCTGAGCCTCGCCGCGCTCCGCGCCCCCGTCCTTTCGCCCGCACAGCGCGACCTGCTGTTCTGGATCAACACGGCCGTCGGGGTGGGGGCTGCGGCGGTGGTCGTCGCGGCGGCCCTGCCCGCGGGCTCCGCCTTCGGCGACGAGCGCCTCACGACGGTGCTCCTCCTTCTCGCACCGGCGTTCGCGCTGCGCTCCGCGAGCGTCCAATACCGCGTCGAGCTCAACCGGTCGGGGCGTCTCGGCACCCTCGCGGCGGTGGAGTTCGCCGGCGACGCGCTCGGCCTGGTCGCCGCCGCGACCCTGGCGGTCGGAGGGTACGGCGTCATCGGGCTGTCCCTGCAGGGCGCGATCGCGGCGGCCGTGACGCTGGTGGCCGCCGTCGCCTGCGCCGGATGGATGCCACGACCGCCCCGTCGCGGAGTACCCATCCGCCGTCTGCTGTCGTTCGGAGGCAACACCTTCGTGGTGCATCTGCTGAACTACACGTCGTCGAACATCGGCACGATGACCGTGGGCGCCGCATCCGGGGCCGGAGTATTGGGTTTGTTCAGCCGGGCGAACCAGCTGGTGAATCTGCCTCTCGAACAACTGGCCAGCCCGCTGACGCGCATCGTCATTCCCGCGCTGAGCCGAGCGCCGGACGCCGCCGACGTGCAGCGACGCCTGGCGAGGTTCCAGGTCCTGCTGTGCGTCCCCGTGCTCGGGTACATCAGCCTGCTCGCCTCGACGGCGGGCCCCGCCATCCACCTCGTCCTGGGAGCGGAGTGGCGACCGGCGGCGGCGTTCGTGCCCGTGTTCGCGATCGGTGCGGTGTTCCAGACGGTGGGGTACGTCGGCTACTGGGCGTTCGTCGCACGGGGTCGTCCCGGGCTGCTGCTCGGCGCCGAGGCCGCGGGACGAGGAGTCATGATCGCCCTCGCGGTCGCGTGGGCGCCGCTCGGTCCGCTCTGGGTCGCGGGCGCGATCGCTCTCGGGCACGCGGTCGTGTGGGCGGGATCGACGTTCGTCTTCCTTCCCCGGGCGGGGATCTCGGGCCTGCGTCTCGCCGGGTCCGCCACCCGCATCCTGGCCGTGTTCCTCGCCGCCTGGGCGGCGGCCACGGCGATCGACCTCTCGGCCGTGTCCACCTGGGATCCGCTGCCCCGCCTTCTCGTCCTCGTCGCCGCGTGGGGTGCGACCGCGGCCGCGGCGACGGCGCTGGTCGCCCGCGCCGACCTCGCCGTGATCCGCGAGTTCATCCGTCCCTCCCGCCCGACCGCCGACTGAGCGCGCGGCGACGATCCGCCACGCTCGGAGGGACCGGCGAGGAGACACATGCACATCGCGAGCGTGACGCGCAGCGTGCCCTACGACGGCATCCCGCACGCGGGTGGGGACTACGTGCTGCGCCACGCACAGGCACTGCGCGAGCTGGGCCACATGCTGACGTTCATCGCCCCCGATACGGACGAGAACCGTCGCGCGACCGCGCGTGGCGTTCCGGCCGATGCCGTCGTCCTGTACCCCGCCCGATCGCTCTCGCACCCCGGCCCCGTCGAACGACTGACACGCCGACTCTCTCCCGCCCGAGTGGGACGCGATGAGCACCGCGGACTCTCGCGGTCGGCCGGTGCTCGCGCCGCTCTCGCGACAGCGGACGTCGTGGAGTACCAGTGGACCCAGGCAGCGGACCTGGGCGGGGTCGTCGCGCGGTTCGCGGCGCCGCACGCGCGAACGATGCTGGTGCTGCACGACGTCATGACCCAGCAGGTGACGCGGCAGCGCGACGGCGGGCGGGGCGGCCTACCGGCGCGCGCGATCCGTTCGCTCAAGGTCGCGCTCGTGCGGCGCGCGGAACGGCGGGCCATCTCGCGTGTCGACACGGCGGTCGTCTTCAGCGAGAAGGACGCGGCGATGGCGCGCACGCTCGCTCCGCCGGCCGTCGTCGTCGAGGTCGTGCGCCCCCCTCTGGCCGGCGGCGTCGCCGACGTCACGCCTCGCGACGCCGACGGACGCGACGGTTCCCGCCCGTTCGAGGTGCTCTACGTCGGGTGGTTCCGCCGCGCCGACAACGCCCGTGCCGCGCTCTGGCTGTGCCGCGAGGTGTGGCCCCGTGTTCGTGCCGCGCGCCCCGACGCGCGCCTGATCCTCGCGGGGGCGGATCCGACCGCCGAGATGAGGGCTCTGGCATCCCCCGGCTCCGGGATCGAGATCACGGGGTATCAGCCCAGCCTCGACAGCTTCTACACCCGCGCCGACGTGGCCGCCGTCCCCGTCCGCGACGGTGCGGGGGTCAAGTTCAAGACCGTCCTGGCGATGCTCTGGCAGGTGCCCGTCGTCTCCACGTCGGTGGGGCTCGAGGGCATCACCGACGACCCCACCCTGGTGTGGGGGCGGGCCGACACGCCGGTCGCCTTCGCCGACGCCCTCCTCGCCGCCGCGGATCGACCCGAAGACGCGGCGGTCGTCGCGCGTGCCGCCCGACGGTGGGCGTCGCGAGAGTTCTCGGAAGAGACGTTCCGCCGGTCGCTAGGGCGTCTCCTGGACCCTCCCTCGCCCCTGTCCCCTCGACCCCCGGAGTCCCCGTGAACACCGCACCCCCCTTCGTCGTCGTCGCCCCCGTCAACGACGACGAGACCCTCGCCCGGTGCCTCGCCGCCTCGCCGGACCTGTCTTCCGAGCGGATCCCTCTGCGGGTCATCCGCGGCGCGCGCTCGGCAAACGGAGTGATCGCCGATGCCCTGTGGGCGGCCACCGACGGTTTCGTCGTCTACGCCCACCAGGACGTCTACCTTCCGCGCGGTTTCTTCTCCACGCTCGCCGAGCGACTCGCCACCCTCGATCGGCTCGACCCGGCATGGGCGGTCGCCGGAGCGATCGGTCGCGACGCTGCACGCGTAACGCACGGAACAGTGTGGAGCACCGACCGCGGACGCGTCGTGGGAGAGCGGATCACCGGTCCCGCGCCCGTGGAGTGTCTCGACGAATGCCTGCTGATCCTGCGCGCCGGCGACCTGTCCCTCGTCGACCTCGACGTGCCCGGCTTTCACCTCTACGGCGTCGACCTCGTGCAGATGGGACGCCTCCAGGGTCGTCGGTCCTACGCCCTTCCCCTGCAGATCGTGCACCACGCGAAGCCGATCACCTCGCTCGGCGGCGGCTACGCGCGTGCCCACCGGTACATGCGTCTGAAGTGGCGGGCGCGACTGCCGATGACGACGCTCATCACCCCTCTCGAACGCGTGCCGTGGAAGCTCTGGAAGATGCGGGCCGGGGCGCGGCTGCGCACCCGTTTCTCGCCGGCGCGCCACGGCTACGGTCAAGAGACCGATCCCCGGCGGATCGCCCGCGAGCTGCGATACGAGTGAGGCCGGGTCATCCCCAGGCGCGCGCCAGCGCGTCGCCCTGGGTGTGCGCATCTCGGTGGCCGAGGTATGCGCGCCAGCCCCGCCGGTTCTCGGCGCTCCACGCGACGAACCTCCGCTCCCGCACCGCGGCGACGAGCGCGGCCTCGCCCTCGTCCAGGGTCAACGCGGCCGGCAGGTCGGGCAGCGCGGGGATGCGCCGCGCCAGGATGGGCAGGCCGGCCGCGTCGGCATCCAGGATCGCGATCGGAAACCCCTCCCACGCCGCGGTGTGCAGGTAGACGTCGAGCTCGTCGAGCTCGCGGCGGACGCACCCGGCCCCGACCCACCCGGTGACCCGGATGCCGGGGGCAGCGCTCCCGTCCCCGATCCACGTGGCCCGGACGTCCACGTCGGCGAGCGCGTGGCGAAGAGACGCGACGCGGTCGACGAAGAAACCCGGGTCCTTCTGCGGCGACCACCGTCCGAGCATCCCGAGGCGCAGCACGCCGTCCCGCAGCGCCCGTGGGGGGCGGGCGTGGACGTCGACGAGAGACGGCAGATTGGGGATGACGAGCGCGCGGTGCGCGGCGATCCCCACGCCCAGCGCCTCGTCACGTTCTCCGGGCCCGCACGCCGCGAGCACCGTCGTCCGTCCGGCGAGCGTCCGCTCGATCACGCGGTAGACCGAACGATGGACGAACGAGACGTCGGTGCGCGCGAAGGCGAAGCAGTGCGGGGTGTAGACGACGCGCGTCCGGGCCGGACGGAGCAGCCGCGCGTACACGCCGGGAAAGCTGGAGTGCGCGTGCACGACGTCGAACCGCCCGCGGCGCAGGATGCCGCGGAGGTCGCGGAGCGCGCGGACCGGGGTCGACGCGTCCCATGCCACGTGCGCGGCGTCGCCCCCCGCCCACACCGGCGCCGGTCCTCCTGCGACGGGCGGGGACACGATCACGTGGCGATACGCGGGAGGCGAGGTGCGGATGTAGCTGCGCACCGCCACGGGGACTCCCCCGGTCGTGCGGTCGACGAGATGCGCGACGACGCGCGGCGCGGGGTCAGGGATCACGTCGCGACGCTAGACACCGGCGACGCGGGCGCGGATCGTGTTCGCCCTCTGACCGCCGAGCTTGGTCCGGCGCTTCACCCGTGGCATCCATTCGAATCACCTCGACGGGAGGGCAGGGCGTCGCGCCCCTCGTCAAGGCCGTGCGTCCCGCGGCGGGCCCTGCCTAGCGTCGGAGCATGACCTCCGATCGCGACCAGTTCACCTTCGACAACCCCGTCACCCGCTACTCCCGCGTCGAGCCCCCGCTGCAGCATCAGCCCGAGCCGGGCGTGCAGGCCGACATGACCCCCGTTCCCGACCTCGGCGAGAAGACCTACCGCGGTCTGGGCCGCCTGCAGGGGCGCAAGGCCCTCATCACCGGCGGCGACTCCGGCATCGGCGGGGCGGTCGCGATCGCCTTCGCGCGCGAGGGCGCCGACGTGGCGATCGTGCACCTCCCGGACGAACAGCGCGACGCCGACCACATCCTCGAGCAGATCCGGGATGCCGGGCGCACGGGCGTCTCGATCGCTACCGACATCACCGATCCCGGCGCGTGCCGCGAACTCGTCGCCCGCACCGCCGAGGCCCTCGGCGGCCTCGACATCGTGGTGAACAACGCCGGCAAGCAGGTGATGGTCGAGAAGGTCGACGACCTGTCCGACGAGCAGTTCGAGCAGACCTTCCGGACGAACGTGTTCGCCCCGTTCTGGATCACCAAGGCCGCGCTCGCGCACCTGCCCGAGGGCGGCACGATCATCAACACCGCCTCCCTCGAGGCCTACGTGCCCGCCCCCGACCGCCTCGACTACGCGGCGACGAAGGCCGCCATCAACAACCTCTCCAAGGGTCTCGCGCAGCAGCTGGCCTCACGCGGCATCCGGGTCAACGTCGTCGCACCGGGCCCCACCTGGTCCGCCCTGCAGGTGAGCCAGGGCGTGTCCGACGATCAGATGGAGCACTTCGACGACGAGAGCACCTACCAGCGCGCCGGTCAGCCGGCCGAGATCGCCCCGGCGTTCGTCTTCCTCGCGTCGGCGGAATCCAGCTACGTCTCGGGCGAGACGCTCAACGTCAACGGCGGCATGGTCACGCCGTAATCACGCCGGACGGGCTCCGGACGAGCCGAAGGGCGGGACCCCCGACACGGTGTCGGCGGTCGCGCCCTTCGCGTTCTCCGCGGGCCGGCCGTGTCGTCGCCGCGGACGCTTGCGCAAAACGTCTCGCTTGGCAAGCGACCCTCGCGGCACCCCCGGGTGCGAAACGGTGAGTGCATGTCCGAAGACACCGCTTCCGCACCCGACGAGGCGACCCCCACCCTGTATCTGCTGCACGCGCTGGGTGCCAGCGCCCGATCGTTCGACCGTCTCGCCTCGCGTCTCGAGGGCCGTGTCCGCGTCGTCGGCATCGACCTGCCCGGTTTCGGGGACGAGGCGGCTGCCGACGACTCCAGCCTCGCGGCGAGCGTCGCGCACGTGGAACGCCGTCTGCACGCCGAGGCCCGCGGCCGGTGGCTGCTGGGCGGCCACAGCATGGGCGGCAAGATCGCCGCGCTCGTGGCATCCCGTGTCCTGCGCGGAGACGCGTCGCTGTTCGGGTTGGGCGGCCTGGTGCTGATGGCGCCGTCCCCTCCCCGGCCCGAACCGATGGACGAGGAGCGCCGTGCGCTCATGCTCTCGTGGGTGGCCGAGGGGCCGATCTCGGAGCAGGATGCCGACACCTTCCTCTCCCAGAACGTCGCCCGCCCGCTCGACGACGCGGCGCACGCTCAGTCGGTCGCCGATCTGCGTCGCACCTCTCCCGCGGCGTGGCGCGCGTGGCTCGAGACCGGGAGCACGGTCGACGCCACCGCCCAGGTGCAGACGCTCGACCTGCCGGTCCTGGTGCTCGCGGGCACCGACGACGCCGACCTCGGCGCCGCCGCTCAACCGGGTCTGCTCGCCTCCGTCTACCCCCGCGCCCGCTTCGCGACGCTCGCCGACACCGGTCACCTCATCCCGCTCGAACGGGACGCCGAAGCGGCCGCGGCCATCGAGGCGTTCGTCGACGACGAGGTGCGGGTGGGCCCGGTCGTTCCGGCGGAGTGGGTCCGCCTGATCGCCGGTGACCGCGTCGACGCGCGCGTCCGCGGCATCCTGGCCCGCCGCGCGCTGCCCGACGACCGCGGGTACGCCCCCGGGGTGCTCGACCTCGCGCAGCTGACGCTCCTGCGCGAGATCGCCGACCTCGTCGTCCCGCAGGAGGGCCCGGCGATCGACATCGCCGCGCGCGTGGACGCCCAGCTCGCTCGCGGCGAGGGAGACGGGTGGCGTCCCGCAGACCTGCCGGCCGACCCCGAGGCGTACCGCCGCGGTCTCGACACGCTCGCCGCCTCATGGCCGACCGACCCCGCGGATCGCGACCGCGTGCTCCGCGCCGCGATCGAGGGCGAGGGCGAGGACGGCGGTCCCCTCGACGCGGCTCGGCTAAAAGCCTGGCTCGAGGACGCCCGCAACGACCTCGTCCGCCAGTGGCTCGCGCACCCCGCCAGCATGGCGCGCGTGGGCTACGACGGCTTCGCCACGGGCGGATCGCCGATCCGCGGCTTCGTGGAGCTGCGTCTGGGACGCCGAGAAGACTGGGAGCCGTCCGGGGTGGGCGGCACGATCGCGACGGGAGACGCCGCATGAACCTCGAAGCGATGCGTACGTTCACGGACGACGAGACGGTCGACGTCGTCGTCGTCGGAACCGGCGCCGGGGGCGCTCCGCTGACGGCCGAGCTGGCGCGGAAGGGGCTGAGCGTGGTCGCGCTCGAAGCCGGTCGCCACTTCGCCCTCGACGACCTCACGCCCGACGAGACCGAAGCGGTCGAGATCAACTGGATGTCGGAGCGCCTCAGCGGCGGAGACGACCCCACGGCCTTCGGTCCGAACAACAGCGGACGCGGCGTGGGCGGCTCGATGCTGCACTGGGGGGCCTTCACCCCGCGTCCCGACCGCCGCGACCTGGCGCTGCGCACCGAGTCGGGTGTGGGGCGGGACTGGCCGGTCGATCCCGACGAGCTGCTGTCCTACGTCGAGCGCGTCGAGGGCGACATCGGCGTCTCGGGCCCGACGCCCTACCCGTGGGACCCCTCGCGCCGCTACGCCTACGCCCCGGCGGCGCGAAACGCCCCCGCGAACCTCGTCGCGAAGGGCTGCGACGCGCTCGGCGTCCGCTGGGCCGACGCGCCGGCGGCCGTCCTCACCCGCGCGCGCCTGCAGGACCACCACGGCGAGCGCAGCGCGTGCGTGAACTGCGGCGAGTGCCACCAGGGGTGCCGGGTGGATGCCAAGGCCTCCACCGCCAACACCTACCTGCCCGCGGCCGTCGCCGCCGGCGCCGAGATCCGCAGCGAATCGATGGTGCACGGCATCGAACTCGACGAGCGCGGACACGTGGCGGCCGTGGTGTACCGCAAGGACGGTGTCGACCGGCGCCAGCGCTGCCGAGCCCTCGTGCTCGCGGGGGGCGGGGTCGAGACCCCGCGCCTGCTGCTGCACACGGGCCTCGCCAACGACAACGGGCAGGTGGGTCGCAACTTCCTCGCGCACGGGGCGACCCAGGTGTGGGGTCGCTTCGACGAACCCGTCCGCGGGCACCGCGGGTATCCGTCGTCGCTGATCTCCGAGGACATGATGCGTCCCGCCGATGCCGACTTCGCCGGGGGCTACCTGGTGCAGAGCCTGGGCGTGATGCCGCTGACGTTCTCGACGACGCTCGTGCGCGGCGGCGGTCTGTGGGGTCCGGAGCTCATGGAGCGGCTCGATCAGTCGCGGTTCATGGCCGGCATCGGCATCAACGCCGATTGCCTGCCGTCCGATGACAACCGTCTCGAGCTGGTCGACGAGGTCGACGAGTTCGGCATCCCCCGTGCCCGGGTGTCGTTCACTGCGGGAGACAACGAGAAGGCGATCGACCGGCACGCGACGGCGTTCATGCTGCGCGTGATGGAGGCGGCAGGCGCGCGCGAGACGATGGTGCTGGCCCGCACGGCCCACACCATCGGCACCTGTCGCATGTCGAACGACCCGGGAGACGGCGTGGTCGACGCGGACGGGCGTTCGCACGAGATCCCCAACCTGTGGATCTGCGACAACTCCGTCTTCCCGTCGGCGATCGCCGCGAACCCGGCGCTGACGATCATGGCCCTGTCGTTGCGTACGGCGGATCGCTTCCTGGCATCCACCGCCGCCTGACGACCTCACCCGGATGCGCGCCGTACCGCGCGTCCGGGTGCTGCGGCGGCGGTCGGTAGCGTCACCGCGTGCCGTCCCCCACCGCCTCAGCCGCCCCGCGTCCGCGTCGGGCCGACATCCAGGGGCTTCGCGCTCTGGCGGTGCTGCTCGTCATCGGCGATCACGTCGCCCATCGGCCCAGCGGGGGCTTCATCGGCGTCGACGTGTTCTTCGTGGTGTCGGGCTTCCTCATCACGGGTGTGCTGCTGCGCGAGCACGAGAGGACGGGGCGGATCTCGGTCCGCGCCTTCATCGCCGCCCGACTGCGACGGATCGCCCCGCCCGCGCTCACGGTGCTGGCCGCCACGGTGGGCCTGTCGTGGCTGCTGCTGTCGCAGGGCCGCGCGGCCGGCGTCACCCTCGACGCGGGATGGGCGGCGCTGGGCGGCGCCAACCTGTATCAGATCCTGCTCGGGGCCGACTACTTCGCGCAGAGCGCCACCGTCTCGCCCCTCCTGCACTTCTGGTCGTTGTCGGTCGAGGAGCAGTTCTACCTGGTCTGGCCCTGGTTGCTCATCGGGCTCGTGACGCTCGCCGCGCGGCGCGGGGGCGGTCGATCGCGGGGGGCGCGCTCCGTGATGCAGGGCGGCATCGCCGCGGTCGTCGCCGCCTCGTTCGCCTGGGCGCTCATCGACTCGACCGCTCACCCCGTCCCGGCGTACTACTCCCCCTTCACCCGCGCGTGGGAGCTGGCCGCGGGCGGCATGCTCGCCATCGCGGCCCCGGCCTTCGCGAACCTCGGCCGCCTGTCGCGCGCGGTGCTCCTCGCCGGCGGTCTCGTCGGCATCCTGGGGTCGGCGGTCCTCATCACCTCGAACCTTCCCTGGCCCGCCCCCTGGGCCGTCATCCCCGTGGTCGCCACCGCCGCTGTCCTGGCCTCGGGAATCGGCGGTCCGGCGCCCGGCGCGGTGCTGCTCGCCAATCGCGCGTCGGTCTTCGTCGGCGACATCTCCTACAGCCTGTACCTCTGGCACCTGCCGGCGCTGGTCTTCGCGCTCAGCCTGTTCCCGCAGAGCGCGGTGCTGGCCGCCTCGGTGGCGATCCTGAGCGCCTTCGCCCTGGCCACCGCACAGTACGTCGCCGTCGAGAGGCCGGTGTGGCACTCGCCCCTCTTCGTGCGCGGGGCGAGCTCCGGCGACTGGAGCGCCTGGCGCAGCCGCCACGCCCGCACCGCCCGTCGCGGGGTCCTCGGTGCGCTCGTCACGGTCGCCTGCGTCGCGGGCGCGGCGGCGGTCGTCCCCCTGCCCGCCCCCGTCGTCGTCGACGCGGACGCCCCCTTCCCCTCGCTCGTGGCCGACCGGCCGGTCGGGCCCGAGGCCGCGTCAGTGCAGCAGAGCGTGCGCGAGGCCCTTTCGGAGACGAGGTGGCCCGGCCATCTCGACCCCGCCATCGACGACCTCGGTGTCGACCAGGCCGCCCCCGAGTGGACGCGCTCCGGGTGTCTCAGCTACGCGGCCGGCGAGACGGGCGAATCGCCCGAGCAACTCGGGACGCGCTGCGTCTTCGGCGAGCCGGGCGCCTCGCGTCGCGCCGTGCTGGTCGGCGACTCGGTCGCCATCAGCTGGGCCCCCGCGATACGTGCCGCACTCGGCCCCGCGTGGAGCGTGACGATCCTGACGATGGGTCAGTGCCCGTTCGCCTTCGTCGCCGTCACCCGAATGGACGGGTCGGACTTCGCCGAATGCGACCGGTTCCACGCCTACGCGGCGCAGGCGGTGGGTTCCACCGCCCCCGACCTGGTGTTCTTGTCGCAGTCCGATTCCAGTACCGGACGGACGGCGCCGGGCTCGGCCGGGGCCGCGATGGACGAGGGCCTGGATCGGGCGTTGGGTCGGTACTCCGCCGCGGCCGGGGCGGTGGTGGTGCTGCCCGCCCCGCCCGAGCGGCCGAACCTCTGGACGTGCTATTCGGTGGTGTCCTCCCCCGCCAGCTGCATCTCGCCCGTCGGCGACGCGCACGTCCAGGCCGACGCCGCGCTCACCGCCGCCGCACGACGGTCGGGAGCGCTCTTCGTCGACACCGATCCCCTCTTCTGCGCCGAGTCCGTCTGCCCCGCGTTCGTGGGCGGCAGCGTCGTCACGGTCGACAAGATCCATCTCACCGCGCGGTACAGCCGAGAGCTGGGGCCCGCGCTGCACGAGGCTCTCGAGCCCCTCCTGGGTGCGCCGGATCCCCGGCCCGGCGCCCCCGGGTGAGTCTCCACGCGCGAGGGGTGATCACGCGGGCGGCATCCCGCCGCCCGGACACGGGAGAATGGATGCCATGAAACTCGAGCACCTCGTCCGGTTCGCCGCCCTCGCCGAGGAGCTGCACTTCCCGCGCACGGCCGAGAAGCTCGGCATCCCCCTCGCCTCGCTGTACACGACCCTCGACAAGCTCGAAGAAGAGGTCGGGCAGCCGCTCGTGCAGCGGACCCCGCCGACGCGCCTGCTGCCCGCGGGGGCACTGCTGCTCGAAGAGGCCCATCGACGCATCGCCGATGCCCCTGCCCCGGCTCCGAAGCAGAAGACCGCGGGCGGCGGCAAGGCCAAGGCGTCGAAGGGCAAGGGCCGCGCCCCCATCGTCAAGGGTCAGCCCAAGCCGTACAAGAAGCGTCAGGGGCGCTGAACCAACGCAGCCGGCGCGCGATCTACAGCTCGGTGACCCGACCGGCCTCGACGTGCCAGCGGCGGTCCGTCTCGACCGCCGCCAGCATCCGCCGATCGTGGGTCACGAGCAGCAGCGTCCCCGTGTACGAGGCGAGCGCCTGCTCGAGCTGCTCGATCGCGGGCAGGTCGAGGTGGTTGGTCGGCTCGTCCAGCACGAGCACGTTCACGCCACGCGCCTGCAGCAGCGCGAGTCCGGCGCGCGTGCGCTCACCCGGCGAGAGCTCGTCGACCGGGCGCGTGACATGGTCGGCCTTCAGCCCGAACTTCGCGAGGAGCGTCCGCACCTCGCCGGCGTTCATCTCGGGAACGAAACCCTCGAACGTCTCGGCCAGCGGGCGCGCGCCGACCATGAGGGAGCGGGCCTGATCGATCTCGCCGATCTCGACGCTGGCGCCGAGGCTGGCCGACCCCTCGTCGGGGGCCTGTCTGCCCAGGATGCCGCGCAGCAGCGTCGATTTGCCGGCGCCGTTGGGTCCCGTGATTCCGATGCGCTCTCCGGCGTTCACCTGCAGCGAGACGGGCCCGAGCTGAAACGCCCCCTGCCGGAAGACGGCGCCCGAAAGCGTCGAGACGACCGAGCTGGATCGCGGCGCGGAACCGATCGTGAACTCGAGCTGCCACTCCTTGCGGGGCTCCTCGACCTCGTCGAGCCGAGCGATGCGGCTCTCCATCTGGCGCACCTTCTGCGCCTGCTTCTCGCTCGACTCCACCGAGGCTTTGCGACGGATCTTGTCGTTGTCGGGGGCCTTCTTCATCGCGTTCCGCACGCCCTGACTCGACCACTCGCGCTGCGTCCGCGCGCGTGAGACGAGGTCGGCCTTCGTCTCGGCGTACTCCTCGTACTTCTCCCGCGCCTGTCGGCGCAGGGTCGCCCGCTCCTCGAGGTACGCGTCGTAGCCGCCGCCGTAGACGCGGTGGGAGTTCTGCGCCAGATCGAGCTCGAGCACGCGGGTGACCGAACGAGCGAGGAATTCGCGGTCGTGGCTGACCAGGACGACCCCGCCCCGCAGGCCCCGCACGAACATCTCGAGGCGTTCGAGGCCGTCGAGGTCGAGGTCGTTGGTCGGCTCGTCGAGCAGCGCGATGTCGAAGCGCGACAGCAGCAGCGCCGCCAATCCCACGCGTGCCGCCTGCCCGCCCGACAGGCCCGTCATCTGTGCATCGACGCCGACGTCCAGCCCGAGCTCGGCCAGCACGACCGGCATCCGCTCATCGAGGTCGGCCGCCCCGCTGGCGAGCCAGCGCTCGAGGGCGGTGGCGTAGGCGTCGTCGGCACCGACCGCGCCGGGGTCGCCGAGGGCGGCCGCCGTGGCATCCATCTCGCCCGTCGCCTCGGCGCACCCCGTGCGGCGCGCGATGTACTGCGCCACGGTCTCGCCCGGGATCCGCTCGTGCTCCTGCGGCAGCCACCCGACGAAGGCGTCCGCTGGGGCGAGGCTGAGAGAGCCCTCCTGCGGCTCGTCCACGCCGGCGAGAAGGCGCAGGAGCGTGGATTTGCCGGCCCCGTTCGCGCCGACGACGCCGACCACGTCACCGGGCGCGACGGTCAGATCGACACCGGTGAAGAGCGTGCGGTGGCCGTATCCCCCGGCGAGGTTCTGGACGACGAGGGTGGCGGTCATGGCTCCAGTTTCGCAGGCTCGGCGGGGGGCCGTCGGCAGCCCGGTCGAGGGCGGAGCGGGCGGCGCGCGAGGGAAGCCCCCCGCGGCGTCCCGGCCTTCAGCGCGCCCGGGGATGGGCGGTCGCGTAGACGTCCCGAAGCGCGTCGACCGAGACGTGCGTGTAGATCTGGGTGGTCGACACCGAGGCGTGCCCCAGCAGTTCCTGCACCACCCGCACGTCCGCGCCGCCCTGCAAGAGGTGGGTCGCGAACGAATGGCGGAGCGTGTGCGGCGAGACGTGAGCGGTGAGTCCTGCTCGCTCGGCCGCGGCCTGGATGATCAGCCAGGCGCTCTGGCGCGACAGGGGCGCCCCGCGCACCCCGAGGAACAGCCGTGGCGTCGCGCGGCCACGCGCGGCCAGGGCCGGGCGGACACGCGTGAGGTACGCGTCGACCGCCGCCCGGGCGTAGGAGCCGACGGGGACGATGCGTTCCTTGTCGCCCTTGCCGCGCACGCGCAGCAGATCGCCGTGCGCCGCGTCGTCGACGTCGAGCTCGACGATCTCCGACACGCGCGCCCCCGTGGCGTAGAGAACCTCGAGCAGCGCGCGATCGCGGACCGCCGCGAGTTCGGCCGCCGAGGCGTCCGCCGACCCCGGAGCGGGGCCGGCGGCATCCAGCAGCACGTCGATCTGGCCGATGGTCAGGGCCTTCGGCAAGCGGCGGGGCGCCTTCGGCGGTCTCAAACGCCCGCTCGGATCGTCTGGGACCCGCCCCTCGCGCACGAGGAACCGGTGGAGCCCTCGTACCGACGACTGCAGACGCGCGAGCGATGACGACGCGGGTGGCGGCTCGGCCGAGGCGCGCTCGGCCGCGAAATCGGCGACGAGCCCGGGGGTCACCTCGTCGACCGAGGCGATCCCCCGCGACCGCAGCCACACGACGTAGACGTCCAGGTCGCGCCGGTAGGCGGCGACGGTGTGGTCCGACAACCCGCGCTCGAGCGCGACGTGACGCAGATAGGCCTCGACCGCGCGCCCGAGCTCCACGTCAGGCCGTGTCGGCCTCGCGCCGCAGCACCTCTGCGGCGGCGAGCGCACCGACGGCCAGGATGCCGTTTCGCACCCGACCCTCGAGCACCGCGTCCACGACCTCGGACAGCTCGATGCGCTGCACGAGCATGTCCGACTCCTCGTGCTCGCGCTCGAAGTCGTTCTCGACGGCGCTCAGCCCCCGCGCGAGGAAGATGTGCACGACCTCGTTGCTGCCGCCCGGCGTCGTGCGCATCGAGACCAGGTGCTGCCAATGCTCCGCGGCCAGGTCGACTTCTTCGCTCAGCTCGCGCTTGGCGGTCTCGAGCGGCGGCTCGCCCGCGACGTCGAGCAGACCGGCGGGGATCTCCCAGTCGCGCTGCGTGATGGGGTGACGGTACTGCTGGATGAGCACGACGCGCCGTTCGTCGTCGATCGCCACGACCGCGGCGGCGCCCGGGTGATCGACGTACTGGCGGGTCATCTCACCGTCGCCGTAGCGGACGGTGTCGGAGCGCACGTTCCAGACGGCGCCCTCGTAGACGAGGTCGCTCGAGAGAACCTCGAGCTCGACGTCCTGGTCGCGCAGCTCCGACACGTCAGTCCTCCTCGACGTCGAACAGCTCGCTCGAGCGGTGACGTTCGAGCGACGCCGCGACGAGTCCACGGAACAGCGGGTGCGGCTCGGTGGGACGCGAGCGCAGCTCGGGGTGCGCCTGCGTCGCAATGTAGTACGGGTGCACGTCGCGCGGAAGCTCCACGAACTCGACGAGGTCGAGGTCGGGGTTGAGGCCCGAGAACACCAGGCCCGCGTCGCTGAGCTGCTGGCGGGAGGCGTTGTTGACCTCGTAGCGSKGGCGGTGGCGC
>NZ_QDFT01000042.1 GCF_003075375.1 Microbacterium testaceum | reverse complement strand
GGTGCGCGGGATGGACCGCCCCGAGATCCACATGTCGGTGCGCCGCCACGAGGACGACGCCGGAAAACGTCGCGCCGTCGTCGAAGATGTGCGGGATGCCGGTGGCCCGGCCCTGCTGTACGTGGCGACGCGCAAAGAGACCGACGCCTTCGCCGACGAGCTGGTGGCCCTCGGGCTGCGGGCTGCGCCGTACCACGGTGCGATGGCGCAGAAACGGCGCGACGAGGTGCACGCGGCCTGGAGCGGTGGCGAGCTCGACGTGGTGGTCGCCACGTCGGCGTTCGGCATGGGCGTCGACAAGGCCGATGTGCGGCTGGTCGTCCACGCCGACGTCACCGAGTCCCTCGACTCCTACGCGCAAGAGATCGGGAGGGCGGCGCGTGACGGTCAGCCCGCCCGCGCGATCCTGCACTATCGCGCCGAGGACTTCGCGCTGCGGTCGTTCTTCGCCGGAGGGCACAGCAAACGCGCCGACGTCGCGGGCGTCTGGGACGCCCTTCGACGGGCCGAGAAGCCCCTGCGCGCCAAAGAGATCGCCGAGTCCTCGGGGCGGTCGACCCGGGCGATCGGACGCGTCCTCAACCAGCTCGTCGTCTGCGAGCTGGCCGCGTCGGGTCCCGACGGCGTGTCGGTGCTGCAGAAAGTGTCGGCGGGCGACGCCGTGGCCGCGGTGCGCGATCGCGACGAGGCCGAGGAGCGCATCCGCGCCTCGCGCATCGAGATCATGCGCGGCTACGCCGAGACCGTGCACTGCCGCCGCCGGGCGCTGCTCGAATACTTCGGCGTCGAGACGCCCGAACGGTGCGGGTCGTGCGACCGGTGCGATGCGGGCGCGGCGGCGCCGGTGGACGCCGAGGGCGAGACCGCGGATGCCGAGGACGACGGCATCCGCATCGATGCCGTCGTGCGGCACGGCGAATTCGGGACCGGCACGGTCATGGGCGTCGAGGCCGACCGCATCACGGTGTTCTTCCCCGAGCACGGCTACAAGGTGCTCGCGCGCGCCGCGTTCGACACGGGTGTGCTCGGTCTCGGAGAAGCGGCCTGAGGCGCGTCGCTCAGAGCCTCGGAGCGCGAGGTCAGCGTTCGCGCGTCGCCCACCACGCCCAGGCGACCAGCGGCACCTGCAGGAACAGGCGGAGGAAGCGCGCCAGGTCGGTGTTCAGCCCCGGGGCCGAGCGACCCGTACGCCACTGGTGCACATTGCCGGGGAAGACCGCGACGAAGAACGCCGCGATCGCTGCGCCCAGGCGCCGACGTTCGCGCGGCAGGGCGATGAGCCCCACGCCGAGCAGCACCTCGGCGGCACCGGACGCGACCACGATCGCGTCCTTGTCGGTGTGCAGCAGTCGCGTCGCCCACCCCGGGACGACGATCCGGTAGCCGCGGCGCCCCCACGTCAGGTGGCCGACCCCGGCGGCGACCAGCAGCAGGGCGAGCACCCCGCGGGCGGCGGAGCGGACGGTGAGACCTCGACGGCGCGGCATCCGGTCAGTCTGCCACCGTCCTGGAGGCGCGGGGGCCGCGACCCGTAGGCTCCCGGAATGGGGACATCGAGGGATTCGACGATCGAGATCCGCGCCGCACGGCCCGAGGATGCCGAGGGCATCGCGATCGTGCACGCCACGTCGTGGCGCGAGACGTACGGCCGCTTCGTCGACGATCCGGACACCAGTCCCTGGTTCGACGTCGAGCGCCGTGTCGGCATGTGGCGGCAGAACCTCGCGGAGCAGACCTTCGTCACCGTCGTCGCCGCGGACGGCGACGAGATCGTGGGATTCGCGGCGGTCCAGCGCACTCCCGAGCCCGAGGCCGTCCGCGATGAGGAGCTCACGATGCTCTACGTCCTCGCGGATTGTCACGGCAGCGGTGCCGGGCAGGGTCTGCTGGATGCCGTCCTGGGCGATCGACCGGCGTCGCTGTGGGTCGCGGACGACAATCCGCGCGCCCGGGCGTTCTACACGCGCAACGGCTTCGTCGCCGACGGGGCGTCGTCGGCGTTCGGGCCGATCCCCCGGACGGTGCGGCTGGTGCGCTGAGGGCGCGGGCCGCACGGGTCCGGGTCCCGTGCGCTCGCGCGCGGGCGCGGGCGCAGGCGCAGGCGCTGGCCGCGAGCATCCCGGCCCCGTGCGCTCGCGGGCCGCTGTCCGCCACGGCGGCGCGTCACTCTCGGCCGATGGCCCGCCACGGCCAGCCGCTACGGCCGCGCGCTCGCCCCGGCGATCGTCACCTCGGATTCGGCGCGGTGCGCCACGCGAAGTCGACGTAGGCCTCAACCGTGTCGTCGGGGACGATGGCGCGCAGCACCACCTCGTCGGCCGCGGCCGTGTAGGCCTCGAGCGCGGGCCCCAGCTCGGTGACGTCGCGGATGGTGGTGTCGATGGCATCCACCCCCATCCGTTCGAAGTTCGCGGCGTAGTTCGGGAACGAGGCGTAGCGCGCGGTCTCGGCCTCGAGTCGTTCGCGCGCGGCCTCGACGATCGCCGTGCGGACGTAGACCGCGACGTGGGTCGACGGCTTCAGAGCGTGCAGCGCCGCGGCCTGCGCGTGGGCCTCGACGGGCGGAACCCAGTTGAGCAGCACGCCCTCGGCGCTCTCGACGGCCGTGCGGCGCATCCGGGGCCCGAGCGCGCCGACGAGCACCCGCGGCAGACCCGATCGATGAAGCGTGTCGGCGGCCTCGCGCACCCGCGCGAGCGCCCCCTGCCTGGCCATTCCGGAGCCGATACCGATGGTCACTCGGTCGAGCGGAAGACCGAGGGATGCCGCCTCGCCGGCGATCTCGGACGCCGGGCGCCGGTCGACGGGCACGACGCCCGTCGCCAGGTGCAGCCGTTCGGTGACGCCCGCGGCCGCGGCGAGCGCCGCGAGGGCGTCGCCGTCGGGGGTGTCGTTGACCCAGAGCGTGTGGAACCCGGCCTGTTCGACCGCCGGCGCGATACGGGCGATCGCGTCGGGACCGAGCGAACCGGCGACGCCGAGCGAGACGACGCCGCGGCTCACGAGACACCGCCCGCGCGGGGCACCGCCACCGCGACCTGGCCGACCGCGGAGAAGAACGCGGCGAGGTCGACATCGTCGGTCGGCAGCAGCACGACGTCGTCGACGCCGGCCGCCTGGAATCTCGCGACGCCCTCGGCGACCTCGGACACCGAACCGGCCAGCACGCGGGCGGCCGCGTCGGGTCGGTCGGACAGCGAGGCCGTCGCCCGTTCGCGGGCGTCGGGCCCGAACGCCGTCAGCACGTAGGCCACGACGTCGGCCCGCCCCTCGCGCCCCGCGGCGTGACGCGCCGCCTGCACCGTCCGGACCGCCGCAGCGACCTCGTCGACCGTGTGCCGGCTGTCGAGCACCACGCCGTCGGCGACCTCTCCGGCGGCCTCGAGCGTCTTCGGGCCCTCGGCGGCGGCGTAGACGAGCGGCGCCGCCGCCGGCGGCCAGTCGAGCGCGACGTCGCGCAGCCGGACGTACCGGCCCTCGGTCGTGACGGTCCGGCCCTCGAGCAGGGCGCGAAGGGCCGACAGCTGCTCGCGCATCAGCGTCAGCGGAGAGGCGGCCTTGGCCCCGACCTGCCGCATCCAGTCCTGCACCCCGTGCCCGAACCCGGGCAGCAACCGGCCGGGGAACATGCGCTCGATCGTGGCGACCTCCATCGCCGACGCGGCGACGTTCCGCAGCGGAAGAGGCGAGATGCCCACGCCGACGCGCAGGTGGTCGGTGACCGCGAGAGCCGCGGCGGCGGCCGCCCAGGCCGACGACCGGAAGCAGTCCTCCCACAGCCACAGCTCTTCGACGCCGGCGTCTTCGGCGGCGCGTGCGGCGTCGCGCAACTGCTCGGGCGGGTGGGGGTAGGGGCTGAAGATCGTGCCGATACGACTCATGGGTCTACTCTGCCCCGAACCTCCGACACCGGGGCCGGCGTGACGCGCGGGTCGTCGCCGGCGACGCCGAGACCGCACCTGTTCGCCGAGGACGTGGCCGATCGACGCCCATCGTGTGCGTCCTCGACGAACGCATGCGTCTTCGACGAACGCAAGCGTCTTCGCGAGGCGGACCCGTCCCCCGCCGCACGCGAAGGCCCCCGCGACCCGGAGGTCGCGGGGGCCGGATCGACGCGCGTCAGGCGGCCAGCGCCGCCGACGCCGCCGACGTCACCGTGATGCCGGAGGCGGTGGCATCCACCGTCACCCGACCGCCGTCGGTCAGCTCACCCGACACGAACAGGTCGGCGATGCGGTCGTCGACCTCGCGCTGGATCGTGCGGCGCAGCGGACGCGCTCCGTACTCGGGCTCGTAGCCGACCTCGGCCAGGCGGTCGATCGCGGCATCCGTCACCTCGATCTCGACCTCGCGCGAGGCCAGGCGACGCGAGGTCGCTGCGAGCAGCAGCCGCACGATCCGGCGCAACTGCGCCTTTTCGAGCTTGCGGAACAGCACGATGTCGTCGATGCGGTTGAGGAATTCCGGCCGCATCGCCTCGCGCAGCTTGCCCATCACGCGATCGCGCAGGTCGTCGTCGGCGAAGTCGCGCCCCGTCGTGGTGAAGCCGATGGCACCGGACCGGGATGCCAGCACCTCGGCGCCCAGGTTCGAGGTCATGACGATCACGGTGTTGCGGAAGTCGACCGTGCGTCCCTGACCGTCGGTGAGGCGTCCGTCGTCGAGCACCTGCAGCAGCAGGGTGAAGACGTCCGGGTGGGCCTTCTCGATCTCGTCGAACAGGACGACCGCGTAGGGGTTGCGGCGGACGCGCTCGGTGAGCTGGCCGGCCTCGTCGTAGCCGACGTATCCGGGAGGGGCGCCGATCAGCCGCGACACCGTGTGCCGCTCGCCGAACTCGCTCATGTCGAAGCGGATCACGGCGCCGTCGTCGTCGAAGAGCGACCCGGCCAGGGCCTTGGCGAGCTCGGTCTTGCCGACGCCGGTCGGGCCGAGGAACAGGAACGATCCGACGGGACGGTTCTCGTCGCCCATCCCCGTGCGGTTTCGGCGCACGGCCTTGGCGACGGCGGCGACCGCGTCGTCCTGCCCGATGACGCGGGCGTGGAGCTCGGTCTCGAGGTCGGCGAGGCGTCCCCGCTCGGTGGCGGTGAGGCGGGCGACGGGGATGCCGGTGGCCCGGCTGATGACCGCGGCGATCTCGGGCTCGTCGACCACCGCCGCAGCGCGGGGCGCGTGGGTGGCGTCGTCGAGCCGCACCTGCACCGAAGCGATCTCGTCGCGCAGACGCGAGGCCTCTTCGTAGTGCTCGGCCGAGACGGCGGCGTTCTTGTCGGCCTCGAGCACGGCCAGGCGCTCCACGAGCGCGGTGGTGTCGACCGTGACGCCCAGGCGCAGTCGCAGCCGCGCCCCGGCCTGGTCGATCAGGTCGATCGCCTTGTCGGGGAGCACGCGGTCCGAGAGGTACCGGTCGCTCAGCTCGACCGCGGCGCGCAGGGCGTCGTCGGTGTAGGTGACGGCGTGGTGCTCTTCGTACGCCGGACGCAGGCCGCGCAGGATCTCGACGGCATCCGTCAGCGAGGGTTCGCCCACGCGCACGGGCTGCAGGCGCCGCTCGAGGGCGGGGTCCTTCTCGATCGTGCGGTACTCGCGCAGGGTCGTCGCGCCGATCAGGTGCACGTCGCCGCGCGCGAGACGGGGCTTGAGGATGTTGCCGGCGTCCATCGAGCCGTCACCGGTGCCTCCGGCACCGACGAGCGTGTGGACCTCGTCGATGAAGACGACGAGCTTGTCGGATGCCGCGATCTCGTCCATCGTCTGGGTGAGGCGCTCCTCGAAGTCGCCGCGGTAGCGGGCGCCGGCCAGCATCGCCGCAAGGTCGATCGAGACGACGCGGGTGTCGCGCAGCTGCTCGGGCACCTCGTTCGCGACGATGGCGCGCGCGAGTCCCTCGACGACGGCGGTCTTGCCGACGCCGGCCTCGCCGATCAGCACGGGGTTGTTCTTGGTGCGGCGGCTGAGGATCTCGATGGTCTGCTCGATCTCGTCGGCGCGGCCGATGACCGGGTCGAGGTCGCCGGCGGCGGCGCGCGCGGTGAGGTCGGTGCCGAAGCGGTCGAGGTTCGGGGTGGTGGTCGCACCCTCCGCGGGATCCGGGGCCTCGGTCTCGCCGATGACCGTCTCGCGCACGCCCTGCGTCAGCGCTTCGGCGGTGACGCCGGCCTGCGCCAGGATCTGTCCGGCGGGCGCGTCCTGCGCGAGGACGAGCGCGAAGAACAGGTGGTCGGGGTCGACGTAGGTGGAACCCGCGGCGCGGGCGACCTGGAAGGCGTGGAACAGCGCGCGCTGCACCGAGCCGGCGACGACGGCACCGTCGACGTGCGCGGGGGCACCGGCGGCGGGCAGACGGCTCTCGGCCGCGCGGGCGATGGCGGCCGGGTCGGCGCCGAGGCGCGCGACGGCGTCCTTGGCGGGCGAGCGCCCGACAAGCACGTGCAGCACGTGCAGGGCGTCGAGTTCGCGCTGGCCGCGGCCGAGGGCGAAGCGACCGGCCTCTTGCAGAGCGTCCTGCGTGCGGGCGCTCAGGAACCGGCTGAGGTCGATGGAGCGCTCGGCACGCGCCTGCTCGCCCGCGAGGTAGCGCGCGAGGAACTCGTCGAACGACTGGGCGCCGTCTTCCCCGGCGCCGGGGGTGAAGTCATCGGGCAATTCCGTCTCCTGTGATACGTGAGTGCAGTGGACTCAAGTTTGCA
Source organism: Microbacterium testaceum (assembly GCF_003075375.1). Taxonomy (GTDB): domain Bacteria; phylum Actinomycetota; class Actinomycetes; order Actinomycetales; family Microbacteriaceae; genus Microbacterium; species Microbacterium testaceum_E. Next base: position 16,047 of record NZ_QDFT01000042.1, on the reverse strand, counting down.
ACTTGAGCACCGTCGTATCAAGTTCAACGCACACCCTCCGGGGGTATTCCCGGCTCAGCCGCGCAGTGTCGGATCGACCTCGTTCCACAGCTCGACGGTCTGCACGATCCAGAACACCGAGAACAGCAGCAGCGCGACCGCCTCCCCCACCAGCACCACCGGGAAGCCCGACCGATCGACGCCCGTCGCGACACCGACGACCAGCAGGATCAGCGTCACCGCGATCGCCACCGCGACCGCCGCGTACGCCCCGCGCACCCGTGGGCCCCCATGACCCGAGGGGTGCGGACGCCACGCCGCCACCCCGGCGACGGCCGCGACGATCGCGAAGAACGCCACCGCCGCCACCTCGTGCGCCGCCGCGAGGAACGCCGACGGCGCCGCCACCGCCCACCCCACCCCGCCCGCGACCAACAGCCCGACGACGGACGTCGTCACGACCACCCCGCGGCTGAGCGTCCCCTGCACCCGCGCCAGCACCACCGCCGCGACGACCCCCAGAAGGACGAGGGATGCCACCGCCACCCCGTTGTTGAGCACGGCCTCGCGGACCTCCGGCGGAATGCAGCGCGGCGCCGGCACGCACCTCTCGCTCGTGACGGCGGTCGGCACGAAGGCCACGACGAGCGCCAGCACCGCGCCGACGTCGAGGAGCCCCTGCTCGAGGCTGCGCCCCGACAACGCCAGCAGCGCGAGGGCGATCGCGCTCAACGCCCCCACGAAGACCGGGCCCGCGGGGGTGTAGTAGGACGCGCTCACCGACGGCAGGGGCCCGTGCGCCACCAGCTCGACGCCGACGCCGGTCGCGAGGAACACCGTCGCCCCGATGATGGCGAGACGGACGTAGCGGTAGGTGCGTTGCGTCGAGGTCGTGCGGATCCGCATGGGGGCATCCTGCCAGCGGTCACCGACACGCCCCGCGGGCTGGACGACGCGGGTCGACACGCCCCGCCCGAGCAACATCGCCGGACCGCCGCCCCTCCGCCGGTCTGCGAGACTCGCCCCATGCGTGAATTCCTCGCCGGTGCGGGCCTGCTCGCCCGCGGCCTCGGGCAGTGGCGTCGGACGCCGGGCGCGATGGCCCTGGGCCTGATCCCCGGAACGCTCGTGGGACTCGCCCTCGCGGCGGCCCTCGTCACATGGGGCTTCCTCCTCCCCGACCTCGTGGTCGCGTGGACGCCCTTCGCCGAGACCTGGGCACCGGCCTGGGCGACGACGGTGCGCACCGCGATCGGGGTCGCCTCGTTCGGCGCGGCTCTGCTGATCGCGGTCGTGTCGTTCACGGCGATCACCCTCGCCGTGGGCGAGCCGTTCTACGACCGGATCTGGCGGGCGACCGAGCGCAGCGCAACGGGTCTGGTGCCCGACGCCGAGTACGGCTTCTGGCGCGCCGCGGGCGACAGCGTCCGCCTGATCCTGCGCGGTGTCGTCGCCGCAGCGCTGGCCTGGGCCGTCGGACTCGTCCCGTTCGTCGGCGGCATCCTGGGATTCGTCACCGGCGTACTGCTCACCGGGTGGCTGCTGGCCGACGAGCTCACGTCGCGCGCGCTGTCGGCTCGCGGGCTCGACCGGCGCGCCCGGCGCGACTTGCTGCGACGCCATCGGGCCCGCGCGCTCGGCTTCGGCGTCGCCACGCAGCTGTGCTTCCTCGTGCCGCTCGGCGCGGTCGCCGTCATGCCGGCGGCGGTCGCCGGCAGCACCCTGTGGGCGCATGCCGCCCTCGGCATCCCCACCCGCCCGATCGGCGCGACCTCGACGCGACCCGCCCCGCCCGCGGACCGACGCACTGACCCGGCACGATAGCCTGGAGCGACCGAAGGGATCCTCATGTTCATCGTCTCGCTCATCCTGTTCGTCGGCGGCATGCTGCTGACCGGCCTGTCGTTCTCGCTCGCCGCGCCCGCGCTCTTCTTCGCGCTCGGCATCATCCTCGTCTCGGCCTCGCTGGCCCTGCCCTTCCACTTCGGCACCCGGTAAGCACCGTCGCGGGCGTCGGCGGGTGCGATCGGCCCGCCGTCCGGCCCGGGTAGCGTGAAGCGGTGCCCCTCTCGTTCGACGCCCTCCGCCGCCGCCCCGACCTCGAGGGCCCGGATCTGGTCGCCGTCGACGCCGCCGATCGCCTGATCCTCGACGAGTCCGCCGACGCGCGCCACGGGCTCGACCGCGGCGAGCTCGTCGTGATCGGAGACGCGTACGGTGCCCTCACCCTGGGATCCGCGGATGCCGGGGCCCGCGGCATCCGCGTGCATCAGGACGAGCTGCTCGGCGAACGGGCCCTCGCGGCCAACGCCTCCGAGGCGGGGCTCGACGGCACGTTCGCCTCGCACGCCCTCGACGCGGAGCTGCTGCGCGGTGCGCGGGTCGTGCTGCTGCGTCTTCCGCGGTCGCTGCGGGCGCTCGACGACATCGCCGGGCTCATCGCCCTGCACGCGCACCCCGACGTCGTCGTCTTCGCCGGGGGGCGCCTCAAGCACATGAGCGTCTCGATGAACGAGGTGCTGCGCCGCCGCTTCGACCGACTCGACGTCTCGCTCGCCCGGCAGAAATCGCGCGTGCTCGTCGCGCGCGGCCCGCACGACGGCGCCGACCCGCAACCCGACGAGGCCGAGGTGGACGGCCTGCGGGTGCGCGCGTTCGGCGGCGCCTTCGCGGGGGCGTCGATCGACATCGGCACCCGACTGCTGCTCGCGCACCTGCCCGCGCCCCGCGGCGCCGAGGCGATCGACCTCGCGTGCGGGACCGGCGTGGTCGCGGCCACGCTGGCGATGCGGCATCCCGAGCTCCGGGTGACCGCGAGCGATCAGTCGGCCGTCGCCGTCGCCTCGGCGCGCGCGACCGCCGCGGCCAACGGGGTCGCGGACCGCGTGCGGGTGGTGCGCGACGACGTGCTCTCGTCGTTTCCGGATGCCGCCGCCACCTTCATCGCGCTGAATCCGCCGTTCCACACGGGTGCCGCGGTCACCGACCACCTGGCCCCGCGCATGTTCGCCGACGTCGCCCGCGCGCTGGCGCCGGGCGGCGAGCTGTGGACCGTGTGGAACTCCGCCCTGCAATACCGCCCCGCGCTGGAGCGGCTGGTGGGCCCCACGCGCCAGGTCGCGCGGGACCGCAAGTTCACGGTCACGGTCTCGACCCGGCGCTGAGGCGCGCCGGCCGGGACCCGACCCTGAGGCGCCTCGGCAGGGGGCCTCGGGCGCGCGCATCGACGCCTCGCGCAAGACCCGCCCCGCGCCCCGTGGATCGGCGTATCGTCACTGTCGTCGACGAGGAGGTCCGCATGCCGAAGCGCACGGTCGCGGCGGTACTGGGCGCTCTCGCGCTCGCGGCGGGCCTGGTCGCCGCCCCCGCCCCGGCGGGCGCCGTGGTGCGGCTCGACCCGCCGTCCGACACCGCGTCGGCTCCCCTGCTGGCGGACTGCTCGAGCGTGACGCCGAACGGACGCGCGTACGCCCGGTTGCACGCCATCCCCCTGTGCGGCGCCGACACGATCCCCGAGGACCGGCCGCTGCGCACCGAGACCGTCGGGGGCGAGGAGTGCGGAACCGTGACCCTCACCGCGACCGGGCGGGGCGGGGGGCTGGCCTCGATCGCGTGGCGCGCGGCGTCGAACACCGGCCCGATCACCGGCGTCACGCTCGACGTGTCGTACGTGGGTCGCCTGGGCGGAGCGGTACGCCGGTACCTGCAGGACGAGGCGTCGCTGCACGCCACCGGACGCACGCTCGCCTACGTCGGCGCCGGTCGCGCCACGGCGACCGTGTCGGGCACGATCCAGACCTTCACCGCCACGTGCCGGGTCGCCCCGACGAGCGTCCGCATCCAGGCGCGGTGAGCTCGGGTCCGGTCCGGCTGCTCAGCCCTTGCCGCCGGGCGGCCCCACGACCAGCAGGACGACGAACACCAGCGCCACCGCCGCCGCCAGGGCCAGGGCCAGCACCGCGGGGCGGCGCAGGAAGAAGCGCAGCAGCCGATCGATCGGTCGCCGGTCGCGCGGGTCGTCGGTCTGGTCCCGGCGCCACCCGCCGCGCAGTCGTCCGGTGCGGTGCAGCCAGATCTCGGTCGGCACCGTGGCGTAGGGGATGACCGCGCTCACGACCGCGATCGCGGCGGGACCGAACCCCCATCGCTGGTTCAGCGCGACGAGGACGGCCGTCGCCCCATAGGCGAGGAAGACGAAACCGTGGATGCCGCCGCCGATCGACACCGCGACGGGCAGGTCCGCCGTGGCACGCAGGACGAGGCCGCCGATGAGCAGCGTCCACGAGATCGCCTCGGCGATGGCGAGGGTGCGGAACAGGGTCAGGGGCGTGCGGAACACGGTCCTCCTCGAGACGGGGTGGGCATCTCCACCCTAGGCACCCGTCCCGCGCCCCACCGGCGTCCGTCTCGACGTCGAGCAGTCACTCGATGGGCTGGTCGTCCCCGTCCAACGTCGGATCCGACCGCTCGCCCTCGGCCGCGGTGGACGTGTCGGGCTCGGGCCCGGGTTCGATCGGCTGCTTCTCGCGCTCGGCATCCATTCCTCCACCCCATCAGATCGGATGCCGCTCGCCACGGCCTTGACGTCGTCCGGCCTCGCGCTCCGACGGGGCCGGCGTCACCCGGCGCGTAGGCTGGAGGGGTGGCGGAATCCCGGGGGCGCGTGTGGACCGGGGTCATCCGCGTCGGGCCGCACCGGGGCGATCATCGCGTCGCCGTGCGGGCGGTGCTCAGCGTCGGCGTCCCGCTCCTGGTCCTGCTGCTGGTCGGACGCCTCGACCTGAGCGTCTACGCCAGCTTCGGCGCCTTCGCCGCACTGTACGGTCGCACCGACGCCCCGCGCACGCGCGTGCGCATGCAGGCCACCGCCGGCGCGATCCTCGTCGCCGCGATGCTCGTCGGCACCGCCGTGTCGGCCCTGGCGCTGCCCGCGCTCGCCAGTGTCGTCGTGGTGGCGGTGATCGCCGCGCTCGTCACCCTCTTCGCGTATCGCGCGCAGTGGCATCCCCCGGGCGCGCTCTTCACGGTCTTCGCCGCGGGTGCCACCGCGAGCTTCCCGGCGACCGGCGCGACCTTCCTGACGGTGCTGCTCGTGGGCGGGGCGAGCGTGGTGTGGAGCCTGCTCGTGACCACCGCGTTCGTCCTGATCCGCCGCGGCTCGTGGGCGCGACCGCGCCGCGCGCGCCCGCCCATCGGTTCGGTCGCGTGGGAGATGACCGCGACCGTGGGCACCGCGGCGCTGCTGGCGGGCGTGATCGGCGTGCTGCTGGTGGGGACCCACTGGTACTGGGCGATGGTCGGCGCCGTCGCCGCCGTCGGCGGGGCGCACGTCACCGCGCGCCTCATCCGCGGCGTGCAGCGCCTGGTCGGCACGCTGCTCGGCGTGCTCATCGCGGCGGGGCTCCTCGCCCTGCACCTGCCGCCGTGGCTCGTCATCGTCGTCGCCGTGGTGCTGCAGGCGGGCGCCGAGTTGTTCGTCGGCCGCAACTACGGCATCGCGATGCTCTTCATCACTCCCCTGGCACTGCTCATGGTGTCGCTCGCCTCTCCGGTGGCGCCCGAGATGCTCCTGCGCGACCGCGTGATCGAGACGCTCATCGGCGTCGCCGTCGGAACGGTCGTCGCGATCGTGTCGGCCGCTCTTCGGCGTCGCTCCGCCTGACCGAAAGGACCGTGTCATCGACTCCCCCTCCCTCACCGTCGTCGGCGCGATCAACGTCGACCTCACCGCGCGCGTCGAGCGCGCCCCCGCGGCGGGCGAGACCGTCGCCGACGGGGTCCTTTCCCGCGGCCCGGGCGGCAAGGGCGCGAATCAGGCCGTCGCCGCCGCCCGCCTCGGCGCCGAGGTGCGTCTGATCGGGGGCGTCGGCGACGACGTCGACGGTCGCGGTGTGCGCGAACGGCTCGCCGACATCGGCGTCGACGCCTCGGGCGTGCAGACCACCGACGCGGCCACCGGAACGGCCCTCATCGTGGTCGACGCGAGCGGAGAGAACTCGATCGTCGTGTGCCCGGGGGCCAACGCCGCGATCGACGCGGACGCCCTCGGCATCGCCCCCGGCGCCGCGGTACTCGCGCAGCTGGAGGTGTCGGATGCCGTGATCTCGGCCGCGGCACGGACCGCGGGCTTCTTCGCCCTCAACGCCGCGCCCGCGCGTCCCCTCCCCGGCGACGTGCTCGACGCGTGCGACCTCGTCATCGTCAACGAGACCGAGTACGCGCAGTTGCCCTCGGTGCACGACGCCCCGCTGCTGTGCGTCACGCTGGGCGCCGCGGGGGCGCGGCTGTACCGCCACGGCGAGCTGGTGGCATCCGCCCCCGGTCGCACGGCGACGGTACGCAACACCGTCGGCGCGGGCGACGCGTTCTGCGCCGCGCTGGTCGTCGGGCTGCTGCGCGGCGACGCCGAGACCGACGCCCTGGAGCGCGCCTGCGCGGTCGGCGCGGCCGCGGTCGCCGACGACGCCTCGCAGCCCGCCCTCGAGCGCCTCGACGCCTACGCGGTGACCGCGTGAGCCGCCGGCCCATCCTCGTCGACTGCGACACCGGCATCGACGACGCCCTCGCCCTGGCCTACCTGCTGGCCGAGCCGGCGGTCGAGATCGTCGGGGTCACGACGGTGTCGGGGAACACGGATGCCGCCCGCGCCGCCGCCAACACCCTCTCGCTGTTCGAGCTCGCCGGCGTCGACGACATCCCGGTCGCCGTGGGTGCGCACGACTTCCGCGGCCGAGCGTACGCGGGCGGCGCCCCGCACGTGCACGGAGACGACGGCATCGGCGGGATCGCCCTGGCGGCTGCCGCGCGGGTGCACGATGCGCGCCCCGCCGTCGAGCTCATCGACCACCTGGCCGCACGGCATCCCGATCTCACCGTGCTCGCCCTCGGTCCGCTCACCAACCTCGCCGCGTACGCCGAGACGCCCGCCGCCGCCGCCTTCGAACGCCTCGTGGTGATGGGCGGCGCGTTCGCGCACTCGGGCAACGTCACGGCGTGGGCCGAGGCGAACATCCACAACGATCCCGAGGCCGCGGCCGTCGTCTTCGCGCAGGAGTGGGACACCACCCTGGTGCCCCTCGACGTCACGATGTCGCAGACGATGGATGCCACCGACCTGGTGCGTCTCGATGCGATCGCCGGGGCGCTCCCCCGCGCTCTCGCGGCGATGCTGCCGTTCTACCTGGACTTCTACGCCGGGCGCGTCTTCGCCGACCGCCGCTGCGCCCTGCACGATCCCCTCGCGGCGATGGTCGCGGCGGGCGTGCTGCGCGGGGTCAGCGTCTCGTCGGGGCAGGTGGAGGTGCGCCTGGAGCGCGGGGAGCGCGGCCGGACCGTCTCGTCACGGGGGTCGTCGACCCAGCGGTGGGTGCGCGGCATGGAGGGGTCGGCGGTCGAGGTGCTGCTCGAACGACTGGAGTCGCGAGAGTGGCCGGACTGAGCCTCAGACCCTGAGCGCACCGCGTGTCCCGAACGCCGCTGCCGCGAAGCGCTCGCCGATCAGTCGGTGCGTCGCCGTGTCGGGGTGCAGGCCGTCGGGCAGCGGATGGGACGCGGCGTCGTCGACGCCGTACAGCTGAAGCCCGTCGAGGTAGTGCAGCGCGGGGTCGCCCGACCGCGCGGCAACGACTCCCGCGAGCAGATCCCGCACCACCTCGAGCGTCAGCGCCCCGCGGGCGACGTCGGCGGATGAACCGGTCGCGACGAAACGCACGTCCCCCGTCCGCAGCGCCTCGGGGTCGAACGCACCCGGTCCGGGAGTCTTCTCGTGGATGCCGCTCAAGATCGGCGACACCACCAGCAGAGGCGTGTCCGGGTGCCCCTCGCGGATCGTGTCGAGGAACCCGTGCACGGCGGAGACGAACGCGCGCGCTCGCATCAGGTCGGCGTTCACGACGTTGATCCCGAGCTTCACGCTGATGGCGTCGGCATCCCGGTCCCGGATCACCCGCGCCACGAAGGGGTCGACCATCGCGCTCCCGCCGAAGCCGAGGTTGTGCAGCTGCACACCGGCGGCGCGCGCCGCGACGACGGGCCAGATCTCGGTGGGGGCGGCAGCGTTCGAGCCGTGGCTGATCGAACTGCCGTAGTGCACCCAGACGGGCCGCGGGTCGGGGATGGCCGTCACGGGCGCGTCGGAGTGCAGCGACACCAGATCGATCTGCTCGTTGTGCGGCAGCCAGATCTCGACGGTCTTCTCGGCGGGCCGGAGGGCGCCCACCGTCACGACGTCGTCCTCACCGGGCCGAGGGGTCGCGCCGCCCGTGGCGAGATCGAGCTCGAGCGCGTCGCCCGCCTCGAGCGGGCATCGCTGCACGAGCACGTCGTCGACGCGCACATCGACCTGGCCGCGGGGGCGGTCGAGACCGCGATACGACACCCGCGTGGCGTGCAGGCGGAGCGCCAGGGTGGTCGCCGCCGTCCGGAACCGCAGATGGATGCCGGATGGCTGCCGCTCCACCATCGCGAACTGCGCGTCGGCTTCGCGCTCGCGATACGGCAGGGGCAGTCGGTGCAGTCTCACGCCCCGGTCGGTGGGGACGATCTCCGCTCCGCCACGAAGGAGATCGAGGGTGAAGGGCGTCTCGATCACTTCTCGACCTCTCCGTCCCAACGCGTCAGCATGTCGTCGAGCCGGTCGATGAGGAGCGACCACGAGGCGTCGGCGGGCGGGGCGCTGTGCGCGAAGCCACCCACGTGCTCGAGGTGCAGGAAGCCGTTGAGGAACGACCCGACCAGCCGGGTCGCGTGAACACGGTCGCTCTCGGCGATGCCGTAGCCGCGCAGCACCGCGGCGAGCGCCCGGCTCGAGCGGGCGGCCTCGTCACTGCGGACGACTCGGTCCCCGGCGCGGCGCTGCAGGCTCTGCCAGCGCCCCGGGTGCGAGCGGGCGTAGTCGCGGTGCGCGTCGCAGAGAGCGCGCAGGGCGTCTCGGCCCGCGCGGCCAGCGACGGCGTCGCCCGCCTGATCGGCGAGCTCGCCGAGGGCGAGGATCGTCACACCGTCGCGGAGCGCCGCCAGGTCGCGGACGTGGGCGTACAAGCTGGGCGTGCGGACGTCGAGCTCGCGCGCGACGGCCGAGAGGGTGACCTCGTCGAGACCGTGGGTGTCGGCGAGGTCGGCGGCGGTGCGGATGACCGTTCGCGGGGTGAGCGAGGGGCGGGGCATGCCACTAGCCTACAGGTATTAGGTGAATGCCTTAGGGCATAAGCAGACGCGACGACGAACGACGACGGCCCCGCACGATCGCTCGCACGGGGCCGCTGTCGGAAAGGGCCTCAGAAGTCCCAGTCGTCGTCCTCGGTCGCCTCGGCCTTGCCGATCACGTACGACGAGCCCGACCCGCTGAAGAAGTCGTGGTTCTCGTCGGCGTTCGGCGACAGGGCCGACAGGATCGCCGGGTTCACGTTCGTGACCGACGCGGGGAACATCGCCTCGTAGCCGAGGTTCATCAGCGCCTTGTTGGCGTTGTAGTGCAGGAACTTCTTGACGTCCTCGCTCAGGCCCACCGAGTCGTAGAGGCTCTGGGTGTACCCCACCTCGTTGTCGTAGAGCTCGTACATCAGCGAGAACGTGTAGTCCTTGATGTCCTGACGACGCGCCTCGTCGACGGTCTCGAGACCGCGCTGGAACTTGTAGCCGATGTAGTACCCGTGCACGGCCTCGTCGCGGATGATGAGGCGCACGAGGTCGGCGGTGTTGGTGAGCTTGGCACGGCTCGACCAGTGCATCGGCAGGTAGAAGCCCGAGTAGAACAGGAACGACTCCAGCAGGGTCGAGGCGACCTTGCGCTTGAGCGGGTCGTCGCCACGGTAGTAGTCCATGACGATGCGCGCCTTCTTCTGAAGGAACTCGTTCTCGGTCGACCAGCGGAACGCCTCGTCGATCTCTTTGGTCGAGCACAGCGTCGAGAAGATCGACGAGTAGCTCTTGGCGTGCACCGACTCCATGAACGCGATGTTCGTGTAGACGGCCTCTTCGTGCGGCGTGATCGCGTCGGGGATGAGCGAGACGGCGCCGACCGTGCCCTGGATCGTGTCGAGGAGCGTGAGCCCGGTGAACACGCGCATCGTGAGCGTCTGCTCCTCGGGGGTGAGCGTGTTCCACGACTGGATGTCGTTGGACAGCGGCACCTTCTCGGGCAGCCAGAAGTTGTTCACCAGACGGTTCCAGACCTCGAGGTCCTTGTCGTCCTGGATGCGGTTCCAGTTGATGGCCTGCACGTGGTTCAGCAACTGCAGCTTCTCAGCCATGTCGTTCCTGTGTCCTTGATCGATGGGTGGTCAGCGGGTCAGAGCATGCACGAGACGCACTCGGTCATGTCGGTGCCCTCGAGCGCCAGCTGACGCAGACGGATGTAGTAGATGGTCTTGATGCCCTTGCGCCAGGCGTAGATCTGGGCCTTGTTGATGTCGCGCGTGGTGACGGTGTCCTTGAAGAACAGCGTCAGCGACAGCCCCTGATCCACGTGCTGCGTGGCGGCGGCGTACGTGTCGATGACCTTCTCGTAGCCGATCTCGTAGGCGTCCTGGTAGTACTCGAGGTTCTCGTTCGTCATGAACGGAGCCGGGTAGTAGACGCGACCGAGCTTGCCCTCTTTGCGGATCTCGATCTTCGACGCGATCGGGTGGATCGAGCTCGTCGAGTTGTTGATGTACGAGATCGAACCGGTCGGGGGCACCGCCTGCAGGTTCTGGTTGTAGATGCCGTGCGCCTGGATCGAGGCCTTGAGCTCGCGCCAATCGTCCTGCGTGGGGATCTGGATGCCGGCGAACAGCTCCTTCGTCTTGGCGGTCTGCGGCTCCCACACCTGGTCGGTGTACTTGTCGAAGAATGCGCCCGAGGCGTAGGTCGAGTTCTCGAAGCCATCGAACGCCGTACCGCGCTCGATCGCGAGGCGGTTCGAGGCCCGCAGCGCGTGGAACAGCACCGTGTAGAAGTAGATGTTCGTGAAGTCGATGCCCTCGTCGGAGCCGTAGTAGACGTGCTCGCGGGCGAGGTAACCGTGCAGGTTCATCTGGCCGAGGCCGATGGCGTGCGAGCGGTCGTTGCCGTCCTCGATCGAGCGGACCGAGGCGATGTGGCTCTGGTCGCTGACCGCGGTCAGGGCGCGGATCGCGGTCTCGACCGTCAGGCCGAGGTCGCGACCGTCCATCGCCAGGGCGATGTTCATCGAGCCGAGGTTGCAGGAGATGTCCTTGCCGATGGCGTCGTACGAGAGGTCCTCGTTGTACGTGGTCGGCGTGTTGACCTGCAGGATCTCGGAGCACAGGTTGGACATGTTGATCCGGCCGGCGATCGGGTTGGCCTTGTTCACCGTGTCCTCGAACATGATGTACGGGTAGCCCGACTCGAACTGGATCTCGGCAAGGGTCTGGAAGAACTCGCGCGCGTTGATCTTGGTCTTCTTGATGCGCGGGTCGTCGACCATCTCGCGGTACTTCTCGGTCACCGAGATGTCGCCGAAGGGCTTCTTGTAGACCTTCTCGACGTCGTACGGCGAGAAGAGGTACATGTCCTCGCCGTTCTTGGCGAGCTCGAACGTGATGTCGGGGATGACGACACCCAGCGAGAGCGTCTTGATGCGGATCTTCTCGTCGGCGTTCTCGCGCTTGGTGTCGAGGAAGCGCAGGATGTCGGGGTGGTGGGCGTTGAGGTACACCGCACCCGCACCCTGGCGCGCGCCGAGCTGGTTGGCGTAGCTGAAGCTGTCTTCGAGGAGCTTCATGACGGGGATGATGCCCGAGGACTGGTTCTCGATCTGCTTGATGGGCGCACCCGACTCGCGGATGTTCGACAGCAGCAGCGCCACGCCGCCGCCGCGCTTGGACAGCTGCAGGGCGGAGTTGATGCCGCGGGCGATCGACTCCATGTTGTCTTCGATGCGCAGCAGGAAGCACGACACGAGCTCGCCGCGCTGCGCCTTGCCGGCGTTGAGGAACGTGGGGGTGGCGGGCTGGAAGCGACCCGAGATGATCTCGTCGACGAGCTGCACCGCCAGACGCGGGTCGCCGTCGGCCAGGGCGAGGGCGGTCATGACGACGCGGTCCTCGAAGCGCTCGAGGTAGCGCTTTCCGTCGAAGGTCTTGAGCGTGTAGCTCGTGTAGTACTTGAACGCCCCGAGGAACGTCTCGAAGCGGAACTTGGCGCCGTACGCGCGGTCGTTCAGCTCTTGGATGAACTCCATCGAGTACTTCGCGAGCACGGTCGGCTCGTAGTACTCCTTCTCGACGAGGTAGTCGAGGCGCTCCTTGAGCGAGTGGAAGAACACCGTGTTCTGGTTGACGTGCTGCAGGAAGTACTCGCGCGCGGCGCGCTTGTCGGCGTCGAACTGGATCTTGCCGTCGGCGTCGTACAGGTTCAGCATCGCGTTCAGGGCGTGGTAATCCAGGCCCTCGAAGCGCGCCTCCGTCTTGAAGTCCACGTCGGTCAGCTCAACTTCCACCATCGTTCCAATCCCTCGGTGACCCGCTCGACGTCGTCGGGCGTGCCGAAGACTTCGAGTCGATATAGATGCGGCACCGCGCACTTGCGCGCGACGATGTCGCCGGCGAGGCAGAAGGCATCGCCGAAGTTCGTGTTGCCCGCGGAGATGACCCCGCGGATGTTTCGTCGGTTCCGCTCCTCGTTGAGGAAGCGGATGACCTGCTTGGGGACCGCGCCCTTCTCGACGCCCCGGCCGGCACCCCCGCCGTAGGTGGGGGTGACCAGCACGAAGGGTTCGTCGACGTGGAGGGGCGGATCGGTCGGCCGCAGCGGAATGCGCACGGCCCGTTTGCCGAGCTTCTCGATGAAACGCGCGGTGTTACCGGACACGCTCGAGAAGTAGACCAGCAGCGGAGCCTCGGTCGCCGACACGACAGTGCTCATGACGGAGGTCGGTGAGCCCGTCGCCGGATCAGGCGAGGCGCGACGCGAGCTCGTCGATCTTGTCGGGGCGGAAGCCCGACCAGTGGTCCTCGTCGGTGATGACGACGGGAGCCTGCAGGTACCCGAGCGACTTGACCTGCTCGAGGGCCGACGGGTCTTCGGACAGGTCGAGCACGTTGTACTCGATGCCCTTCGAGTCGAGTGCGCGGTAGGTCGCGGTGCACTGGACGCAGGACGGCTTGGTGTAGACCGTGATCGCCATGTCGTTCTCTCTTTCCCCTGAAAAATCGTCGTCCGGGCGGGCAGGGCTCGCCGGGACCTCAATACTACATATGGGTGCCGACATCGGGGGGCACCACAAGGGGTAGTAGTTACATCCGTGTGATTTTCCACCGTCTCTCCCCATGTACAACACAGGTTGTCCACGATTTCATCCACAGATCCTCCCCCTTCACGAGCGCTGTTAACAGCCGCGATTCCGCGGTTCTGACGCGTCGCGCCCCCGTCTGTCCACAGATCGGACGCTAGACGGGGGTTCCGACATCGCACAGGCGGTGGAAACGGCGCTCCGGCGTGTCGCGGCGTGTCGCCGCCCGGGGTCCCTCTCCCCTCCTCGGCGGATGTCGGAGGACGGCTGTAGCGTTGTCCGGTGGCCGCCTACCGCGAACTCCTTCGAACCCCCGGCGTGGGGCGCATCATCGCCGCGCAGTTGACGGCGCGCTTCCCCAACGGCATGACGAGCCTGGCCATCCTGCTCCACATCGAGCACGTCACCGGCTCCTACGGCGCGGCCGGCCTCGTGCTCGCGGCGACGAGCATCGGCCAGGCCGTCGCGGGTCCCGTGACGAGCCGCTGGATGGGTCGCTGGGGCATGCGCCGGGTGCTCACGGTCACCCTGCTCGTGTGCGCCGCCGCCATCGCCGCCCTCGCGCTCATCGAGCTGCCCCTTCCCCTCTACATGGCACTGGGCCTCATCGCGGGCCTGTCGACCCCTCCGGTGCAGTCGGCCGTGCGCACCATCTACCCCAAGATGGTCCCCTCCAAGCAGTTGACGCCGCTGTACTCGCTCGACGCCTCGCTGCAAGAGATCATCTGGGTGCTCGCCCCCGTGCTCATCACCCTGGTGGCGACGCAGATCGGCACCGTGCCCGGCCTGCTGCTGGTGGTCGTGATCCTCATCGGCGGCGGCGCGTGGTTCATCCTCAGCCCCGAGGTCGGCCGCGTGCGCATCCCCCGCAGTCGCCGCGGCCTCGGCAAGGTCCTCACCAAACCGCCGGTGATCCTCGCCACCGCGACCGGGTTCCTGCTCATCGGGGCCTGCGCCGCGGTCGAGGCCGGCGTCGTGGCGACCTTCGACCACGGCGGCCTCGAGGCCGGACTCGTCCTGGCGGTCTTCGCCGTGGGCAGCCTCGCGGGCGGTCTGTCGTTCGGGCACATCCCCATCGGGCCGTGGGCGATGGCCCGCCGTTTCGCGATCGTCGCCCTCGGCCTCTCGCTGACCATCGTCTCGCTCAACGCCTGGTGGCTCGGGGCGACACTGCTCGTGGCGGGGGCGGGCATCGCCCCGGCCCTCGCGGTGATGTTCGCGATGACCAGCGCCAGCGTCCGCTTCAGCGAGACGGCCGAGGCCTACGGGTGGATCGGCACCGGGCAGCTCATCGGTGCGGCGGCGGGGTCGGCGGTGGCCGGGTTCCTCGTCGACGGCGTCGGCCCGACGGGCGCGTACGTCGCCGCGGCGGGTTTCGCCGTCGCCGGCTTCATCGTGTCGGCCGTGTTCGTGCGCGGCTTTCCCGACCTGCGTCACCGCGACGCCAGTCCCATCCCCGACACCGAACCCGTCCCGACCGTCACCTGAGCGCCGACTTCTCAGGCGCCTCAGGGCCGGCATCCCGGGATCGGGAGCGGCTCAGTGCGTGCGGCGCAGCAGCTCGAGCACGGCGAGGGCGTAGGCGTCGGCGGGCGCGGGGTGATCGAAGACCAGGGTGGAACCGCCGACCGAGATCTCGACCTCGTACGTGTCCGACAGCCGGCGCAGCGAGCGGAAGGTCGAGCGCAGCAGCTCGCGCAGCTGGGATTCCGACGGCAGCCACAGCGCGTCCTCGGTCGCCACCGAGTCCAGCGCCCACTCGGTCGTGCCGTTGAAGGCGAGGATGCGTCCCGTCGGGTAGTCGCGCGGCTCGATCGTCATGTCGCTGACGGTGAACACGTCGGCCTCGAACTCGGGCTCGTCGAGCTGGAACCGGTCGCCGGAGCGCGGATGCCACACCAGCCCCGCCTCGCGCAGGGCCAGGGCCATCTCGGTCGAGATCATGGCATCCATTCTGGTGTCGTTCCGTGACGCCGGGGCGGGTCCGACGCGGTCGGTCGTCATCCGGGACAGCACAATGGATGCCATGCCCGCACCCCTGACCCTCCCCCGCCTGTCGTGGGGCGCCGCCGACGCCCCGCGCGTGCTCCTCGTCCACGGCCTCGGCTCCGACGGCGCGCTCATGTGGCGTTTCGGCACCGCCCTCGCCGACGCCGGGTGGCACGCCGTGGCCGTGGACCTGCGCGGTCACGGCGATGCGCCCCGCGCCCTGGACTACTCGATCGCGGCGTACGCGGCCGATCTGGCCGCCACCGCCCCCGTCGACGGCGGCGCGTGGGACGCGGTCGTCGGCCACTCCCTCGGCGGAGCGGCGGCCACGGTCGCCGCGGCCGAGCACCCCGGATGGACCCGCCGCCTCGTCCTGGTCGATCCCGCGATCGCGCTGTCGGCCGAGGACCGCGACATCGTGCGGGTGAGCCAGGAGCAGTCCTTCGCCGACCCGACGGTCGAGGCCGTCCGCGCGGAGCATCCCGAGTGGCATCCGCTCGATGTCGAGCTCAAGGCCCGCGCTACGCGGCGGGCCAGCCGGTGGGCGATCGAGCAGACGTCCGCGCAGAACGAGCCGTGGGACGTCCGCGCCCAGGCCGCCGCGCTCACCGTCCCCACGCACGTGCTGGGCGCCGACCCGGCGGTGCACTCGATCTTCACCGGCCAATTGGCGTCAGAGGTGCTGCAGAACCCCGCGGTGTCGATGAGCGTGATCACCGGGGCCGGGCACTCCCCCCACCGCGACCGTCCCGAAGAGACCGTCGCCGCGCTGCTCTCCGCGCTGGCCTGACGCGCCCCGGCCGGGCGCACCGGCTCGGCCCGGGCGGGCCGACCGGGCCGCGGAG